>NZ_JMCL01000011.1 GCF_000690905.1 Pseudomonas sp. Ant30-3 | reverse complement strand
TGGGGCGGCGTGGCGAGGAGAGGCAGTCACTTTGATCAAACACAAAATCCGTAATGGAACACTTACTGTGGCGAGGGGATTTATCCCCGTTCGACTGCGCAGCAGTCGCAAAACGTGTGAATAGGGCCGCTTCGCAACCCACGGGGATAAATCCCCTCGCCACAAAATTCCCTGCAGCACAGGATGGCTACCGACGGCGATAAACACGCCAACTCAACAGCACCAGCACGACCAGCGCCAGGCTCCCGGCAACCGCCCAGACAAACTGATCGTCACTCATCAGTGGCTTCTCGACTCGCAGATAACCGGGCTGCTTGAGCAATTCACGCATGGCCTCGTTGGCCTCGGCCAGCGTCACGCCCTTGAGCTCTCTGGCAGGGTCGGCGAAACGGCCGTCCTGATAATTTCCCAAAGCGCTCCAATAGTAATCGGCCAACGCGCTGTTGCCTTGAACTGCCCAGGCCTGACGGGCGATGGCAGCCTGCTTGAGACGGTCGAAGGTTTCGGCATTCAAGCCGTCCTTGAGCAGCTCGGCCTTCAACTGTTCCAGCACCTGTTCGGCCTGGGGCACGTCGTCGCGCTCCAGGTCAGCGTTGAGGCTCATGAAGCCGACCCCGCCGAACAGTTCGCGCTCGGCGGAAGGCCCGTAGGACAAACCATGGCTCAGGCGCAGCTGTCGATAGAGCGCCCAATCCAGGTAATCCTTGAGCAAATCGAAGGTTTGATCGTGCTGATTTTCCAGCACCGGTTCCGGCACCAACCAATGCAATTTGGCGCTTCCGCCGACCAGACCGTGGCTCAGCGTACGCTCATGCGCCGCGCTGGCATTGATCTCCGGCAGTGGCGGGTGATCGGTGGGGTCTACGGGTTCCAGTGCGCCCCAGGCCCGCTCCAGATAAGCCGGTAGCAAGCGCTCAAGGTCACCGACGATAATCAGGGTCATGTTGTTGGGTGCATACCAGGCCGCGCGCACGGTTTCGAGTTGCTCTTGGGTGAGGTGGTCGACCTCGGCGCGCTCCGGGCATTTCAGGCCGAGCTCAATTGCCAGCTGATTGCTGGCCGTGTGCCCGAGGTCCTGGCGATCGAGCCAACGCTGCAAGTGCGTGTAGTGACCCCCTTCCTCACGCTCAACCACTTGTTTGGCGGCATTGATAGCGTTGTCATCGATGCGTGTCTGGGTCAGCAGCGCGAGGAGAAGGTCGAGGACTTTGCGCTGGTTTTTCGCCGGTGCTTCAATTACGAAGGTGGTGTCGGCGTTGCTGGTGAAAGCGTTCCATTCACCGCCCAGTGCTTGCATGCGCTCCTCCAGACCGCCTTCGCCCGCCGCATCTATGCCGCTGAACAGCAGATGTTCAAGCAGGTGCGGCAGCTCTTTTTCGTTGCAGGCGAAATCATCCATGCCAACGCCGACCACCAGGCGGATCGCCACGTGCCCGCGCTCTGTGCCGGGTTTGAGCAGCAATTGCAGGCCGTTGGGCAGCGTGTAACCTTCGACCTGAAAACGATCCAGGGCGAACGCGGGAAGTGAGCCAAGCAATAGACAGGCGAGCAACAGACAACGCATAGCGAGCTTCCATACGACTGATTGGAGATCCGTGTCGCTTTCCGGGCAACCATCGCGAGCAAGCTTGCTCCTACCTGTAAGGTGCGGGGCGAGCTTGCTCGGATGATCTTGAACCGGAACCAAAGTTACTGACTAACCCTGCCGCCAGTCGTTCAAGGCGAATGCGTGATGTCGGCCAAATCATCCGCCGCCAGCGCGCCGGTGTCGGACGTTTCCAGCACCACATAGGCACTGCTGCAGAACAATGAATTGAGGCGCTTCATGTCGGCGATCAGCTCCAGGTGCAGCGAACTGGTCTCGATGCTTTGCACGATCTTGCGTTGCAGGCGACTGACATGCGCGTGGGCCAAGCGGCGTTCCTGTGCGCGAAACCGGCGTTTCTCGCGCAACAACTGACGGGCGCTTTCCTTGTCGGCGCTGAGAAATACCGACAGCCCCAATCGCAAGTTGGCGATCAACTGGCTGTGCAGTCCCGCCAGCTCTTCCAGCCCGACTTCAGAAAACGACCGTCGCTGCGAGGTCTTTTGCTGCTGCACTTTACGCAGCATGCGTTCGATCAGGTCACTGGCGAGTTTGAGGTTGATCGCCAGCTCGATGGTTTCCGCCCAGCGCCGGCTGTCGTGATCGCTCAGATCTTCCCTTGGCATTTGCGCCAGATACAGCTTGATCGCGCTGTAAAGCGATTCGACGTCATCAGTCAGGCGTCGCACTTGCTGGGTGACGGCAGTCTGTTTGCCGCTCAACACGTCGAGCATGGCTTCGAGCATGTTGTCGATCAGGTCACCGATGCGCAACGTTTCCCGAGCCGCATTGGCCAGTGCCAGGCTTGGCGTGACCAGGGCCGTCGGGTCGAGATGACGGGGTTTGGCGGTGCCATTGGTTTCCGGTCGCTGCGGCAGCAACCAGGCGCACAGCCTGGCCATCGGACCGACGCTGGGCAGCAGGATCAGGCACCGCGCGGTGTTGTAGAGCAGGTGAAAACCGATGACCATTTCCTGCGGGCTGTAGTCCAGGCCGTCGATCCAGTGCGCCAGCGGGTCGAGCACCGGAATGATCAACAGCAGGCCGATCAGTTTGTACAGCAGACTGCCCAGCGCAACCTGGCGCCCGGCGGCGTTCTGCATGCTGGTGCTCATGAACGCCAGGATGCCGCTGCCGATGTTGGCGCCGATCACCAGACCGATCGCCACTGGCAAGCTGATCACCGCCGCACCGGCCAGCGTTGCGGTCAGCAGGACGGCGGCGAGGCTGGAGTAGGAAATCATCGCGAACAGCGCGCCGACCAGGGCGTCGAGCAGAATGTCACCGGTTAGCGAAGCGAAAATCACCTTCACGCCTTGGGCCTGAGTGATCGGTGCCGCCGCTTCAACAATCAGCTGCAGCGCCAGGATGATCAGACCCAGACCAATACTGACGCGGCCCATCTGGCCAAGACGGGTCTGCTTGCGCGACAGAAAGAAAATCACCCCGAGGAAGATTAGCAGAGGTGACAACCACGACAGATCAAGGGTCAGCACCCGCGCCATCAGCGCGGTACCCACGTCGGCCCCCAGCATGGTCGCCAGCGCCGGAGTCAGCGCCATCAGGCCTTGACCGACGAAGGACGTAACGAGCATGGCGGTAGCGTTGCTGCTCTGCACCATCGCGGTCACGATGATTCCGGCAATAAACGCCCAGCCGCGTTTGGACATATTCTGGCCAATCACATGGCGCAAATTGGAACCATAAACCCGCAGGATGCCGGTTCGGACGATGTGCGTGCCCCAGATCAACAGAGCCACGGCAGATAACAGATTGAGCAGGGTGAGCATAAAGGCCCCCTGGGGTGGCAGCGTCCCATAGGGACAAGTTGACGGTGCCGCGCGACGATCTACGTTGGTTTACTTAAGCTGTAGTTGGCTAACGGTCTGCGCGCCAGCATCGCATAGCTAAAGAAGTGATTGAAACAAAAGTGTCATGGAGGCCAAAGCTTTGCGGCGGCACAAAACAATGTGGGAGCGAGCCTGCTCGCGATAGCGACCTGTCAGTCAGCAACAATGCTGAATGTGAAGGCCCTATCGCGAGCAGGCTCGCTCCCACAGATTTTGCGTTACCCGACAGACATCCAGTTACTGCCCAGGAACATCCTTACGCAGTTTCACCGGATCCTGCTGTTTGCGCTTCTTGGCCATTGCGGTGCGCATTTTGATGTTGATGGCTTCCACCGCCAGCGAGAACGCCATGGCGAAATACACGTAGCCTTTTGGCAAGTGAACTTCGAAGGACTCGGCGATCAACACGGTGCCCACCAGCAACAGGAACGACAGTGCCAGCATCTTCAGCGACGGGTGCTTGTCGATGAATGCGCTGATAGTGCCAGCCGCAAGCATCATCACCAGTACCGCGACAACAATCGCAGCGACCATGACCGGTACATGCGACACCATGCCGACAGCGGTAATGACCGAGTCCAGCGAGAACACGATGTCGATGATCGCGATCTGGATGATGGTGTAGAGGAAGTTGCCGCCCTTGACGCTCGGCTCATCGTGAGTCTCATCCTCACCTTCCAGCGCGTGGTACATCTCCTGCGAACTTTTCCAGAGCAGGAACAGGCCACCGAAGAACAGGATCAGGTCTCGCCCGGAAATGCCCTGGCCGAACATTTCGAACAGGTCGGCGGTAAGGCGCATGACCCAGGTGATCGACAGCAGCAACAGAATCCGCGTGATCATGGCCAGGGCCAGGCCAAAAATCCTGGTGCGCTGCTGCATGTGCTTGGGCATGCGGCTGACCAGGATCGAAATCATGATGATGTTATCGATACCCAGGACGATTTCCAGGGCGGTCAGTGTCAAGAAGGCAACCCAGATCTCAGGGTTGGTCAGCCATTCCATGTGTATTCCTTTGAGCGATTGTTAAAACCACGAAGGGTCCCGACTTCAAACCACAAAGCCTGGACCCGACGTGATGAGTCTTGGGCTTATAGAGTGCTGAACAGCGGAAAAATCCCCATCAGCAATGCGGCGACCAGTATGCACAGGCAAACCAGCACTGCCCACTTCAGCGTGAAGCGCTGATGATCGCCGAAGTCGATCCCGGCCAGCGCCACCAACAGATAAGTCGATGGTACCAGCGGGCTCAACAAGTGGACGGGTTGACCGACGATCGAGGCACGTGCCATTTCCACCGCGGTTATACCGTAATGACTGGCTGCTTCGGCAAGCACCGGTAACACGCCGTAATAAAATGCGTCATTCGACATGAAAAACGTGAAGGGCATGCTCACCAGTGCGGTGATCACGGCCAGGTATGGCCCGAGGAAGTCCGGGATCACCGCCAGCAGGCTCTTCGACATCGCGTCGACCATGCCGGTGCCAGAGAGGATACCGGTGAAAATCCCTGCTGCGAAGATCAACCCGACCACTGCCAGCACGCTGCCGGAGTGAGCGGCAATGCGGTCCTTCTGCATCTGCAGGCACGGGTAGTTGACGATCATTGCGATACTGAAGGCCACCATGAACAGCACCGGCAGTGGCAACAGACCGGCAACCAGGGTGCACATCAACACCAACGTGAGGGCGGCGTTGAACCAGATCAGCTTCGGACGGCGGGCATCCGGAAACTGCGAAACGCTGATTTCGCTGTGATCGATCTCATCGCCCACCAGGTGCAGCTCACCCAGACGCGCACGTTCACGCATGCCGTAGAAGTAAGCGATCGCCAGAATGGCAACGACGCCTGCCAGCATGGCCGGCACCATCGGCACGAAAATGTCCGAGGGGTCCACGTGCAGCGCACTGGCGGCACGTGCGGTCGGGCCGCCCCAGGGTGTCATGTTCATCACGCCGCCGGCGAGGATGATCAGGCCGGCCATGATCCGCGGGCTCATGCCGATGCGGCTGTACAGCGGCAGCATGGCGGCGACGCAGATCATATAGGTGGTCGCGCCGTCACCGTCGAGGGAGACAACCAGCGCCAGCACGGCGGTGCCGATCGACACTTTCAGCGGGTCGCCCTTGACCAGTTTGAGGATCTTGCGCACCGCCGGGTCGAACAGGCCGGAATCGATCATCAAGGCAAAGTAGAGGATGGCAAACATCAGCATCACGCCGGTCGGCGCCAGCTTGGTAATGCCTTCGAGCATCATCGGACCGATCTTCGGCGCAAAACCACCGAACAGCGCAAACACAATCGGGATGATGATCAGAGCGATCAGCGCGGACAGGCGCTTGGTCATGATCAGGAACATGAACGTGATGACCATGGCGAAGCCAAGGAAAGTCAGCATGGGAATACTCCAGGCGTAGCGCGGCTAGGGAATGAGCGAACCGGGCGAGGTCAGCGCAGAACGGGAAGCACGAAACGTACGGACGGAGTGAAAGCGAAGCGGCGGGTTGCGAAGGACATCAGGATCACCATTGTTGTTGTTAAATGGGCCGTGCGAGTCAGAAAAACCTGGCATTGGCCACCGGTCTGTTGCCGGCAGTGAGGGCGATCCTAATCGCGCAAGCTTTCACCGACCTTTCGCCGATGAAAGCATTGACCGGAAGTACAACCGGTCGTCGGACGGGCACGTCGGAGTTTGTTGATCAAAAATAGACAGATTCAGCGGGCGCATGGCGCCCATCCAGATCGCATGCTCGGTGTGGTCGAGCAAATCGTTGCCGGTGTCTGGGTGCAGAAATATCACCAGGCCTTTGCGATTGAGCGCCAGCCACGGCAGCACGTCGCCGATTGCATTCGGTTCGAAAGCCAATTGACAGCTCCAGTCGGGATGCGGCCCAACCGGGCGCTCATGCACTCGCCCCATTTTCACCGGGAACAACTGCACCGCCTGCTCACACAAGGCGCGCGCCTGATCGATAGTGCCGGCGTTGAAATAGACGTGAGCGTGATAGCCCTTGATCGCTTGCATCGGGTAACCCTCCAAATCTTCGAACCCTCAACGATGCGCGCAGGTCACACGCCATATACGCATAACAAGAGGGGACCTCAGCCATGAAAAATGCAGAAACCCAGGTGGTGAAAGTGGTGCTCTATGGTGCCATGAGTAGCCTGGGCAGTGCGCTGATGGCTGAAATGCTGCGACGTCAGCATGAAGTGATCGCGATTCTCGATGACCTGACCGCACTCGCGCCGCGTCCCGGCTTGCGCGCCAAGACTGGGGATCTGTTTGACGCCGAGCGGGTCAAGCAAAGCGTCGCGGGTTGCTCGGCAGTGGTGTGCCTGCTGGACGCTCCGGGGCTGCCGTTCAATAGCGAGCATGTGGAGAAAGTCGTTCCAGGCCCGGTAGAGCAAGTCTTGGCCGTGGATGCATTGATCGATGGCATGCAGGCTGCCGGCATCGCCAGATTGTTTGTAGTAGGGGATTTCGAGCTGCTGGACGACCCCGAGATCGAGGACCGGCTGCAGCGTCACGCCGCCGAAGAAATCCGTGAAGCCCTGGAAAGCAGTGGCCTGCAGTGGACCTTGGTGAATGCGCCGCGCGGAGTTGCCGGGCTGACGATTGAGCATTTCAGCCACGTCAGCAGCAGCCTGGAGCCTGGTTTGAAAGAACCGCTCGAGCGCTTGAACCGTGTAGCGGTGGGGATTGCCGATGAGCTGCACCTCAATCTGCATGTAGGTGAGCATGTGAATTTTGTGGCTGCCTCGTCTTGATTCAAACCGCAACCGACGGCAGCGGCAGGCCATTCAACGACTGCGCGCTGCTTGCCTGCTCGGCCATCAACCAATCCAGGAATGTCTGAATTAATTCCCCGCGCCGCTTACGCTGCGGCAGCACCACGTAATAACCCAATCGCGAAATGACCGCGTCAGTAACCGGTCGACACAACAGACCTTGGGCCAATAAGTTATCCACAAGGTGCCGCCAACCGATTGCCACGCCCTGACCGCCGATCGCGGCTTGAATCAGCAAGGTGTAATTGTCGAACCGTAATTGCCCGGGCGCTGGCGCTGAAGTGATGCCCAACTCACGAAACACGCCGCTCCAATCGAACCAGTTGCTGCTGTTTTCCCCGCGCAAGTGCAGCAGCGGCAAATCCAGCAAAGCTTTGGCAGGCAAGGGCAGAGGGCGGTCTTTCACCAGCAGTGGGCTGCACACCGGGAACACTTCCTCGCTGAACAGCCAATGACTCTCGCCCTGCTTGAAGCGCCCATCACCAAACAGCACCGCCACGTCGATATCGGTGCGCAACATGTTATGGCTGCGCTCACTGGTCACCAGGCTGACGTCCACCTGCGGATGTGCGGCATGGAAACGGTGCAAACGAGGCATCAGCCAATAGGCGGCGAAGGCGAAATCGGTGGCGACTTGCAGGACTTCATGCTGTTGCTGCGCGCTGATCGCATTTAAACCTGCGTCGATGTTCTGCAATCCGAGCTGAACCTGCTCGAAAAGGATCGTTCCCGCTTCGGTCAGCTCAATGCCTCGATAGATCCGATCAAACAATCGCGCCCCGAGTTGGTCCTCCAGCCGCTTGATCTGCTGGCTGATCGCCGGTTGCGTAGTGCCAAGCTCGACCGCCGCCGCCGTAAAGCTGCGCTGCCGGGCCGCTGCCTCAAAGGCGCGGAGCAAATCCAGCGACAAATCTCCCAACGCTTCATACATAAGCTGTGCTTATCCTAGTCATTGCCTGACATGGGCTTTACCACAAAGTATATGGACTCCATGCTCGGTCGCAGCACTCTCGCATAAATATTCACTATGGAATGCCGCGATCACATGAAGCGCAAAAATATTCTTTTCATCATGGCCGATCAAATGGCCGCGCCAATGTTGCCGTTCTACGGCCCTTCGCCTATCAAACTGCCTAATCTCAGCCGCCTCGCCGCCGAAGGTGTGGTGTTCGACGCCGCTTATTGCAACAGCCCATTGTGCGCGCCTTCGCGCTTTACCTTGGTCAGCGGCCAGCTGCCGAGCAAAATTGGCGCCTACGACAACGCCGCCGACTTTCCCGCCGACGTGCCGACGTATGCACATTACCTGCGGCGCCTCGGTTACCGCACCGCGCTGTCGGGCAAGATGCACTTCTGCGGTCCGGACCAATTGCACGGTTATGAAGAGCGCCTGACCAGCGATATCTACCCGGCCGACTATGGCTGGTCGGTGAATTGGGACGAGCCCGATGTGCGCCCGACCTGGTTTCACAACATGTCGTCGGTGTTGCAGGCCGGTCCCTGCGTGCGTACCAATCAGCTGGATTTCGATGAAGAAGTGGTGTTCAAGGCCCAGCAATATCTGTTCGACCATATTCGCGAAGACGGCGATCAGCCGTTTTGCCTCACGGTATCGATGACTCACCCGCACGATCCGTACACGATTCCCAAGCCTTTCTGGGATATGTACGACGACGCCGACATTCCGATGCCTGAAACGCCGGCCCAGGCCGACCTCGATCCACACTCGCAGCGTCTGCTCAAAGTTTACGACTTGTGGGACAAGTCGCTGCCTGTGGATAAGATTCGCGATGCGCGCCGCGCCTACTTCGGCGCGTGCAGCTATATCGACAGCAACGTCGGCAAACTCCTGCAAACGCTCGAGGATACCGGTTTAATCGATGACACCATCATCGTCTTCTCTGGTGATCATGGCGATATGCTCGGCGAGCGTGGGCTCTGGTACAAAATGCATTGGTTCGAGATGGCCGCACGGGTGCCGCTGCTTATCAGTGCGCCGGGACAATTTGGCGCCGGCCGAGTGAGTGCTGCCGTCTCGACCGCGGATCTGTTGCCAACGTTCGTCGAACTGGCCGGCGGTTCGCTGGAGCCCGGTCTGCCGCTGGATGGCCGATCGCTGGTCTCGCATCTGCAAGGGCAGGGCGGCCACGATGAGGTGTTTGGCGAGTACATGGCCGAAGGCACCATCAGCCCGCTGATGATGATTCGCCGTGGCGCTTACAAATTCATCTACAGCGAAGACGACCCTTGCCTACTCTTTGATGTGCACAACGACCCGCGCGAACAGGAAGAACTGAGTCAGTCGCCGCAGCATCGGCTGTTGTTCGAAGCGTTTCTGGCCGAAGCACGGGCCAAATGGGATATCCCGACAATTCATCAACAGGTGCTCGCCAGCCAGCGTCGCCGGCGTTTCGTCGCCGAGGCACTGACGGTCGGCAAGCTGAAGAGCTGGGATCACCAGCCGCTGGTGGACGCCAGTCAGCAATACATGCGCAACCACATCGATCTGGATGATCTGGAGCGCAAAGCACGTTATCCACAACCCTGCCAAAACCAATAATGTTAAGGGGAAGTCCATGCAAAAGTTATCCACAGTACTGACGGTCGGGCTACTGGCGCTCGGCAGCGCATCGGCGTTTGCCGAGCAAAGCTGCGAGACGGTGAAGATGGCGGATCCTGGCTGGAGTGACATTGCCGCGACCAACGCCATCACCGGGTTTCTGCTGGACGGCATGGGCTACAAGGCCAAAGTCGACACGCTCGCCGTGCCGATTACCTTTGGCGGGCTCAAGGATGGTCAGGTGGATGTGTTCCTGGGTAACTGGATGCCGGCGCAGCAAGGCTTCTACGACAAGTTTGTCGCCACCGGCGATGTCACGCAGCTGGCGAAGAATCTGGACGGCACCGAATTCACCTTGGCGGTGCCGGATTATGTCTGGGACGCGGGTGTGCATAACTTTGCCGACCTGAACAAATTCGCTGACAAGTTCGACAAGAAGATCTACGGCATCGGCTCTGGCGCACCGGCGAATATCTCGCTGCAGGACATCATCAAGAAGAATGACTTCGACATGGGTCAGTGGAAGCTGGTCGAGTCCAGCGAGCAAGCCATGCTGGCTGAAGTCTCACGTGCAGTGAAGAAGCAGAAATTCGTGACCTTCCTCGGCTGGACGCCGCACCCGATGAACGTGCAGTTGAAAATGCATTATCTGAAGGGCGGGGAGAAGTATTTCGGTGACACCGGCAGCGTCCACACTTTAACCCGCAAAGGTTATGCAGAGGCCTGCCCGAACGTCGGCAAACTGCTCACCAACCTGAGTTTCACTCAGGACATGGAGAACAGCATCATGGCTGAGGTGGTGAACAAGAAAGTCACCAATGCCCAGGCCGCCAAGGCGTGGATCAAGGCGAATCCGGCGGTGCTGGACAAGTGGCTGGATGGCGTGAAGACCATTGACGGGAAAGAGGCTTTGGCGGCGGTGAAAGCCAAACTCTGATTCACCTGAGAATCACCCTGTGATTCCTGTGGGAGCGAGCCTGCTCGCGATGGGCGTTAACGATAACGCCGGAAGCCTGGTGCCCTAAGGCGCCATCAGGTTTTTCGCAAGCAAGCTCGCACCTGCCATTATCTGCTCCTGCTACCCTTGCGCAAAACTCCAGCCTGAGAGGACCCATGGCCTTACCCAGCCGCCATTCACTGTTTCCATTCCTCAGGTGGATGCCACGGCAGACTCGCGCCAGTGTCGGTCGAGACCTGATCGTCGGCCTTAGCGGCGCGATCCTCGCGTTACCGCAATCCATTGCCTACGCCCTGATTGCCGGTCTTCCACCGGAATACGGCCTGTACGCAGCGATTGTTCCGGTATTGATCGCCTGCCTTTGGGGCTCTTCGTGGCATCTGATTTGCGGTCCGACGGCAGCCATTTCGATTGTCCTGTACGCCAGCGTCAGCCCGTTGGCCGTGCCCGCCTCGCAGGACTACGTCACCTTGATACTGCTGCTGACCCTCCTGGCGGGCATTTTCCAGTGGCTACTCGGCCTGTTGCGTTTCGGCGCTCTGGTGAATTTCGTCTCACATTCGGTGGTGCTGGGCTTCACCCTCGGGGCGGCCGTGGTGATAGCTATCGGGCAAATGCCGAATCTGCTGGGGCTGGACGTGCCGAACCAGGCCACCGCGCTGGACAGTTTCATGATGCTCTTTCATCACCTCGGTGAAGCAGACCAGCCCTCGCTGCTACTGGGCGTGGCAACGGTGGTGGTTGGCATGACGTTGAAAATGCTGCTGCCTCGCTGGCCGACCTTGTTGATAACGTTGGTTTTAAGCGGGCTGTTGGTGTGGCTGTGGCCTTCGATGTTCGGCCATGTGCACCTGGTCAGCGCCTTTGTCGGGCGCCTGCCGCCGTTCAGTCCGCTGCCGCTGGACCTTGACCTGATCCTGCGCCTGCTGCCCAGTGCCGTGGCCGTCGGCATGCTCGGGCTGGTGACCAGTCTGTCGATTGCCCGCTCGCTGTCCGCTCGTTCGCAACAGATGCTCGATGCGAATCAGGAAGTCCGCGCGCAGGGTTTATCGAACATCGTCGGCGCATTTTTTTCCGGCTCATTGTCCGCCGGCTCCTTCACGCGTTCGGGGCTGAGCTACGAAGCAGGGGCCTGTTCGCCGTTGGCCGGGGTTTTTTCCGCGTTGTGGGTCGCCCTGTTTGCGATATTCGGGGCGAAGCTGATCGCGCACATTGCGATCCCGGCCATGGCGGGCAGCATTCTGTTGATCGCTTGGGGATTGATTGATCATCGCGGCATCCGCGCCTTATGGCGGGTCAGTCGCGCCGAATTCGTGGTCATGGCACTGACCTGTATAGCCACGCTGCTGCTGGAATTGCAGACAGCGATCTACGCGGGTGTGCTGGCGTCGTTGTTTTTCTATCTGAAACGCACCTCGCAACCCCGGGTACAGCATTGGCGCAATGGTGATGAAGATGTCCTGCGCGTCGGCGGCTCGATCTTCTTCGGCGCCAGCCATTATCTGCAGGTGCGCCTGCAACGGATGCACGCCGAGCGCGTGGTGATCGAGGCGCAGCAGATCAACTTCATCGATTATTCGGGTGTGGAAATGCTGCATCAGGAAGCACGGCGATTGCGCAAGCAGGGTCGCAGCCTGACCTTGCGCGGCGCGCGGCCGCCGGTAATCGAGGAATTAAGAAAGCTGGAAGGCGCGGAGAAATGCCCGATCCGGTTTGAGGATTGAGAGCGACTTTGTAGGAGCCGGCTTGCCGGCGATCAGCGCCAACTCGGTCTGTCTGAATCACCGCGGCGTTTTCATCGCCAGCAAGCCGGCTCCTACGGAACTCATGCAGTTCTTATCGCCAGCAAGCCGGCTCCTACAGGATTTATGCGGCGAGCTGGCGGCGCAGTTCGGCCAGCACCGGCGCCGTGTCCGGGCGCACACCGCGCCACAGGAAGAAGGCTTCTGCCGCTTGCTCAGCGAGCATCCCCAAGCCATCCATCGCCACGGCGGCGCCATGCTGTGCCGCCCAACGGCAGAACGAAGTCGGCTCTTTGCCGTACATCATGTCGTAGCACACCGTCTCACCTGCCTGGATCAGGCTGCTGGCTATCGGCGGCACGTCACCGGTCAGGCTGGCAGAGGTTGCGTTGATGATCAGGTCGACCGGCTCCTGCAACCAATCGAAACCGCTGGCCGACACCGGCCCAAGGTCGGCGAACAACTCGGCCAGCAACTCGGCTTTTTCTACCGTGCGATTAGCGATGATTACCGAGGCAGGGCGCTCGGCCAGTAAAGATTCCAGCGCACCACGCACTGCGCCACCGGCACCCAGCAGCAGAATGCGTTTGCCGGTTAGGCTGAAACCGGCGTTGACCGTAAGGTCGCGCACCAGTCCGGCGCCGTCGGTGTTGTCACCCAGCAATGAGCCATCAGCGAGTTTGCTCAGGGTGTTCACTGCGCCGGCGCGTTGCGCCCGAGCGGTCAGGCTGTGCGCCAGACGATATGCCTGTTCCTTGAACGGCACCGTCACGTTTGCGCCACGACCTTCGCGGAAAAATGCCAAAGCGAAGTCGGAAAAGTCATCGAGAGGCGCCAGGGAGGTGGTGTAATCCAGTTTCTCCCCGGTTTGCTCGGCGAACAAACGGTGGATCAATGGCGACTTGCTGTGGCCAATCGGGTTGCCGAAAACAACGTAACGGTCCATCGGTATTCCTCGTTCAGGCTTCGGCCAACCAGTCGCGGTCTTGCAGGAAATACTCGGTCAGGCGCGCTTCTTCGCTGCCGGGCTCGGCTTTCCAGTCGTAACCCCAGCGAACCTGCGGCGGCAGCGACATCAGGATCGACTCGGTACGCCCGCCCGATTGCAGGCCGAACAACGTGCCGCGGTCATAAACCAGGTTGAATTCGACGTAGCGGCCGCGGCGAAACTCTTGAAACTCGCGCTGTTTGGCGGTGAACGCGTCGTTCTTGCGGCGCTGCACGATCGGCAGATAAGCGTCGATGAAAGCGTCACCGATGGCGCGCATGAAGGCGAAACTGGTGTCGAAGTTCCATTCATTCAGGTCATCGAAAAACAGACCGCCGATGCCGCGCGGTTCGTGGCGATGCTTGATGTGGAAATAGCTGTCGCACCAGGCTTTGTAGCGCGAATACACATCCGGGCCGAACGGCGCGCAGGCCTGCTCGGCGACGCGGTGCCAGTGCACGCAATCTTCTTCAACGCCGTAATAAGGCGTCAGGTCGAAGCCGCCGCCGAACCACCAGACCGGTTCTTCACCCTCTTTCTCGGCGATGAAAAAGCGCACATTCGCGTGGGACGTAGGCACATGCGGGTTGTGCGGATGAATCACCAACGAAACGCCCAGCGCTTCAAAGCCGCGCCCGGCCAGTTCGGGTCGATGGGCGCTGGCGGACGGTGGGAGACCGCTGCCAAACACGTGGGAAAAGTTGACGCCGCCCTTTTCGATCAGCGCGCCGTTTTCCAGCACACGGGTGCGACCGCCACCGCCAGCCGGTCGGGTCCAGGCGTCTTCAACGAACTGCGTGCCGCCGTCTTCGGCTTCCAGCGCAGCGCAAATGCGATCTTGCAGGTCGAGCAGGTAGGCTTTCACGGCCTCGGTGCGGGTCGTCATGTCATCACCTTGAATCGGGCAAAGCTGCGCGACACTACTGCCGGCGGCAAATTGCTGCAGAGGATAACACTGCAGCCTGTTTCACCGCAGTTGACGAAGATCAAGCTTAGGAGTCCGATAGAGCACTTCGCAAAACCACCCAGGGAGAGTGTTGATGGCAAAGCGTATCCAGTTCCGCGCACACGGCGGCCCCGAAGTGCTCGAGTATGTCGATTACCAACCCGCCGAGCCCGGCCCGCAGCAGGTCCGCGTGAGTAACAAGGCCGTTGGCCTGAACTTCATCGACACGTATTACCGCAGCGGTCTCTATCCGCCGCCGGCGCTGCCGTCGGGACTGGGCGCGGAAGGCGCGGGCGTGGTGGACGCAGTGGGCAGCGAAGTGACCCGCTTCAAGGCCGGTGATCGCGTCGCTTATGGGAGCGGTCCGTTGGGCGCCTACAGCGATGTTCACGTTCTGCCGGAAGCCAATCTGGTGCACCTGCCAGACGCGATCAGCTTCGAGCAGGCCGCCGGGGTGATGCTCAAGGGCCTGACCGTGCAGTACCTGCTGCGTCAGACTTATGAACTCAAGGGTGGCGAAACGGTTCTGTTCCACGCCGCCGCTGGGGGTGTCGGTTCGCTGGCGTGCCAATGGGCCAAAGCCTTGGGGGTAAACCTGATCGGTACGGTCAGCTCGGCGGAAAAAGCTGCACTGGCCAAAGCCAACGGTGCCTGGGCGACCATTGATTACAGCCATGAAAACGTTGCACAACGCGTGCTGGAATTGACTGACGGCAAGAAAGTGCCGGTGGTGTACGACGGCGTCGGCAAAGACACCTGGCTGACGTCGCTCGACAGTGTTGCACCGCGTGGTCTGCTGGTGAGTTTCGGCAATGCGTCTGGCGCCGTTGACGGTGTGAACCTGGGGATTCTGGCAGCGAAAGGCTCGCTGTACGTCACTCGGCCGACCTTGGCGACTTACGCCAACAATGCCGAGAATTTGCAGCGCATGGCCGATGAGCTGTTCGAGATGATCAGCAGCGGCAAGTTGAAGGTGGATATCAGCCAGCGATACTCACTGGCGGAAGCGGCGAAGGCGCAGACCGAGTTGTCGGCGCGGCGCACGACGGGCTCGACCATCTTGTTGCCTTGAGATTTGGAGTGTCTACAAGGGCCTCTTCGCGAGCAAGCCCGCTCCCACCCTCGATTATTGTTGAACACAGAATCTGTGCTCACAGAAGATCTACTGTGGGAGCGGGCTTGCTCGCGAATGGGGCCACCTCGGTCTCAATCCGGGCGAATAACGTTCCCTGTCGCCAGATCGCGGATCACACTCGGGTTCTTGCGACCGCCCAGATTGCCGCCGAGCACCAAATCGATCTGCCCACGGAAATACTGCTCCACGCGAATTCGCGTGCGCGCCGCCGGCCGGCCTTGTGGATTTGCCGAGGTCGACACCAACGGCCCAACCACCGCGCACAAATCCCGCACCAACGGATGATCGCTGACCCGTAACGCCACCGTTTCATGCACCCCGGTGATCCACTGCGGCAGCATATTCTGATGCGGCACCAGCCAGGTATTCGGCCCCGGCCAAGTGCTGGCCATGCGGTCCATCCACAACTCAGGGAAGTCGTCGAACAGGAAGTCGAACTGGCGAATGTTGTCGGCCACCAGAATCAGGCCTTTATCCACGGCCCGGCCCTTGATCAGCAACAGACGTTCCACCGCTTCTTCATCCCATGGGTCGCAACCCAGGCCCCACACCGCTTCGGTTGGATAGGCAATCACCGCCCCTGCGCGAATGGCTTGCGCGGCTTGTTGCACACGCCAACTGTTGACCATGAAAAACTCTCCGGAATTAGGCTTTGCGCAGTTTACCGATCTTCCTCGTAAAACCTAGCTCACCCGCGCAAACCAGCGCCCGTTTTCACAGACGGCGCGGCCATCCATCTCCAGCTCGGTCAACGCCGCCAACACTTTTGGCAACGACCAACTGCTGCTGTCTGCCAACGCCTGACTCGTATGGGGTGCGGCATGCAACAGCTCAAGCAAAGGATGGCTGACTGTCGGCGCGTCAAGGCACAGCGGCAACTGCTGCCAGCCGCGCAAGGCCTCGAGGATATGCTCGATGGTTTCGACCAGCACCGCACCGTCGCGAATCAACTGGTGACACCCGCGAGCACCGGGATGATGGATCGATCCCGGAATCGCATACACCTCACGACCCTGTTCCGCCGCCAGCCTCGCCGTGATCAACGAGCCGCTGGCCACACTGGCCTCGACCACCAGTACACCCAGGGACAAACCGCTGATGATGCGGTTGCGCCGGGGAAAGTTGCTGGCGCTCGGCCCGGCGTCCAGAGGGAACTCGGAAAGCACTGCACTACCGGACGCGATCATCGCGTCCGCCAAGCGCCGATTGCGCTGTGGATAAAACTTTTCAAGTCCCGTGCCAAGTACCCCTA
The DNA here is from genome assembly GCF_000690905.1 of Pseudomonas sp. Ant30-3. Taxonomy (GTDB): domain Bacteria; phylum Pseudomonadota; class Gammaproteobacteria; order Pseudomonadales; family Pseudomonadaceae; genus Aquipseudomonas. The sequence continues at coordinate 43,352 of NZ_JMCL01000011.1, read as the reverse complement.
CCGTTTGCCCGCCAACGTCCAGAGCAGCCTGGTGCGCGGCGGCATCGATCCCCAGCGCGAGGCCGCTGGTAATGACAAAACCGGCGCTGGCAAGGCTGCGCGAAAAAGCCGCCGCCGTGTCCATGCCGGGACGCGAGGCACTGCGGCTGCCTACCATTGCCAGTTGTGGTTTTTCCAGAATTCCGGGGTCACCGGCTACGAATACCAGCGGCGGCGCGTCGCTTGTTTCCGCCAGCAACGCGGGGTAGTCCGGCTGGTCCCACATCAGTAAATGCTGGTCGGGACGCTCTAGCCAGGCCAAAGCGTGACTGGCACCGTCGCGGACTTCACTTGATCGCCTGGCCTCTGAACACGCCAGGGGCAAGCCCAAAGCACGCCAGGCGCTGGCAGGTGCAGCGATGGCGCTGGACGCTGAGCCGAAGGCTTCCAGCAGTTTCTTGAAACGCGCCGGACCCAGTTCCGGCAAACGATGCAGACGTAAACGGGCTTCCAGCTCCGCAGGGGAGACCGGTGCAAAAGCAGTCAGCGACATGGATCATCCTTGATCATTAAAAGCCCCGTTCCAACGGGAACAAGCTGTGGATAACTCTGTTGGTAACTTGTGAAGCTGGCTAAGGATTTCGCACCTTGTCCAGCACTGCCAACGAGCGTGAAGCGTTCAATATCAAACCGTAACTGAGCTTGTCGTAGGTGCGAAAAACCATCAGCAGACCGGCGCGCTCATCGGGAATCTTCACCGGTTGACCGGTGATGCGGTCTCGAACGGTTTCGCCGGTTTTCATCACCACCAGCACATTGCCTTCGGCGAGCCCGTCGCGCTGCCCTTTGTTCAGCGTGACCACGTCCAGCGCCCCGATCTGCGTCACGCCGCGCGGCACGTCAATGATCAGGCCGTCGATCTCAGTCTTGGGCGCGCTGGGCATGAAGGTCGAATTGATCGAGCGTTCTTCACTGCTGAACAAGCGGTCGCCAAGCCGTACTTCCTGTGTGGTGCGCTGCAGTGCCAAGGTCGCGACGTCACCTTCGGTAGCGACGATTTCACCGCCGCCGATGTCGTCAGCGTTGATGCCGAGGAATTCCTTGGTCTGCGGGTCGGTGTAAACCTTGCCCTGGCGGAAGATGCCATAGACCGGTTGAGCCGGATCGAATTGACCGCGCGCAAAAATTCGATCACCGGTACCGCTTAGCACACGTTCGGCATCGCCCGCGACGATGTACGGCGCCTGATCGAAATCTTCGACCTTGTCGACGATGCGGTTGCTCAGCAGGAAGCTGTTGATCGACTTCAGCGGGATGCTCGGGATGGCATCGGCCACCGGCGAACTACGCACCCTCGGCGAAAGCTTGATCGTACCCCTGGAAGCCCCGCGACCCAGCGTCAGACGGGGCTGACCATTGACATAGACCAGCGTCAGCAAGTCGCCAGGGTAGATCAGATTGGGGGTTTCGATCTGTGGATTGACCTGCCACAGCTCCGGCCATTTCCACGGCTCACGGAGGAATTTTCCCGATATGTCCCAGAGTGTGTCGCCGGTAACCACCGTGTATTGCTGTGGAAAACCTTCCCTGAGCTGCACTTGCCCATGCGCAAAACCGGCCGAAGCCAGAAGGAGCAGGGCGAGTAGTGATTTCCTCATGCGGTGAATCCCTTTATTATGTGCGTTCGCGTGAAACGCCAGAGCCTTCGTGGCTCGCTCCTGGCTTTTTCAGAGAAGACTTTGCTGAAAAGGCTTCATGAAAGGAAGGGGGAGATTCGTTTCACAACGGTAGCCGGCATCTTCGGACCCGCCAGGCCATCCACCCGACTTTACCTCACACGTGCAGCAAATACGCTTATGGCCATTTTAGACATCCTCGAATTTCCCGACTCGCGTCTGCGCACTATCGCCAAACCTGTGGCCGTAGTGGACGACGAAGTGCGTCAGTTGGTCGATGATATGTTTGAAACAATGTATGAAGCGCCAGGCATCGGCCTCGCCGCGACCCAGGTCAACGTGCACAAACGTATCGTCGTGATGGACCTCTCCGAAGATCGCAGCGAGCCGCGGGTGTTCATCAACCCCGAGTTCGAAACACTGACCGACGAGATGGAGCAATATCAGGAAGGCTGCCTCTCGGTACCGGGCTTCTACGAAAACGTCGACCGCCCGCAGAAAGTCAGGATCAAGGCGCTGGACCGCGACGGCAAGCCCTATGAAATGATCGCCGAAGGCCTGCTCGCCGTGTGCATTCAGCACGAATGCGATCACCTCAACGGCAAATTGTTCGTCGATTACCTGTCCAATCTCAAACGCGACCGAATCAAGAAAAAACTGGAAAAGCTCCACCGCCAGAACGCTTGATGCCCTCCTTTGCAAAGGCTTGCTGCGGCAAGCCTTTTTCTTTTGCGACTGCTTTGTAATAGAGAGTTTCCATGACTGAGCCACTGCGCATCGTTTTCGCCGGCACCCCGGAGTTCGCCGTCGAACACCTCAAGGCCCTGCTCGCCAGCCCTTACGAGATCGTCGCGGTCTACACCCAGCCGGACCGCCCGGCGGGCCGTGGGCAAAAGCTGATGCCAAGCCCGGTCAAACAACTCGCACTGGAAAACAACCTTGCGGTTATGCAACCGCCCACGCTGCGCAATGAAGAGGCGCAAGCGGAGCTGGCTGCGCTGAAGCCGGATTTGCTGGTGGTGGTCGCCTACGGTCTGATCCTGCCGCAGGTGGTGCTGGATATTCCGCGCCTGGGTTGCATCAACAGTCACGCGTCGTTGTTGCCGCGTTGGCGCGGTGCAGCGCCGATCCAGCGTGCGGTCGAAGCGGGTGACGCTGAAAGTGGTGTCACCGTGATGCGCATGGAACTGGGCCTCGACACCGGGCCAATGCTGCTCAAAGTGGCCTCGCCGATCAGCACTGAAGACACCGGCGGCAGTTTGCATGACCGTTTGGCCGAGATCGGTGCGCCCGCAGTACTTGAAGCCATCGCCGGCCTCGCCGCCGGGACGCTGACAGGCGAAGTGCAGGACGACAGCCTCGCCACCTACGCACATAAATTGAACAAGGACGAAGCGCGCATCGACTGGAGTCGCCCGGCAGTTGAACTGGAGCGTCTGGTCCGCGCCTTTAACCCATGGCCGATCACCCACAGCACGCTCAACGGCGAAGCGTTGAAAGTGCTGGCCGCGAGCCTGGCTGAAGGGCAGGGCGCGCCGGGTGAAATCCTCGGCGCCAGCAAGGACGGCTTGATCGTCGCCTGCGGTGAGCAAGCGCTGTGCCTGACGCGCGTGCAACTGCCCGGTGGCAAGGCGTTGAATTTCAGCGATCTGTTCAACAGCCGTCGTGAGAAATTCGCAGTAGGCACTGTTCTTGGGCAAACGGCGGACGCTCGATGAACCCGCGTCTGGCTGCCGCCAAGGCACTGGCTGCTGTACTTAACGGAAAAGCCTCCCTCAACAGTTCGTTGCCCACGCAAATGGACAAGGTTGAAGACCGCGATCGCGGCTTCACTCAGGATCTGGCCTTCGGCACGGCCCGCTGGCAGCCGCGTTTGTCGGCGCTGGCGGCCAAGTTGCTGCAGAAACCCTTCAAGGCTGCGGACGCCGATGTCGAGGCGCTGCTGCTGGTCGGCCTGTACCAGTTGCTCTACACCCGCGTGCCGGCGCACGCCGCTATCGGCGAAACCGTCGGTTGTGCCGACAAGCTGAAAAAGCCGTGGGCCAAAGCGTTGCTCAACGCCGTGCTGCGTCGCGCCCAGCGTGAAAGCGAAACACTGCTCGCCGAACTGGAACACGACCCGGTGGTACGCACCGCCCACCCGCGCTGGCTGCAAAAATCCCTCAAGGCGTTCTGGCCTGAGCAGTGGGAAGCCATTTGTGCGGCGAACAATGCGCATCCGCCGATGATTCTGCGAGTCAACCGTCGACACCACGGTCGCGATGCCTATCTCGGCCTGCTGACTGACGCCGGCATTGCCGCCACGCCTTGCGTCTACAGTCCGGACGGCATCATTCTCGACGCCGCTGCCGACGTGCGCAGCCTCCCTGGTTTCGCCGAAGGCTGGATCAGCGTGCAGGACGAAGCGGCGCAGCTGGCCGCCGATCTGCTCGACCTCGCGCCGGGCCAGCGCGTCCTGGACGCTTGCTGCGCACCGGGCGGCAAGACCTGTCACATTCTGGAAGCCGAGCCTGCACTGGCCGGCGTCGTCGCCGTGGACCTGGAGGCCAAGCGTCTGGTGCGCGTGCGAGAAAACCTTGCACGGCTGCGCCTGAGCGCCGAACTGATCGCCGCCGACGGTCGCGACACCGCCTCCTGGTGGGACGGCAAGCCATTCCAACGCATCCTGCTCGACGCGCCGTGTTCGGCGACCGGCGTGATCCGCCGCCACCCGGACATCAAGCTGACTCGCCAACCCGAAGACATCGTCGCGCTGGCGGTGTTGCAAGGTGAGTTGCTCGACGCGCTGTGGATAACACTGGAAGTCGGCGGCATCCTGCTCTACGCAACATGCTCCACATTGCCGACGGAAAACACCGAAGTCATCGAAGCCTTCCTGGCTCGCACCCCGGGTGCCCGGGACCTGGATCTCGCAACGACCGCCGGCATCAAGCAGCCGCACGGGCGCCAGTTGCTGGCCCAGGAAGGCGGCCATGACGGGTTTTATTACGCCAAGCTGATCAAGATCGCCGCCGCGCGCGGTTAACCGGTTTAAGGGAGTGAACGGATGAAAATCATCATCCTTGGCGCAGGGCAGGTCGGCGGTTCGCTGGCGGAACACTTGGCCAGCGAAGCCAACGACATCACGGTGGTCGATACGGACGGCGAACGCCTGCGCGACCTCGGCGATCGTCTCGACATCCGCACCGTGCAGGGGCGCGGCTCACTGCCGACGGTGCTGCGCCAGGCCGGCGCGGATGATGCCGACATGCTCGTGGCCGTGACCAACAGTGACGAGACCAACATGGTCGCGTGTCAGGTCGCCCATACCCTGTTTCACACGCCGACCAAGATCGCGCGGGTTCGCGAAGCCGCGTACCTCACGCGCTCCGAGCTGTTCGACAACGAAGCGATACCGGTCGATGTGCTGATCAGCCCGGAACAGGTCGTGACCAATTACATCAAGCGCCTGATTCAGCACCCCGGTGCGCTGCAAGTGATCGATTTCGCCGAAGGCAAAGCGCAACTGGTGGCGGTGAAGGCGTATTACGGTGGACCGCTGGTGGGTCAGCAGTTGCGTCAATTGCGTGAGCACATGCCGAACGTCGAAACCCGCGTCGCCGCGATCTTCCGCCGTGACCGGCCGATTCTGCCCCAAGGCGATACGGTGATCGAAGCGGACGACGAAGTGTTCTTCATCGCCGCCAAAGCGAACATCCGAGCAGTGATGAGCGAAATGCGCCGCCTCGACGAAACCTATAAACGCATCGTCATCGCCGGCGGTGGACAGATTGGCGAGCGTCTTGCCGAGGCCATCGAAAGTCGTTACCAAGTGAAGATCATCGAGATGAACCCGGCACGCTGCCGTCACCTCTCGGACACCCTTGACAGCACCGTGGTGTTGCAGGGCAGTGCTTCTGACCGTGATTTGCTGATGGAAGAGAATATTGCCGACGCCGATATCTTCCTCGCGCTGACCAACGACGACGAAGCCAACATCATGTCGTCGCTGCTGGCCAAGCGCCTGGGCGCGAAGAAGGTGATGACGATCATCAACAACCCGGCGTATGTCGACCTGATTCAGGGCGGCGACATCGACATCGCCATCAGTCCGCAACTGGCGACCATCGGTACGTTGCTCGCACACGTTCGGCGCGGTGACATCGTCAGTGTGCACTCGTTGCGTCGCGGTGCGGCAGAAGCCATCGAGGCCATTGCCCATGGTGACGAAAAATCAAGCAAGGTGATTGGCAAGGCCATCGAGAACATCGGCCTGCCACCGGGCACCACGATTGGTGCAATCATCCGCGATGAAGAAGTGATCATTGCGCACGACAATACGGTGATCGCGGCGGGTGACCATGTGATTCTTTTCCTTGTGGATAAAAAGCATATTCGTGATGTGGAGAAGTTGTTCCACGTGGGTTTGAGCTTTTTCTGATCTCGTAACCAGATCGTTGTCATGCTCAGCGTGGAAACGATCGCTGTCTGAAGAGAGGTGCAAAATGCTCGAATCCCTGGAAAAAATGCTCGCCAAGGGTGTGGATAACTCACTGCTGCGCTTCGGCTTGGGCAAGGGTTATCTCGATCTTGGGGAATATGCCAAGGCAGCCGAGCATTTCCAGCGCGGCGTCGAGTTTGATCCGAAGTATTCAGCAGCGTGGAAGCTGTTGGGCAAAGCTCATCTGGCAATGGCGAATTTTGCGGGAGCACGGGAGGCATGGGAGAAAGGGCTGGAAGCCGCTCGCGCCCATGGCGACAAGCAGGCAGAGAAGGAAATGACAGTCTTTTTGAAGAAGCTCGATCGCCAGTAGAGCTTTTGTAGGAGCTGGCGCAGGCTGCGATCTTTAGTTCTTTTTAAATCAGAATCAAAAGATCGCAGGCTCCACCAGCGCCTACACAGTTATCCACAACCGGATCAGTACCAGCGTTCTTCACCCGGCGGACGTTTCTTGAAGCGCTTCATGCTCCACATGTACTGGCTCGGATAGGCCCGCACATAGCGCTCAACCACTTTGCTCATGGCCGCGCACGACGTTTCGGTATCGGTACTGTACATCGCGTCCGGCGCCGCTTCGAGAATCACTTTGTAGCCTGAACCGTCGGGCAGACGCAGCGCATGCAGAAATACACCCACCGCTTTACCGCCCGCCAGCATGTTCGGGACAAATTTGCTGGTCAGTGCCTGGGTCGCGAAGAACGGCACGAAGATGCCAGCCGATTCGGACGGCTCAGGGTCAGCGGGAATGCCCACCGCCCCCCCTTTGCGCACTTCCTTGATGACGCTGAGAATGCCTTCCTTGGTCGACGCCGCGACTTTGTTGCCTAGCTGCACGCGCTGCTTGCGCAACAAGTCATCTACCGCTTTCAACTTCGGTGGACGGTAAAAGATGATCGGTTTGCACTGACTGCAATAGAAGTGGTTCAACACCTCCCAATTGCCCAAGTGACTGGTGATGCCGACCACGCCTTTGCCGGAGGCGAGGGCCTCCTTCAACACGTCGAGGCCTTCGACTTCGCGCACCAGATCGATGGAACGTTGCGCTGGCCAGATCCACGCGCAGGCGCTCTCGGTCAGGGACTTGCCGATGTCTTTCAGGCTCTGACCGACCAGCCGTTCGCGCTCTGCCGGGTCCATTTCCGGAAAGCATTTGGAGAGATTGATCCGCACGACGTCGCGGGACCGATTCGGGGTTTTCCACATGACCCAGCCAATCGCCGAGCCCACGGCCTGCACTGCGCGCCAAGGCAGCAGGGCAAACAGCCGAAGAGCGCCAACCAGCAAGGCGCCTTTAAACTTTTCCACAGGTCACTCCTGATCTTGTGCTGTGCGAGGCGGCTATTCTAACCACCGTTCGCCAGCGCCGCGTAACGATCGCAATCCTGGGTGTGATCCATGACCATGCCCGATGCCTGCATCAACGCGTAACAAATGGTCGGACCGACGAACGTGAAACCGGCCTTTTTCAGGCCTTTGCTCATCTCCACGGCGACCGGCGTAACGGCCGGCACCTCGCTGCGATCCTTGAAATGGTTGGTCACTGTCTGACCGCCGACGAACGACCAGAGGAATTTCACCGGGTCTTCCAGGGCCAGCCAGGCCTGCGCATTGCGCCGGGCCGCATTGAGTTTGAGCCGATTGCGGATGATTCCCGGATCGAGCATCAATTCTTCTATTTCCGCATCGCTCATCTGCGCCACGCGTTGTACGTCAAAGCCGAACAGCACCTGGCGATAACGCTCACGTTTACGCAGCACGGTGATCCAGGAAAGCCCGGCCTGGAACCCTTCGAGCAAAAGCAACTCGAACAAACCCTGCGCATCGCGTAGCGGCGTGCCCCACTCCTGATCGTGATAAGCCATGTACAGCGGATCTTCAGTGCACCAAAAGCAGCGTGGCATAAGGCTCCAGGGGGCGTGCGCAGGAACGAATCGGGTATACTCCCGCTCTTTAAATCGCAGCCCAAGAAACAGGTGAATTTCGTGAGCCAGCCTACGCCAGCCGTGCGTACCTTCCAAGACTTGATCCTCGCCCTCCAGCAATACTGGGCCGAGCAAGGTTGCGTGGTACTTCAGCCCTACGATATGGAAGTAGGCGCCGGCACTTTCCACACTGCCACGTTTCTGCGCGCCATTGGCCCGGAAACCTGGAACGCCGCTTATGTGCAGCCCAGTCGTCGCCCGACTGACGGCCGCTACGGCGAAAACCCGAACCGTCTGCAGCACTACTATCAGTTCCAGGTAGTCCTGAAGCCGAACCCGGACAACTTTCAGGAACTGTACCTGGGCTCGCTCAAACACGTCGGCCTTGACCCATTGGTCCACGACATCCGCTTCGTCGAAGACAACTGGGAATCGCCGACACTGGGCGCCTGGGGTCTGGGCTGGGAAGTCTGGCTCAACGGCATGGAAGTGACGCAGTTCACCTACTTCCAGCAAGCAGGCGGCATCGAATGCTATCCGGTAACGGGCGAGATCACTTACGGTCTCGAGCGTCTGGCCATGTACCTGCAAGGTGTGGATTCGGTCTACGACCTGGTCTGGGCTGACGGCCCGATGGGCAAAGTGACCTACGGCGATGTGTTCCACCAGAACGAAGTGGAGCAGTCGACCTACAACTTCGAGCACGCCAACGTCGAGAAGCTGTTCGAACTGTTCGACTTCTACGAAAGCGAAGCCAAGCGCCTGATCGAACTCGACCAGCCATTGCCGCTGCCGAGCTACGAAATGGTCCTGAAGGCGTCCCATACCTTCAACCTGCTGGATGCGCGCCGGGCCATTTCCGTGACTGCGCGTCAGCAATACATCCTGCGCGTGCGCACCCTGGCGCGTTCCGTTGCGCAAGCCTACCTGCTGGCGCGCGCCAAGCTGGGCTTCCCGATGGCGACCCCGGACCTGCGTGATGAAGTACTGGCCAAGCTGGAGGCTGCACAATGAGTGCTCAAGATTTTCTGGTTGAACTGGGCACCGAAGAACTGCCACCCAAAGCCCTCAACACCCTGGCCGATGCGTTCCTTGCCGGGATCGACAAAGGCCTGCAGGCTGCCGGCCTGAACTACGAGACCAAAACCGTCTACGCCGCGCCGCGTCGTCTGGCGGTGCTGATCACGGCGTTGGCCACTCAGCAGCCGGATCGCAGCATCAATCTCGATGGCCCGCCCCGTCAGGCCGCGTTTGATGCCGATGGCAATCCAACGCAAGCAGCGTTGGGCTTCGCCAAGAAGTGCGGCGTCGACCTGAGCGAAATCGATCAGAGCGGCCCGAAACTGCGTTACAGCCAGAGCATTGCCGGCAAGCCGACAGCGAGCCTGCTGCCGACCATCGTCGAAGATTCCCTGAACGACCTGCCGATTCCCAAGCGCATGCGCTGGGGCGCGCGCAAGGAAGAGTTCGTCCGCCCGACTCAGTGGCTGGTCATGCTGCTGGGTGACCAGGTCATCGATTGCACAATCCTGGCGCAGAAGTCTGGTCGCGACTCCCGTGGTCACCGCTTCCATCATCCTGAAAGCGTGCGCATTACTTCGCCGGCCAATTACCTCAGCGACCTGCGTGCCGCCTACGTGCTGGCCGATGCCAGCGAGCGTCGCGCACTGATCAGCAAGCGCACTGAAGAACTGGCAACCCTGCAGGAAGGGACCGCGATCGTTCCGCCTGCGTTGCTGGATGAAGTGACCGCGCTGGTCGAATGGCCGGTGCCACTGGTGTGCTCGTTCGAGGAACGTTTTCTCGATGTGCCGCAAGAAGCGCTGATCACCACCATGCAGGACAATCAGAAGTATTTCTGCCTGCTGGATGCGGACGGCAAGTTGCTGCCGCGTTTCATTACTGTGGCCAACATCGAAAGCAAAGACCCGCAACAGATCATCGCGGGTAATGAGAAAGTGGTTCGCCCACGCCTCACCGATGCCGAGTTCTTCTTCAAGCAAGACAAGAAGCAGAAACTCGAAACCTTCAACCTGCGCCTGCAGAACGTGGTGTTCCAGGAAAAACTCGGCAGCGTCTACGACAAAGCCGAGCGCGTTTCCAGACTGGCCGCGTTCATCGCTCAGCGCATTGGCGGCAACGCCGCGTGGGCAACCCGCGCCGGCCTGCTCTCCAAGTGCGACCTGTCGACCGAAATGGTCGGCGAGTTCCCGGAGATGCAAGGCGTCGCCGGTTACTACTACGCCCTTAACGACGGCGAGCCGCAAGAAGTCGCGCTGGCGCTGAATGAGCAATACATGCCGCGCGGCGCCGGTGCCGAGCTGCCGACGACCTTGACCGGTGCCGCCGTGGCCATCGCCGACAAGCTCGACACGTTGGTGGGCATTTTCGGTATCGGCATGTTGCCTACCGGCAGCAAAGACCCGTATGCCCTGCGTCGTGCAGCGCTGGGGGTGTTGCGCATCCTGATCGACAAGAAGCTCGACCTCGACCTGAACGACGCCGTGGCATTTGCGGTGCAGGCGTTCGGTACCAAGGTGAAGTCGGCCGGCCTCAACGAGGCGGTGCTGGAATTCATCTTCGATCGTCTGCGTGCGCGCTACGAAGACGAAGGCGTCGATGTCGGCACTTATCTCTCGGTGCGTGCCCTCAAGCCAGGCTCGGCGCTGGACTTCGATCAGCGTGTGCAAGCGGTCGAAGCGTTCCGCAAGTTGCCGGAAGCCGCTGCGCTCGCCGCAGTCAACAAACGCGTTTCGAACTTGTTGAGCAAGGTTGAGGGCAACGTTCCCGCCGTCGTGGAAGCCAAGTACTTCGACAACGCCAACGAGTTCTCCCTGTATTCGGCGATTCAACAGGCCGATCAAGCCGTGCAACCGATGGCGGCTGCGCGTCAGTACAGCGAGTCGTTAGCGCGCCTGGCTGCATTGCGCGAGCCGGTCGACGCATTCTTCGAAGCGGTGATGGTCAACGCCGAAGATGCCAACGTCCGCGCCAATCGCTACGCGCTGCTGGCGCGTCTACGTGGCTTGTTCCTCGGCGTCGCCGATATTTCGCTGCTGGGGTGAGACTGTTTGAAACTGCTGATTCTCGATCGGGATGGAGTAATCAATTACGACTCCGACGCTTACATCAAGTCGGTGGAGGAGTGGAATCCGCTCCCCGGCTCGATCGAGGCCATCGCGCAGTTGAGCAAGGCCGGCTGGACGGTGGCTGTGGCGACCAACCAGTCGGGCATTGCGCGCGGTTACTACAATCTCGCGACCCTGGATGCCATGCACCAGCGTTTGCGTGCGCTGGTGGCGGAGCAGGGCGGTGAAGTCGGGCTGATCGTCTACTGTCCGCATGGGCCGGACGACGGTTGCGATTGCCGCAAACCAAAACCGGGGATGCTGAAAACCATCGCCGCGCATTATGAAGTGCCGCTGAACGGTATCTGGTTCGTCGGGGATAGCCTTGGTGACCTGGAGGCTGCCAAAGCCGTCGATTCACAGCCAGTTTTAGTGAAGACCGGAAAAGGCGAAAATACCATGGGCAAGACCCTTCCGGAAGGCACACTGATTTTTGATGATCTAGCGGCGATTGCCGCAGAACTTATCCACAATTAGAGCGTTTTCGAGATTCCTGACCAAGGATTGATCGGGATTGCGCTTTATATAGACGGGCAGAGCCCGCAACGGTAAACGTCACCATGTCGATACTGCAGGCCATCAGAACCTTCCTCTTTTACCTGCTGCTGGGCACCAGCTCTTTGCTCTGGTGCAGCCTGAGCTTTTTTATCGCGCCTTTTCTGCCATTCAAGGCGCGCTACCGTTTTATCAATGTTTACTGGTGCCGCTGTGCGCTGTGGCTGAGCAAGGTTTTCCTGGGCATCAGCTATGAGATCAAAGGCGCCGAAAATGTGCCTGACCGACCGTGCGTGATTCAGTCTAATCACCAGAGCACTTGGGAAACGTTTTTTCTTTCAGCTTACTTTCAGCCATTAAGCCAGGTGCTGAAGCGCTCGTTACTGTTTGTGCCGTTTTTCGGCTGGGCCATGGCGATGCTGCGGCCGATTGCTATTGATCGCGATAACCCGAAATCGGCGCTCAAGCATGTGGCGAAGAAGGGCGATGAATTGCTCAAGGACGGCGTCTGGGTGCTGATCTTTCCTGAGGGTACGCGTGTCCCGTACGGCACTGTTGGCAAGTTCTCTCGTGGTGGAACAGCGTTGGCCGTGAATGCCGACCTTCCCGTGCTGCCGATTGCGCACAATGCTGGTAAGTTTTGGCCTAAGAGTGGTTGGGCGAAGAAGCAGGGCGTTATCACTGTCATTATTGGCGAACCGATGTATGCCGAGGGTAGCGGGCCGCGGGCCATTGCTGCACTTAATGATCGGGTTCAGGCGTGGAATGAACAAATGCAGCGGGAGATGGGGTCGATACCGCCAATGCCTCAGGCTCCGGTATCGTCTGATCAAATCGCTGTCTGAAATTTGTGGATAACCTGTGTACTGTTCTGCCATAAAGCTGGATTAAATCACTGTAACTGCATGATATTAATACATATTTAAAGAGATCATAAAAAACCTGAAAAGGTGCATAAGTTTTTTTTAGACGTAAAAAAACCGGCTGATATAGCCGGTTTTTTTGTGTTTGCGATTGAGCTCTGGATTCAGGTTTTAATCGGAGCGCGCCAGTCATCAGATCCAGACGTACCGCAGACTTCGTGAGTCCAAGTGATTTTTCGGTACGTGAAATATACGTCTTCGAGATGCGTGAAATGACCCATGTTCGGGTCCTGGCAATGCGGCATTCTGCTTTGTACATCTACAATAACTGCGTCTTCGAGCTCAATGCTGTAGTAAAGCTCCTGGTTGCCTGTTGTAGCCGTTCGATACCAATCTATACGACAGATTTCCAACACTTCTCCACTTGTTAACGCATTCAAAATTAACGGAGAAGCTTTATCGAAGACCTTAGAAATCATTAAGGGCTTATGCACACGTTGGCCGGTGGCTTGGCCGGATTGGGGGTCCCTGGGAATGATGATTTGATGGCTGAATGCCTGAACCATCACTTCATCTTCGTGGCCTTCCTGATAGATGTTCCCAATCGATTCGGCCGTAGATGCCCCTGCGGTGATCAATCCCTGCTTATAGCCACTGATTTGTATATAGGCCGGTGTTGGCATATCTCACTCCCTGTTCCATTTCCATTAAGACGACTCCCCACAGTCATGCGCGTGGGAGAAGGCTGTAGGATAAATAGCACCGGATATGCGGTATGTAGGTCCTTTCTGCCAAGCATGAGGGACACATCCCTTTCTGATACGGAACAAGCGGAAGCAGTCGTCCGCGATGAACATGAAATGCACTAATAGCGCTAAAAAAAAGGCCAGCGCATATGCGCTGGCCTTTTTGTATTGCAGGTCCGCCGAATCAGAAATCCAGGTTAGACACCGCCAGAGCATTGCTCTCGATAAAGTCACGACGAGGCTCGACCGCATCACCCATCAGGGTATTGAAGATCTGGTCCGCGCCAATGGCGTCTTCGATAGTCACCTTGAGCATCCGGCGCTGGCTTGGGTCCATGGTGGTTTCCCACAGCTGATCCGGGTTCATTTCCCCCAGACCTTTGTAGCGCTGGATGGTGTGACGCTTGGTGCTTTCAGCCATCAGCCATTCAAGGGCTTCCTTGAACTCGGTGACCGGCTTCTTGCGCTCGCCACGCTGGATGTACGCGCCGTCGTCCAGCAAGGTGCTCAATTGAGCGCCCAGCGAGACTACGGTTTTGTAATCGTTGCTGCCGAAGAAATCGCGGTTGAAGGTGACGTAGTTGGACAGGCCGTGGGAGATCAGTTCGACCTCTGGCAGCCAGACGTTACGTTCACGGTCTTCGCGCAGGCTGGCTTTGTAAACCAGGCCGGACTTCTCGCCAGTGCGCAGACGCACTTCATATTTGGCCAGCCAATCCTGCATCGCTGCATGATCGGACAGTTGTTCCATGCTGACCGCTGGCAGGTAGATGAAATGCTCGGTCAGTTCCTGTGGATACAGACGCGACAGACGCTTGAGGGTCTTCATCACCAGACGGAAATCATTCACCAGGCGCTCGAGCGCTTCGCCGGAAATACCAGGCGCGTCTTCGTTCAGGTGCAGGCTCGCATCCTCCAAAGCCGACTGCGTCATGTACTCTTCCATGGCGTCGTCGTCTTTGATGTATTGCTCTTGCTTGCCTTTCTTGACCTTGTACAGCGGCGGTTGAGCGATGTAGATGTAACCGCGCTCGATCAGCTCCGGTAGCTGACGGAAGAAGAAGGTCAGCAACAAGGTGCGGATGTGCGAACCGTCGACGTCAGCATCGGTCATGATGATGATGTTGTGGTAACGCAACTTGTCGATGTTGTATTCGTCACGACCAATGCCACAGCCCAGCGCGGTGATCAAGGTGCCCACTTCCTGCGAAGAGATCATCTTGTCGAAACGCGCTTTCTCGACGTTGAGGATCTTGCCCTTCAGCGGCAGGATGGCTTGGGTGCGACGGTTACGTCCCTGCTTGGCGGAGCCGCCAGCAGAGTCACCTTCCACGAGGTAGAGTTCGGAGAGGGCAGGGTCCTTTTCCTGGCAGTCCGCCAGTTTGCCCGGCAGGCCGGCGATATCCAGCGCGCCTTTACGGCGAGTCATCTCACGGGCTTTACGCGCTGCTTCACGCGCACGTGCCGCATCAATCATCTTACCGACGACCAGTTTGGCTTCGTTCGGGTTCTCCAGCAGGAAGTCGGAGAAGTACTTGCCCATCTCCTGTTCCACCGCGGTCTTCACTTCGGAAGACACTAACTTGTCTTTGGTCTGGGAGCTGAACTTCGGATCCGGCACCTTCACCGAGATAATCGCGGTCAAACCTTCCCGTGCATCGTCACCGGTGGTCGCGACTTTGTGCTTCTTCGCCAGGCCTTCAGCTTCGATGTAGGTATTGAGGTTACGCGTCAGTGCCGAACGGAATCCCACTAAATGGGTGCCGCCGTCGCGCTGCGGGATGTTGTTGGTGAAGCACAACAGGTTCTCGTTGAAGCTGTCGTTCCACTGCAGAGCGATTTCTACGCCGATGCCGTCTTCACGTTGGATATTGAAGTGGAACACCTGGTTCACAGCAGTCTTGTTGGTGTTCAGGTACTCAACAAACGCACGCAGACCGCCTTCGTACTTGAACAGCTCTTCCTTGCCGCTGCGCTCGTCCTTGAGGACGATGCCGACACCGGAGTTGAGGAAGGACAGTTCACGGATCCGCTTCGCCAGGATGTCCCAGCTGAAATGGATGTTTTTGAAGGTTTGATCGGACGGCTTGAAGTGGATCTGGGTACCAGTGGTTTCGCTCTCGCCAACGATTTTCATTGGCTCTTGTGGAACACCGTGGACGTAAGTCTGCTCCCAGATTTTGCCGCTGCGGCGGACAGTCAGGATCAGCTCTTCGGACAGCGCGTTAACTACAGAAACACCTACACCGTGCAGACCGCCGGATACTTTGTAGGAGTTGTCATCGAACTTACCGCCGGCGTGCAGCACGGTCATGATGACCTCGGCTGCAGAAACGCCTTCTTCTTTGTGCACGTCTACCGGGATGCCACGACCGTTGTCGCGAACGGTGATGGACTCGTCAGGGTGGATGATGATGCTGATGTCGTCGCAATGGCCAGCCAATGCTTCGTCAATCGAGTTATCAACCACCTCGAATACCATGTGGTGGAGACCGCTGCCATCGTCGGTGTCACCAATGTACATACCGGGACGTTTGCGTACGGCATCCAGGCCTTTCAGCACTTTAATGCTCGTTGAGTCGTACGTATTTTCTTCGCTCAATGCCTTCACTCCCGATGGTCGTGGGTCTGGGTGATACGGCCCTGTTCCACGTGGAACAAAGCGACTGGCGTTTCCGTCTGCCAGCCTTCCCTCAATAATTCATGATCTACACAGGTGATAAACACCTGGCAGCGTAAGTCTTCCAACAAGCGACAAAGTGCGCGACGGTGGTGCTCGTCCAATTCGGAAGGCAAGTCATCCACCAGATAAATACACTGCCCGCGACGGGCTTGACTGACCAGATGCCCTTGGGCGATCCGCAAAGCACAAACCACCAGCTTCTGCTGACCGCGGGACAATATGTCCGCTGCGTTATGTGCACCCAATCGAAGGCGCAAATCGGCTCGTTGCGGTCCTGCCTGGGTATGACCCATTTGCTGATCCCGTTGAAGAGACCCGGCAAGTACTGCACTCAACTCACGGTCTTTGTCCCAACCTCGGTAATAGCTGAGCGTCAAACCTTGAAGCTCAACCAGTTCGCTCAAGGTCTGTTCAAAGACTGGTTTCAAGGCTTTGATATAGGCGCGGCGATATTCATCAATTTCAGCGCTGGCCTGGCACAGTTCTCTGTCCCAAACCGCTTGCGAAACGGCGTCAAGTGTACCATGCCGCAGCCAAGAGTTTCTCTGGCGCAGGGCCTTCTGCAAGCGTTGCCAAGTCGACATGAAACGCGGTTCCACGTGGAACACACCCCAGTCGAGAAACTGTCGGCGAATCTTCGGTGCACCTTCAAGCAGGCGGAAGCTGTCAGGGTTGATCAACTGCAGCGGAAGAATCTCAGCCAGTTGTGCCGCGCTGCGTGCGTTCTGCCCATCAATGCGAATCTGAAATTCACCTTGGCGATCGCGTGAGATCCCCAACGCACTGTGCCCACCCTCGGCCAGCTCTACCTGGCCAAACACCGTGCACGCCAACTGCTCGTACTGAATGACTGGCAACAAACGGCTGCTACGAAACGAACGGGCAAGCCCCAACAGGTGAATGGCTTCCAACACACTGGTTTTACCGCTGCCGTTAGCGCCGTAAAGAATATTGATTCGGGGGGAGGGGGAGAAGGTCACCGGGTGCAGATTGCGCACCGCGGTGACCGAGACGCGACTTAAGGACATCTAGCTTCTGCTGAGCATGATTACAGACGCATCGGCATGACAACGTATGCCGAGTCGTCATTATCCGACTCTTGCACCAGCGCACTGCTGTTGGAGTCGGACAGAATCAGGCGCACCTGTTCAGTAGTCATCACACCCAGCACGTCGAGCAGGTAGCTCACGTTAAAACCGATTTCGAGGTTTCCGCCGTTGTACTCAACGCCGACTTCTTCTTCCGCTTCTTCCTGCTCCGGGTTGTTGGCCTGAATCTTCAACTGACCATTGGCCAGCTGCAGACGGATACCGCGGTACTTCTCGTTGGACAGAATAGCGGTACGACTAAACGCTTCGCGCAATGCCTGACGGTCGCCCAATACCAGCTTGTCGCCACCTTTGGGCAGCACGCGCTCGTAATCCGGGAATTTACCGTCGACCAGTTTCGAGGTGAAGGTGAACTCGCCAGTAGTCGCACGGATGTGGTGTTGACCAAGGACGATGCTGACAATGCCGTCCGGTTCGGTCAGCAGACGCGCCAACTCAAGAATACCCTTGCGCGGCACGATCACCTGATGGCGATCCGGTTGACCAATGTCTGCCTGCATCGAGCACATCGCCAGACGGTGACCGTCGGTTGCCACAGCGCGGATGATGCCCGCCGAGACTTCCAGCAACATGCCGTTCAGGTAATAACGAACGTCCTGTTGGGCCATGGCGAAGCTGGTGCGCTCGATCAGACGGCGTAGCTTGCTCTGCTCCAGGCTGCAGGTCAGAGAGCCCGGGCCTTCTTCTACCGTCGGGAAATCGTCGGCCGGCAAGGTCGAAAGGGTAAAGCGGCTGCGGCCGGCCTTCACCACGAGTTTTTGCTCGTCGACCTTGATGTCGATCAGTGCATCGTTCGGCAAGCTTTTGCAGATATCCATCAGCTTGCGCGCGGGTACAGTAATCGAACCTGGATCGGCAGGCTCGTCGAGCTGCACACGACCCACCAGCTCGACTTCCAGGTCGGTACCGGTCAGCGACAGTTGCTGGCCTTCGACAACCAGCAGCACGTTGGAGAGCACCGGCAAGGTCTGTCGGCGTTCGACAACGCCTGCGACCAGTTGCAGAGGTTTCAACAGGGCTTCGCGTTGAATGGTGAAATGCATGGTCTAGTCCCTTGCCTTAATAAGCTGCGCTGGTGTTCATCAAGTAGTCAGTGTACGCAGCAGGTTCTTGTAGTCCTCGCGGATGTCCGCGTCGGATTCCTTGAGTTCGTTGATCTTGCGGCAGGCGTGCAAAACGGTCGTGTGGTCGCGGCCGCCAAACACATCGCCGATTTCCGGCAGGCTGTGGTTAGTCAACTCCTTGGACAACGCCATGGCAACCTGACGCGGACGAGCGACCGAGCGTGAACGACGCTTGGATAGCAAATCCGAAATCTTGATTTTGTAGTACTCGGCGACCGTGCGCTGAATGTTATCCACAGAGACCAGTTTGTCTTGAAGTGCCAAAAGGTCCTTAAGGGATTCACGAATCAGCTCGATGGTGATGTCGCGGCCCATGAAGTGCGAATGGGCGATCACGCGTTTCAGCGCGCCTTCCAGCTCGCGGACGTTGGAGCGAATGCGCTGGGCAATGAAGAACGCAGCATCGTGCGGCAGATCGACTTTGGCCTGATCGGCCTTTTTCATCAGGATCGCTACACGTGTCTCCAGCTCCGGCGGCTCGACTGCAACGGTCAGGCCCCAGCCAAAGCGAGATTTCAAGCGCTCTTCCAGGCCTTCGATTTCTTTTGGATAGCGGTCACTGGTGAGAATGACCTGCTGACCACCTTCAAGCAACGCGTTGAAGGTGTGGAAGAATTCTTCCTGCGAGCGCTCCTTGCGGGCGAAAAACTGAATGTCATCGATCAGCAGTGCATCTACCGAACGATAGAAACGCTTGAATTCGTTGATCGCGTTCAGTTGCAGCGCCTTGACCATGTCGGCCACGAAACGCTCGGAATGCAGGTACACGACCTTGGCGTTCGGATTCTTCTTTAACAGATGGTTACCCACAGCATGCATCAAGTGCGTCTTACCCAAACCAACACCGCCATAAAGGAAGAGCGGGTTGTAACCGTGCTTGGGATTGTCTGCGACCTGCCAGGCAGCTGCGCGTGCCAGCTGGTTGGACTTACCCTCAACGAAGTTTTCGAAGGTGAAGGTACGGTTCAGGTAACTGGTGTGCTTGAGCGCACCTTCGACCTGGACCGTGCGCTGCTCGGAACGAATCGGAGCTTGCTGCGAACTGGCGCCTGCCATCGGGTCGAAGCTGTCGCGAGACGGCTCCTCGCTCATGTCGGCGAGTTTTTGCGTGGAGCGCTTGGTCGGTGCGGCTACAGGTGAGACTTGCGGCGCATTGACCGGGGCATGAGTTATCTGAGCCTGCGAGGCCGCAGCGGCCAGCGGCGCATTCGGTGCAGCACGTGGTACTGAGCTGCGTTTGCTGCCTATTAACAAGGAGAGCGCAGGCGCGAAGCCATTGCCATGCTCGTCGAGCAATTCCATGACCCGGCCCAGATACTTTTCGTTAACCCAGTCGAGGACAAAACGATTCGGCGCGTAAACACGCAGTTCGTCGCCTTCGGCTTCGACCTGTAGTGGACGGATCCAAGTGTTGAATTGTTGGGCCGGCAGCTCATCGCGCAAAAGCTCTACGCACTGCTGCCAAAGTTCCACTGACACGGATATCCCCTAAGTCGAAAGCCGGTGAGGCAAAAACAAGCAGCCATTGTAGCGATGAGGCGCCGACTTATCCACACGAAGGTTGCCTTGAAACCATGATGACCCACTGCAGCGAACAGTAAAAAGACGACCAATGGTCTGTGAATAAGCTCTGTGGATAACCGCACTTAAGGTCGTTGCACAAGTGGGGGCAAAACCCGGTGGATAACCAGCCTGTGGATAAACCACTGATTCACCCACAGGTTATCCGATAGCGCAGCACAGCCTGGACACCGTTTTCCATTGTAGTTGTCATTCTCTGTACAGCGCGTTTTTAAAGGCGTTGACTAAGTTATCCACAGAAAATCGTGCCCTTAGCTTTTATAAGCTTTACAGAAAAGCTTTAAATACTTTCTTTCTTAATTTTTATATTGAGTGACGGCCTGAAGCGAGAAAATCCTCCGCGGATCTATTTATAAGGAAACGCTGGTTGGAAATTGACCTGAAGCCTTGCTTTCTCTAGAATCCCCGGTCTCTTAAAACGGGGGCCATTCCGGCCCGTTGTGGACGAACCAGGTAACACGACAATGAAACGTACTTTCCAACCAAGCACTATCAAACGCGCTCGTACCCACGGTTTCCGTGCTCGCATGGCAACCAAGAACGGTCGTGCCGTCCTGTCGCGTCGTCGCGCCAAAGGTCGTGCGCGTCTGGCAGTTTGATAATCCGGCACTGGAGGTGAGTCAGGACTTCAGTCGGGAAAAGCGTCTGCTTACTCCCCGGCATTTCAAGGCAGTCTTTGACTCCCCTACCGGCAAGGTTCCGGGGAAAAATCTCCTGCTCCTTGCGCGCAACAACGATCTTGATCACCCCCGCCTTGGGCTGGTTATCGGGAAAAAGAGCGTCAAGCTCTCCGTCGAGCGCAATCGCCTCAAACGTCTGATGCGCGAATCGTTTCGTCTGAACCAGGATTCTCTGGTCGGCTGGGACATTGTTATCGTCGCGCGCAAAGGTTTGGGCGACGTAGAAAACCCCGAATTGATTCAGCATTTCGGCAAACTCTGGAAGCGTCTGGCACGCAGCACGCCAGTACCGGCAGTCAAAACCGAAACTGTAGGGGTAGACAGTCCCGATGCGTAAACTGGCACTCGTTCCGATCCAGTTTTATCGCTATGCCATTAGTCCTCTGATGGCCAGTCACTGTCGTTTCTACCCCAGCTGTTCCTGCTACGCGTTAGAGGCCATAGAAAATTATGGCCTTCTGCGCGGTGGCTGGCTGACCTTTCGTCGTTTAGGTCGCTGTCATCCGTGGAATCCCGGTGGTTATGACCCGGTTCCGCCTATCCCTACCTCCCGTTCTTCTTCGATGGCCGAGTAATCATGGATATCAAACGCACGATCCTGATCGTCGCCCTGGCAATCGTGTCCTACGTTATGGTTCTTAAATGGAACCAGGACTATGGCCAGACTGCCCTGCCGACTCAGAATGTTGCTTCCAGTACTACCGCACCGGGCCTACCGGACACGGCGACTGGCAATAATGCTTCTGTCAGTGACGACATTCCCCGCGCCGCAAGCGATACCAGCGCTACTGCACCTACTGAAACTCCGGTAGCTGCGAGCAAAGACCTCATCCAGATCAAAACGGATGTGCTCGATCTGGCAGTCGATCCACAAGGTGGCGATGTCGCTCAGCTGAAATTGCCGCTGTATCCACGTCGTCAGGATCATCCGGAAATTCCGTTCCAGCTGTTTGATAACGGCGGTGAACTGACTTACCTGGCGCAAAGCGGTCTGATTGGCACCAATGGTCCGGACGCAAGCCCGGCCGGTCGTCCGGTTTACGCTTCGGAGAAGAAGGTTTATCAACTGGCTGACGGTCAGGACCAATTGGTCGTAGACCTGAAGTTCAGCAAGGACGGCGTCAATTACATCAAGCGTTTCACGCTTAAACGTGGCCTGTATGACGTTACCGTTTCCTATCTGATCGATAACCAGAGCGCACAGCCCTGGTCCGGTGCGATGTTTGCGCAGTTGAAGCGCGACGCCAGTTCCGATCCATCTTCGACTACCGCTACCGGTACCGCGACTTACCTGGGCGCAGCCCTGTGGACAAGTGGCGAGCCGTACAAGAAAGTGTCCATGAAGGACATGGACAAGGCGCAGTTGAAGGAAACCGTCAGCGGTGGTTGGGTTGCCTGGTTGCAGCACTACTTCGTGACTGCGTGGATTCCGGCCAAGGGCGAAAACAACGTCGTCCAGACCCGTAAAGACAGCAAAGGCAACTACATCATTGGTTACACCGGCCCGGCAATGTCCGTCGCGCCAGGTGCCAAAGCCGAAACCAGTGCCGTTCTGTACGCCGGCCCGAAAAGCCAGGCTGTGCTGAAAGAGTTATCCCCAGGTCTGGAGCTGACTGTCGATTACGGCATTCTGTGGTTCATTGCCCAGCCAATCTTCTGGCTGCTGCAACACATCCACGCGCTCGTTGGTAACTGGGGCTGGTCGATTATTTTCCTGACCATGCTGATCAAAGGGATCTTCTTCCCGCTGTCGGCCGCCAGCTACAAATCCATGGCGCGCATGCGTGCAGTGGCGCCGAAACTCGCTGCCTTGAAAGAGCAACATGGCGATGACCGGCAGAAAATGTCGCAAGCCATGATGGAGCTGTACAAGAAAGAGAAAATCAATCCGCTGGGTGGTTGCTTGCCAATCCTCGTGCAGATGCCGGTTTTCCTGTCGCTGTACTGGGTTCTGCTCGAAAGCGTCGAAATGCGCCAAGCGCCGTTCATGCTGTGGATTACTGACCTGTCGATCAAGGATCCGTTCTTCATTCTGCCGATCATCATGGGTGCCACCATGTTCATCCAGCAGCAGTTGAACCCGACTCCTCCGGATCCAATGCAGGCGAAGGTCATGAAAATGATGCCAATCATCTTCACCTTCTTCTTCCTGTGGTTCCCGGCTGGTCTGGTGCTGTACTGGGTAGTCAACAACTGCCTGTCCATCGCCCAACAGTGGTACATCACGCGTAAAGTCGAATTGGCTGCGAAAAAAGCCGAGGCGTAACTTACTCTGTGGACAACACCACTCAAAACGCCCCCTAGTGGGGCGTTTTGCTATCTGTCACTTTATCGGGAAACCGGTTTATGAGCGTACCTCGTGAAACCATTGCTGCCGTCGCCACCGCCCAAGGTCGCGGCGGCGTGGGCATTGTCCGTATTTCCGGGCCGCTGGCGAGCGCCGCGGCCAAGGCTTTCAGCGGTCGTGAGTTAAAACCGCGCTTTGCCCACTATGGCGCATTCCTCGGTGAAGACGATGAGGTACTGGATCAGGGCATCGCCCTGTATTTCCCCGGTCCGAACTCATTTACCGGTGAGGATGTGCTGGAGCTTCAAGGTCATGGTGGTCCGGTTGTGCTGGACATGCTGCTCAAGCGTTGCCTTGAACTGGGCTGCCGTCTTGCTCGCCCGGGGGAATTCAGCGAGCGGGCCTTCCTCAATGACAAGCTCGACTTGGCACAGGCTGAAGCTATCGCAGACCTGATCGAGGCGAGTTCAGCACAGGCTGCGCGCAATGCATTGCGATCGTTGCAGGGCGCCTTTTCCGAGCGTGTGCATAGCCTGACCGAGCAATTGATCGGACTGCGCATCTATGTCGAGGCCGCAATCGACTTTCCGGAAGAAGAAATCGACTTTCTCGCGGACGGCCACGTCCTGAGCATGCTCGACAAAGTTCGCGAGGAGTTATCCACCGTGCTGCGTGAAGCCGGGCAGGGGGCATTGCTGCGTGACGGCATGACGGTGGTGATTGCCGGACGACCGAATGCCGGCAAATCCAGCCTGTTAAATGCTTTGGCCGGCCGCGAGGCTGCGATCGTCACTGAGATTGCCGGCACTACCCGTGACATTCTCCGCGAACATATCCACATCGATGGTATGCCGCTGCATGTGGTCGACACTGCAGGCCTGCGCGCTACCGATGACCAGGTTGAGAAGATCGGCGTCGAGCGGGCGCTGAAAGCCATTGGAGAAGCCGACCGGGTGTTATTGGTCGTCGACGCCACTGCCCCTGAAGCGCTGGATCCTTTTGCGTTGTGGCCTGAGTTTCTCGAGGTCCGCCCCGACCCGGCGAAGGTTACGCTAATTCGAAACAAGGCAGATCTGACCGGTGAAGCCATTGCGATGGAGGTCAGTGACGATGGCCACGTCACTTTAAGCTTGAGCGCCAGGTCGGCCGGTGAAGGACTGGAGTTACTGCGCGAACACCTCAAGGCCTGCATGGGCTATGAGCAGACGTCAGAGAGCAGCTTCAGTGCTCGCAGGCGTCACCTAGACGCGCTACGCCATGCCAGCGCTTCCCTTGAGCATGGTCGTGCACAACTGACCTTGGCTGGAGCCGGAGAACTGCTGGCCGAAGATCTTCGACAAGCGCAGCATTCTTTAAGTGAAATCACCGGCGCCTTCAGCTCCGATGATCTGCTGGGCAGGATATTTTCCAGCTTCTGCATCGGTAAATAGACCTTCCTCCGATCCCCAGACAGGTGTAACGCGCCTGTCTGTCTTGTCTTTTCATGAAAACATTTCCCTCCCTGCCGAGCAGATTCTTCAGCTCATGCGGATTTTTCGCGCCTGCAATTCTCCGTTCTACACATTTTCCGGGTTTAAGCCCTGTGAATAACTGCCCCTAAGATCAGTTGATAACAGGGCGTGAAAACTGCAGATAACTGCCCCTGTGGATAAGCACCCCATTCATCCACAGGCTTAAACCGGTTATCCAACGCGCTTATGGCCATATGGGCACAGGGTTTTGAATCTCTGTACACAGCGTGAATAAAGGGATACAGAGATCTATCCACAGAAAACATGCTCAGTAGAAATAAACATAAAAACAAAGATTTAATAAATTTCTTTCTTTTTAATTTCTATAACCGCGGGTTTTCCACAGCTGGTCGAATTTTGTGCAAAGGGTTCTTTAGGGAGGGCGAAGTCCCTATACTTGCCGACCAGGTTCGAAAACCTGTGCTCTTACTATTTTCTGATTACCTGATTTGAAGCAGGCACGAGGTGCGTGGTGGATTTCCCTTCCCGTTTTGAAGTGATCGTCATCGGTGGCGGTCATGCCGGTACCGAGGCAGCACTGGCGTCTGCACGCATGGGGGCAAAAACCCTGTTGCTGACGCATAACGTGGAAACCCTCGGTGCCATGAGCTGCAACCCGGCCATTGGCGGGATTGGCAAAAGCCATCTGGTCAAGGAAATCGATGCCCTCGGCGGCGCGATGGCCATGGCTACCGACAAAGGTGGTATTCAATTTCGCGTGCTGAACAGCCGTAAAGGCCCGGCCGTCCGTGCAACTCGCGCACAGGCTGACCGGGTTCTGTACAAGGCTGCCGTTCGCGAAACACTGGAAAACCAGCCGAACCTGTGGATATTTCAACAAGCCGCTGATGACTTGATCGTCGAGCAGGAGCAGGTCCGTGGTGTCGTCACCCAAATGGGCCTGCGTTTCCTCGCCGATTCCGTGGTTTTGACCACCGGCACGTTCCTTGGCGGACTTATCCACATCGGCATGCACAATTATTCCGGCGGTCGTGCTGGTGATCCTCCGTCGATTGCCCTGGCTCATCGTTTGCGCGAATTGCCTCTGCGCGTCGGACGCCTGAAAACCGGGACACCGCCGCGTATCGACGGCCGTTCTGTGGATTTCTCGGTGATGACCGAGCAGGCAGGCGATACGCCGATCCCGGTGATGTCGTTCATGGGCTCCAGGGAACAGCATCCTAAGCAGGTGAGCTGCTGGATTACCCACACGAATGCGCGGACACACGAAATCATCGCGGCCAACCTCGACCGTTCGCCGATGTATTCCGATGCCGGTTTGATCGAAGGCATTGGCCCGCGTTATTGCCCGTCGATCGAAGACAAGATTCATCGCTTTGCCGACAAGGAAAGCCATCAGGTCTTCATCGAACCGGAAGGCCTGACCACTCACGAGCTGTACCCGAACGGGATTTCCACATCCTTGCCGTTCGACGTGCAATTGCAGATCGTGCAATCGATTCGCGGCATGGAAAATGCGCACATCGTTCGCCCTGGCTACGCCATCGAGTACGACTATTTCGACCCGCGTGATCTGAAATACAACCTGGAAACCAAAGTTATCGCAGGTCTGTTTTTCGCCGGGCAAATCAACGGCACCACCGGTTACGAAGAGGCCGGTGCCCAAGGTTTGCTCGCCGGTGCCAACGCAGCGCTGCGCGCCCAGGGCAAAGACGCCTGGTGTCCGCGTCGCGACGAAGCGTACATCGGGGTGTTGGTTGATGACCTGATTACCCTCGGTACTCAAGAGCCTTACCGGATGTTCACCTCCCGTGCCGAGTACCGCCTGATCTTGCGCGAAGACAACGCCGACCTTCGTCTGACCGAAAAGGGTCGCGAGCTGGGTCTTGTCGACGACGCCCGCTGGGCTGCGTTCTGCACCAAGCGCGAAAGCATTACGGTGGAAGAACAGCGCTTGAAAAGCACCTGGGTTCGCCCCGGCACGCAGCAGGGCAATGCGATATCCGAAAAGTTTGGCACCCCGCTGACCCATGAATACAACTTGCTCAATTTGCTCAGCCGTCCTGAAATCGACTATGCGGGCCTGATTTCCGTGACTGGCGACGGGGCGGAAGATCCACAAGTTGCCGAGCAGGTCGAGATCAAGACGAAATACGCCGGTTACATCGACCGTCAACAGGATGAGATCGCCCGGCTGCGCGCCAGCGAAAATACCAAACTGCCTGTGGATATCGATTACACGAATATTTCCGGTCTCTCCAAAGAGATCCAGGGCAAGCTCGGTGCGACCCGTCCAGAGACACTGGGCCAGGCGTCGCGCATTCCGGGCGTCACTCCGGCAGCGATTTCGCTGTTGATGATCCATTTGAAAAAACGCGGCGCGGGCCGTCAGCTGGAGCAAAGCGCTTGAGTTCGTTGGTCACCTCGCAACACGCCGAAGAGTTATCCACAGGTGCCCGCCAGCTCGGCGTCACGTTGAGTGAAGCCCAGCACGAGCAATTGCTGGGTTACCTGGCCCTGTTGATCAAATGGAACAAGGCTTACAACCTGACTGCCGTGCGCGATCCGGATGAAATGGTCTCGCGTCACTTGCTGGATAGTCTGAGCGTGATGTCGTTCATCGAAAACGGTCGTTGGCTGGACGTCGGCAGCGGCGGCGGTATGCCGGGTATCCCGTTGGCGATCCTGTTTCCGCAGTCGCAGGTCACGTGCCTGGACAGTAACGGCAAGAAAACCCGCTTTTTGACTCAGGTCAAACTCGAATTGAAACTGGATAATCTGCAAGTTATCCACAGTCGCGTTGAAGCTTTCCAGCCTGCACAGCCGTTCAACGGGATCATTTCCCGGGCGTTCAGCAGCATGGAAAACTTCAGCAACTGGACGCGCCACCTTGGCGATGCAGATACGCGCTGGTTGGCAATGAAGGGCGTTCATCCGGCCGATGAGCTGGTAGCATTGCCGGCAGATTTTTACCTCGATAGCGAACACGCCTTGGCCGTACCTGGTTGCCAAGGCCAACGCCATCTGCTGATACTGCGCCGCACGGCATGATTGGGAACACACGCAAGAATGGCTAAGGTATTCGCGATAGCGAACCAAAAGGGTGGTGTGGGCAAAACCACCACCTGTATCAACCTCGCAGCTTCGCTTGTCGCTACCAAGCGACGGGTGCTGTTGATCGATCTCGATCCACAAGGCAACGCCACCATGGGTAGCGGTGTGGATAAACACGGGCTGGAAAATTCGATTTACGATGTGCTCATTGGCGAGTGCGATCTGGGCCAGGCCATGCACTATTCCGAGCATGGTGGTTACCAGCTGTTACCAGCCAACCGCGACCTCACCGCCGCGGAAGTTGTGCTGCTGGAAATGCAGATGAAGGAAAGTCGTCTGCGCAGCGCTTTGGCACCGATTCGTGAAAACTACGATTACATTTTGATCGACTGCCCGCCGTCGTTGTCGATGCTCACGCTCAATGCGCTGGTCGCCGCCGATGGGGTCATCATCCCCATGCAGTGCGAGTACTTCGCGCTGGAAGGCTTGAGTGACCTTGTGGATAACATCAAGCGCATCGCTGAATTGCTCAACCCGAACCTGAAAGTCGAAGGCCTGTTGCGGACGATGTACGACCCGCGGCTGAGCCTGATGAATGACGTCTCGGCACAGCTCAAGGAACACTTCGGCGATCAGCTCTACGACACCGTGATTCCGCGCAACATCCGTCTGGCCGAAGCACCGAGCTACGGCATGCCTGCATTGGCGTACGACAAGTCGTCGCGGGGCGCCATCGCTTATCTGGCATTGGCGGGCGAGATGGTTCGTCGTCAGCGCAAAAACTCACGCACCGCCGCTGCTCAGCCAACTTAAGGAATCCCCATGGCCGTCAAGAAACGAGGTCTCGGACGTGGACTGGATGCACTGCTGAGCGGTCCGACTGTCAGCTCGCTGGAAGAACAAGCGGTGCAAGCCGATCAACGTGAGTTGCAGCATTTGCCGCTTGACCTGATCCAGCGCGGCAAATACCAGCCACGCCGGGACATGGACCCACAGGCGCTCGAAGAGCTGGCGCATTCGATCAAGGCCCAAGGTGTGATGCAGCCGATCGTGGTGCGTCCGATTGGTGGCGGTCGTTTCGAGATCATTGCCGGCGAACGTCGCTGGCGTGCCAGCCAGCAGGCAGGCCAGGAAACCATTCCGGCGATGGTGCGCGATGTGCCGGATGAAACCGCGATCGCGATGGCGCTGATCGAGAACATCCAGCGTGAAGACCTCAATCCGATCGAAGAAGCGGTCGCGTTGCAGCGTTTGCAGCAGGAATTCCAGCTGACGCAGCAACAAGTCGCCGAGGCGGTGGGCAAGTCGCGAGTGACTGTTGCCAACCTGCTGCGTTTGATTGCGTTGCCGGAAGTGATCAAAACCATGCTGTCGCACGGCGACCTGGAAATGGGTCATGCACGTGCCTTGCTCGGTTTGCCGGAGAATCAACAGGTTGAAGGGGCGCGACACGTTGTCGCACGAGGCCTGACTGTGCGCCAAACCGAGGCACTGGTTCGTCAGTGGCTGAGTGGCAAACCGGAGCCGCTGGAACCTTCCAAACCGGACCCGGATATCGCGCGACTCGAGCAGCGCTTGGCCGAGCGCCTAGGCTCTGCGGTGCAGATTCGTCACGGGAAGAAAGGCAAAGGGCAGTTGGTGATCGGTTATAACTCCCTGGATGAACTTCAGGGTGTGCTCGCACACATCCGCTGAAACATTTACTCATGTAGCGTGCAGTCGGAAATCACTACCTGACAGTTGAATAGGGGCAGAACCGCCCCTATACTCTGCGCGCATTTTGTCGGCACAAATTATGCCAAGTTATTGAATTCTGGCAGCCGGCCATTGGGGAGTAATTGTGATGGAAAGCCGCACGCCAAACCGCTTGCCGTTCCATCGCCTGGCAGTATTTCCGGTGTTAATGGCTCAATTCGTGGTTTTGCTGATTGCCACTTTGGCGCTCTGGCAATGGCACGGAGTCGTTGCCGGGTACTCGGGACTTTGCGGAGGCCTGATAGCCTTGCTGCCCAATGTTTATTTCGCTCACAGGGCATTTCGGTTTTCCGGCGCCCGAGCAGCTCAAGCCATCGTCCGGTCTTTTTATGCCGGCGAGGCGGGCAAACTGATTTTGACGGCAGTGCTTTTTGCATTGACGTTCGCAGGTGTGAAGCCATTGGCGCCGATAGCTGTATTCGGTGTCTTCGTGTTGACCCAACTGGTCAGCTGGTTCGCGCCCCTGCTGATGAGAACAAGACTTTCGAGACCTTAGGGCGTTTGAGGCAACCATGGCAGAGACAACCGCTTCGGGCTATATCCAGCACCACTTGCAGAACCTGACCTTCGGTCAGCACCCAACTGGCGGGTGGGGTTTTGCCCACACCGCAGCAGAAGCCAAGGAAATGGGCTTCTGGGCTTTCCACGTCGATACTCTCGGCTGGTCGGTCGCGTTGGGTCTGATTTTCGTTCTTCTTTTTCGCATGGCGGCGAAGAAGGCGACTTCGGGTCAGCCTGGTGCTTTGCAGAACTTCGTTGAAGTATTGGTCGAATTCGTCGATGGCAGCGTGAAGGACAGCTTCCATGGCCGTAGCCCGGTGATTGCACCGTTGGCACTGACCATCTTCGTCTGGGTCTTCCTGATGAACGCCGTCGACCTTATCCCGGTTGACTGGATTCCTCAGCTGGCCATCCTGATCACTGGCGATCCACACATTCCGTTCCGTGCGGTATCGACCACTGACCCGAACGCTACCCTGGGCATGGCCCTGTCGGTGTTCGCGTTGATCATTTTCTACAGCATCAAGGTCAAGGGCATCGGCGGCTTCATCGGCGAACTGACCCTGCACCCGTTTGGCAGCAAGAACATTTTCCTGCAAGCGCTGTTGATTCCGGTCAACTTCCTGCTGGAGTTCGTGACGCTGATCGCCAAGCCGATTTCGCTGGCACTGCGACTGTTCGGCAACATGTATGCCGGCGAGCTGGTCTTCATTCTGATTGCTGTTATGTTCGGCAGCGGTCTGCTCTGGCTTAGCGGCCTGGGCGTAGTTCTGCAGTGGGCGTGGGCTGTGTTCCACATCCTGATCATCACCCTGCAGGCGTTTATCTTCATGATGCTGACCATCGTTTACCTGTCGATGGCGCACGAAGAGAACCATTAAGACCAGTCTCGACTAGTCTGATGTCCCACCTGGTGAAACGGGTGGGTGCCCACCAGGGCATGAAACGATTTGTTTTACCGCTTTAAAATCTAAAAAACCTAAACCATACGACGTAAAAGTCGGGAGGAAAGATGGAAACTGTAGTTGGTCTAACCGCTATCGCTGTTGCACTGTTGATCGGCCTGGGCGCACTGGGTACCGCAATTGGTTTCGGCCTGTTGGGCGGCAAGTTCCTGGAAGGCGCAGCGCGTCAGCCAGAAATGGTTCCAATGCTGCAAGTCAAAATGTTCATCGTTGCCGGCCTGCTCGACGCCGTAACCATGATCGGTGTTGGTATCGCTCTGTTCTTCACCTTCGCGAACCCATTCGTTGGTCAACTCGCTGGCTAATTACTCGAACCTTCGAGTGATTGGTTTGATGTGCAACGAACGAGCGAGGTGTTGGCGTGAACATTAATGCAACCCTGATTGGCCAGTCCGTTGCGTTCTTCATTTTTGTACTGTTTTGCATGAAGTTCGTGTGGCCTCCGGTCATCGCGGCTTTGCACGAACGTCAGAAGAAGATCGCGGATGGACTGGACGCTGCCGCCCGAGCAGCTCGCGACCTGGAGTTGGCCCAAGATAAAGCGGGTCAACAACTGCGCGAAGCTAAGGCTCAAGCAGCTGAAATCATTGAGCAGGCCAAGAAACGCGGTAACCAGATCGTCGAAGAGGCTGTTGAAAAAGCCCGTATCGACGCTGACCGTGTGAAGGTTCAGGCTCAGGCCGAGATCGAGCAGGAACTGAACAGTGTCAAAGATGCGCTGCGTGCCCAATTGGGTGCTCTGGCCGTCGGCGGCGCCGAGAAGATCCTGGGTGCCACAATCGATCAAAACGCGCACGCGGAGCTGGTAAACAAACTGGCTGCTGAAATTTAAGCGAGGGCGATCATGGCAGAATTGACCACGTTGGCCCGACCTTACGCTAAGGCAGCCTTCGAGCACGCCCAGGCCCACCAGCAACTGGCCTCTTGGTCAGCCATGCTCGGCCTGGCTGCAGCAGTGTCGCAAGACGACACCATGCAGCGCGTGCTCAAGGCCCCGCGACTGACGAGCGCAGACAAGGCCGCCACGTTTATTGACGTGTGCGGCGACAAGTTTGATGTGAAGGCACAGAACTTCATCAACGTCGTTGCCGAAAACGACCGTCTCCCGCTTTTGCCGGAGATTGCCGCTCTGTTTGACCTGTACAAGGCCGAACAAGAGAAATCGGTAGACGTTGAAGTGACCAGTGCTTTCGCATTGAACCAAGAACAGCAAGACAAACTCGCCAAGGTTCTCAGTGCACGACTCAACCGGGAAGTGCGCCTGCAAGTCGAGGAAGACAAATCCCTTATCGGGGGCATTGTCATCCGCGCCGGCGACCTGGTTATCGATGGCTCGGTTCGCGGCAAACTCGCAAACCTTGCCGAAGCATTGAAATCTTGAGTTTGAAGGGGCAGCAGAGCAATGCAGCAACTCAATCCTTCCGAAATAAGTGAAATTATCAAGGGCCGCATCGACAAGCTCGATGTGACCTCCCAAGCCCGTAACGAAGGCACAGTCGTCAGCGTGTCTGACGGTATCGTGCGGATTCACGGTCTGGCCGACGTAATGTACGGCGAGATGATCGAGTTTCCGGGCGGCGTCTTCGGTATGGCTCTCAACCTCGAGCAAGACTCCGTAGGTGCAGTTGTATTGGGCTCCTACCAGTCTCTGGCTGAAGGCATGAGCGCCAAGTGCACTGGCCGCATCCTCGAAGTTCCGGTTGGTAAGGAACTGCTGGGTCGCGTAGTCGACGCACTGGGTAACCCTGTTGACGGCAAAGGTCCACTGGGCAACACCGAGACCGATGCGGTCGAGAAAGTTGCTCCAGGCGTGATCTGGCGTAAGTCGGTAGACCAGCCTGTACAGACAGGCTACAAGGCTGTCGATGCCATGATTCCTGTCGGCCGTGGCCAGCGTGAGCTGATCATCGGTGACCGTCAGATCGGTAAAACCGCTCTGGCGATCGACGCGATCATCAACCAGAAAAACAGCGGTATTTTCTGCGTCTACGTAGCGATCGGTCAGAAGCAATCGACCATCGCCAACGTGGTTCGCAAGCTGGAAGAAAACGGCGCGCTGGCTAACACCATCGTTGTCGCAGCGAGCGCTTCGGAATCTGCAGCACTGCAGTTCCTGGCTCCGTACTCCGGTTGCACCATGGGTGAATTCTTCCGCGACCGCGGTGAAGACGCGCTGATCGTTTATGACGATCTGTCCAAGCAAGCAGTGGCTTACCGCCAGATTTCCCTGCTGCTGCGCCGTCCACCAGGCCGTGAAGCTTACCCAGGCGACGTGTTCTATCTCCACTCCCGTCTGCTGGAGCGCGCATCCCGCGTTTCGGAAGAATACGTAGAGAAGTTCACCAACGGCGCAGTGACCGGCAAAACCGGTTCCCTGACCGCACTGCCGATCATCGAAACCCAGGCTGGCGACGTTTCCGCGTTCGTTCCGACCAACGTGATTTCGATCACCGACGGTCAGATCTTCCTGGAATCGGCCATGTTCAACTCCGGGATCCGTCCTGCAGTGAACGCCGGTGTTTCGGTATCCCGTGTGGGTGGTGCCGCTCAGACCAAGATCATCAAGAAGCTCTCCGGTGGTATCCGTACCGCTCTGGCTCAGTACCGTGAACTGGCGGCATTCGCCCAGTTCGCTTCTGACCTGGACGAAGCGACCCGTAAGCAACTTGAGCATGGTCAGCGCGTTACCGAGCTGATGAAGCAGAAGCAATACGCACCAATGTCGATTGCTGACATGGCGCTGTCGCTGTATGCCGCTGAGCGTGGGTTCCTGACTGACGTTGAAATCGCCAAGATCGGCAGCTTCGAACAAGCGCTGATTGCTTTCTTCAACCGCGATCACGCCGATTTGATGGCGAAGATCAACGTGAAGGGTGACTTCAATGACGAAATCGACGCTGGCATGAAAGCCGGTATCGAGAAGTTCAAGGCCACCCAAACCTGGTAAGCCGCAGCGGGAGCCGCAAGGCTCCCGCTTGCTAACCTGATAGGTGTTACATGGCAGGCGCAAAAGAGATTCGCAGTAAGATTGCGAGCATCAAAAGCACGCAAAAGATTACCAGCGCCATGGAAAAAGTGGCGGTCAGTAAAATGCGCAAGGCACAAATGCGCATGGCTGCTAGCCGTCCTTACGCGGAGCGCATCCGCCAGGTTATTGGTCATCTGGCCAACGCCAACCCGGAATATCGCCACCCGTTCATGCTCGACCGTGAAGTAAAGCGCGTCGGTTATGTCGTGGTGAGCAGTGACCGTGGTCTGTGTGGTGGCTTGAACACCAACCTGTTCAAGGCTTTGGTCAAGGACATGGCGTTAAACCGCGAAAACGGCGTCGAGATCGATCTGTGTGTTGTTGGTAGCAAGGGTGCGGCTTTCTTCCGCAACTTCGGCGGTAACGTCGTAGCAGCTATCAGCCACCTGGGTGAAGAGCCGTCGATCAATGATTTGATCGGCAGCGTCAAGGTGATGCTGGATGCCTACCTGGACGGCCGTATTGATCGCCTGTCCGTGGTATCCAACAAGTTCATCAACACCATGACGCAACAGCCTACCGTGGAGCAGTTGATTCCGCTGGTGGCAACCCCGGAACAGGAACTCAAGCACCACTGGGATTATCTGTACGAACCGGACGCCAAAGAGCTGCTTGACGGCTTGATGGTCCGCTACGTGGAGTCGCAGGTCTACCAGGCGGTGGTCGAGAACAACGCGGCTGAACAAGCTGCGCGGATGATCGCGATGAAGAACGCTACCGACAACGCCGGTGATTTGATCAGCGATTTGCAGCTGGTCTACAACAAGGCGCGTCAGGCTGCGATCACCCAAGAGATCTCGGAAATCGTCGGCGGCGCTGCCGCGGTTTAACGGTTCAAATATTCAGAGGATCCAGCTATGAGTAGCGGACGTATCGTTCAAATCATCGGCGCCGTTATCGACGTGGAATTTCCACGCGACAGCGTACCGAGCATCTACAACGCGCTGAAAGTACTGAGCGCGGCCGAAACCACCCTGGAAGTTCAGCAGCAGCTGGGCGACGGCGTGGTTCGTACCATTGCGATGGGTTCCACCGAGGGCTTGAAGCGCGGTCTGGAAGTCACCGACTCCGGCGCAGCCATCTCCGTACCGGTCGGTAAAGCGACGCTGGGCCGGATCATGGACGTTCTGGGTAACCCGATCGACGAAGCGGGTCCAATCGACACCGAAGAGCGCTGGGGCATTCACCGTCCTGCGCCAACCTTCGCTGAACAAGCGGGCGGCAACGACCTGCTGGAAACCGGCATCAAGGTTATCGACCTGGTTTGCCCGTTCGCCAAGGGCGGTAAAGTCGGTCTGTTCGGTGGTGCCGGTGTAGGCAAAACCGTAAACATGATGGAACTGATCCGTAACATCGCCATCGAGCACAGCGGTTATTCCGTGTTCGCCGGTGTGGGTGAGCGTACTCGTGAGGGTAACGACTTCTACCACGAGATGAAGGATTCCAACGTTCTGGACAAAGTGGCACTGGTTTACGGTCAGATGAACGAGCCGCCGGGTAACCGTCTGCGCGTAGCACTGACTGGCCTGACCATGGCCGAGAAGTTCCGTGACGAAGGTAACGACGTTCTGCTGTTCGTCGACAACATCTATCGTTACACCCTGGCCGGTACTGAAGTATCCGCACTGCTGGGCCGTATGCCTTCCGCAGTAGGTTACCAGCCGACCCTGGCCGAAGAGATGGGTACTCTGCAAGAGCGTATCACTTCGACCAAAAACGGTTCGATCACCTCGATCCAGGCGGTATACGTACCGGCGGATGACTTGACTGACCCGTCGCCAGCGACCACTTTCGCCCACTTGGACGCCACCGTCGTTCTGTCCCGTGACATCGCCTCCCTGGGTATCTACCCGGCGGTCGATCCACTCGACTCGACTTCGCGTCAGCTGGACCCGAACGTGATCGGCCAGGAACACTACGACACCGCTCGCGGCGTTCAGTATGTTCTGCAGCGTTACAAAGAACTGAAGGACATCATTGCGATCCTGGGTATGGACGAGCTGTCGGAAGCCGACAAGCAGTTGGTAAACCGTGCTCGTAAGATCCAGCGTTTCTTGTCGCAGCCGTTCTTCGTGGCTGAAGTCTTCACCGGTGCTTCGGGTAAGTACGTTTCCCTGAAAGACACCATTGCTGGCTTCAAAGGCATCCTCAACGGTGACTACGACCACCTGCCAGAACAAGCGTTCTACATGGTAGGCGGCATCGAAGAAGCGATCGAGAAAGCCAAGAAACTGTAATCCCGGTGCCCGGTAACGGGCGCTAATTTAGTTTGAGGCAATCAGATGGCTATGACAGTCCATTGCGATATCGTCAGCGCGGAAGGGGAAATCTTCTCCGGCCTGGTCGAGATGGTGATTGCGCACGGTGCACTCGGTGATCTTGGTATCGCCCTGGGCCACGCGCCGCTGATCACTAATCTCAAACCGGGTCCGATCCGCCTGGTCAAGCAGGGCGGGGAAGAGGAGGTGTATTACATCTCCGGCGGTTTCCTCGAGGTTCAGCCGAACATGGTCAAGGTTCTTGCCGACACCGTGCAGCGTGCTGCCGACCTGGACGAAGCCTCCGCTCAGGAAGCCGTTAAGGCTGCCGAGAAGGCCTTGCATGAGCGGGGCGCGGAATTCGATTACGGTTCTGCTGCCGCACGTCTGGCCGAGGCAACAGCTCAGCTGCGCACCGTCCAGCAGATCCGCAAGAAGTTTGGCCACTAACAGGCCATCACTTGTTGCGCGATTGATAAAAAAGGGTAGCCTCGGCTACCCTTTTTTCTTTTTTCTTTTTTCTTTTTTCTTTTTTCTTTTTTCGATTTTCATAAACCCGGTCACAGCCGCTGACCACCCAGGATTGGTAGCCAGTCATGTCTCTCGAAATTGTTATTCTCGCTGCTGGTCAGGGCACTCGCATGCGTTCGGCTCTGCCGAAAGTTTTGCATCCGATAGCCGGCAACTCGATGCTTGGCCATGTTATCCACAGCGCACGTCAACTTGATCCGCAGCGCATCCACGTGGTGATCGGCCACGGTGCCGATGCTGTACGTGATCGTCTGGCCGCCGATGATCTGAATTTCGTCCTGCAGGACAAACAGCTGGGCACTGGCCACGCCGTGGCTCAAGCGGTGCCGTTCATTAAAGCCGACACTGTGTTGATTCTTTACGGTGACGTGCCGCTGATCGAAGTCGAGACATTGCAGCGCCTGCTCAAGCAGGTTGCCCCGCAGCAACTCGGTTTGCTCACAGTTGAACTGGACGATCCGACGGGCTACGGCCGCATTGTCCGAAACGCCGATGGCAGAGTAACTGCCATCGTCGAGCAGAAAGATGCCAACGAAACCGAGCTCGCGATCAGCGAAGGCAACACAGGTATTCTGGCGCTGCCTTTTGCGCAACTGGGTGGCTGGATGAGTCGTCTGTCCAACAACAACGCCCAAGGCGAGTATTACCTGACCGACGTCATTGCGATGGCGGTCAGCGACGGCTTGGTGGTGGCGACCGAACAGCCACACGACGCGATGGAAGTGCAGGGCGCCAATGATCGCAAGCAGCTTTCCGAGCTGGAGCGTCACTATCAATTGCGCGCCGGCCGCCGCTTGATGGCTCAAGGTGTCACCTTGCGCGATCCGGCACGTTTCGATGTTCGTGGTGAAGTCACTGTCGGGCGTGACGTGCTGATCGACATCAACGTGATTCTTGAGGGCAAGGTCGTTATTGAAGACGACGTTATCATCGGCCCGAATTGCGTGATCAAGGACAGCACCCTGCGCAAAGGCGCAGTGATCAAAGCCAACAGTCACATCGACGGCGCGATTCTCGGTGAAGGCAGTGATGCTGGCCCGTTTGCACGCCTGCGTCCGGGTACGGTGCTGGATGCGCGCGCGCATGTGGGTAACTTTGTCGAGCTGAAAAATGCTCACTTGGGCGAAGGCGCCAAAGCCGGTCATCTGACTTACCTGGGCGATGCCGAGGTCGGCGCTCGCACCAACGTTGGCGCGGGTACGATCACTTGCAACTACGACGGTGCCAACAAGTGGAAGACCGTTTTGGGCGAGGACGTGTTCATCGGTTCCAACAATTCGTTGGTAGCCCCTGTGGAAATCGCCAACGGTGCGACTACTGCAGCCGGGTCGACCATCACTCAGAATGTGGATAACTCACAGTTGGCGGTGGGCCGTGCACGTCAGCGCAACATCGACGGCTGGAAACGTCCGGAGAAAATCAAAAAGCCGTAAGTTATCCACAACCCTGTAGGAGCTGGCTTGCCAGCGCTCAGATCGATGCGATACGTCAGATGAGACGCATCGCCAGGAAGCCGGCTTCTACAGGTCTCACAAAAGCCATTTCATCGTTCTCGCTTGACGAAGTTTCGCTAATAGGTTTTGATTGCTTACGTTATCTTTCGAATCGAAACTTACTTGTCATGTCGAAACGCAATACACCACAACGTCGCCACAACATAATTGCCTTGCTCAACGCGCAGGGTGAAGTGAGTGTGGACGAACTGGCCAAGCGGTTCGAAACTTCGGAAGTTACGATTCGAAAGGATCTCGCAGCGCTGGAAACTCATGGTTTGCTGATGCGTCGTTACGGCGGTGCGATCACCATGCCTCAGGAATTGGTGGCCGATGTCGGGCAGCCAGTGTCCCGGCACAAACAGGCAATCGCCCGCGCAGCAGTTAAGGGGATCCGCGAGCACGCCCGAATCATCATCGACAGCGGCAGTACGACCGCTGCGATGATCCCGGAGCTGGGCCAGCAGCCAGGCCTGGTGGTCATGACCAACTCCCTGCACGTTGCCAAAGCCTTGAGCGAACTCGAACACGAGCCGGTACTGTTGATGACCGGTGGCACCTGGGACCCGCATTCCGAGTCTTTCCAGGGTCAGGTCGCCGAGCAAGTTCTACGCTCCTATGACTTTGATCAGCTGTTCATCGGTGCCGATGGCATCGATCTATTGCGCGGTACCACGACTTTCAACGAATTACTCGGGCTGAGCCGTGTCATGGCTGAAGTCGCTCGGGAAGTCGTGGTGATGGTCGAGGCCGACAAGATCGGCCGCAAAATCCCCAACCTGGAACTGCCCTGGGGCAGCGTCCATACCCTTATTACAGATGATCGGCTGCCGCCCGAGGCACGCGATCAAATACAGGCTCGCGGCATCAATTTGATTTGCGCGCCGGTCCAGGAGAAATAGCATGTGTGGAATTGTTGGCGCAGTCGCAGAACGTAACATCACTGCCATCTTGCTCGAAGGCCTCAAGCGCCTGGAATACCGTGGTTACGACAGCGCCGGCGTGGCGGTCTATACCAACGATGAAAAGATCGAGCGCACCCGTCGTCCGGGCAAAGTCAGCGAGCTGGAAATTGCACTGGAAGCCGAGCCGCTTCTTGGTCGCCTGGGTATCGCGCACACTCGCTGGGCCACTCATGGCGCGCCTTGCGAACGCAATGCTCACCCGCATTTCTCCGGCGATCTGGCGGTGGTGCATAACGGCATCATTGAAAACCATGAAGCCCTGCGTGAACAACTCAAAGCCTTGGGTTACGTGTTCACCTCGGACACTGACACCGAGGTGATTGCACACCTGTTGAACCATAAACTCAAGGAACTGCCAGACCTGACCGTGGCCCTCAAAGCGACTGTCAAAGAGCTGCACGGTGCCTATGGCCTGGCCGTGATAAGCGCGAAGCAGCCGGACCGTCTGGTCGCGGCCCGTAGCGGCAGCCCGCTGGTCATCGGTTTGGGTATGGGCGAAAACTTCCTTGCTTCCGATCAATTGGCCCTGCGTCAGGTCACTGACCGTTTCATGTACCTGGAAGAAGGCGATATCGCTGAAATCCGTCGCGATGAGGTGCAAATCTGGGACGTCAGCGGTGCAGCCGTCCAGCGTGAGACCGTGCAATACCGCGACGGTGCGGAAGCTGCTGACAAGGGCGAGTTCCGTCATTTCATGCTCAAGGAAATCCACGAGCAACCGGCCGTTGTGCAACGCACCCTCGAAGGCCGCTTGAGTCCGAATGGCGTGCTGGTACAGGCATTTGGTCCACAAGCTGCCGAGCTGTTTGCGAAAGTGCGCAACGTGCAAATCGTCGCCTGCGGCACCAGTTACCACGCGGGCATGGTTGCCCGTTACTGGCTGGAAGAACTGGCCGGCATCCCGTGCCAGGTGGAAGTGGCCAGTGAGTTCCGCTACCGCAAAGTTGTGGTGCAGCCTGATACATTGTTCGTGACCATTTCGCAGTCGGGTGAAACCGCTGACACTTTGGCCGCCCTGCGCAATGCCAAGGAGCTGGGTTTCCTCGCCAGCCTGGCCATCTGCAACGTCGGCATCAGCTCGCTGGTGCGCGAATCCGACCTGACACTGCTGACTCAAGCGGGTCGCGAAATTGGCGTAGCTTCCACCAAAGCGTTCACCACTCAACTGGTCGGTCTGTTGCTGTTGACCCTGTCCCTTGGCCAGGTTCGCGGCACCTTGGCCGAAGGCGTTGAAGCCACTCTGGTCGAAGAATTGCGCCGGCTGCCAACTCGTCTGGGTGAAGCCTTGGCCATGGACAGCACCGTCGAGAAAATCGCCGAGCTGTTTGCGGAGAAGAACCACACATTGTTCCTGGGTCGCGGTGCACAATTCCCGGTAGCGATGGAAGGCGCTCTCAAGCTCAAGGAAATCTCCTACATCCACGCTGAGGCTTATCCGGCCGGTGAACTAAAACACGGTCCGTTGGCGCTTGTGGATAACGACATGCCGGTGGTTACCGTCGCGCCGAACAACGAGCTGCTTGAGAAGCTCAAATCCAACCTTCAGGAAGTCCGCGCCCGCGGCGGCGAGCTGATCGTGTTTGCTGACGAGCAGGCTGGCATGACCAATGGCGAAGGCACGCACGTTGTGCACATGCCGCACATCCACGACATCCTCTCGCCAATCCTCTACACCATCCCGCTGCAGTTGCTGTCGTACTACGTTGCTGTGCTCAAAGGCACTGACGTTGATCAGCCACGCAACCTGGCGAAGTCGGTGACTGTGGAATAAGTTATCCACAGCCCGGTCGATGTTACATCGCCGCTACACAGCTGCAGTATGGAGGCCATCGATTGGCCTCCAGTAGCCTGGACGATCTACTAACGCAGCCAGGAAACCCCACGGGTTTCCTGGCTTCGCGTTTCAGCCAAGCCAAGCAGCCGCTATCCACATCCCTCCACGGCTATCAAAGGCCAGTCCATGACCCAAACTATCCACATCGCAGCCGCTCTTTTGATGGGCTCCGACGGCAGGACCCTCTTGGTACGCAAACGCAACACGGCTTTTTTCATGCAGCCCGGGGGCAAGATCGAACCCGGCGAACTGGCTGTGCAGGCCTTGGCCCGTGAGCTGGATGAAGAACTCGGCATTCAGATCGATACGGCTCAAGCGAAATTTTTAGGCGCTTTCAGTGCGCCCGCCGCTAACGAACCCGGCTTCGAGGTACGCTGCGAATTGTTCCGGGTTAACGTGAGCGCTCCGGTCCAGGCTGCCGCGGAGATTGAGTCGGCAATATGGGTCGACCGTGATAACTACGCACACTTACAGTTGGCACCCTTGACGCTTGATCATGTGATGCCGATTTATCTGAACCTGCGCTAGATCACCGCCAACGCAAACCCGGCAGCTGCAAACCGAGGACATGTCCAGTGGATCGATTTCAGGAAATGCAGGTGTTCGCCGCTGTTGCTCAGGATCAGGGGTTTTCTGCGGCGGCTCGGCGGCTAGGCATGTCGGCTGCCAGTGTCACTCGCGCTGTGGCAGCGTTGGAG
This sequence comes from Pseudomonas sp. Ant30-3, assembly GCF_000690905.1. Lineage (GTDB taxonomy): Bacteria > Pseudomonadota > Gammaproteobacteria > Pseudomonadales > Pseudomonadaceae > Aquipseudomonas. The sequence continues at coordinate 2,045 of NZ_JMCL01000011.1, read as the reverse complement.
AAACGCATCGGCACGCCGTTGCTGACGCGCACCACTCGCAGCGTGCACCTGAGCGAGGCGGGTCAGCGCTACCTTGAGGATTGTCGAAGAATTCTCGCCGAAGTGCAGGAAGCCGAGGATTCGGCAGCAGGCAGTCACGCCCAACCGCGTGGGCAGTTGTCGATCACGGCATCGGTATTGTTTGGTGAATTGTTCGTGACGCCGGTTATGGTGGATTACCTGACTCGATTCCCCGACGTCACCATTAACGCATTGCTCCTTGATCGTGTGGTGAGCATGGCGGAGGAGGGCATCGATGTCGCCGTGCGCATTGCCGAATTGCCGGACAGCAACCAGCACGCGATCCGCGTCGGTGAAGTCCGGCGAGTGATTTGTGCGTCACCGCAATGTCTCGAGGCTTATGGCCGACCGCAGCATCCTCAAGGGCTGGCTGACGTGCCGATCGTTGCGACCTCGGCCATTGGTCAACAGCGCAGCTGGCCTTTTCAGGAAGCTGGAATGCCGCTGACGTTGCGCCCTGAACCTCGCCTGGTGGTGACGTCGAATCAGGCGGCCATTAACGCCGCCTGTCTGGGTCTGGGTTTCACTCGGGTGCTGTCTTATCAGGTCGCCAGCCGAGTGGCGGCGGGGAATCTGGAAATTGTTCTTGCCGATTTCGAGTTGCCGCCACAGCCCGTTCATGTGATCTACCAAGGCGGGCGTAAGGCTCCGGCGCGGATTCGCAGCTTTGTCGATCTGATGGTGGCAGCGTTGCGCGATCACCCCGCCTTGCACGTCTGAGGTTTATTGCACTGGCTGAAATAACGGATTGCAGCGAATGGTGATTCTGTTGGCGGGACGGCGAGAGGAAGATTGGCGGCCATTGGCGTTGATCTTCCTGAGTGGCGCCACCAACAGCGGAGTCGATCATGCAAGCCATCAAACTCTACAATTTCCCGCGTTCAGGCCACGCTCACCGTGTGGAGCTGATGCTTTCCCTGATGCAATTGCCGACCGAGCTGGTATTTGTCGACCTGGCGAAGGGCGAGCACAAGCAACCCGATTTTCTTGCGATCAACCCGCTGGGTCAGGTGCCGGCCATTGATGACCAAGGTGTGGTGCTCGCCGACTCCAATGCGATTCTGGTGTATCTGGCGCAGAAATATGGCGAAGGTCGGTGGCTGCCAGCTGATCCGGTTGGCGCGGCGCACGTGCAGCGTTGGCTCTCGATGGCAGCCGGCCCCATTGCTTTTGGTCCCGCCAGAGCGCGGCTGATCACGGTATTCGGCGCCGCTTATAACGCTGAAGAAGTCATCGCTTACGCCCACACCTGGCTGAAGATGATTGATCAAGAACTGGCTGGCGCTACGTTCCTGGTCGGCGACGAACCCACCATCGCAGATGTCGCGGCGTACAGTTACATCGCCCATGCACCTGAAGGCAACGTCTCGCTGGATGCCTACCCGAGTATCCGGGCGTGGCTGGCTCGAGTTGAAGCTTTGCCCGGATTTGTCGGCATGCCGCGCACGGCGGTCGGTTTGCAAGCAAGCGCTTGAATTTGTAGCCGACACGTTAGGTCAGTCACGCTGCGCCAAGGGCGCAGGGGAGAAGCCGTTATGGATCGTTCACCGTGGCACGCAGGCGAAAAGCAATTGCAGCAACACGTGGGTGTCGCCGATCGGATGGAAGCATTCGGGCGCAAGGTCATTCGCAGCGAAATGCCTGATCAGCACCGCAAGTTTTATCAGCAATTGCCGTTCATGGTGTACGGAGCGGTCGATCCACAAGGCAACCCATGGGCCAGCATTCTCGAAGGCGAACCTGGCTTCGCGGATTCGCCGGCACCGGGCACGTTGCATTTCAACAGCTTGCCGGCCGCTGATGACCCGGCGCAACTGAGTGGCGGTGCGGCGATCGGCTTGCTGGGAATCGAGCTGCACTCCCGCCGCCGCAATCGCCTCAACGGGCGCATTGATGCGCTGTCCGCAAGCGGCTTCGACGTGTCGGTCGAACAGTCTTTCGGCAACTGCCCGCAGTACATTCAGTTGCGCCAGTTTCATTCCGTA
>NZ_JMCL01000010.1 GCF_000690905.1 Pseudomonas sp. Ant30-3 | reverse complement strand
GCGAGGGGACTTGTCCCCGTTGGGTCGCGCAGCGGCCCCCTTTTGGTTGCTCATCGACCGCAGGGGCCAGCTGCGCAGGCCAACGGGGACAAGTCCCCTCGCCACAAGGCTTCTCCATTTGCAGGTCCTGCGCGGGCAGGGCGACTACGCCGGCGGATCGATCTGATCCAGCACCCGGTTCGCGGTGATTTCGGCGAGCATGATGCTGTTGGAAATGCCTAGCAACGCGTGGCGTGAACCGCCGTCCAATTGATCCACCAGGTCATGCACCATGACGTCGACCGATGCCAGTGTTTCGACCAGATACACCACAAGGGTTTCGGTGGTCGCCGCTGGATCGACCATGAACAAAGTGCTTGGATTGCGCGGTGTGGCTTTGATGTCGGCGATCGACGCGAAGTGGAAGTCAAGCGCTCGTTCGGCAGCCTGGTTGAGTTTGTTTGAATCCGATTCGTACGGGGAGACCGGATCGGTGTCCGGTGGGTTGGGTGTGACTTTGAACATGAATGCTTCCCTTTGAATAAGGGCCGCAACCGTCTCGCGACTAAACGAAAGGGTGGCAGCTGTGCGCAAGTTAGTCGACCGGAAAGGAGAAGCAAAACCGGCGCGTCCGAGGACGCCATGCGCACAGCTACCAGAAAGTGCAGGCGAATACCTGACTGACGATACTTGTACGACCGCTTTACCTTAGCCGGGCGACTAAACCCGATCACTGATGGGCAGTGACGCGAATCAAGTTACCGGGCGACCTCCGGACGCACAAGCCGGCGGATTCTGGCGTATGCGTAGGCAACGGCGCAAGGTTGTGTAGCTTTCAGGAAGTAAACCGGGGCGTGTTTCAACAGGCGCTTTTCGTGCTGTTGAGCAACGTCAGCGGACACGTTTAATTTGCTCTGATAGTCTCCTTGCCGGTGTTTCTCCGCGAAGTCTCTATCCGGAAACGCACAGCATCTGCTTCACTCCCCAAGGCATTAACAAGGAAAAGGAACAAGGATGAACATACAGCAGGCGGTAAGGCGCTCCCGTATTCAGCGGGGCGTCGGCGGCATATTGATATTCGGTGGCGCACTTTTTTACTTTGTCAGTTTGCTAATGGCGCTCTATCGCAATGCGGAAATCATGAGCCATTCTGTTTTTCTTGCGCAAATTGGCGTAACAATCCAGAACCTGATCTATGCCATCTACCAAATCACCGAACCTTATATAGGGTTCGTCTGGCGCAACGTACCGACCCTGAACCAGGCAGACCCGTTCACTGACGGCAACCTACTTTTCCTGGGCTTGATCGGCGTCATGATCGTAGGCAAACAATTGATGTTGGCCGGCCGGCGACTCGGCACGCGTATTCAGCGGCAAATTGAACGTGTCGAGGAAATGCAATGGCACCACTCCATGACGGCGGGTGGTGCAGCCGGGGCCAGTCAGGTTGCAGTTGGCAGAGTCGATCAACTCAATGTTTTCCAGCAGCCAATGCCACCCAATCCGGACGGGGAGTGGTGGACTCGTCCATGGGGCATACTCGGCCTTTCGATTATTGGTGGCTATGTTGTCGCTGTGCTCGCCAAGTTGACCGGTATGCTTTGACACGCCGCTATAAATTACTTCGAACGTCGGGCGGTTTGCATTGTGCTCAATACGGCCAATCAAAGTGCCCGCTTTCGACCTGAGCAAAGGAGGCCGGGTTAATGCAACCATTCAACATTCGCGAGCTGACAAGAACCGATACTGAAGCGCTGCTGGCATTTGAAGTTCGCAACCGAGACTGGTTTGAATCTCACATCGATGCGCGCGATCCTGCGTTCTATTCCTTGAGTGGCGTCGCCAAGCATATTGAAGACTATTTAGCTGACTTCGAAATGGGCGCCTGGCATCCCTTGGTGATCGAAGATGCCAATCGAAAAATTGTCGGCCGTGCCAATCTGAAAAGCATCGACTCGACATTGAGTTCTGCCGAAGTCGGTTATCGAATTGACCAGCAATTCTGCGGGCAAGGCCTGGCAACCCTGGCGCTGAGGCATTTGATCGAACAAGCAAGGGAACGCTGGAAACTCAAGCAACTGGCCGCCTACATCTTCAAAGAAAATGTCGGTTCCAGAAAAGTCGTCGAACGATGCGGATTTTTGCCGCATGCACATTCGCCGGGTGGCGAAGATGTAGAAGCCGAGTGCCGCTTTATTCTGTCGATTTAGCGCGTCCAAAACACGCGCGTAATAGCGTGGGACTGACACCCATTCGCTGTTTGAAGGCAGTCGCCAGGTGCGCCTGGGAACTGAAGCCGCAGGCCAGGGCGATCTCCGACAGGCTGGCGGTCGAATTGCGTAAACAGGCGCGGGCCCTGGCCAGGCGTCGATCAATCAGGTAGCTGTGTGGGCTTTTGCCCGTCGCCTGCTTGAACGCCCGCATGAAAAAACCTTCGGACAACCCGAGCATCTGGGCCATCGCTCGTACGCTCAGCGGACCTTCGAGGCCGGCGTCGATAAACTCGTCAAGCAAACGCATGCGGCCGCTGTTGATCGAGCCTTGGGGTGGCCCCGATAGCACCGCGAAATCCTGCGCCCGTTCAGTCAGGGCGACTGCCCAGGCTTGCCAATCGTCATCGAAAGAAGGCCTTAACAGGGCGCGGCGCATGTGCAGCGCGAGGGCAATGGCCTGTGGATCGATACGATTGTTGAATACGCGATCCGCCATCCGCTCCATGCCTTTGGGGTGAACAACTCGCAGGTACTCACCGCCAACAGGCGACTCGGACAGCACGTCACAACCGGCAGGAACAAACGCCAGGCTGTTGGGCGCACAAACAAAAGGCAACACGCGGTCGCTGCCAATTGCATGCAAGCCTTGCTGACTGTCGAAAGCGAATCCGATCGCGGAATGAGTCGCGACGTAGCGAGCCGCGTAGGCGGAGCCGGGCAACAATTCGATCAGCCACGGCCCCGCCTCGACACGGCGAACCGGTTCCGGGGCGGGCGATGGCTGCAGGCGATTATGACGGCTCATATTCAGCATAGTAATGAAGAGGGCGCGCAAAAGTCAGGTCAGTTTTTTGAAAGCCAGCGCCAGGCACGTCTGACTAGACTGAGCAAAATCTTCGGGAGGTGCCCAAATGTACAGTCTGACGCGTGACGAAATCGAACGAGCGGCTCGGCAGGTTTACCAGGTCATGCCGGCAACGGCCCAATACGCCTGGCCGTTGTTAACCCAGCGAATGGGTTGCACGGTGTGGGTCAAGCACGAGAACCACACCCCAACGGGCGCGTTCAAGGTTCGCGGCGGCATCACCTTCATGCATTGGCTTAAACGGACGCACCCAGAGGTAAAAGGCATCGTGACCGCGACTCGCGGCAACCATGGCCAGAGCCTCGCGTTGGCGGCAACTGCGTTGGCTTTGCAGGCGCTGATCGTGGTGCCCAAAGGCAATTCGATCGAAAAGAACAACGCAATGCGCGGTTTCGGCGGCGAGGTGGTTGAATGTGGCCACGATTTTGATGATGCCCGCGAAGAGGCAGCACGACTGGCGCAAGTGCATGGCCTGTTCCTGGTGCCCCCGTTCCACACTGAGCTGGTCAAGGGCGTGGCGACCTATGCGCTGGAGCTGTTTGAAGCAGCGCCGGATCTGGACACCGTGTACGTGCCGATCGGCTGTGGCTCGGGGATTTGCGCAGTGATCGCAGTCCGCGATGTATTGGGCTTGAAAACTGAAGTAGTGGGCGTTGTTTCCGAGGCGGCAGCGGCGGCGAAACTGTCATTCGAGTCAGGCGAGATTTGCGAAACCGCTTCGGCGAATACTTTTGCAGACGGGCTCGCGGTGCGCAGGCCCATCCCGGAAGCGTTGGCTATTTACAGCCGCGGCGCGGCGCGAATCGTTTCGGTCAGCGACAGCCAGATCGCCGAAGCCATGCGCGTGTATTACACCGACACGCATAATCTTGTCGAAGGCGCCGGTGCCGCGGCACTCGCAGCGCTGATGCAGGAACCGGATACCGCCAAAGGCAAACGAGTGGCGGTGATTTTGTCCGGCGGGAATGTGGACAGAGCGGTGTTCGCGAGGGTGATTCAGTAGGTGTTGTGATCGTCACGCATCCGTGGCGCTCAGGCTGACATCGGGTGGCAGACGATCCACCCGTAACGCTTCAACCACCAGCGAAAATGCCTGGGAGGGTTGCCGGCGGCTGGGGTAGTACAGGTGAAAACCGCTGAACGGCTCACACCAGTCTTCCAGCACCCGAACCAGCCGCCCTTGAGCCAGTAGCGGGGCAAACTCGTCCTCCGGCAGGTAAGCGATGCCCAGCCCGCTGGCCGCTGCATCGGCGATATGAGTGGTGGTGTTGAATACCAATTGGCCCGCGACCCGCACCTTCAGCTTCTTGCCCTGGCGTTCGAATTCCCACGCGTCCGTGCCGTCATAGGTGGGGAACCGTATGTCGATGCAGCGATGGGCTGCCAGATCCCGAGGGTGTTCAGGGGCGGGGTGCCGGGCAAAGTAGCTCGGTGCTGCCACGACGGCCATTCGTATGGCCGGGCCAATGGGCACGGCAATCATGTCCTGGGCCACCGTGTCACTGAAGCGCACGCCGGCGTCGAAGCGGTCGGCGACGATATCGCGAAAGCCATAGTTGATGTCGAATTCCAGCTTGATATCCGGGTACTTCTGCAGCAGTGGCGTCAGCTTGGGGAGCAGCGTGGCCTTGATGATGTTGTCACCGCAGGTAATTCGCACCGTGCCGGCCGGCTTGTCGCGCAACTCGGTCAAGGCTTCCACTTCCGCTTCGATTTCATCAAAGCGATGGCCCACCGCAGACAGCAGCCGCTCACCCGCCGCAGTCAAAGAAACGCTGCGGGTGGTGCGGGTGAGCAAGCGAATTTTCAGACGCGCTTCCAGGGCTGAAACCACCTGACTCACTGCTGATTGGGTCACCTCAAGTTGAACCGCCGCGCGGGTGAAGCTGCCTACGCGCGCCACGGTCACAAAGGCCAGCAGATCGTTGAAATTGTGTTTGGCCACAGCGATGGCACTCCGGCAATTGATTAGCCCTGTTTATAACCGCATTAAGCATTCATTAGCTAATCAAAATCTCTCGGTTCAGCAACAATAGCTGGCATCCCGATCCCACTGCGTGGAAAGGGCCGAGCCTCGCGCTAACTGCCTGCGTCGCCGTTAGCTTCCGCTGAAAAGGACAACCCATGAAAAGACTTCTCGTCATGCTCGGTTTTCTGCTGAGTTCAATCACCGCGTCAGGAGCCGATATGTCCAACGGTGCCGATAATTTCTTCAAAAGCGACAAGGTGACCGTGCAAAAGGTCAGCTTCAAAAATCAGTACCAGCTCACGGTGGTGGGCAATCTGTTCATCCCCAAAGGTCTGGCCGATGCCACCCGCAGCCCGGCCATTATCGTTGGCCACCCCATGGGCGCGGTCAAGGAGCAAAGCTCCAACCTGTATGCGCAAAAACTCGCGGAACAGGGCTTCGTTACCCTGGCGCTGGATTTGTCGTTCTGGGGCGAGAGCGAAGGCATGCCACGCAATGCAGTGCTGCCGGACATGTACGCCGAGGACTTCAGTGCCGCCGTGGATTACCTCGGCACGCGGCCATTCATCGACCGCCAGCGCATCGGCGTGCTGGGTATCTGTGGCAGCGGCAGCTTTGTGATCAGCGCGGCCAAGATCGACCCGCGCATGAAAGCCATTGCAACGGTCAGCATGTACGACATGGGCGCCGCCAGCCGCAACGGTCTCAAGCATTCACAGACCCTTGAACAGCGCAAACAGATCATCGCAGCGGCGGCCGAGCAGCGTTATGTGGAATTCACCGGCGGCAAGGTCGAATACACCGGTGGCACCGTGCAAGAACTCAATGCCGACACTCACCCGATTCAGCGCGAGTTCTTTGACTTCTACCGCACCCCGCGTGGCGAATTCACCCCGACAAACTTCACGCCGCAACAGACCACACGCCCGACGCTGAGTAGCAACACCAAGTTCATGAATTTTTACCCATTCGTGGACATCGAAAGTATTTCGCCTCGCTCGATGATGTTCATCGCCGGTGAAAACGCCCACTCCCGCGAGTTCAGCGAAGAGGCGTTCCGCTTGGCGGGCGAACCCAAAGAGTTGGTGATTGTGCCCAACGCCGGCCATGTTGATCTGTATGACCGGGTAGAGCTGATTCCTTTCGCCAAACTGACCCGATTCTTCCAGAGCAACTTGAAGTGACCAGTGGCCACCACCGCTGCGAGGGTTATTAATTCAGTCATGAATAGCACTTGCGCTAACACCCGGTTGGGCGCCACTTGCGCCGGTGAAACAGCACGCGTACTTCGTTAGTCAGAGCGCTTTCATCGCTAGCGCAGGGCTGCTGATGCTAGCCGCCCTGATGACTTTTCAGACCTCTCGTTCGCCGGTGCCGCACACCCGGTGACCGATTCACTAGACGGAGCAGGGCTATGCACACGCACGTTTTCGGCGCCGATCATGTCCAGGGCTGGAAGGGCCTCTGGCTGGCGGCATTAATGCCATTGGCTTTTTCGGCTTCACCTCTCGCCGCTGCGAAGGATATTGCAGGCCCGTCAACAGGTATGGAGAACACCTCGATGTGGATGACCGTCGGCGAACAGCGCTTCGCCATTGCTCTTGAAGATACTCCGACCACTTGGGAGCTTGTCGCTCGATTGCCGCTCAGCGTGAACATGACCGAGCTGCACAAGAACGAAAAGTTCGCCACCTTGCAGCCTCCGTTACCCACCCAAGCCTACCGGCCAGGCACCATCCACACCGGCGATTTACTCTTGTACGGTGCCGACACCTTGGTGGTCTTTTATAAAACCTTTACCTCGTCTTACTCCTACTCCCGTATCGGCCGCGTCGACAACCCGGCAGACCTGGCCAAGGCCCTGGGTCGCGACGATGTTCGGGTGACGTTTTCCGTTGACTAGGGAAGCAAAGCCAGAGCGACCCGAATGACTCAAGCGCTGCGCGTCAGCCCTGCACTTGAACTTTGATACAGGGTCTTCCATGACCCACTCTCGCTCCGCTTCAACCCTGGCCGCACCGCATATGGCTATCACCGGCACGAATAACGGCAATAACGTCAGTTGGATGGAGAAAGTGAGCAATGAACAATACTCAAACAACTAAGCGCAGCCATGCTCGGCTGGGGGCGCTGGGCTTGGTAATCCTGGCCGGTTTTGCCTGGGCGCCGATCTCCAGTGCCAGTAGCCTCCATGAACCGGAGAAAAAAACAGTGAGTGAGCGGACTTTAACCTCCAGGCAACTGGTCATCGCGCCTATCGGCGCCAGCATGGCGGTCGGCGATATGCCTCGTCTGCACGACGCGCTCAATCGCGGCCTGGATGCCGGGCTGACCATTAGCGAAAGCAAGGAGATCCTGGTGCAACTCTATGCTTACGCCGGGTTCCCGCGCAGCCTTAATGCCCTGACGCTGCTCATGAAAGTCCTGCAAGAGCGCGCAGCACGGGGCATTCACGATGCGCCGGGGCGCGAGCCAGGCCCTGTTCCATCGGGCCACGCTTTGCTCGATCTTGGCACCGACAATCAAACCCGGCTGTTGGGCTCGCCGGTGTCAGGGCCGCTGTTTGAATTCGCGCCGGCCATTGATCAGTTTCTAAAGAGCCACCTGTTTGGCGACATATTCGCCCGCGACAACCTTGAATGGGTCGACCGTGAACTGGCCACAGTAGGGGCCATCGCCGCGATGCCGGGGTTGGAATCACAGCTGGAGTCGCATCTGAAGATCAGCACGAATGTAGGTCTGACAATGGAGCAGCTGCGTCAGGTGGCTAGCGAATTGAAGGCAGCTGGCGAGCCGGATGGCGCCAGACGTATCTTGGTGGCATTGGAAAAAAATTAGCGGCTGGCGGCCATGGCAGTACCGGATCAATCAGGTATTGGCACAGTGTGGAGGAGGGGGGCTGAACTTTCTTTTCCGACAGTCGGGTACTTCGACACCGCCTGTTTTTCTCCCGGTTACGATGCTTGAATCTATTTCGACTTCAGGTTTTCTGATGAAGCTTTTCCCAAGGTTCGCGAGGTAGATTTAACGATCTGATGCTCGCATCTTCATATAACTAGACTAAAGAGACATTTAGTGTAGTTATAACCTTATGGAATATATTATCAGGGTAGCGCGTCTTGAAGGATATTCCCAAAACGGGGCGATATCGCGCAAGGTAAGAATTAGACCCTAACAAAAAGGGAAAGACATCAATGGATAATTCCCGGGCTGGCTGCTCGAAGGCGCGCACAGTTCCCGAAAGCAGCCGAGTTGCTGCATGTGAATCGCAAACGGCTTCAAGACTCAGGGAAACTGACCACAGCCAACGTGTTGCTTGGCATGATTTGCCAACGTTGTTCCATGCCGTCTCTAAAAAAATCAGACGCAGCCGGGCACTGGACAGCCTAGATGGATGCTTTGAAAATATCGAAGTGTGTTCACGAACAGCCGGTACCCATACGAGTCCAACTGCGCGAATTTTTTGATCCGATCTGATGAGAGTGCTGCGCTGACTTTGACCAACGTGGCTGGTTATCAAAGAGAGCGCGGATCGCAGGATGCATTCATTTGGCAATAGATGCTGAGGCGTGGGTGGCGCTGGTTGAATCAAGCTGCAAGGATATCCAGCGAGTGGATGATCGCGATGAAAACCACATGGAAAGCGGCCAGCGTGTGACCAGCCGGATAGTGGCTGCAGATTTAACGTTTGGAGGCAAGCGAGAATCAATGGGAATCACCACCGTGAAATGCACCTGCCACCGGGCTGATCCTGCAATATCCTGTTACGTGGAATGTATATTATGTTAAATGGTATGTCTGTTTTTCTGTGACAGCGTAAGCGTCCAATACCGCTTCTCCTGCAGAACGGGCTGACTTTTGCTATGCGATGCTCCGCGTAATCCTACACTGGCACCATAACGAGTAACCGGCGAAGCGCTACACGATATGACGCGAAGCTCAGTATCCGCCAACGGGCGGAACTTGATCGTACGCATCGGGCCGATTGCCGCCCCTTCGGTAATAGGCAGCTATCGGCCAACCGCGAACAATTAACTTTGCGAGTGATCGAAATCGAAAAGACTTCATATTTTTAGGCCTGTAGTCGGAGCGATGGTCTTTATCGTTGGCTAAATTGTTGCCGACCGCACCGCCTGCCGCGCCACCCAATCCTGCGCCGATAAGGCCACCTGTCGAACCACTAACGCTGTTGCCGATGACCTGACCACCAACTGCCCCGAGCCCCGCGCCAATGGCTGTTTCGGTCTTCTTGCCGCTTTGGGCCGTCAATGCACCCCCAGCCGCGCCGCCGACACCGGCTCCGATCGCCGCGCCAGCGTTACCCCCGACAGCCTGACCAACAACGTTTCCCAGGGCGCCACCGAGACCTCCACCCACTGAATCTTGAGGGACGAAATTTTCCCCAGAAGGAAAACGCGACTGGAAAAGGGCCACAGCGTTTAACTTTCTACCCGGTTCCTTCCTTTAGACTTAGCGCCATAAAGCAGACGGTCAGCGCTGATCAGAAAATCCTTGTAATGTTCGTTTCCCGTATTGCAAGTTGAGACCACGCCGGAGCTAATAGTGACTATGCCAAACGGGCTTGCGGCGTGTTCAATTCGTGCATGTGCCAATGATATTCTGATTTTTTCAGCAACCATGACAGCACCAGCGAGTTCCGTGTCCGGGAGCAAAACAACAAACTCCTCCCCTCCGAAACGAGCAGCAACATCACATGCTCGGCTGACATTGGCTGCGATCAGGTTAGCCACCTGGACAAGGCAGTCATCACCGTTTAGATGCCCGTAGTGATCATTGTATTGCTTGAACAAATCTATATCCAAAAGGATTAGGGAAATGCTCGCCTGATTTCTCGCAGCCCTCCTCCATTCTTTTTGTATAGCGCCATCGAAACTTCGCCTATTGGCCAATGAGGTAAGACCATCTGTCAAAGCTATTACCTCTAGCTCGTTTCTAGCAACTTCGAGGTCACCTTCCGCAACAAGCAGCTGTTGAATTTGTCGGTATAGCCAGCCGCCCAAGAATGCTAATGCCAATATGATAGAGCCTACCAGCGCCACCGATTGATAAACATATGACCACCATGGGGCAAATACATGCTCGTACGATACGCCTGCTGCTGCGACGATGGGCAATCCCGATAGGCGGCGATAGGCGTAGATCCGTTCAACACCATCTATGATGGATCTGATAATTGCAGTGCCGCTGTCACTATGGGGTAAGTACCGACTGAAGATATCTCCTTTGGAAATATTGGTGGTCATCAATGCGCCAATTGTCGGACGTCTTGCAAGTAACTCGCCGTTATCAAGCGCTAAAAAAATTACTCCTTCGTCGTCGACGTCCATGCGTTTAAAAAAACTTTGAAAGTATGAAACAGGTACCGTGGCCAGCGCGACACCTGCAAAGGCTCCATCAACGGTATCAATACGTCGGCTGATAGGGATCACCATGTCCCCCGTCGTTCGACTTTCAACTATGGAGCCAACATAGATGGACTGGTCGTCGTGCTCACGATGGTAAATAAAGTACGCTCTGTCGCTATTGTTTTTGGCCTGCATGCCTTCAGAAAACGAATTGGCCATCCAATTGCCCTGAGCATCAAAGATGAAAAGCCCCTGAATGCCTTCGATATTATTCACCTGTCGGGCCATCAGCTTAGCCAACCGCTTCTGTTGATCGGGGCCGATCCCGTCATGCGCTACCCGTTCAGCAAGATCTCGTAAGGTATTGTCGGCTTGCAACATCGTGTCACGGGCCTGCTGTTCAGCCGCAAGGACAATGTTCGAAACGGCTATTTTGGCGGCGTCCACTCGCTCATCAGACGACTGCACCATCTGCCAAGCGGTGGCGAGGATCAACGAAACACAAACTAGAAGAATGAAACCTATTAGCGAAAGGGACAACGCTTTAGGAGTCAGCCTCGCTGAGATCGGAAAAAATAGTGTCATATATGCGTCGTCAGATTGGCGGTGTGCTTATTTGAGCAATTTTCATACCGAATGGTTGGGCTCAAGACATCGAGTGAGTATTGCTTTCTTTGGCGATTGTCCGCGTTGGATCTACAGGAGTCCCGGATGCGCGCAGCGAACGCTGTGTAACTCAAACATCGCGCGCTTGACTTAGAGCGCACTCTAACCAATAGCCTCCTTGCTGTGCCGCCAAAACGACCCGAAATTTGGCGCGGCTTAACAAGGAGATTGTCATGGCATCAAATAAACTGGGCGTTGCGACTGGCCTCATGATTTCAGCATTCGGCATTGGCGCCTCGGCAGCGGAGTCGGATAGCCGCCGAGAGAAAGGGATAGTGACCCTGGAACGGATCACCGGCGCTACCGGCAACTCTGTGGTCGAGTCACTTAGCGACATTTCGCCGGAGCTGGGTGAGTGGATTGTTGATTTCGCCTACGGTGATGTATTTTCCAGGCCTGGTGTTGCGTTGTGCCCACGCGAGCTGGCAACCATCTCCGCCCTCACCGCATTAGGGAACGCGCAACCTCAACTAAAGGTTCATATTGAGGGCGCGTTGAACGTGGGATGCAAACCTGAGGAGATCGTTGAAATTATCATCCAGATGGCGGTATATGCTGGGTTCCCGAGCGCGTTAAACGGGATCAGTGCCGCGAGGGAAGTGTTCAGCAAACGCGGCATCACAATGGGTTCCGCACCGCCCCAGTGAATGAGGGGCCCGCGTCGCCGCCCCCATTTGGATCAGGATTGTGCTTATGGAAGCCCAGCTAACGATCAACCAAGTCGCCACACGCACCGGCCTGACGGCCTATACACTGCGTTACTACGAACGCATCGGCCTGTTGGCTCCCGTCGCCCGTGCGGCAGGTGGGCAACGGCTTTATGCGCCAACTGATATGGCATGGCTGGAATTTCTGCTGCGCCTACGCACCACCCACATGACCATCGGCAAAATGCAAGCGTTCGCCAAGCTGCGCAGCGATGGGGACTCGACGGTGATCGACCGCCGCCAGATGCTAGAGAGCCATCTACTGCATGTGCAGGCCGAAATTATTGCTATGCAAAATGCCGTTGCCGCACTGCAAGGAAAGATCGCCCATTACTATGGGCTTGAAGCTGAAGAGACGATTAGCAAATGTCGACTTATGAGGACGGATATATAGCGCACACAACTCGAATGTCTGCTCGCCGTGCTATGAGCCCGTACGCAAAAACGCGCTTCAAGCTGCCGATCAGCTGCTCACACTTGGGAAAGTATGCAGTCCAGTAGTCCCGGGAAGCGAAGGTTAAGCTCCTCCGACCGAAGCGAGTTCATGTGCGTTGTTCCAACGTTCCTCGTCTGAACAAGCCCGGCATCGCGCAATACGCGGAAATGATGGGACACACTGGACTTGGGTCGGCCGCCGTCAAGCTCACCGCACGACGCTTCAGGCACGCCGCTGAGATAACGAACAATTTCCATCCGTACGGGATCGCTCAGTGCGTAAAGCAAACGCTCGAGGACGAATTCAGCTGGGAGAGGATGTTTGAAGGCGCGCATGTGCTGATGATAACGAAGGGTTTCAATGTGCGCCATATTTCGAATACTATCGAACAAGCGAATCAAACCACGAGGAACCTCCCGATGTCAGCACTATTCGAACCATTCACTCTGAAGGACGTCACCTTAAAAAACCGGATCGCTATTCCGCCAATGTGTCAGTACATGGCTGATGACGGCATGGTCAATGACTGGCACCTTGTGCACTTGGCAGGTATGGCACGAGGCGGCGCCGGCCTGGTTGTAGTTGAGGCAACAGCTGTCTCTCCTGAGGGACGCATCACACCTGGATGCGCCGGTATCTGGAGCGATGCCCACGCGCAGGCTTTTGTGCCCGTAGTCAAAGCGATCAAGGCTGCTGGCTCCGTGCCTGGTATTCAGATTGCTCACGCGGGTCGAAAGGCCAGCGCTAACCGTCCTTGGGAAGGTGATGATCACATCGCTGACGGCAACCCCAACGGGTGGAAGACCATCGGCCCCTCCCCAATCGCATTCGGCGCCAATCTGCCGAAGGTTCCCGAAGAAATGACCCTGGACGACATTGCACGGGTTCGTCAGGACTTTGTTGACGCTGCGCGCCGGGCCCGCGAAGCGGGGTTTGAATGGATCGAGCTGCACTTTGCGCACGGGTATCTGGGTCAAAGTTTTTTCTCCGAGCATTCCAACCAGCGTACCGATGCATACGGCGGAAGCTTCGAGAACCGCAGCCGGTTCCTGCTGGAGACCTTGGCAGCTGTTCGCGAAGTATGGCCAGAAAATTTGCCACTCACTGCTCGTTTTGGTGTCATCGAATATGACGGGCGCGATGAGCAAACGCTAACCGAGTCGATCGAATTGGCGAGGGGCTTCAAAAGCGGTGGCCTGGATCTTTTGAGCGTCAGTGTCGGGTTCACTATCCCGGAAACCAATATTCCTTGGGGCCCCGCTTTCTTGGGCCCAATCGCTGAGCGCGTCCGCCGTGAAACTGGGCTGCCAGTAACATCTGCTTGGGGTTTTGGAACGCCACAACTTGCGCAATCTTCAATTGAATTGGGTCAGCTTGATCTGGTGTCTGTTGGACGAGCCCACCTGGCTGATCCGCACTGGCCGTATTTTGCAGCCAAAGAACTGGGCGTGGAAAACGCATCCTGGACGCTCCCTGCGCCCTACGCTCATTGGCTTGAGCGATACAGATAAGCGACCCGAAAGTTGCCGCGTTTTTGGCGGCACTTTTTACCTATTCAAAGATTGCTGCTGGCAGGTTCTGCGGACAGTTTCACCATCAACGTGGTGTAGTTCGCAGGCCTGTGCGGCTTCGCAATGACTTCAAGAGATTGAATTTTTTCATCTCTGATGACTCAGTTGGCAGTGATCCAACGATCTTGGCCTGACCGCTATCAGCCATGCCGGCGAACCGACCAACCCACCCCGGGCATATGAGCCCCTGAGAACAACTGGGCGTATTTGCCTCGTCCTGGTCACGTCTGTACGGCGGCTAATCTAATTCTATAAGCGGGCGCCGAGGCCCAGCCGACATCCCTACGCAAAGCGGCTCCCCTGGCGCAGCTTGGCCATGGGCAACGACCTGGGTGGCCTGGACAGTGGCATCCTCTGCAACTTCATGAACGCGGGTTTCTGCGGACATCCGGTGAACATGTCCGGCGGAAGTGGCTGGACCAACTATCCCAACGCCCACTTGGGCGTGCGGGTGAAGTACGACCTCTCGTCTTCGTGGCAGCTGCGCGTGGCTGCATTTAATGTCGACCCTGAGAGCAACGGCAATTCCAGTCGCGCCTGGCACTTAGGCCCCAAGCACACGACCGGAACCGTGGTACCCATCGAACTGGTTTACAAGCACGCGGGTGACTTGCCCGGCGAATATAAAGTTGGCTATTACTACGACAGTTCGGACGTAAAACGCATCGGCAACGATGAAGAAGTATCTGGCCGTGGTGGACATCGTTGCTGGCGGATTCGATGCGGGCATACGGTTGGCGGAAAGCGTGCCGCAGGACATGATCGCCATTGCGATCACCCCTCCACTGAGGTTCGCGGTGGTCGGCTCTCCCCAGTACTTTGCGGGCTGCAAAAAACCAAAAGTGCCGGCCGATCTTCTCGCGCACAATTGCATCCGTGTGCGCTTCCCCAGCGGTGCGATCTACAAGTGGGAATTCGAGAAGCGTGGTGAGCAACAATCGGTCGATGTCAGTGGATCGCTGACGCTCGACAGCCATCACCTGATGCTGGAGGCCGCGCTGCAAGGCGCCGGACTGGCCTGGACCAACGATTTCGCCGCTGCTGCGCATATTGCCTCAGGCAGTCTGATCCGCGTGCTGGAGGATTGGACACCTGCGTATCCGGGCCTGCGCCTTTACTATCCGGCCAACCGTCATACGCCGGCAGGACTTCGGGCGTTCATCGACGTTGTCCGCGAGACGGTTGCGAATTAAGCGCGGGTTGTTTCGGCGGCAGCGACCTTCCTTGGTCGACCTGCAGTCACCCCTCAGAGCTTGAACGCGTCCCGGAGGATGGCTTCAAGGTCTTTGGGCTTGCGGCCTATGAGCTCCTCCAAGGTACGGCTGGTTTGATCGAATGCACCTTTCTCGATGGCGTTGAACCAGCCGCCAATGAAACTTGCGACATGCGCAGGCCAGCCTTCAGCTTCCCGGGCGGCAACGAAGGCTTCGTTCGAAATCGGCTGATAGCCGATGGCTTTTCCGGTGATTCGCGAGAGTGCGGCGGCGATGTCGACAAATGACCAGGCTTGCCCACTGTTCAGCAGATAAACGCGGCCTTCGTGACCCGACTGGCTGAGCAGCACAGCGCCGCCTTCCGCGAGTTCCTCGACGTTCGTCAGCGGCACCCGCCCCTGACCGGCAGGGGCGCTGAAGCCCTCCTGCGCTGCAGTGTCGCCGATAAACAGCGAGAGCCCGTCGGCATACAGCGGATGGCGGACGATGGTGTAATCCAGCCCGGATGATTTCAACAGCGCCTCGGTTTCGAGGTCGCTGGCCGTCACCCCATCAATGGGGCAAAAGTCATCGCTGATCCGCTGGATGCTGGTGTAGATCACATGCCGGACACCGGCCAGACGCGCGGCCTCAAAAACGTTTTTGTGCTGCGTCACACGATCGCTGAAAGCGACGGCCGACACCAGGTAGATTTTTTCCACCCCGGCAAAGGCACTGACCAGGGACTGGACGTTGAGGTAATCGCCTTCGCGCACTTCTACGCCCACATCCACCAGCGCCTGCGCTTTGCTCTTATCTCGCACCATCCCCACTACGTCCGCCGCAGGTACTTTCGCCACAAGCGATCGTACAACCGCACTGCCCAACTGGCCGGACGCGCCGGTGATCAACATTTTGCCCATGAGATTCTGCCCTGGTCTGATCAATGAAATTCAATCGACGCCACTATGGGCTCAACGGCCGCATCCAATTAGTCACGAATAGGTAGAATCAGCTTCAACCAAAAGTTGGAGACCCGCGTGGACAATCTGGGCAACCTGGAATCATTTGTGCGAGCCGCTGAAGCCCGCAGTTTTTCCGAAGCCGCTCGACGGATGGGTATTTCCGCCGCAGCCGTGAGTAAAAACATCGCGCGTCTGGAAACCAGGTTAGGCACCCGATTGTTCCAGCGCAGCACGCGCAGCCTTTCCCTCACCGAGGCCGGTGAGGCGCTGTATGAACAAGTGGCGAGCAGTGTCGAAACCATCCAGGGCGCCATGACGCAACTGGGCGACGCGCGGGATGTGCCGGCCGGGCGACTGCGGGTCAACATGGCGCCTTCGTTCGCCTACGATTACGTGTTGCCCCTGCTCAAGGTTTTCAAGCAACGTTACCCTGCGGTGGTGCCGGACTGGCACCTTGAAATCCGACGCGTGGATTTGATCGGGGAAGGGTTCGACGTTGCGATTGGCGGCGGTATGGAATTGAGCCCGGGCGTCGTTGCGCGAGAGTTGGCCAAACTTCACCTGGTCGCTGTAGCGGCCCCGGATTGGCTAAAGGGCAAGCCGCTGCCGCTTGTGCCAGCGGATCTTCAGGGCCAGGACGGCATCGTCACGCGCTCCACCGACACCAACAGATTACGCACCTGGACATTGCGCAATGCCGGTGGCGATACCTTTGATCTGAGCCTCAAACCCACAGCCATCATGAACGACCCGGAAGCCTTGAACGCGTGCGCGCTGATGGGGCTGGGCGTGGCGTTGGTACCCTTGGAGCGAGCGTGGTCCGGATTACAGCGCGGTGAACTGATTCGGCTGCTGCCGGATTGGTACGTTGATCTGGGTTCAGTGTCCTTGTACTACTCTGCGCGCAAGGTACTGCCGGCTAAAACCCGCGTGTTCATAGAGTTTCTGCTGGAGCATTTCCGGGAAACACTGGGTGATCGTTTCAACGCGGCCCGTTGAGGTTGTGACACCCGGGCTGATGCGTGCAATGCTCGGTTGGCATACACGTCCTAATCAAGCCTGATAAAGAGCAGGATCAGCCAATAAGACGGCCCTCAAGAGTTTAATACGCAACCACCTGCCCCGCCCCTCGGCTCTAGAATTGTCTTCCTCATCTCCTGTCGAGCACCGCGAATATGGAAGACACAGCGCTGTACCTTCTGGCTATCTCAATGGTTCTCTTGATGCCCGGCCCAGACATGATCCTGCTGCTTCAAACCGGTGCGAAACAAGGCAGAACCGCAGCGCTCGCGACAGCATTGGGTCTTGCGCTGGCGCGAGCCTGCCATGTGGCATTGGCTGCGATGGGATTGGCCACGCTGTTCAAGGTTCTGCCCTGGACGTTTGATATCGTGAAATATGCGGGAGCGGCCTATCTGCTCTGGATCGGGCTGCAGATGTTCAAAACGAGCGGAGTGAGCGCTCCCGCCATTGCCGAGAACAGCCCCCCAACACACACCCTGGGAGCGGCGTTCCGACGCGGGCTGCTCACCAATTTGCTGAACCCGAAGGCGCTGCTCTTTTGCTCCGTGCTACTTCCTCAATTCATTGATCCAACCCGATCGTCGGTTTCGGAGCAGTTTGCTGTGCTCGGGTTGATTCTTGTGATCACAGGGCTCGCGTTCGATAGCGTCTACGCAACCGCCAGTGCCTGGGTGGGTCGCTGGCTGGAGCGAAGCATCACCGCGCAACGAGTACAACACTGGTTGTTCGGCACACTTCTGATTGGATTTGCGGTGCGATTGGCGTTCGTCCAGCAAGCCTGACACGCAGCGAAACGTTGCTGTCGACTAACTGATAAGCATCACAGGCCACCGACTGCATCACCCTCCCGCTGACAACTGCTCCCGTCGCCACCAAGCCCGCCAAGCGCGGGCTTCTTTTTGCCTGCGCCCCGCTATTCAGCCACTGCCCCGATCTATAGGAAGGGCTTATGCGAAGCATTGCATATCGGTCTTGGACGCTATCGAGCAAGCGGCAGAACATGGGTCCACACCAAGCAACAAGCGTTTCCCAACCCCGTTACCCCAAGCATCCGAAAGGAGCAACACCATGCAGCAGTCCCACGCTTACAACGACACCAGCCTCGCATTGACCGCCAAAATTCTCGACGCCAAAGCCCGCAAAAATCTTTCATTCGAAGACGTGGCTCAAGGCACCGGTCTTAGTCTTGCTTACGTGACCGCTGCCCTGCTTGGCCAGCACCCACTCCCGGAAAATGCCGCCAAAGTGATCGGCGAAAAACTGGATCTGGACGCCGATTCGGTCGCCCGTCTGCAGATCATTCCCCTGCGTGGGAGCTTGTCGGGTGTTCCTACCGACCCGACCATCTACCGCTTCCACGAAATGATCCAGATCTATGGCACCACGTTGAAAGCCCTGATTCACGAGCAGTTCGGCGACGGCATCATCAGCGCAATCAATTTCAAGCTCGACATGAAAAAAGTCGAGGATCCAGAAGGTGGTCACCGCGCCGTGATCACGCTGGACGGCAAGTTCCTGCCACTGCGTCCTTTCTAGGATTGCGACCGCAACTGTCATTCGGCCCGCCACTTCAGCGGGCCTGCTTCAACCCACTTTATCGACTTCACCTGTTCACCCAATTTGCCTGGAGGATTCGTCATGAAAAAAATTCTGTTACTCGCCCTGTCCCTGACCGCTTCGCTGTCGGCCTATGCACAAGAAGCTTCGGCCGCCCCGCAAGCCACGCCCTATGTGTATGGCATGCACCTGGACATCGCCAAAGTCATCGACATAACCCCGGCAGCAGACGTCTGCGGCCCGGTGCCCGTGCAGATGACCTACAAGGATTCCCACGGCGACACCCGGGTCCTTGAATACAGCGTCATCGGTCGCGGCTGCAGCAATTGATTGCACGTTGAATTCAACTCTCAGACAGAGGCACACACCATGAAATCGCTGATCGAAGGTTTACTCAAGTTTCAGAAAGAAGCCTTTCCACAACGCACTGACCTGTTTAAACATCTGGCCACCACGCAGCATCCAGGCACATTGTTCATCACCTGTTCCGATAGCCGCGTAGTCCCGGAATTATTGACGCAACAAGAGCCAGGCGAGCTGTTCGTGATCCGTAACGCCGGCAACATCGTGCCGTCCTACAGCCCCCATCCCGGCGGCGTGTCGGCAACGGTCGAATACGCCGTGGCGGTGCTGGGGGTCACGGATATTGTCATCTGCGGCCATTCCGATTGCGGTGCAATGACCGCCGTGGCCAAGTGCACGTGCATGGCTCACCTGCCTGCTGTTGCCGGTTGGTTGCAACACGCCGAGTCGGCAAAAGTCATCAATGAATCCCGCGCCCATGCCAATGACGCGGCGAAGGTCAGCTCGATGGTTCGGGAAAATGTCATCGCCCAATTGGCCAACATCCAGACCCATCCAAGCGTACGCCTGGCTCAGGAAAAAGGCCTGCTGAATTTGCATGGCTGGGTGTACGACATCGAAACCGGTTCAGTCGACGCACTCGACGCCGACCATCGCAGCTTCAAATCATTGGCACAGCACCCCGGGACCTGCGCAGTGCATGCCCGTCTGGAAGAAGTTGCTGCCTGAAAGCATCCAGACGAGAAAGGAGGTTTGCTCAAGCACTCACCCCGCGAATGCGGGATGAGCGATAGAGACACGTGTTACAAATCCAGCACCAGGGGGGCATCGCCCTCCTTGCTTTGCGCCGGGACTGCACAACAAATCAAGACTTCTCCCTGCGCCGGCATTTCTGCGGGTAAGTTCAAATAGTGCACCTGCCCGCTGACCAGTTTCGTACGACAGGTTCCACACGACCCGCCGCGGCAACTGAAGTCCGGATTCAAACCCCTGCTTTCAGCCAACTCCAGCAAGCTGCCGCTTCCCGGCTCCCAGCGCGCCTCTTTCGCAGACGTCGAGAACAGCACTTTGACCGGGCTACTGGCTGCCGGAACTTGCTCGACGGCCGGGGTCAACTGGTCGCGCAACCGCACCAGGGTCGAAGGGCCGAACGTCTCGGCGTGAATGCGATCGTCGCCAATGCGCAGCTGACGCAGGCCATCGTATAAAGCCTGGGTGAACGCGCCCGGGCCACACAGGTAAAAATCATAATCGTCCAATGGCAGCAGCTCTTTGAGCAGAGCGACATCCACACGTCCAGCCAACTCGAAGTCTTCGCCCTCGCGAGCGTTCTGCTCGGGCTGACTGAGAAGTCTTAACGCGCGAATCTTGTCTTTCGCACGGGTCGCCAGTTCAAACAGTTCGTCCCTGAATGCCAGGTCCGCCAGGCTCCGTGCGCTCTGGATGAACCAGGTCGGCCGTGTTCTCCGAGTGCGCTCTCCTTCGTAGATGACTTCGCGCAGCATCGACAGCAGCGGCGTGACCCCAACGCCAGCGGCCAGCAGAACCAACGGCCGATGCTCATCGGCCTGCACGGTGAATCGTCCTTGAGGGGCACGGGCTTCGATGAGATCGCCCACCTGAATCCGGTTGTGCAAGTGCGACGAAACCAGGCCGTCACGCTTGACGCTGATCCGGAAAAAATCGTCCGAAGGTGCACTCGACACACTGTAAGTCCTGACAAGGGGCGCCTGCCCTTCGACCAGGCCAAA
The DNA here is from genome assembly GCF_000690905.1 of Pseudomonas sp. Ant30-3. Classification (GTDB taxonomy): domain Bacteria; phylum Pseudomonadota; class Gammaproteobacteria; order Pseudomonadales; family Pseudomonadaceae; genus Aquipseudomonas. The sequence continues at coordinate 108,932 of NZ_JMCL01000010.1, read as the reverse complement.
CCGTACGGGTAAATGCTGGCCTGCCTCGAAACGCGGCATCCCCGCGCCATCGACCGGCTCCAGATAAAAAGAGCGGATGGTGCTGCTTTCTTCGACGATGCGGGTGACGCGCAGCTGCCGCCATTGATCGCGCAGCGCATCGGCCTGTAAGCGGCCTTCTGCTTTCTCCCAGCTGCCGGTCATCACACTGTTCGGCGAAAAACCTTCGAATGCCCAGCGCAACGCCAGCACACTCCGCCTTCTGACGACCTGTTCCACCGTCAAGGTCCAGAGTCGCTCGGCGCCCTGGAACGCAGCGATTTCAGGCCCCTCAAGCACAAGCTCGGTGCGGCCGGCCACTTGAAGCACATCACCTGTGGAGAAATCGACAAAGAGCAAACCGGCCCTGGGATTGAGCAACAGGTTGCCCAATGTATTGAAATGCAGATTGCCGGCGAAATCGGGAATCGTTAGCACGTTGCTTTGGACTCTGACGAAACCCGGATTGCCACCGCGGTGCGAAACGTCTACCGAGCGCTTCGATGGGTCGCCGTCCAGGTCGACGTAGCTGGCGAGAAAAAAAGTATCGGCCTTGCGAATCAGCTCTTTCGCCGCCTCGTCCAGTTCGGTCAGGCATTGCGCCGCAACGTCGGCTGAGGAACGTCCGACGCTGACCGGTTCTACGCTTCGCAACTGAATGTACTGCGGACAATTGCCAAAAGCGTGCACCACAGAAACGGCAAAACCGCCAGATGAGGCGGTGCTGATGTTGCCGTTCATACGATTGCGCCGTCGGGTCTTCAGGTCGATACCGAGCAGCCCGACTGCGGCGCCCTTCGCCAGGGCAGTTCTGACCGGGTCGCCGTCTGCAGGGAGGCGCTGCAGGTGCAAAGTGCGTGGGTCGGGAGAATCGACGAACCCGGGCGGGCCCTCGATCAGCGTCGCCCACGGCATGCCTTTGTCATCGACGGCACCCAGTATCAGATAAGGCAGCTGGCTGTAAAACGAGCGATGTTGATCCGGCATGTAGTCACGTACCACCTTTCGCCCGAAGTGCTCCATCTGCTGCGCCACGCCGACGCTTTCCTGCAACTGCCGCTCACCCGCATGCCAGGGCGAAGCCCCTGGCTCATCCGTTTTATTCATGATCACCTCTACATAGGTTGCGTTGGAACCTGTGGCGTCTCGAACCAATGACGATCGGGTGTAGCAAAGCGCATTTTCTTGCGGATGTACGTCGCGTTCTGCGCACCGGTGAGTTTTTCCAGCAGCACAAAAGCGACTTCAGTGGCGGTGCCGGGTCCGCTGGACGTAATGATGTTGCCATCGACCACGACAGGTCGATCGACGAACACAGCGCCCGTTTCCACCAGCTGATTCCGGCGCTTGCCGCCTTCCTGGTGATAAGTCGTGGCATTTCTGCCTCGCAGCACACCCGCGACGCCGAGGCACACCGACGATACGCACACGCTGGCGACGGGTTTGCCAGCGCTGACAAAGTAGCGAATCGTCTGCAGAAACGGCTCGCTGAGCGCCTCTTCATAAAATCCCGACGGTTCGAAACCACCCGGCAGCGCCAGCGCGTCGAAGCTGCTGATATCCAGATCGCGCAACAGACAACCCGGATTGACCGATAAACCAAAGGTGGTGACGATCTTTCTGCGAAGGCCGGCGTTCACCAGTTCGACAGGGCAATCACCGAGCAGATCGGCCCAGCCGAGCACGTCGGTGAACGCGGCCATCTCCATCGGTTCGACGCCATTGGCGAGCAGCATGAGGACTCGTTTCATCGGGTGGTTATCTCCGCAGTGATGCCCTGAACAAAGTGCTTGAACGCATGCTCTGCTTTATTCGCTTTGATGAGAACGGCCACAAAATGCAATCCACTGTTTCGCCCGCTGAAATGATGGCGTGTATCTGCCTGTAGCAAAGGTGGGATCAGACACGTTTCCATGCAGAGCACTGGATACCCGGACACATGGGAAACACAGCGACAGGTTCAACTATCCCTGTCGCTTCACTGCCCTCCCACGCTTAAACAGGAACATCCGATGAAGAAGATTTTTGCAGGTCTGGCCCTGGCTGCCGCAATGGTCAGTGCCACCGCTGCGCTGGCTGCACCGGTCAAACCGACTGTCGTTCTGGTTCACGGGGCTTTCGCCGATTCCAGCAGTTGGAATGGCGTCGTCAAAATTCTGGAAAAAGATGGCTATCCAGTGATCGCAGCCGCTAACCCGCTTCGCTCACTCAAGGGTGACGCGCAGTCGGTGGCCGACGTGCTCGCCAGCATCAAAACGTCGGTCGTGCTGGTTGGCCATTCCTATGGCGGGCCCGTCATCACCGAAGCGGCATACGGCAACGCCAACGTCAAAGCGCTGGTGTACGTCGCCGCCATTGCACCGGAAGCAGGTGAATCCACTGCAGAATTATCGGGGCGTTTCCCCGGCGGCACTTTGGGCCCGACTCTCTCCGCGCCCGTAGACCTGGCTGACGGCGGCAAGGACCTGTATATCCAGCAGGAAAAATTTCATGAGCAGTTCGCCGCTGATGTTCCTGACGCGGACGCCAGATTGATGGCTGCCACCCAACGTCCCGTGACAGTCGCTGCGCTCAATGAGGCTTCGACCGAGCCGGCCTGGAAAACCATTCCTTCCTGGTTTGTTTACGGCGACGCAGATAAAAACATCCCGGCACAAGCGCAGGCCTTCATGGCTGAGCGGGCACATGCTAAGCAGACCGTTGTGGTCAAAGGCGCGTCGCACGTTGTGATGGTGTCCAACCCAAAAGTGGTTGCCAGCCTGATCGAGAAGGCAGCGACCGCCCAATGAAGTGTTTCAGCGACCGCAGGTCAGGGTCGCTGATCAATCAAAGAGCATCCGGCAGCAGTGCCGGATGTTCGCGCAGGCCCTCGACCATGTAGTCGACAAAGCTGCGCACCCTCATCGAGGCCCTTCGTCTTTCGCGGTAGACGACATGCACGGGCAGCGCTGGCAGTTCAAAAGGTTGCAGGACCCGGCGCAATCGATCGCTTTTGAGGTAATCGTAGGCTGGATAACTCAAGCAACGCGTGAGGCCCCCACCATGCACCGCCGCATCGATGGCCGCTTGCGCCGTGGTGCAACTGACGCGTGATCGGGCTTTGAGGGTGGTCTGAATACCGTGGCTGGAAAAATCCCAGTGAATCTTCTCCCGATAAGCCTGGATGCCAATCAACCGATGACGTTTAAGGTCGTCCGGCTCGGCGGGCACACCGCAGGCGTCAAGATAGGCAGGGCTGGCACAAACGATCGAACGCACGTAGCCCACAGGCCTGGCGATCAACGATGAACTGGGCAGATGCCCCACCAGCACGGCCACGTCCAGACCTTCCTCGTTCATGTTCGGGAAACGGTCATGGTAATGAGCGAACACTTTGACGTCGGGATACACCTCCATGTAATTGGCTAGCAACGATGTCATGACATAGCGGCTGAAAAGCAGTGGCAGCAACACCGTCAGATTGCCTTGGGCCTGTACGTGAAGGCCTTTGGCAGAGGCTTCGGCGTCTTCGATTCCTTTGAGGATGCGCGAGCAGTCAGCCATGAATGCCGCCCCCGACTCCGTCAACGACACGCCACGGGTGCTGCGTTGTAACAGAGCCACACCGAGACGCGCCTCCAGCCGGGCAATCGCGCGAACAACCGTCGGGCCGGAGACATTCAGGCGACGCGCCGCTGCCGCCAGACTTGGCCGCTCCGACAGCGCTTCGAACATGAGCATTTCATGGAAGCGGTCCATCAGAAGGTACTTTTCATGGTCGGTCTGAGCGCTTTGTCACCGCCCAGGCGGTCCGTGAGGAAATCGACAAAGGTGCGAACCTTCGCGGGCACGCGGTTGCTCTTCAGATAAACGACCTGAATGGGCAACGCGGGTGGTTCAAAATCCTGCAGCACCACTTCCAATTCACCGGCCGCAACCTGACTGGCCACCTGGTAGGACAACACACGCGTTACGCCCCAACCCAGGCAGGCAATATTGATCGCAGCCTGGTTAGCGGTCACGACCAACCGTGGATCGAAACGAAAACTCAATGGATTGCCGTCATGTTCAAATTGCCAGTCGCTTAACAAATGGCTCGCCGAAGACATAACGATTTTGGCCGAGCTGAGTTCGCCGGGGTGGCGTGGCCGACCGAATCGTTCGAAGTAATCGGGGGCGCCGCAAATCACCTGGCGCACCTCGCCCACCTTGATGCCGTGCTGATTATTCTCGTGTAAATGGCCGATACGGATTGCCACATCGATCCCTTCATCCACCATGCTCGTCACGCGGTCAACCAGTAACGCGTTGAGATTAACGGAAGGAAACTGGTCCAGGTATTCAGCCAGCAATGGGGCAATGTACAACTCGCCAAAGAGCACCGGCGCCGTCACCGTCAGGTGGCCACAGGGAATAGAGTAACTGCCGGCAGCGGCCTCTTCCGCTTCATTGAGTTCGCCGAGTATTCGCCGGCAATCGTCCAGATAGCGTTGCCCGGCCTCGGTCAAGTGCAGGCTGCGTGTGGTGCGTGATAACAGTTGGGTGCCGATTCGCTCCTCCATGGCAGCAATGGCGCGAGTCACGCTGGGCGGGGATATATTCAAACGGCGGGCAGCGGCCGCGAAGCCCTCTTCTTCGGCGACCGTCATGAAAATCTGCATTTCTTGAAAGCGATCCATAGGCGACTCTGCCGTGACATAGGGACAGCAAGATCTGCACGCCAGAGCGAGCAGACGATCACCGGAGCTTGCCCGGGGTATTTCCCGGGAAGCTCCGACCGTTCGATCAGACTTGCTGCAAACCCGTGGCAGTACGCTGCATGCCAACAAAATTTGGCAGTGCCTCGATACTGCTCAACCAGGCACGGACGTTAGGATAGTCAGTCAGCGCAACATTGCCTTCCGGGGCGTGGGATATGTAGGTATAAGCCGCGACATCAGCGACGGTCGGCTTATCGCCCGCCAGGAATTTGCTGCTGCCCAACTCTTGCTCCATGACGGCGAGCAGACTGTGGGACTTGCTGATCGCCTCTTCAGCGTTGTAACCGGCACCGAACACCGTAATCAGTCGAGCTGTCGCCGGGCCTGAGTTGATCTGACCGGCCGCGATCGACAACCAGCGTTGTACCTTGGCTTGCGCAACAGGGTCGCTGGGCAGCCACTCGCCGTTGCCGTATTTAGCGGCCAGGTAGACCAGAATCGCGTTCGAGTCAGCCAGCACGGTGCCGTTATCATCCAGCACCGGTACCTGGCCGAAACTGTTCAACGCCAGGAACTCGGGAGTCTTGTGCGCGCCTTTCGCCAGGTCCACGAATACCAACTCGGTTGGCTGCCCGAGCAGCGACAGCATCAACTCGACGCGATGGGCGTGGCCTGACAATGGGTGACGATAAAGTTTGATAGGTTGCTGGGACATGACCTGCTCCGGTTGTTATGGATTCGACCCGGTGATCGCGTCGATGGAGTGATCTTGCCCCTGTCTCCCAAACAGCGGAATTACCACAATTCACAATCCAGCATTTCACTCGGCGTAATGATCGGCACCCTGGCCTGATTCCACGCCCGCTGTACCCAGCATCAGGTTCATGAACGCGACTGACGCTGCGCTGTGGTAGTTATTCTTGCGCCGGAGGATCGACACGCCACGTTGAGGCGCCTTGTCGAGCAGGGCCAACCTGTGCAAAGCGCGATCTTGAGTGGCGATGGGTTCCGGAAGAATGGTGGCGACTGCCGTGTTGCGGATGACTTCCAGCAACGTGTTCACTGAGTTGACCTGGACCAGCACTTTCGGCGTGATCTTCACCCTGGCGAAGTACTCGTCGATACACACGCGGGTGGCGAAGTCCGGTGTCAGCAAGGCGAAATCCAGTTCAGCCAGCTGTTCGGACGTCAACGCGTCCTCGCAGTCATACAGGGGATGAGCACGCCCGACCATCAGACCCAGTGTTTCAACAAATGCCGGGATTGACTCGATATCGGCGTTCCGCACCTGGTCAAATGCGACCGCAATGTCCAGCGAGTCATTGACCAGCCCCGTTTCAATGTCACCCATCGACAGCTCGAAAATCTCCAGGCGGATATTCGGATACTGCGCGATGTAGTCACGCACTAAGGGCCCCAGGACGTACGCCATGAAGGTGGGTGCCATGGCGAGCCTCAAGGTGCCACGTGACAAGTCCTTTACATCGTGCAAAGCCCGCTTGCCGGCCGCCAGTTCCACCAGAACGCGACGGGCGCATTCGATGTAGGCCAGCCCCGCATCGGTGGGTCGGACAGTTCGGGATGTTCGGTCAAACAGACTGACGCCAAGGGTTTCTTCCAGCTGCCGTATCTGTTGCGACAGCGTCGGCTGAGACACATGCAGGACTTCTGCGGCGCGGGTAAAGCCACCGTGGTCAGCCACTGCCAACAAATACCGCAGATGTCTTAGCAGCATGGGGTCACCTGAAGATTAAACGCGAGTTGCAGTGTATCTCGTACGTTTGCGGCGTGAAGGGCTGATCTGCTTTCGGCTGAGCAACCGAACGCCCTTCACCGCCTGACCACTGCCGTACGCAGGGTGACAAATTCTTCTGCCGAGGTCGGGTGCACCCCAATGGTGTCATCGAACAGTCGTTTGGTGGCACCGGCCTTGAGCGCAATCGCCAACCCTTGAATGATGTCGCCCGCATCCGGACCCACCATATGGCAGCCCAGTACCCGATCGGAATCCGCGTCGACCACCAGTTTCATCAATGTCTGCTCCGAGGATTCGGTCAGGGTCAGTTTCATCGGGCGGAAACGGCTCTCGAACACCACGACCTGGTGCCCCTGCTCGATCGCTTGCTGCTCGGTAAGACCCACCGTGCCGATGTTCGGCTGACTGAACACAGCGGTCGGTATATGACGATAATCGACTGGTCGATAGTGTTCGGGTTGAAATAACCGTCGAGCAACCGCCATGCCTTCCGCTGTCGCAACAGGCGTCAGCTGCACGCCACCAATCACGTCGCCAAGCGCCAGAACAGAAGGCTCGTCAGTTTCGAAATGCTCATTGACGGCGATATAGCCCGCTTCGTTGAGTTCGACGCTGGTGTTTTCCAACCCCAGGTTATCGAGCATTGGCCGGCGACCCGTCGCGCAGAACACGCAATCGGTCGCCAGTTGCCTGCCATCGTTAAGTGTCGCGAGCAAACTTCCATCAGCCTGCTTGTCGATCTGGACAAGGTCGGTATTGAACGCCAGTCGCAGCCCGCGCTTGGTCAACTCCTCTGCCAAATGAGTACGTACTGACTGATCGAATCCTCGCAAGAACAGATCGCCTCGGTACAGCAGCCGGGTTTCGGCGCCCAGCCCATTGAAGATGCCAGCGAATTCCACCGCGATATAACCGCCGCCGACGACGAGGATGCGCTTGGGCAGTTGTTCCAGAAAGAACGCTTCGTTCGAGGTGATCGCATATTCACGCCCCGGGATGTCCGGGATCTGCGGCCATCCACCGGTCGCCAGCAGAATCCGCTCGGCACTGAAACGCTGGCCGTTTATGTCCACATGGTGCGCATCGGCCAATCGGGCATGCCCTTCAAGCAACGTGACGCCGCTGTTGATCAAGAGCTTTCGGTAGATCCCGTTGAGCCTTGCGATCTCGCGGTTTTTGTTCGCAATCAGGTATGCCCAGTCGAAATTCGCTTTTCCCGCTGTCCAGCCGAAGCTTTCGGCCTGCTCGAAGTCGTCAGCAAAATGGGCACCGTACACCAATAATTTTTTTGGAACGCAGCCGACATTGACGCACGTACCGCCCAGATATCGGCTTTCGGCAACCGCTACTTTTGCACCGTAACCGGCTGCAAACCGTGCAGCGCGCACGCCACCTGAGCCGGCACCAATAACGAATAGATCGAAGTCGTAGCTCATGTCAGTTCTCTATCAGGAATATTCAAGTTCTCGCTTATTTGCCGAAGAGTAATCGGAGTTTCAGCGACTGCATCAGTGAGGCCCCGAGCCTTGCAAACACACCTGGGCCGGTTGGTTGCTGGCACCGGTTCGTCAGGGTTAATCCCATGGTCTCGCTGGCCAGCGCCCCCATGAACTGCGGCAGTAGGAAGCCCGCTTCGTGCTCGCGATCCAGCACGATTGAAGTTGCAGAACAGCCGTCAGTGCAGGATTGAGTAGTGCCAGGCATAGGTCATCTCCCGGTTGTGGAGAACGCTGCGACAACTGAAGGGGTTGATCGCTTGTGAGATCAGTTTCACCAACAAAGCCTTTTCAGAGAATGTGCACAGATGTCATGGCTTAATTGTGCTGGGTGAAACAATTGCAGGAAGCAATCTGTTTCCCCCCGCCACATCGTGACCGACGAATTACGCCGAACGCTCGCTGAGCAATTGACGTGCGGAGTCAGCCATGACGGGTAAAGCGCCGGCCAGCATCAGCAGGTCTTTGAGCACCAGGCGTCCGGCACCGGACAAGTACGGGAAGCCATGCTGCGCATCACCCAGGGCGCCCACCCAGGCTTCCGGCGTCGTGATCAGAAAGCTCAGCGTCACCAGCGGTGTGCCGAAGGCCAGCGCGCCGCCCAACAGACCAGTACGCCTGGAAAGCGGATTTGACAGCACCAGCAAACCGATCAGAATCTCGACGATGCCCAGACCGGTCGAAAAACCGTAGGTGTTGTTAGCGGTCTGCCAGGCGCGCTTGTCAGCGTTCAACTCACCCTCGTGTGTGAGGTGAGCCTTGTAGTCCTGAGGATGCTCGTAGAAGAACGACATGAAGGGGCTGTTCGCGACGAAGGGGGTGATGCTATCGGCTTCATACGGGACGAATTTCAGCGCACCAATCCATAAAAAAACGACGGCAATCGCCAATCGCATGAGGGACGTGCCGAACGTGTCGACTTTGCTGATCAGCCGTAGCCAGGCAGTCATAGAGGTGAGCATGAGACTTCTCCGAGGGGTTGAATGTGGAGGTAGTCTGCGGGGGATGCGAAAGCCGGTTTTGTGCGTCTTGCTCAATTTATTGCTGGATCGTCTCAATTGCCTCGACAGGCGCGGTACTCCCCTGCGACGCGAGTCCACTACGCTCAAATTTTCAAGCGAAGCCCTCACATGAATTCGATCGATAAACTCATCAGCCTGGCCAACGTACGCGGCAGTCTGGATCTGCGGTGCCAGTTCGAGGGGGATTGGGCGCGGGATCACCAGCAGGAAGTCCTGGGCAAAGCGCCCTATCACATCGTGCTGCGGGGCGAATGTCGGGTTGAGTTTGCGGACGGGCAACGCCTGCCCATGCGTGCAGGGGACATTTTGCTGCTGCCGCGTGGCGCGCCGCACATCATGCACAGCGTCGGCAAAACCGTTGCGCCCAGCACACCGAAGCGGGTTTCCGGCGGCACGCTGCCGCTGTATCGCATTGGCGTTGCGAGTACAGACCTGGACATGCTCTGCGGGGGCTTTCATTACAATCGTACGTCGCTGTTGTTCGCTGCCCTCCCCGAGCACCTCGTGATCCCCAGCGCTGCCCTCCCCGCCAGTGCCCCACTGCCGGCGCTGGTCGACATGCTGCGCGGCGAAGCGGACAGTGATCAGGTCGGCGCCCATTTCCTGCTTGATGCCTTGTCCCAGGCGCTTTTCACACTGTTGCTGCGCGCGCACATCGCCAGCCATGGTCAACACACCGGCACGCTGGCCTTGCTGTCCGATAAACGACTAGGCCGCGCCTGGCAATCGATGCTGGCGGATCCTGCGTTCGAGTGGACAGTCGACGCGCTCGCCGAGACTGCCAGCATGTCCCGAGCCACGTTCATGCGAGCCTTCGTGCGGGTAGCGGGCGTTTCACCGTGGGCATTGTTGACGCAGGTTCGAATGGAGCTCGCCTTCAGCCTGCTCAGCCATTCGCATTTGGGATTGAGCGACATTGCGTCTCAGGTGGGGTATCAATCCCAGGCGGCTTTTAGCAAGAAATTCAAGGAGGTTTACGGTGAATCACCAGGCAGAGTGAGACGCGGCGGGCTTGTCTGAGGGACAGATCACGCGCCCCACGGCCCGATCACGCCGCCATTTCCATTCCGAACGAAACTGTCATATTCGGTTTCCATTCATCACAGACAGTAGCCAGCCCAACGCTAATCCTATGAGGCTGCATCGTGTTTCAACGTCTTGTGTGTTCGCTGTCTGTTCTGAGCCTGTCCATTGCCGCTGCCCATGCTGCCGAGTCTGTTCCTCTCGATACGCCGCGCCTTCAAGGCATCGATAACTTTCGTGATGTCGCCGGCATTACCACCGCGTACTCCACAACCCACGACGGCACCCTGCGCAGTGGCGTGTTCTACCGCTCCAACGCGCTGACCCCGTCGGCGTCGGATCTGGCGACCCTGAACAACCTCGGCATCACCGCGATCTATGACCTGCGCACCCCAAGCGAAATCGCCGCTACGCCGGACACCCCGCTGGCCGGTGCGAACTGGCAAAACATCGACATCATCGGCAGCACCACCTCCGGCGCAGACATCACCAGCATCTCGTTCACCAGCGCTGCCGACGCCGTCGCCATAATGGAGCAGACCAACCGCGCCTTCGTCAGCGATGCAGGGATGCGCAGTCAGTTCGGCAAACTGTTCAATGAACTCGCCAGTGTCGACGCTGCGCAGTTGTTCCACTGCACCGCCGGCAAAGACCGCACCGGCTGGACCGCCGCCGTGTTGCAGAGCATTGCCGGCGTCGACGACGCGACAATCATGGCCAACTACCTGGCGAGCAACGATTACACCGCCGCCCGCATCGCCGCCACGTTGAAAGCGATGCCAGCCAGCATGGCCTCGGTTTACGCGCCTCTGCTGGGCGTTCAGGCCAGCTATTTACAGGCCGGTCTCGATGAAGTCACGGCCGAGTACGGCAGCATGGACAACTACCTCAAACAAGGCCTCGGCCTGTCGCAGGAAACTATCTATGTGCTGCGCGGCAAACTGGTCGAGTACAACAGCCTGCCGGGTCAGGCCGTCCTGATGGACAACGCCGCCGCCGGCGCGCGACTGCTGCAGCAATTGCAGAACAGCGACCTGTCCGGCACTTACAGCGCCTACAACTATTATCTGCAATCGGCTATCGACGCCGGCACCCTTGGCGGCGTCGAATCCGAGGTCGGCGGTCAGGTTCACGCCGACGCGGCCAGCTATCTGTTGCGCCAGAACGCGATGATCGAACAAGCCGCCGCACCGTTCGCCAGCGGCACCGACCTGAAAGTCGGCCAATACCGCTTGTGGTCCACTGCGCTCGCCGGTTACCTGGGCACCGATGGCTCGTCGCATGCCCAAAGCAGCAACGAACACAGCCAGGGGCTGATGGTCGGCGTCACCTGGCGCTACTCCGAGCAACTCTCCACCCGTGGCGGATTCGGCTACAGCAAAGGCAGCGTCGGCGGCGCAGGCGGCGAAGCCGATACCGATTTGACCTTCTTCAACGTCGGTGCGCGCTACGGCTTCACCAGCCTGGAACGCGGTCTGTTCGTCGACGCTAACGCCAGCGCCGGCTATGTCGACTACGACAGCAAACGCGACCTCGGCGGCGGCCTCGGCACCGCCAAGGGCGACACCCACGGCAACCTCACCGGCGGGACATTGGCATTGGGCTACCGCGTGCCGGTCAACGGCATGACCCTGGAACCGAGCCTCGGCTTGCGCGTCAGCCATCTTGACCTGAAGGGTTACAACGAAAAAGGCAGCGAACTCGCTCTCGACATCGACGACAACAATGAAACCCGCCGCAGCGCCGTCGCCAACCTCAACGTCGCCTTCGCCCCGGTGCCGATGGGCAACTGGCAACTGGTACCGGGTTTGCAAGTGGGTTACGAGCGGACGCTGGGTAACAGCGAAGTCGACAGCCAGGGCCACCTGCTTGGCCTCGACATCGAACAACGTGCCGCCTTCGACAACCGCGATCAATTCACCGGCGGCGTCAACGTCATGGCCAGCCTTGGCGCCTTGAGCCTTGGCGCCGAATTGGGCGCCAACGGCGGCGACAGCCACGGCTTTAATGGCGGCCTGAAAGCCAGCTACGCTTTTTAAACGATGGGATTCCGGCCACTCATGAGGGTGGCCGGGCGCTCAGCGCGATTTCAGATCTGCAGGACTGACGCCATAAGCCTTCTGAAAATACTGGCAAAACCGCCCGACATTGCTGAACCCGAAGCGCGATGCCACCTCCGTCACCGACACCGAATACGGCTGCGCAAGGGCCTCATAAGCCCTCTCCAGCCGCACCTGCCGCTGATACGCGACAATCGAAGTCCCGACAAACCGCCGAAACCCCTCCTGCAGCGCCCGTTGACTGACATTGCTCAACCGCGCGAGCTCCACACCACTGACTAACTGCTGCGGATGCGCCCGAATAAACTCAATCGCCAACCTCACATGCCGTGGAGCAACCAGCGGCGCCGGCCGGCGCAGTGCTTCAGTGAAATTGTGCGGCCACGCCTCGAGCACTGCATCAATCAACATCTCCCGCAGGCGCGACGGCATCAGCGTCCCGCTATTGATCAGCACATCAAACTCGGTGCCTGTGGCCAGATCAATCAACGCCTTGATTCCTTGAAAAGCCGCCGTGTTCAGATCCACCGTCGGTTCGAAGTGCAATTTCTGCACAATCGGTTTGCCCAGAAGCGTCGACAAGCGTTCAGTGAGTTGATGGCGATTCACCGAAATCCCGTGGTGCGCGTGATCGTCGCAGAAACGCATCGAGCGGATATCAGCCTTGTCGATGGCCAGACCGATGTGGGAAACACCGATGGATTCGCAGGAATGGTTGAACAGGATCGCGCCGGCCGTGGGGATGACGAACGTGATCTCGTCCTGTGGGGCCGGGAAGGACACGGTGAAATCGCCGTGGTAGTGCATGCGCCGGAAACTGACGCCGTCGTGCCTGCCGTAAACGCCGCCGATGATGATGTTGGAGGGTGGCGGCGGCGTGTCGCTGTAGCGGTCGCCGAACAGTTTTGAGAACAGAGCACCGAAGTCATCGGAACGCAGGTTGTCGGAGCGCAGAATGATTTGTTGGCGGGTTGGCGTGGGGAACAACTTGAATGGCACCTTGGTTGAGGGCTCTTGGATAAAGCGGAGACTGACGTGACCCCATCGCGAGCAGGCTCACTCCTACAGGGTTTCGATTGGCCTGGATAACGTGGGCAGCGGTAAACCCGTGGGAGCAAAGCTTGCTCGCGATAGCGGTGTGTCGGTCAGTGAGCAGGCGCTAGGGAAGTTAGCAAGTGCGGGTGACAGGTTTGTGACGGGGACAGCGGATCGTTTTTCATCTCAACGTCATCACCCCATGGAAAGCTGGTCTCAACTCGAGAACTGCAGGGGCCCGATGACGCCCCGGGAGCGCAAATGAGACTGGCCACCTACAACGTCGAAAACCTGTTCAATCGCGCCAAAGCCATGAATCTTGAGGGATGGGCGGAAGGCAAGCCAACCCTGGAGCGCTTCGCGAAACTCAACGGCTTGCTGGGGCAAGGTGCCTATTCTGCAGCAGACAAACGAAGCATGGTCCGTTTGCTGGATGAGCTGGGCCTTCACCGCTCAGACCGCGGGCCTTTCGTCCAGCTTCGGCAAAATCGCGGCAGCCTGGTAAAACGGTCGCGCAACGGCGAAATAACGATTGTTGCCAACGGACGATCCGATTGGGTCGGTTCGCTGGAGTTGATCCAGGCGCCTGTTGACGAGGAAGCCATGCGCAACACGGCCAGGGTCATGATCGATCTGAAGGCCGACGTCCTGGCCGTAGTGGAAGCGGAAAGCAGACCGGCGCTACGTGATTTCAACACCGAGATTATCGGTGGATTGGGCGGCGCTCCGTTCAGCCACGTGATGTTGATCGACGGGAATGACGAGCGCGGCATTGATGTCGGCGTGGCCACACGCGCAGGCTTTCCCATCGGAACCATGCGCAGCCACGTGGATGATCGTGTAGACGGCGGACCGCCGATATTTTCCAGGGATTGCCCAGAGTTTTATCTGACAACGCCCTCGGGTCTGCGATTGGTGCTATTAGTCAATCACTTCAAAAGCAAAGGCTACGGCAGCCTCGCTGACTCGGCCAAACGAAGATTGGCTCAGGCCAGCCGAGTGAAGGAAATCTACGACTCGCTGATCGAGCAAGGTGAACTCTATGTCGCCGTTGTGGGTGACTTCAACGACACGCCGGATAGCGACGCATTAAAGCCGCTCCTTGAAGATACGACGCTGAAGGACGCGTTCACTCACGAACGTTTTGACGACGGTGGTTATCCCGGAACATACGGATCGTGCACGGCCGCCAATAAGATTGATTATTTGCTGCTGTCGCCGGAGCTTTTTCTTAAAGTGAACGCTGGCGGGGTTTTCCGCAAAGGGATGTGGCCGGGTTCAAGGCCAGTACGTTGGGAGGTTTACCCCGAGCTGACCAGGAAAGAAAACGCCGGCTCTGACCATGCTGCCGTGTGGGTCGATCTGAACATCTAAGCGGGATTAGAAGACGAAGCTATGCCCCAACTCTCCCTCCATCCACTGCAAAAATCGCCTGACTCGAGGAAAGCTGGAGTGTGCTTTTGGAAAAACCAGATGATGCGCGGCTACCGGTGAACTCAACGCTTGCGGCGCGACCTCGACCAACGCACCGCTGGCCAGATACTTGTGCGCCAGCAGTGCACTTTCCAAAGCGAATCCCAAGCCGTGGCTCGCCGCTTCGAGGGTCATGTACGACCGATCGAAGCTGAGTGCATAAGGATTCTCCGGTCGTGCCAGGCCATGCTGCGCAAACCATTCAGGCCACTTGAGCAGGGTCGCCTCTGACAGAATCAGATCCTGTACCAGGAGATCCGCTGCGCTATTGATGGGGCAACGCGCGAGTAGCTTCGGGGAAGCCAGCACAGCGAAGGTTTCATTGCGCACAGTGCGAACCTCATAGCTGGGCCAGTTGGGTCGTCCGTGGCGGATATCGACGTCGATCTTGTCTCGGCTGAAATGCAGCGACTCGTACGAGCACGAGAGGTTTATCTGGATATCCGGGTTACTCATCCGGAAAGCCTCAAGCCTGGGCATGAGCCAAAGCAGCCCGAAACTGGGGGATGAATGAAGCCTCAGGCAATCGAGACTGACGTCACTGGCTGCACGCTCCGTCGCCACCTCCAGGCTTTGCAACAGCCCGGAAATGTCTTTCAGATACTGCTCGCCCACCGGCGTCAACGTCACCCCGCGCGCAGCCCTGACGAACAACTGTCGACCGATCATGACTTCCAGTTTGGCCAACTGGTGGCTAATGGCAGATGGCGTGAGGTCAAGCACCTCAGCCGCTCGGGCGAGGTTGCCAAAACGGGCCGTTTGCTCGAAGGCTTGAATTGCTCTCAGCGGTGGGAGGTTGGATGGAGTGTGATCGTCTTGGCGCATCAGTGCTCTGCCTATTGTTTTTGGTCGCTGGGGGACAGATTCATTCAACCATTAGTCATTTGGAATGACGAGAGGTGAATTTTATTCATCTAGCAGTGACGTTTGCGTTATTGCTCAGCATGCCGTCCACGGACACTCTGAATCATCGATCACTGAATCGAACCATAAAAACAATCAGAGGTAACCCGCATGCTTCTTCAAGGTAAAGTCGCCATCATCACTGGCGCAGCTTCGGAACGTGGCATTGGCCGCGCCACTGCCGTCACCTTCGCCAAACATGGCGCTCATGTCGTCATTCTGGATCTCGACGAGGCCGCTGCACGAGACGCAGCAGCCACGCTCGGCGAGGGCCATCTGGGTCTTGCCGCCAACGTTGCCGACGAAACCCAGGTCAAAGCGGCTGTCGCTAAAGTCATCGAGCGATTCGGTCGTATCGACATACTCATCAACAATGCTGGCATCACGCAGCCCATCAAGACCCTGGATATTCGTCCTGCCGATTACGACAAGGTGCTGGACGTCAGTCTGCGCGGCACTTTACTGATGTCACAAGCCGTGATTCCCACCATGCGTACGCAGTCATCCGGCAGCATCGTGTGCATGTCGTCTGTCTCAGCCCAGCGCGGCGGCGGCATTTTCGGCGGGCCACACTACAGCGCTGCGAAAGCGGGTGTGCTCGGACTCGGCAAAGCAATGGCCCGGGAATTCGGTGCTGACAACATCCGGGTGAACTCCATCACGCCTGGCTTGATACACACCGACATCACCGGTGGACTCATGCAGGACGAGCGTCGCCACGCCATCATTGAAAGCATCCCGCTCGGTCGCCTGGGCGCAGCTCAAGACGTTGCCAATGCCGCGTTGTTCCTCGCCAGCGACCTGTCCTCCTATCTCACCGGGATCACGCTGGATGTCAACGGCGGTATGTTGATCCACTGACCCCAAGTGGCGGGCCGTCATCGGCCCATTGAGTTCTGGATCGAAGGTACGTCGGGTTCATGCCGGGCGTTCTATAAAAACAAGAGATCAGACAATCATGATTACCACCACCATGACGCTTGACGCCGCCGCCTCGGTTCGGTCCAGCGCTTACCGTAAAACCGCCTGGCGCTTGATGCCTTTTTTGATGCTGTGCTACCTCTGCGCCTACCTCGACCGGGTAAACGTAGGGTTCGCCAAGCTCCAGATGATGAGTGATCTATCCCTCAGCGAGACCGTATACGGGCTGGGAGCCGGGGTATTTTTTCTTGGTTATTTCCTTTGCGAGGTGCCGAGTAATCTCATCCTTCACAAAGTCGGAGCCCGGCGCTGGATCGCCCGCATCATGATTTCGTGGGGCATTATTTCCGCCCTCTTCGCTTTCGTTGAAACCGCATGGCAGTTCTACACACTGCGTTTTCTGCTTGGCATCGCAGAGGCAGGCCTCGCGCCTGGCCTGCTGCTCTACCTCACTTACTGGTTCCCGTCCTATCGCCGCGCGAAGATGACGGTGCTGTGGTTCATCGCCATCCCGCTCTCCGGAATGATCGGCGGGCCTCTTTCTGGCTGGATCATGACGGAGTTCGCCGGCTATCAGGGTTGGGCTGGCTGGCAGTGGATGTTCGTTCTTGAAGCCATTCCAACGGTCATTGTCGGGCTGATGGTCCTGGCTTATCTAAAAGATGGCGTCCACCAGGCTACCTGGCTGACCGATGAAGAAAAGGAGCTCGTCAGCAAGGAACTGGCCGAGGACAACAGCCAAAAGGTCACTCACGCTTCAGTCGGAGAGTTCCTGCGAGATCGGCGCCTGTGGATTCTCGCCTGCATCTACTTTTGCGTGGTCATGGGCCAATACGCGATCACGTTCTGGTTGCCTACCCTGATCCGCAATGCCGGTGTTTCCGACACCATGCACATCGGTTTACTCACCAGCCTCCCGTACCTGTGCGCCATCGTGGCAATGGTGTTGATGGGCCGTAGCGGGGACAAGCACCAAGAGCGTCGCTGGCACCTGGTCGGGCCAATGATAGCCGGCGCGCTGGGATTGACGCTGGCAGCGGTGTTCGGAGGCAATCTGGTTCTATCGGTCTTGAGCCTGTGTCTGGCGGCGGCAGGTGTGCTTTCCGCCTCGTCACTTTTCTGGATGTTGCCCACCACGTTGCTCGGTGGAGTATCCGCTGCTGCGGGTATTGCCGGCATCAACAGCTTTGCCAATCTCGCGGGGTTCTGCTCGCCTTATCTGATTGGATGGATCACCACCACGACCGGCTCAAGCGCCATTGGCATGTATCTGATCACCGGCGTGCTGTGTCTCGGCGCCTGGCTGGTACTGCGCATTCCTGCCGCCTCGGTCAATCGTTGAGTTAACGGAGAATTCCCCATGACTGCCAATCCATCTCGCGCGTCGTCTACTACTCTAGTGCAGCGCGCCCACAACATTCGCCGCCACGCATTGCGCATGGGTCAGGTTCAGGGCCAGGGCTATGTCGGTCAGGCGCTAGGCGCAGCGGACTTGCTGGCCGTGTCGTACTTCCATGCCATGACCTACAAACCTGAAGACCCGGAGTGGGAAGATCGCGATCGCTTTTACCTCTCCATCGGCCACTACGCGATCGCGCTCTATGCCGCGTTGATTGAAGCTGAAATCGTGCCTCTGGACGAACTCGAAACATACGGTTCAGACGATAGCCGTCTGCCCATGTCTGGCATGGCCACCTACACACCGGGTATGGAGATCACCGGCGGATCGCTTGGCCAGGGACTGGGAATCGCGGTGGGTGCCTGCCTCGGCTTGAAGCGCAAAAAATCTGCGTCATTCGTTTATAACCTGCTGTCTGACGGCGAGCTGAATGAAGGCTCCACCTGGGAAGCCGTAATGTCGGCGTCCCACTGGAAACTCGACAACCTCATCGCCATCGTCGACGTCAACAATCAGCAAGCCGATGGGCGTTCCAGTGAAGTGCTGGCGTTTGAACCGATCGTTGATCGATGGCAAGCCTTCGGCTGGTTCACCCAACGAGTAGATGGCAACGACCTGGACGCATTGGTAAAGGCGTTCGATGCTGCCCGCAGCCATCCAGGTTCTCAGCCCAGAGTCATTATTTGCGACACCAAAATGGGCAAAGGCGTGCCTTTTCTGGAAACACGTGAGAAGGCGCACTTCATCCGCGTGGATGAGCATGAATGGGATCTCGCCCTGAACAACCTCGAAGAGGGGAAAACTGTATGAGCACTACAAATAACAATACGGCTCAGGCGCCCGTGACCGTAAAGAAAAAGCTGACGACCTCCGCGATGATTGCGTCGATTGCTTCTGAAGGTCAGGCCACCAAATCCGCTCCATTCGGACATGCATTGGCTGCACTCGCAGATCAGCGATCAGACATCGTTGGCTTGTCCGCCGACCTGTCGAAATACACCGACTTGCACATCTTCGCAAAGGCCCATCCCGACCGCTTCTATCAGATGGGTATGGCTGAACAATTGTTGATGAGTGCGGCAGCCGGGATGGCGCGGGAAGGATTTGTCCCCTTTGCCACGACCTATGCAGTGTTTGCCTCGCGTCGCGCCTATGACTTCATCTGCATGGCAATTGCTGAAGAAAACCTGAATGTCAAAATCGTCTGCGGCCTGCCGGGTCTGACCACAGGTTACGGCCCCAGCCATCAGGCAACCGACGATCTGGCGATCTTCCGCGCGATGCCCAATCTGATGATCGTCGATCCTTGCGATGCGCTGGAGATAGAACAGGCCGTACCTGCTATCGCAGCCCACCAAGGGCCGGTGTACATGCGTTTGTTGCGCGGCAACGTACCGTTGGTGCTCGACGAGTACGGGTACACATTCGAGATTGGTAAAGCCAAGACATTGCGCACCGGTAATGACGTTTTGATCATCTCTACGGGGCTGATGACAATGCGCGCTTTAGAAGCCGCTAAAGAACTTCAGGCAGATGGCGTAGAGGTCGCAGTCCTGCACGTGCCCACTATCAAGCCTTTGGATGTGCAAACCATTCTGGCTGAGGCCCGCAAGCCGGGACGGTTGGTCATCACCGCAGAAAACCACTCGATTATTGGCGGATTGGGAGAAGCAGTGGCAACGGTATTACTGCGCAATGGCGTTACGCCGACATTCAGGCAAATCGCGCTACCGGATGCTTTCCTCGATGCAGGGGCGCTTCCAACGCTGCACGACCGCTACGGCATTTCTACTCAGGCCGTATGCGCGCAGGTCAAAGGCTGGTTATAAAAGTGTAAACCTGCAGAGGGTTATTCGGCCCCCTGCAAGGAGGAATGACAATTGGACGCTGCCAAGTTACTCGACCCTGAATACGCGCAATTTCTGGAAAAAACGTCCACTGAATGGACGCTCGACAATCTTCCCGCCATTCGAACCCGACTCAGCGCTGACTTCAAACCATCCCGGCCAGTGCGCTATGAAGAGCGTTGGACAACGGATGCTCCAACCGCTCCCGGGGTTCGTCTGTGCATTTACCGGCCCGATCAAAAGTCTGAAGATCAAACACTACCTGCGATTTTGTATCTGCACGGCGGAGGATTTGTTCTGGGCTGTCCAGAGATGGCCGACGACTACCTGGCCGACCTGGCTAATGAGATGAAAGCAGTAATTGTGGCAGTCGATTACAGGCTGGCTCCGGAGCATCCCTACCCTGTTCCTCTGGAAGATAGTTATACGGCCCTGAGCTGGCTTTTTCGTGAAAGTTACCGTCTTGGCCTTGATGCCAACAGAGTCGTCATTATGGGCCACAGTGCGGGCGGCGGACTTGCTGCGGCACTGGCGTTGCTCGTTCGAGAAAGGGCCCAGTATTCAGTCGCCGGCCTGGTACTGATTTACCCAATGCTCGATCACCGCATTGGCTCGGCGCTTGCCCCTACGGACAACCCCACTACAGGAACGTTGAATTGGGGGCGGGAAGCCAACCGGTTTTGCTGGCAATGCCTGCAAGGTTCATACGACTCTGACGACGCAAAAGGCTTCCTGTTTTCCGCAGCACTTGCGCCAGATCTGGAGGGATTGCCGCGGAGTTTCATCTGCGTCGGAGCATTGGATTTGTTTTTGGAAGAGGACGTGGAATTCGCGTTGAAACTTTCGCGCTCAGGCGTACCCGTAGAGCTTCATGTTTACCCTGGAGTACCGCATATGTTTGACCAATACCCGGGTTCAGTGACTGATCAATGCAGGCACGACGTGGCGGCCGCGCTTGGGAAAATGTGGGCAGCCTGATCGGTTCTCGCACGCTCTATTGGAAGTGCGCCATAACGAAAAAATGCTCCGTATCTTTCGATGCGGAGCATTTTTTATCGCCAGGCAGATTGCCAGATATCAAGCAGCCCGTCAGGTCGGGTTTGTTAAATGCAGAACGTCAGGCGCAGTGGCGTTCTCGTGCTTCCCTGATGCCCTTCGCCTCTTCGAGCACTTTGCGCTGGCTTTCAATGGCCTTCGAGGCTGCTGAAGTGTAAGCCGCACGCTTGTCTGATTCTGAGGCGTTTCTGAAGAAGTTTGAGAGAGGACTGGCGTCCGAAACGGGTTTCATGGGTCAAGCCTCCGCTAAAATTTGATTGAGCTTGTCCTGAGAGTATCGAATGGTGACGAGAGCATCAATTTTGCCGGCGTCAGCGTCCAGTTCGACGATCCTATTGGTGCCGTCCGTGTTCTTGACAATGACATCAATGCGGATCTGCAGCCTATATGTCCTTTTCAATTCCAGAACAGCTTCTTTGGCTGCAAACAACTGCCGAACAAATTCTGCCTTGGGGATGCTCCTGCCCTCGGTGAGCTCCCTGGCCTTCACAAATTCCCATGCGAGCAAAGGTTCCTGAAACACGTAAACGACAGCGACGAGGCGATTGTGCCGCAGCGAGCGCTCTACATTCCGTTTCGCCACGGCCAGGTTGGACAGTGTTCCATCAAGCAAAAATGACTGACGCTGCCAGGTCATCTGCATTCGTTGTCACTTCAGCCTAACCCTCTCGGTGAACACCAGACGCAAGCCTGGCTTCGCATGCTAACGGCTTTGCAGAGCAGTTGCCGGGCCAGCGGCGTGCCAAAGCATTGTCAGCGCTAAAAGCGTCAATAGACCGTTACTTTTTTGATACACCCCACTACCGTCTATCGGTTTTCACGTTTTTTTGACACTTTTGCCGATGCGCGGTCACAACTTTTTCTTCGCGGTGGGTCATAACACGGTGGTCGTCGATGGATTATTGGCGCATGTCGCGGTTTCAGCCTGTTACGGAGATAAGCTAATGATTTTTAACGTACAAGATTTTGGCGCCATGGGTGATGGCATCACAGACGATACCGCGGCGATCCAAAGTGCGATTGATGCGGCCGCCGCGGCAGGCGGTGGACAGGTGTATATGCCAACTGGCACCTACATCGTTTCAGGAGGCGAAGAACCTTCTGACGGCTGCCTCATGATCAAGAGCAACGTCTACATGTACGGCGACGGCATGGGCGAAACCAACGTCAAGGTGGCGGACGGCTCCGACACCAAGATCACCGGTGTCATCCGCTCTGCGTACGGCGAAGAAACCCATGACTTTGGTATCAGCAACCTCACCATCGACGGTAACCGCGACAACACCACCGGCAAGATCGACGGTTGGTTCAATGGCTACATTCCCGGTCAGGAAGGCTACGACTCCAACGTCACCCTCGACAGCGTCGAGATCAAGGATTGCTCCGGGTACGGCTTCGACCCCCACGAGCAGACCGTCAATATGGTCATCAAGAACAGCGTGGCCCACGGCAATGGCCTGGACGGCTTCGTCGCTGACTTCCTCAGCAACAGCACCTTCGAAAACAACGTTGCCTACGACAATGACCGCCACGGTTTCAACGTCGTCACCAGCACCCACGACTTCACCCTCACCAACAACGTCGCCTACAACAATGGCGGCAATGGCATCGTCGTGCAGCGCGGCAGTGAGGACATCGCTTCCCCCAGCAACATCACCATTACCGGTGGCGAGGTGTACGGCAACGGCGCTGAAGGCGTGCTGGTCAAGTTGTCCAGTGATGTGACCGTCAGCGGCGTTGATATCCATGACAACGGTAGCGCCGGGATCCGTATCTACGGCAGCAACCACGTGGAAGTCACCGACAACACGCTCAATAACAATTCCCTGGCCAACCCTGTGCCGGAAATCATCATCCAGGCCTACGACGACACCCTGGGTGTATCCGGCAAGTACTTCAACGGCAGCGACAACACCATCCAGGGCAACATCATCAGCGGCAGCAACCTGTCGACCTACGGCGTTGCAGAACGCAACGAAGATGGCGTCGATCGCAACGCGATCATTGGCAATACCATCAGCAACACCAGCAAGGGCGCCACGCTGGTGTACGGCGACGGCAGCTACGTCAGCGCCACCATCCCGATGACTACCGTGCAAGGCACTGCGGGTAACGACAACCTGGTGGGCAGCGCCGCCAGTGAAATTTTTTATGGTGCGGCCGGCAACGACACGATCAATGGCGGAGCCGGGAACGACATTCTGGTGGGCGGCGCAGGCGTCGATAAACTCACCGGAGGCGCTGGCGCCGATACGTTCCGGTTCGCCTCGCAGTCCGACAGTTACCGCAACGCGACCTCCAGCTTCGATGACACCATCACTGACTTCGACGTCACTCAAGACAAGATCGATCTCGCTGGCCTCGGCTTTACCGGCCTTGGCAATGGCCGCGGCGGCACCTTGCAGATCAGCTACAGCGCCAGCAACGACCGCACATACATCAAGGACTACGATGCCGATGCCAGCGGCAATCGCTTCGAGTTGATCCTGTCGGGCAACCTGACCAGCACCCTGACCGCGGACAACTTCATTTTCAATCGTGTGGTCACCGGCACCAGCGGCAACGACTCGCTGGCGGGCACTGATTCGGCGGACACCTTGCTTGGCCTCGCGGGCAACGATGGCCTTAGCGGCGGCGCGGGCGATGACAAGCTCGACGGCGGCGCCGGCATGGACACCCTCACCGGCGGCGCTGGCGCGGACACCTTCGTGTTCTCCAGCCGCATGGACAGCTATCGCAATTACAACACCGGCGGCGCCAACCTCGGCGACCTGATCACAGACTTCAACATCGGCGCCGACAAGATCGACCTCTCCGCAATGGGTTTCACCGGTCTCGGTGACGGCAAAAACAACACGGTGTACCTGGTGGTCAACTCGGCCGGGACCAAGACGTACATCAAGTCGCTGGAAGCCGACGCCAATGGCAACCGCTTCGAAGTAGCGCTGGACGGCAATTACCTCAACACCTTGACCAGCGCCAATTTCGTCTTTGCCACGTCGCCAACCGTCAACCACGCACCCGTGGTGGCCTCCGCATTGCTGGACCAGAACGCGACCGAGAACACCCCGTTCAACTATGTGGTGCCGGCGACCAGCTTTACCGATTCGGATAACGATAGCCTCAGCTACACCGCGAAAATGGCCGACGGCAGCGCCCTGCCCACGTGGCTGACGTTCGACGCCGCCACACGCACTTTCAGCGGCACGCCAAGCGACACGGCTTCGGGCACTTACTCGATTCAGGTGACGGCATCCGATGGCAGCAATGCCTCCGTGAGCGACAGCTTTACTCTGGCCGTGCAGGACGTTCCCGCGGGCCCCGCCGTGATCAATGGCACGCCGAACAACGACACGCTGACCGGCACCGCCGCCAACGAACAATTGTACGGTGGTGCGGGCAATGACACGCTAAATGGCGGCGCTGGCAACGACATCCTGGTCGGCGGCACTGGCGCGGACAAACTCACCGGTGGTTCGGGCGCCGATGTGTTCCGCTACACCTCGAAACTCGACAGCTACCGCACCAGCTCCACCAGTGCCAGTGACCAGATTCTCGATTTCGACGCGGCCGCCGACAAGATCGATGTCTCCGCACTCGGCTACACCGGCCTGGGCAACGGCCAGAACGGCACGCTGCAAGTGACCTACAGCGCCTCGAGCAATCGCACCTACATCAAGGACCTGACTGCCGATGCCAACGGCAACCGCTTCGAAATGTCGTTGGCAGGGAATCTCGCAAACAGCCTGACGGCAAGTCATTTCGTCTTCGCTGACCAGAACCCGCCGAGCAACGTGGCGCCGGTGGTGGCCATCCCCCTCCTCGACCAGAACGCCACCGAAAGAACCCTGTTCAGTTACACCGTGACCCAAGACAGCTTCGCCGACGCCAACAAGGACACGCTAACCTTCAGCGCGACCCTGGCCGACGGCAGCCCTCTGCCCGCGTGGTTGAGTTTCAATGCCAGCAACCTGACGTTCAGCGGCACGCCTACCAACACCGCGTCTGGCACCTATAATGTTCTGCTCAAAGCTACCGATCCGTCCGGCGCGTCGGTCAGCGACAGCTTCGCGCTGGGAGTGGCCGACGCGCCAGCCAGCACCATCACCGGCACCAACAACGCCGACAGCCTCACCGGCACGGCGGGCGCCGACCTGATGCTCGGCCTCAACGGCAACGACACCATCAAAGCCGGTACCGGCGCGGACATCCTCGACGGCGGCGCCGGGCGCGATTCGCTCTACGGCGGCGACGGTGCGGATACCTTCCGCTATACAGACGTGCTCGACAGCTACCGCGACTATGACAGCGGCGGTGTCACGGCCACTGACACGATCTACGATTTCACCGCGGGTGTAGACAAGATCGACGTGTCGGCTCTGGGCTTCCTGGGTCTGGGCGATGGCAACAATGGCACGCTGTACATGACCCTCAACGCGGCCGGCGACAAGACTTACATCAAGTCCGCCGATGCCGACGCCGCGGGCAACCGCTTCGAGATCGCGCTCAACGGCAACTACCTCAACACCCTGACCGCTGATGATTTCGTCTTCGGCGAGCGCGCGCAGCAGGACATCCTTTACCTGCCAACCCTCGGCCAATCCAACGCGCGCCTGATGCGCATGACCGAGGACGACGATCAGTCCGGCACATCGATGCTGGTCAAGGACCTGGACCGCTACACCGACTATGACGTGCGCAGCCAGTTCACCGATGCCGATGGTAACGGCATCGACATCGCCGTGGGCGGCAGTACGGTCAATGGCATGTCCACGCTGGGCGTCGAGGAACTCAAGTTGTGCTGGTGGCTGACCGATACCAACCAGCCGGGCCCTGCGCTGCTGCGTGCGGTAACGCTGCTGCAGGATCAGCTCAGCGAACTGAAATCCATCGATAACGTCACCATGGGCATCATCTGGGGCCAGGGTGAAGAAGCCGCTCAGGAGATTGCCCGCGCCACGGATAAACCGGCAGCGGCCGCGGAATACAAAGCGGCGACGCTGAAGGTGTTCGATTACCTGCATGCGCAGTTCGGCACTTTCAACGTGTACATGATGGAAACCGGTCACTACCAAGAGGACGCGGCGCGCGCCCGCGGCTACGCCGAGGACAAGATCGCCGCCATTGTCGAGGGCGTAGGCTATGTCCGCGCTGCGCAGGAAGCCATCGCCGCCGAACGTCCCGACGTAAAGCTGGCCGTGGACTACAACGACCTGCCCCTGCGCTACGAAGTCGATCCATTGGTGTATCCCGATGACGTCTGGCACTTGCACGAGGAATCGGCGGAAATCGTTGGCCAGCGCCTCGCTGATTACATCGCCGGCGACCTGGGCTTCCAGGGCAACCCCAACGACAACAACAGCGTGCAGGATATCTTCGACAACGCTCAGAACCAGGGCGGGCATATTTACGGGACGGACCAGGCGGATACGCTGGTCGGTAGTTCGGGCAACGACACGCTGAATGGCGACATGGGTGCCGACACCATGACGGGTGGCGATGGCAACGACGTCTACGTGGTCGACAATGCCTTCGACAGTGTGGTGGAGAGCAACGACTCGGCGTCGCAGATCGATACCGTGCAATCTTCGGTCAGCTGGACCCTGGGCGCCAACCTGGAAAACCTCGTGCTCAGTGGTGTGTCGGACATCGACGGTACCGGCAACGACCGACGCAACTTCATCACCGGTAATGCCGCCAATAACGTGCTCGATGGTGCGGCCGGCGCCGACAGCATGAGCGGTGGCGATGGCAACGACACTTACTATGTCGACAACGCCGACGATTCCGTGATCGAAACCAACAGCAACACGGTGCCTGGCGGGATCGACAGCGTACACAGCAGCCTCGCGGCGTACACGCTCGGCAGCAATGTGGAAAACCTGTATATCGATAGTGCTGGCGCTGCCAATGCCACTGGCAACTCGCTCAACAACACACTGTTCGCCGGTGCCGGCAACAACGTGCTGGACGGTCGCGATGGCAATGACACGGTGTCCTTCGATCGGGCATCGGCGGCAGTGACGGTCAACCTGTCGACATCGGCGCAGCAAAACACGGTGGGATCAGGGCTCGACACCTTGAAGTTTATCGAGAACGTGACAGGCAGCGCCTATGACGACACCCTGTCCGGCAACAGCGGCGCCAATATCCTCAACGGCGGTGCGGGCAACGACACACTGGTGGGCGGATCGGGCGATGATCGACTGATCGGCGGCTCCGGTACCGACACTCTCACTGGCGGCACGGGCGCGGATACCTACGCATTCGCGGCGCTGTCGGACATGAACGTCGGAGCCTTGCGCGATGTGATCAACGGGTTCAAGACCACCGAGAATGATCACCTGGATTTCTCCGGCCTCGACGCTAACCCGCTGACCGCCAACATCGACGCTTTCACTTTCATCGGCAGCAATGCCTTCGACGCCACTAACGCCACCGGCCAGATTCGCTTCGCCGACGGCATCCTCTACGGCAGCGTCAACGCCGACGCTACGCCAGACTTCGAAATACAACTGGTCGGCGTCAAGGAACTGCAGGCCAGCGACTTTACGGCGTGACCAGAGGTGGGAGCGAGGCAAGCTCGCTCCCACAGTGGGGATTTTCCGTGCATTCAAGAGGGAGGTTGACTACAAATCCAGTGTGGGAGCGAGCCTGCTCGCGATGAGGGTGGCACATTCATTATATATGTTGAATGACACACCGCATTCGCGAGCAGGCTCACTCCTACAATGTATCTGTTGCGTTCACAAAATCAGGCTCGCGCCTGCGAATTCAGGGCTTCCCCACTTCAGAACAGGTCTTCCACCTGGTCCAGCACCGCGCGGTTCATCTGGCCGGTGTGGGTGTGCAGGCTGACGTAGCTTTGCAACATGTCGAGTTTGGTGTTGAGCAGGTCTCGACGTGCCTGGAACACGCGCTGCTGCGCATCAAGAATATCCACAGTGGAGCGCACGCCTCCCTGAAAACCTTTCTCGGTGGAGATCAGCGCCCGCTGGTTGGATTCCACCGCCCGTTGCATCGCCTTGCTTTTGGTAAATCCGGCAACAACGCCCAGGTAATCAGCCTCGATGTCTTCGGCCAATTGCTGGCGCTGCACGTCATAGTCGGACTGGGCGCCGGCCAGTTGCGCTTCAGCCTTGGCCACCGAGGCGCGTACCGCCCCGCCGCGATACAGCGGAATATCCAGCTGAACCCCGACGTAATAGGAATCCTGGCGCGGGTCGAGGTCCTGGTATTGACGGGTTTCCCGGCGGCTCAGCTGAGTAGTCAGCGACAACGTCGGATAATGCCCGGCGCGCTGGCTGTCGGCCTGGGCCTCGGCAACTTTCACCGTCGCCAGCCGGGCGGCCAGCTCGGGGCTGGCTTCGCGGGCAATCGCGGTCCAGTAAGGCAAGTCACGTTCCGGCGGGATCGGGTTACCTGCGGCGACTTCTTCGCGCATCGGCTGAATGTCGTCGATAGGCACGTTGGAGCGACCGGACAATGCCCGCAACGCAGCCACGCGGCGGGCCTGGGCTTCCGCCTCCTGGGCGTCGACCAGATCAAGTCGCGCCTGCGCCTCATCGATATCAGTGACTGCACCCTGCCCGCCCTGATAAAGCTTTTTGCTCTGGGTCACCAAGCCGCTGATGGCCGCCTTTTGCTGGGCGATCAACTTGATCTCGTTCTCGGCCCGGGCGACATCGAAATAGCCCTTGGCAACCCGGTCGAACAGGGCCTGTGTTGCGACATCGAACATCTGCGTGCCCAACCGGCCGCGCGCCTTGCCCTCTTGATACGCGGCCCAGCGCGCCTTGTCATAGAGCGGCTGCTGCGCCGCGAGCGTGATGTTGTTTGCCTGGTAGTCGTTGCTGTTGACGTAGCTGGTATCGTCGCCGCCGTCGGTGCGCCCGCCGTAGCCGTAGCGCGAGCTCAGCGACACTTGCGGATAGAGCCCGCCACGGCCGATCGCCTCTTCATGGGTCGACGCATCGAACGCATGGGCGGCCGACTGCACGGTCGGATCATTGAGGCGCGAGGCGTCGTAAGCAGCGGTCAGGCTCAAGCCGTTGTCGGCGGCCCAAACGGGACTGAGCGCGGCCCAACCCGTACACAAACCCAGCAACATGCCGGAGCGATAGCGACAACGGGCGGTCATGCTCATTCCTCTTTGAACGCTGCGAGCAAGCGCTCACGCAACGGTTTCATCAGGTAATTCATCAAAGTACGTTCCCCCGTTACCACGGTGACATCGGCGAGCATGCCCGGACGCACCAGCAGCCCGGCTGTCTGCAGCGAGGCGACGGTCTCAGCGGGGATTTCGACCTTGGCGGAAAAGTACGGTTGCTTCGTCTGCTCATCAATCAACTGGTCCGCCGACACCGTGCTCACCGTGCCAGTGACCGTCGGCGTATCGACCCGTTGCAGCGCTGTGAAATGCACATGCACCGGCAACCCCGGGCGCAATTTGTTCGCCATCAGTGGCTCGAATCGCGCCGTGATTGCCATTGGCGCATCCAGCGGTACCACCTGCATCAGCGTTTGACCGGCCTGCACCACGCCGCCGACCGTATGAATGCTCACGTCCATGACCTGCCCCGACACCGGCGCACGGATCGCCGCGTTGTCGACTTCAAACTGCAAGGCACGCATCTGATCGGCAAAACCCGCAGCCTCGGCAGAGACTTCGCTGAGCTGGGTTTCAGCATCACGGCGAAACTCCTGCTGCGCCTGCAACGCCTTAAGACGGCTTTCGTTGATCGCCTGGCGCGTGCGCCCGACATCGCCGATCCCGGACGCAATCTGCCCGGCCAGTTGGGCGGCATTGCGCTCGGACTCGAAGAGTTTGTTGCGCGGGACGTAGCCCTCACGGGCCAAATCGCGCAGGCCTTCCAGCTCCTGCTGCTGGAAGCGCATCTGCGCATCGTAGTTGCGCTTGACGCCTTCGTAGCCCTGCAATTGCTGCTGCAATGCGGCGGCCTCGTGTTCGATGATCTGCAGGCGGCTGCCCAACTCTGCCCGGCGGGTCAGAAACAACTGGCTCTGCAATGCCATCGCGGCCTTGACGCGCGGCTCGGCGGCGCGTTCAGTCAGCTCCTCCGGCCATTGAATCTCGGCAGAACCAAGGCGCTCGGCAATCAACCGCGCCTCGACGGCGCGATCGTTGAGCAACTTGCCCCGGGTGACGTCCAGTTGCGACTGCGCCTGCACCGTGTTGAGCTGCACCATCAACTGACCCTGAGTGACGCGATCACCATCACCGGCCGACAGTTTTTCCACGACCCCGCCGACGAGCGATTGCACCGCCTTGCGTTCGCCGGCGACCACCACAGTGCCGCTGCCGACCACACCCTGGTCGAGCGGCGCCAGGAACGCCCAGAGCAGGAAGGCGCCGAGCGTCAGAATCAGGAAACCCATGCCGTAGCGTGCGGCGGCCCCGGCGTCAGAACTGGCGCGGGGCAGCGTTGTGGTGTCACGCAGGTTCGGCATCGAATCGTGAGCAGCTGCTGGGGTTACATCACGCATCTTTTCCGGCCTCCCTGATCACTACCGCTTTTGGCGCGGGCATCAATGCCTTGAGCACCCGGTCCCGTGGACCGAAGGCTTGTTGAGTACCGTCCTTGAGCACCAGGATGTGATCGGCCACTGCCAGCACATTTGGCCGATGGGTGATCAGCACCACGGTGCTGCCCGCAGCCTTGAGCGCACTGATCGCCTGCACCAGTGCCAGCTCGCCTGCTTCATCCAGGTTCGAATTGGGCTCATCGAGCACGATCAGCGACGGGCGCCCGTAGAGCGCACGCGCCAGGCCGAGGCGCTGCTTCTGTCCACCGGACAGACCCAGCCCGCCGGGGCCCAGCGGCGTGTCATAACCCTTGGGAAACCTCAGGATCATTTCGTGAATGCCGGCATGACGCCCGGCAGCGATGATCTTGTCGGCGTCTTGCTCGCCAAAACGGGCAATGTTGTCGGCCACGCTGCCGTCGAACAGTTCGATGTCCTGCGGCAGGTAGCCAAGGTGCGGACCCAGCGCGTCGTGGGACCATTGACTGATCTCGGCGTCGTCCAGACGCACTGAGCCGCCCATGGCCGGCCAGACCCCGACCAACGTCCGCGCCAGCGTTGATTTGCCGCTGGCGCTGGGGCCGACGACGGCGAGCACTTCACCTTTGGCCAGGCTGAAATTGATCCCGCGCAAAATCGGCTGCGCAGTGCCTGGCGGGCCGGCATACAGTTGCTCCAGACGCAACGCGCCGGTAGGCGCCGGCAACGGCATGCGCAGACGCTCGCGCGGGTGCTGATCGAGCAGTTGACTCAAGCGCTGGTAACTCTGGCGTCCAGAGGTGAATTGCTTCCACGAACCAATGGCGATTTCCACTGGCGCCAGAGCTCGCCCCAGCAACAGCGACATCGCAATCATCATGCCCGCCGATATTTGCCCCTCAAGTACCAGCAATGCCCCCAGACCGAGGGCCAGCGACTGCCCCGAGATACGCACGAAGCGGGTGGCCGACGTGATGCGTGCGCTGCGATCGCTGGCATGCGCCTGAGCGGCGATGATGCGTTGCTGCAGCAGGCTCCAGCGCTGGCGCAACGGGCCGAGCATGCCGAGGGCCTGAATCACTTCGGCATTTTGCAAGGTGCTGTTGACATAGATCGACGACTGCACGCCCAGCCGATTGGCCTCGCCCAGACGCGCGCGTGTCGCCAACTCGCCCCACAGCGCCAGGCCGACCAGCACCAGGGCGAGCACCAGCGTCAGCACGCCGAACCAGGGATGGAAGATGAACGCGACCACCAGGAAAATCGGCAACCAGGGCGCATCGAACAAGGCAATCAGGCCCTGGCCTGTGATCAACTGCCGCAGTGTCGCCAGATCGGTCAGCACTTGCGCCGGGTTGGCGTTGTGCTCACGCAGGCTGCGGGCGAACGCGGCGTCGAAAATCCGCTCGCCCAGGGCCTCGTCCAGCCCGGCGCTCATGCGAATCATCACCTCGCCGCGCACCCATTCGATCAAGGCACTGAACATGAACAGTCCCACCGCGATCAGGGTGAGCATCATCAGGGTGGTTTCATTGCGACTGGTAAGAACCCGGTCATACACCTGCATCATGTAGAGCGACGGCACCAGCACCAGCAGGTTGATCACACCACTGAACAGCGCCAGTGACCAGAACACCCGGCGATAGCTCAATAAAGCGGCATCAATGTCGTGACGAGGATCGAGAAGCAAACCCATAGAATGTTGCCCGCATAAGAAAATAATCGATCCAAGACGCAATCCATCGCGAGCGTTTTGCCCAAAGGCATTGGAGAAAACACTAAACGTAGCCTGACTTTTGCTATCGGAGACGATCCTAGTCCCCACAGGCGCCAGTTACTGACAGCCCAACCTCGGATTAGTGCCAGTCACACCAGCAGGTCGTGACGCGGATAACGTGCGGGTCGATTTGCCCCCCCCCGACCGGCCTTGCTCAACCAGCCTCCCAGCCATGCGCCTCCTCAATAAAGTGCAGCACTGCACAGGATCGCTCATCAATGCGCGATATCAGTGACAGCCGCTGCCACCGGCACTGCTCTGGAATGCTTCGAGTTCACGCCCTATGGCGCTGTGTCTGCAACGACTCTGCCAAAGCTGTTTATTCCGTTCATGCACCCGACCGGCGGCCCAATGCTCTAATAACGACATCCAGTATCGGCCTGGCCGCACGGTCCCAGGCTGCGATGGCAAAACGCTATAAATTTACCGGTATGATCGATAAGACGGCAAGCCTGATGGGCAAAACATTTGCGCCCAGGCCCGTACATTTCATACCATCGGGGCGGGTGCTCTGCTGCATGATGCGCAGGGCAGGTTAATCTCAAGCGTTGGTCGGGCCGCCAGCGGAGAATACCAGTGCCTGAAAATAAGCCCTTGCCTGTTTCTATCCCCCGCCCTCAAGTGCTTACAGAAAAAGCGCTTGCAGCGTTTGAACGGTTTTCACACATCGAAGCTGTCAGCGGGATCGCGTTGCTGATTGCAGCCATTGTTGCCTTGGTGTGGGCGAACAGTTCTTTTGCCGAGAGCTACGAACACCTTTGGCATACGCAAATCACCATTGGTTATGGCGAGGCCAGCGTCTCGCGATCCCTTCATTTCCTCGTCAACGACGGCCTTATGACCATTTTCTTTCTGGTCGTTGGTGCGGAGATACGTCAGGAAATCCATGATGGCGCCCTGGCCAGCTTCAAGATGGCTCTCCTGCCAATGGGGGCGGCACTCGGTGGCGTGGTGGTTCCGGCGTTGATCTACATTGCGATTAACCATGGGACAGCCGCCAGTAACGGCTGGGCCGTGCCGACTGCAACGGATATCGCATTCGCTGTCGGCGTGCTTGCCTTGCTGGGCAAGTCGATCCCCGGAGGCGTGAGGGTATTGTTGCTGGCCTTGGCGATCATCGATGACATCGTGGCCATTCTGATCATCGCTGTGTTCTACACCGCGAGCCTGGACTACACGGGAATCGCCATCGCCTCAGGCGGTATTCTGCTGCTACTGATGTTCCAGCGAATGGGCCTGAGCCGGATGGCTCTTTATATATTGCCGGGTGCGATCATCTGGTACGGATTGCTGAAGACGGGCGTGCATCCGACACTGGCGGGCGTGCTTCTGGGGCTCATGAGCCCAGTGCGCTCAATGCCCATGACAGAACGACCACTGGATATGATCCAGAGAAATTTCCACGATTTGCTGGATAGATTCTCTGCCAAGGACACTCCCGACCAGTCAGTCGCCAAGCCACTGAAAGAGCTCCTTCAAGCGCAGCGGGAGATGCTTTCCCCGGTGCAGCGTATTCAAATGACACTTCATCCATGGGTAGCGTTCTGCATCATGCCGCTGTTCGCATTGGCCAACGCGGGTGTGAGCTTCGCAGGCGCCGATCTCGACAATGCACTTTCACAACATGTGTTCATCGCGGTGGTGCTGGCGTTGGTTGTCGGCAAGCCAGTAGGGGTGATATTGGCCTCCTACGTGCTCGTCAAAATGAAAATGTGTGAGCTTCCCACCGGGGTGACCTGGCCTGGCATCGTCCTCGTCGGCCTGCTCGCCGGTATTGGCTTTACCATGTCGATCTTCATTGCGTCGCTGGCATTTGACGATGCAGCCCTGCTGGCTGCTGCAAAATTGAGCGTGCTATGCGCTTCCGCTGCTGCCGCGATAGTGGGCCTTACTTGGGGTGCGTTACGGCGATCCGCCAAGCCTCAACAGGCGGAACTAAAGAGCGAATGAGCTCGGTGTGGGGTACTGTCCAGATCAGAAATGAGAGCATGATTTGGGAAGATCAAACCCCGATCGGCTTTCACGCAACCATGAGCTTGATACCCCACAGTGCTGCCATACCTGCAACAAGTGTCAGCACTGTGCTTCGAGTCTTCCAGGCCACCCAGGCAGCAATAATGGCTGCGGGAATCTGAGGGTTATCGAATACAAATCCACTTTGGCCACCCGGATACACCACCGCTGGTAACACCAGCGCTGCCAGCACACTCGCCGGTACATACACCAATGCTCGACTCAGCGACTCGGGCATTCTCCAGCGGCCATACAGCTCGACGAACGAAAGACGCATGACGAAAGTCCCGATGCCAACCGCCAGGAACATGCCCCACAAAGCCAGATCACTCATCGACTTTCCTCCTGATCGCCCAGGCGCCGCTCAGGTTTTTTTTTGCGGACGCTTTCAGTCAGCAGGCCGGCAATAATGCCACCGATGGAAGCCGTCACCAAACCCAGGTTATAGGGCAGATCAACCGCCATCACGGCGATCAGCCCGCCAACGGTTGCAGCGACCAAGGTCGGCGCGCTGCGTATGTTGGGTACCAGCAACGCCAGAAATGAAAGCGGTACGGCGAAACTCAGGGACCACGTCTGCGGAATGCTTGCGCCCAAGGACACGCCGGCAATCACTGAAAGCTGCCAGGTCAGCCACATGGCACTGGCTGTACCGGCGTGAAAATGTGGGCCAAAGCGACCCAGTTCACCGGATGAAAACTTCAGGATGGACAACGCATAGGACTGGTCGGACAGCATGTATGCCACCGGCCACGAGTAGCGACGGGGCAAGTGGTGCAGGTAGGGAGCCAGCGAAGCGCTGTACATCATGAAGCGCAAATTGATAATCAAGGCGGTGGCAATAATCGCGGCTGGCAATACTCCGTTTTGGAGCAGCTGTAACGCGACCAACTGGGCGGAACCCGAATAAAAAAGCAACGTCATGCCGATGCTCATGCCGGGCGACATACCCATTTCGATCGCCAACACCCCGGTCACCAGGCCGAAGGGAATGACGCCGGGCATCAACGGAACCAGCGTGCGAACTCCTTGTACAAAAGCTTCTGTTCCCGTTCGGTAAGTCATGTTGCTCCCGTGACATCAGCCGCGCGCAAGTGATCACCCTGCACTGACCCAGCGCCTGATCGTGGACGGCTGAACTTCGCTGTCCACTCCCGTTTCAGGCAAGCTGAAAACCATGCCGCAATGGATCTCTGTCGTCCATGAAAATCGTATGGTGACTGCTGGTCTACGCCCAGCCATTGATATTCGGCTGCATGCCGTCAAATCCTTACCTTCATCGTATTGGTCATGCGCTTCACCCATGCCGCACGCCTGTTGAAAGTTCGAAGAGACGATCAACTGCGCAACGACTTGTCCTCCATCAGACAATTGCCGCCATCGACCACCAGCAACTCGCCGGTGATGTAGCTCGCTTCGGGTGATGCAAGGAACGCGACCGCAGCGGCCACTTCTTCGGGTCGACCTGCCCTTTTGATTGGAGTGGCTTTCGCCGCCTCAACCTCTTCGAGCAGCGTTGATGCGGTGGCGATCCAGCCGGGGGCCAACGAATTGACCGTAATGCCCTGATGGGCAACTTCCAGCGCCAGGCTCATGCTCATCCCCACCATCGCAGCTTTTGCTGCACTGTAGGCAGACTGTCCCGGTGTACTCGCCCGCGTGCCAGTGGTCGAACTGACGTTGACGACGCGCCCGTACCCGCGGCTCTTCATGCCCGCCAGTACGCTTTGAGTTAACAGGAACGCCGTGGTCAGATTGCGCGCGATGGCCAGGTTCCAGGCTTCAAGGCTCATGTCCGACAGTTCGTCGCAGGTTTCTGGACTGCCCTGCATCGTCATGCCAGCGTTGTTCACCAGAATGTCGATCCTCCCCCACTGCGCTTGCGCCCACGTCACCAACGCGCGCACCTCGTCTTCTTTGGTGAGATCTGCCGGCCGCCCTTGCGCCTCAAAACCCGCCGCGCGAAGTTCGGTGACACGTTCATCAATGCGCGAGCTACTGGCCGTCACGATCAACCGGACACCCTGTGCGCCAAGGCGCCGGGCTACGGCCATGCCGATGCCGTGTTCGCTGCCTGCTCCACTTATCAGGGCCACTTGACCCGACCAATCCGCAACCATAGCGCTCGCTCCTTTGCATCAAGTCAATCTCAGCCCTTTACCCTGCCCCTCAGAAACGCTGTCTTGTGCAGCGGTTCGAGCGGTGGCGCATTCAACAGGATAGCCGCCGCAAACGCTCCCGCTCTCCTCTGCCAGCGTAGAACATCGATGACTCCCGCTCCCTGTTGCGCAGTCAACAGAACACCGTGCGTGACCCGTTGCAGGAAGTCGGTATAGGCTCGTTAGCGGTCCTGCTCGCGACATCGGTGAGGTAATACGTGGGGATGGCGCCAATCCATACTTTCGCTGGTTTACCGGCGGCAAATAAATCGACCGCCGTGATGTGTACCTTCGCCAAATGGCACCCGCACCAGGACTATGGAAGTCGCAATGCCCAAAAGTGAAAACAAAGCAGTCAATGCCACCCCCGGTGCATCTTCCAAGGCCAGTGCTCGATACCTTTACCCGCTGGCCATCGGTGTGTTGCTGGCGGCTGTCGCTGCCATCGGCTGGTTTTTGTTGAGCCCGGCCCCGGTGACGCCCAAGCCTGTAGCTCCACCTGCCGTTATCGCTGCGGCACCGGCACCGGCACCGGTCAGCAAGCCACAACCAGCGGTCAAACCCGCCACGATGGTCGATGAACAGCAATGCCAAGGCTGCCACAGTGAGCAGGTCAAAGACTGGCAAGGTTCTCACCACCAGTTGGCAATGCAACCGGCCACGGCAGAGACCATGCTGGGAGACTTCAACAACGTCACGGTCAAGGCCGAAACAGAGACTTTGCGTTTTTCTCGCAAAGGCGATGAGTTCTGGGTCAACACGCCCGGCCTCGATGGCAAGAACAACGACTTCAAAGTGGCCTACACCTTTGGCATTGCTCCGCTGCAGCAATACCTGATCGAAGTTGGCGAAGGTCGCTTGCAAGCAATGGGCGTGGCGTGGGATACGGAAAAAAACCGCTGGTTTCACCTGTATGCCGGTCAGGGGGTGAATTTCAAGAATCCACTGCACTGGAGCAAACCCAGCCAGAACGCCAACTTCATGTGTATGGAATGTCACAGCACCGGGTTCAAGCGCAATTTTGACGCCACTACCGGCACCTTCGCCAGTCAATGGTACAGCCTCGGCGTTGGCTGTCAGGCTTGCCATGGCCCGGCGTCGAATCACCTCGAATGGTCGGCGAAAAAACCCGATTTGGTCCATACCGGCTTCGCCGTGGACCTCATGGACAAGGACGCCACCGTCGAGATCGAAACATGCGCTCGCTGCCACGCGCGCCGGGCGCCATTGGGTGACGGTTTCACCGTTGGCAAACGGCTGATGGATGATTACCTGCCGAGTACGCTGACGCGTGAACTCTACGCACTGAATGGCAAAATCAAGGACGAAGTCTTCGAGCACGGCTCGTTTGCGCAGAGCAAAATGTTCGACAAAGGCGTGCGCTGCAGCAACTGCCATAACCCGCACAGCACCGAATTGAAGGCGACCGGTAACGGCGTTTGCCTGCAATGCCACAACACGGCTGGCAAGACATCGGTCGCAGGCGTTGACGGCCAGGGCCTGCAAGCGAAGAACTACGACGCCATCGAACACACTCGTCATGCTCCGGGCACACCCGGTTCGCAATGCGTGGATTGCCACATGCCCGGCAAGTTTTACATGGGCAACGACTTTCGCCACGACCACAGCTTCAGCATCCCGAACCCGGAGCGGGCACAAAAACTCGGCACCCCGGACGCGTGCCTCACCTGCCACCAAGCCAAGGCAGGCGACAAAATCACGGCCCAGTTCAAAACATGGAATGCCTCCAGCGCGCCTCAGTCTCCCCGTTACGATGAGAGCCTGTGGTTGATCCGTAATGGTCAGCCTGGCGCAGCGCAAGCCCTTGATGAACAGCTGCAACGTAGCGACCTGCCGGCGATTCGGCGCGCCACGTTGCTCGCTGAGCTGCCGCTGTACCCGAGCGAGCAGGCGCTGACACTGGCGACCGAGGCTCTTCGAAACTCCGCGCCAGAAGTACGAGAAAGCGCAGTGCGCGCGATCAGTGCGTTTCTGCCACCGCCGGAGCGAGCGCCGTTGCTCACGCCATTATTGGGAGATCCGGTCAAAGCCGTGCGCATCGCGGCAGCGCGGGAGCTGCTGAGTGTCGGCACCAATGGTCTTGGCGGCGCACAAGCCAATTGGCAGGCGGCGATCGGTGAGTACGAGGCCGTGCAAAAAAGCCTTGCCGAGCGCGCAGAGGCCAACCTGAACCTGGCAATGCTGTATCAGGCCAGTGGCCGCAGTTCGGAAGTCGAAGGCTTGCTGCGCACCGCGCTCAAACGCGATCCGGACTTTTACCCGGCGCTGGTGACACTTGTGCAGTGGCTGGAGGCTGGCGGTCGCAGTTCGGAAGCGCAGCAACTGCTGGCCACAGGTCTGCAACAGCATCCAGATGCAGCGTTGGTCCAGCATGCCCAAGGACTGTCACTGATTCGCGCCCGTAATACCGGCGCCGCCATGTCTTTCTTGAAGAAAGCCGCGCAACTGGAACCCCAGAACGGCCAGTACGGTTATGTACTCGCGGTGGCTCTGCATGAAAGCGGCAAAGTGAATGAAGCCTGCGAGGAACTGGAGCGCCTGCTGAAAGTGCAGCCCGCAAACAGAAATGCTCGTCTATCGTTGATCCAGTATTACCTCGACAGCGGGCAGGAGCCGAAAGCTCAAGCCGTGATGCTGGCCTGGAAGAAGATGAATCCGCAGGACCCGGCGCTGAAGTGAGAAAGACGACCGCTTCGCGTCCGGACGCAGGCTGCGCCAGTTGCTACAAGATTTGCGTTGACGGATATGGGGGGCATCCGAGGACTTTGCAGATCTCGGCGACCACCTGCATCGTTGCGTCTTCGATCGTTCCTTCATTACGGCATAACACCCAGCCGTAATCTGCGATCGCTCGCTCGAACGCCTCGGTACAAGCGACCTGATCTTCCAGCCTATGGATCACCGTACTGCTCAGCCCGCGCCGCCGTGCCGCGGCCCTCGCCCAGGAAATATCAGGGCTGGTAACAACCCCGACATGCAGGTCCGGCACCCGCACGTGTCGGTCAATGTTTAATTGCAGAATCTCGGCAAACGGAATCAACCGGCGAAACGCGGCATCCGACGGGTACCAGCGATCGATCAGGATGATGCTGTCGGGTGGCTGTTTGGTCAGCACGTGCCGGGAAATCCAGGCGCGGCTGTCAGCAAAACGCTCACAGACTCTCAACTCCAGATCCCGGGTGGGGTTTCGCACGAACTGGTTGACCAGGGCCATTGTTTCAGCCCTGTAAGGATCGCTTTTTTGCTCGGAAAGCCGGATCACTTTTTTGTTATCGGCCCGCAATGCTTTCGTAACGGCCTCCAGCAGTGTGGTTTTGCCGGTCCCCTTGGGCCCATCCAGAGAAACGAACAACTGACGATTCATTCTTCACACAGTGATAGCTGATACCACTTACTCATCGCCGTCTTCACTCGGTTGTTTTGCCAACGCTTGCTCTCTGATGAGGGCCTGTGTGACCTGCTCAATGTAGTCCAGCACCTCGGATTGAACCGAATATTGGTACTGTTTACGACGGTTATTGGAAACCGCTCCATTGTTGCTCAGGCACATCATTACCAGGTTGGCCAAGTCGCTACCGCGCACGTCATACACGTCATTGACCGCGCTCACGACCTTGTCGAAGTTCTCGAGAAATATTGTCTCTTCACGAAGCTCGACTTCGAGTGCCCGCTGGGCCATTTCCAGGGTAAACCGAACCCCGGGAGTGGCATCCCAATAGCGATAGATCGCCGGGTCGCCGATAAAGTTGAACGAGTATTGACCGTGATCGATCCAGCGCACATCCCAGAACTCTCGCGCCGGGCGGGAGAATTGCTGCAACGTCTCCAGGTACAAGCGTTCCTCGCGTTTCATGGCGACAGAAACAGGCAGCAGCAACCCGTTCTCCAGGGCACCGGCGCGGCATAAGGTCTGGTGGATCAGAAAACGCGAGAGGCGTCCGTTGCCGTCCATGAAGGGGTGCAGGAAGACAAAGCCGAAGGAGATGATTCCCGCCGCTATCAAAGGATCGATGCGCGCTGGAGCGTCATTGCCCAGCGCCATGAGCTGTTCCATCAGCTCACGGCACAGGTCTGGCGCGGGCGGGACGTAAGTCACGCCCGCAGCGCCTTGCAGACCACTGGCTAAATGGTTCTGCTCATGACGAAACCCCGCGGCCATGTCAAAGGGATTGGAAATAGTCGCATTCTGCAGGTGGACCAGGTAGTCCTCACTCAGTGGAATGCGCTCGTGAGCCTGGCGAAGCAACTTAATGAATTTGCGTGCTTTGTCCTCGCTGGGTGACTCTTTCTCTATCGCAAACGAATCCTGGGTTTCATGCAGGTACGCCCACTGGATCGCGCGATCCATCATTCCCGACGGGAGGTTTTGCATGAATTGCTGCGCGCGGGCAAGAATATCGTGCTCAATGAGCGCGACAATCTCGGGGGTGCGTTCAACCGTGGCGCAATACGCGATCGTCCCGATGCCGTTGAACTCCACCCGCCAGCGAGAATTACGCTCGCCGGGCATGGTCACGTACAGTTTTGGGTCGAACAGTGGGACAAAGGCACCTCGCACTGGCGAGTGCTGGCGCAGTTCTTCAGCGGTGAACGCTTCACGTAAAAAGCACGCTTTGCGGATGTAGATACCATTAGGGGCGCGTTCCAGTTCTGCTTCCAGGCTCGCTGCCGGGATTCGCGGCAGCGCCTGGGCCAGAATGGCGAGGTTGATACCTTCGTGCTTGAGCGCGAATAACAGGTGCCCCAGCAGATCATCCGGGGCGGGCACAATATTGGATGGCACAGCCAGGGTTTCCCCGATCCGCTTGATGCGGGTAACCGGCTGAACCTTCGCCGGCCGGGGCAAGGGGAACGCTGAAAGCCGCAGCGATTCCAGCAGCCAGGCATATCCAGCTGATTTCATGGCGCAAATCCTTAATGTTGTGCTGTTGCCGCGCGATTTTCTTCAGCGCGCCAGGAAAATCTTAACTTCACGCGATTATCCTGATTTTTTCTTGACTGGCTATGGCGGATTTACGATACGGACTATTCTTTGCCTGCTTCAGCGTACGGTGACAGCGCCGGCGCGCCGATGCCATGAATCTCCCTGGCGACATTCTCACTGATGATGCTGGCCAGCAAGTGAATCGCTCCCCTCGCGCCCCGACAAATAAACTCTCTTGTTGAGTTTTATTTGACGCTGCTCAAATAAACATCAATAGCCGAACACTCGCTCGCTATGGCCAACTTGTTTAAGCCGCTGAGGTAATAACACCTCAGCTTTAAAGGAGCCGCCACATGACCACTCTTTTACATATTGACGCCAGCGCACGATCTGATCGCTCCCTGAGCCGAAAACTGTCCCAGGCATTCGTCGAGTCCTGGTTAGCCCACGACGGCAAAACACACGTCATAGTCCGTGACGTCGGGCACACCCCTCCTCCTTACTTGACCGAGGAATGGATTGCTGCGGTGTTTACCCCCGAAGCGCAAATGACTCCTGAAAAACGCGAGGAGCTGCGGCTCTCGGATGAACTGATCGATGAACTTGATCGCGCTGATGTCATCGTGATCGGCACGCCGATGTACAACTACGGAATGCCGGCAACCCTCAAGTCCTGGTTCGATAAAGTGATTCGTATCGGCAAGACGTTTACGTTTGATCTCGACCGGGGCGACTATCCGCTGGAGCCGATCATGAGTGGCAAGAAGCTGATCATCTTGTCTGCCCGGGGTGAGTTCGGCTTTGGACCGGGTGGTGTTCGCGAGCACATGAACCACCTCGACACCCACATTCAGACATGTGCGCACTACCTGGGTGTGGACGAGACTCACGTCATCTCCATCGACTATCAGGAATTCGGAGACGCTCGCTATGAAGCTTCCATCGCCGATGCATTCGACGCCATTCCCGTGTTGATCAGGCAGATGATTGCAGAACAACAATGCCAGCTCTCGCCAGCCTGAAGGCCAGGTGCCGCCGCGACATGGGGAGAAGTGTCGCCGGTCTCATGAAGTGATCGTCGATTGATGTCGAGTCAATCAATCGCAGCATTTTCCTTGAAGGAGCCGGCCTCGCTCAGAAGCCAGTCTCTGAACACTGACAGGCTGCGGCGCGGCGCACGCTGGTGGTCTTCTATCAGGTAATACGTGAATCCGGGCAAGGTCGGACCGTCTACCCGATGCATCCGGCCGGAACGCAGCTCATCGTCGATCAGTACATTGCTGCACAACAACGGCCCCAGCCCGCGCTCGACCGCATGCAGCGCAAGGGTTTCCTCGCTGTACCAGGAGGTGCGCAGATGCCGTGATGCATCATGCTCGACGCGGGCCAGCCAGGCCGACCATGACGGTACTTCCAGCGACTGATTTTTCCATTTGAATGCCAGTAACGAGCGGTTGTGAAAGTCGTTGATCGTTGCGGTACGGTCGGCCGGACAAATGCTTTTGTCCGCGACCGCAACGTAGCGATCCTCGAACAATACGGGTCCACGGGCATTGGCATCGGGCAGACCATATCGAATCGCGAGATCGATCTTCTCGGAGCGCAAGTCCATGACTTTCTCCGAGGCATGAATGGACACCACTATATCGGGATGGATCGCGTTGAATTTCGCCAGGCGCGGCATCAGCCATCTTTCCGCGAACGCGCGCGTAGTGGACACCTCAATGGCGTCCCCCTCGGCTGGCGTACCGATCAGGGCAAATGCTTGAGCTATCTGGTCAAAGCTGTCTCGCAACAGCGGGTAGATGGCTTTGCCGGCGGACGTGAGGGTGACGGTCCGCCCGCGTTCCAGGAGCTTTTGCCCCAATCCGTCTTCCAGTTGCCGGACCTGATGACTGACCGCTGCGACAGTGACCGAAAGCTCATTGGCAGCCATGGAAAAGCTCTGATGACGAGCTACAGCCTCAAACGCTCGCACGGAATTGAGAGGGGGTATTTTGCGCATGGCTTTCTCCGCACACCTGTTATTGAACTGACAGCACGTTCAGGGTTACGCCGGCAGACCACATTAGACAGCAGGCGCCCAGTGTCATGAGCCCGGTCGCATTACATCAGTGTCGCGTGTCCCTGTTGCTCCATCAGCGCCCGTCAGGGCCGGCCAAGCGGCCAACGCGCTGTAAGCGATCTCTTCGAGCTTTTGGCGACTGGCGCCATCGCGCGCTTGAATCGACATACCCTGTTGCACGGTGATGAAAAAACGCGCGACCGTCTCTACGTTTACCCTTTCGTCGACCTCACCGCTTGGGACGCCTTGAGCCAGCTTATCGGCAAGAATCTGGACATTGTGGACTCTTCTGGCGGACAGCTCGGCGCTGACAGCGGCACTGGCTGGGGTCAAGTGCAAGACTGAAAGGGTAATGAAGCACCCGCTGGGTTTATCAAGCGTGCTGAATTGAACGGCTGAAGTCATCAGGAACGCCTCTACAGCACCATAGGCCGTGGGCGCGGCGAGCGTTTCACGCCAAACCGCCGCGCCATCGGTCGCGTTATAAAGGTCTATGGCCTCCCTGAACAGTTTTTCCTTGGACCCGAAAGCCGCATACAGGCTTGGCGAGCCGATGCCCATTGCGGCAGTCAATTCCGCCATCGAAGCACCTTCGTAACCCTTCTCCCAGAAAACTTCCATTGCCTTGGCAAGGCTTTTCTCTGTATCGAAATTTCGGGGTCGTCCACGAACCGCCATTTGATAGCTCCAATTATGTGTCGATCGATATATTAATCGTTGACGGGGTTTTCCGTAAGAATTATGTTGTGTGCCGATCATTACATAAATAGAGGTTTCACCATGTCGTCACTTATCGGAAAGCGCGCATTTGTCACCGGTGGAAGCCGCGGCATCGGCGCGGCCATTGCTCGCAGGCTTGCAGCTGAAGGCGCTGACGTCGCGATTGCTTACGAGCAATCCGCCGCTGCCGCCCAGCTCATCGTCGCAGAGCTTCGCAATGCTGGCCGCCACGCGGTGGCGATCCAGATGGACGCAGCATCGCCAGATTCGGTCCGCCAGGCAGTCGATGGCGCAGCCGCTGAACTGGGTGGGCTCGATATCCTGGTCAACAACGCCGGCATCATGCGGGGTGGCCCGGTTGAAGCCATGAGTGTGCAAGACATCGACGACACGTTGGCGGTAAACATACGAGCGGTGCTGCTGGCCTCCCAGGCAGCGCTGGCTTACCTGCCAAATGGCGGCAGAATTATTTCCATCGGCAGCAACCTTGCCGAACAAGTGCCTGGCGAGGGGCTGAGCTTGTACTCGATGAGCAAAGCGGCCCTGATCGGCTGGACCAAAGGCCTGGCACGGGACCTTGGACCGAGAGGCATCACCGTCAATATTGTCCATCCGGGCTCTACTGACACGGACATGAACCCCGCCAGTGGGCCGGGTTCTGACGGCCAACTGAACCGCATGGCGATCAAGACGTACGGCCGAGCAGAGGATGTTGCAGCGCTGGTTGCATTTGTTGCTGGAGACGAAGCTCGCTCGATCAACGGCACTGGTTTAACCATCGATGGCGGCGCCAACGCATGAAGGCTGCCATCCGCTCTGATGACGCACGGCCCAAGCAAGTGCGCTGGGTACTTGGGCCTGCCATCAGCTTGGTGGTGGCAAAACCGAGTTCATAAACGCAAAGGGGAACGCCATGTTTGCCAAACTCTTGAAAGCAACAACTTTCGCACTTGCCCTGTTGCTAGCATTACCAACATTAGCCGCGCCCGAAATGCCCACGGAAGAGTTTCCGGCGCCCGAGGGG
This sequence comes from Pseudomonas sp. Ant30-3, assembly GCF_000690905.1. Classification (GTDB taxonomy): domain Bacteria; phylum Pseudomonadota; class Gammaproteobacteria; order Pseudomonadales; family Pseudomonadaceae; genus Aquipseudomonas. Next base: position 64,016 of record NZ_JMCL01000010.1, on the reverse strand, counting down.
TTTACACCCGCCTATCAGACGGTGGACGGCGTCAAAATTCACTATCTCAAAGGCGGCAAGGGGCCGCTGGTACTTCTCGTCCATGGCTTCGCGCAAACCTGGTATGAGTGGAACGAGCTAATGCCGCTGCTTGCAAAAAATCATACTGTTGTGGCGATCGATTTACCCGGCCTTGGCCAATCGGACGCGCCGAAGTCCTATGCCGGCCAGGACGTTGCCAAACTTATCTATCAGTTCGCCAAGTCGCATAGTCAGAATGGACAGATGGATCTCGTGTCGCATGACATTGGCAACTGGAACACATTCCCGATGGTTGCCGAACATCAGGCTGATTTCAAACATGTTGTATTTATGGAGGCCCCCCTGCCCGACGAAGGGATTTACACCTTCCCGTCCTTCACTCCGCAGGGAGAGTCGCCAATGTGGCATTTCAGCTTCTTTGCCGCCGGTAATAACCTGGCAGAGACGCTGGTTGCGGGCAGAGAGGTTTCATTCTTCGAGCACTTCATAAAATCACATGCCGTCAACAAAGAAGTGTTTACGTCCGAACTTATAGGCCTCTACGCGCGCTCATATTCCAAGCCTCAATCATTTCACGCCGCGATGGAATATTACCGCGCCCTGCCTGAGACTCAACAGCGCAACATCCCTCTGTTCAAGAACAAGTTGACGATGAAGACCATGGCAATCGGCGGAGGCTCGCCCGTATCCGTCGGACAGTTTCAAGTCGATCAACTCGCCAAGTATGCTACCAATATGAAGGGAGTCGTCATCCCGAATTGTGGTCATTGGATGCCGGAGGAATGTCCCGCAGAACTCAACTCGACAATAATAAATTTTCTCGCCGATAAATGAGCGTAATGAATGCCGGGCGTTGTGCCCGGCAGCTTCGTTTGGCCTGGGTCAAGCAACACCTTGCCGGTCTCGCTTCAGGCATTGCAGGTAACCCAGTACGCCACACACCGCTTCCTGCTCGGCAATGTCCATACTCTCAGGCCTGTCGCTCAGCCAACGCTCAAAAATGCCGCGAACCAGCGCCGGCACGGTTGTCGCCGCGCGCAACACATCAATGCCTCGCGCCGTATCACCCCAATGCGAAAGTCTCGACGCAAACAACTCACTGCCTTGCGTCAGGTACCCGGCTTTGATCGCGTGAATGGGCAGATGCATTTCCTGCTGACTGAGGATCAACGCGACGGACTGATTGTCGCGCAGGTGTTTCATTCGGCCCCTGATTAAAAGGCGGGCGGCACCCTCCAGATCTGTGTTTGAGGCCGCTTGCATCGATGCCGAAATATTGATGAACATCTGTTGCTTCTGCCGTCGGATCAGCGCCAACAACAAGGCTTCCTTGTTGGGGAAGTACTGATAAAACGTGCCGATGCTCGTCCCTGCCCGCTCTGCGATCGCATTGGTATTGAAGCCTGCCAGACGGTCAGTGGCGAGAACCTGAGTAGCCCCCTCCAGAATCACCTCAATAGTGGCCTGCGCACGTGCTTGCTGCGGGATTTTACGGGGCTCCAGCGAAGGCGTTGGCATAGGATCGACAGCTCTGAAATGCGAGTAAGAAATTCAGCAGACAGTCATTAAAGTACGAGGTGAACAGGCTTTGCGCAATGTCGCGTGAACCGCTGACTCACCGTAGGTAGAGCAATGCCCAGTCTGATCCATGACCTGCTCATGAGCGAAGCGTTTTCGATACTGGCCCGTTTGATATTGACCTCGTTTTTCTGGATTGCAGGTCTTTTCGGCATTTTTAACTTCGGTGTGATGGTTGAGACAATCAAGGCCCACGGGCTGCCAATGCCCCGTCTGATCGTGGTTTTGATGGTGACCACCGAACTCGTCGGTTCGATATTGCTCGTCACCGATTTTCGCTCCATGGGTTGGCTGGGTGCCGGGGCACTGGGCGTGTTCACCTTGCTCAGCATCCCGCTGGACCACGCCTTCTGGAGATACCCGCCACCAAGGAAAATGGAAGAGTTTCAGCTTGCTCTGGAGCATCTCGCCGTCATCGGCGGTTTGATGGGCGCAGCCATTCTGACCATTCGTTAGACCGCAGACGCGCCTTCCACAATTACCGAGAGCGGAGATCCGGTTCAATCATTTGAGTTATTCGAAAATACAATTCTAAGGTGCGCCAATTGTTCGACGAGTATTGCGCCGTTAGCATCCATACAACTTATCGCGTAGAGATGAACAGTCATGTCGGATTTTATTACGCACATTAATGACAATAAAACCGAACATGAAACCGTGCGTCTTGATCCGCCTCCGGTAATCACGTCCGCATTCTCACGACGCGGCGTACTCAAAGCCGCTGTGACAACGGGATCGGTTCTACCGTTTCTCTCTGGCGCTGGCCTTCTGTCGATAACGGCGGGGTCGACGCTGCCCCTGTTGTCCGGCCCCGTCCTGGCTGCTTCCGCGCCTTCGGCAAAACCTACCGGCACTGCCATCGTGCCGTTTCGCATTGCAATCGCGCAAAGCGACCTTGACGATCTGCGCGCTCGGCTCGCCCTTACCCGCTGGCCGGAAAAGGAAACCGTGCAGGACTGGTCGCAAGGCGTCCCGCTGGCAAAGGCACAAGCGCTGATTGCAGCGTGGCACGATCATTACGACTGGCGAGCGTTTGAACGGCGAGTCAACCAGATACCTCAGTTTTTGACGAACATCGATGGACTGGATATCCACTTCATTCACGTTAAATCAGCTGAGCCCAATGCACTCCCCATCTTACTCACACATGGCTGGCCCGGTTCGTTCTCGGAGTTTCTGGAGGTCGTCGGCCCCTTGACCGATCCTGTCCGCCATGGCGGCAAAGCAAGTGACGCCTTCGATGTCATCATCCCTTCACTGCCCGGTTATGCGTTCTCCGCAAAGCCGACTGCCCCGGGTTGGAACATCGATAAAACCGCTGCGACCTGGGTCAAACTCATGGACCGGCTCGGCTATGAACGCTGGGTTGCGCAAGGGGGCGACTGGGGCGCCAGCGTCACCAGCACGCTCGGTCAATTAAGACCTGAGGGATTGGCCGGGATCCATCTGAATTGGGCGTTCGTGTTCCCCGAGGTCATTCCCGAAAAATTGTCACCCGACGAAAAACGCGCCGTTGATCAAGCCAATGTCTTCAAGACAGAAGGCATCGGGTATTTCAAACAGCTGTCGACCAAACCGCAAACCATGGGCTACGGCTTGCTCGATTCCCCCGTAGCGCTGGCGACCTACATTTATGAAAAGTTCCAGGTATGGTCGGACAACAAGGGTGATCCGGAAGAAGCGATTTCCCTGACCGCAATGCTGGACGATATTTCCTTGTACTGGCTTACCCGAAGCGGTGCTTCTGCCGCGCGGTTCTACTGGGAAAATCCGGGAAACAGCTTTGCCGGAGGCATCATCGACGTGCCCGTAGCGGTAAGTGTATTCCCGAGAGAAATCTATCAAGTGCCAAAAAGTTGGGCAGAGGCCACTTTTCCCCAGTTGATCTATTTCGGCGAAGTTGAAAAAGGTGGTCATTTCGCTGCGCTGGAGCAACCCAAACTGTTCACTGAGGAACTCCGCCGCGCGTTCACCTCTCTGCGGTCGTGAGTCTGAATTTGCACTGCCATATGGCCAAGACATGAAGCGTCACGAACGTTTCTGAAGTTCCATACCTACGCCAGACATCAGAGGCTAATCATGCAATCCGACGATCAACAGGGTTTTAACAGGCGGACATTGTTGAAAAGCAGTTTCGTCGGCGCTGCAGTATTGGCCTCGGCAGCAACGCCGCTGTCCTTATTCGCCGATACCGCAGTGAAAGGAGACATACGTCCATTCAAAGTTGAATGGCCAACTGCGAAATTGGCGAGCGTTCTGGATAAAGTCAGGACTTACGAGTTCCCCATCGAGCCCGAGAGTGCCGGCTGGCGGTACGGCTGTGATCCGGTTTTCTTGAAATCAATCTGCGATTACTGGGTCAATGGTTATGACACGCAGAAGGCAGTCGATGAGCTGAACCGTTATCCGCAATTCGTGACCAGAATCGAAGACCTGGACGTTCACTTTCTGCACATCGTGGGTGAAGCACGCGGCAAGCGACCCTTGCTCATGGTTCATGGGTGGCCTGGGTCGGTGTTTGAATTCTGGCAGGTGGCCGAGCGTCTGGCCTTCCCGTCTAGATTCGGTAATAACAGTGCCGATGCCTTTGATGTGGTCATTCCTTCGCTACCTGGCTTCGGTTCAAGTGGCAAGCCTCGGCAGCCGATCGGCGCCCGCACAACCGCGAGGCTGTTCGACACACTGATGCGTGAAAGGCTCGGCTACAAAACCTATATGGCTCAAGGCGGCGACTGGGGAGCTGGCGTCGTCGGCTGGCTCGGCCTCGACTATGCCGAATCGCTTAAAGCCATGCATTTGAATTTGCTGATCGTGTCACCCCAGTCCGCGCCCGGTGACGCCGAAGAAAACATATACGCAACCTCACACGCCGAATATGAATCTCGCTTGGGTGCCTATTATCAACTGCAGTCCACCAAACCTCATTCGCTGGCTTACGCGATGGCAAACAATCCTGTGGGACAGGCTGCCTGGCTGTTGGAACGATTCCATGACTGGTCGGATTTGCGGGATCGATCATTCGAAACCGTATTTAGCAAAGACCAACTGCTGACATCCGTGATGATTTACGTCATGAACGATGCATTTGCCAGCGCGGCCTGGTTTTACACCGCTGGCCGTATGGAGCAAGTTACAGAGATGCCAGTCGGTCGACGCGTGGAGACCCCAACCGGGTTTTCCGCTTACCCCGACTCAAGATCCCCCAACCCACCGCGGAGTTTGATTGAACGCGGTTATAACCTCAAATACTGGCGGGTCATGGAGCAAGGTGGCCACTTTGCAGCCATGGAGGTGCCCGAGGCTTTTGCTAAAGACATCCAGCAATGGGGCCGTTCTTTAAGCTGATTTCTTCGTTTCGCCTAACGACATTTTCAATAAAAAGGTATCGCCACCATGAACACCGAAAAAGTTGTGCTGCGCAACGGCCCCTTCAAGCGGCTTATCAATGACGGCGTAAAAGTCGACAACTGGATCTATCTCTCGGGCCAGTTGAGTGTCGACGCCAATGGGCAGACAGTGGGTGAGAACGACATTGCTGAACAAGTTCGCATGGCGTACCAGAACGTCAAAACGACGTTGAATTCGTTCGGCGCAGACATGCCTCATATTGTCGAAGAAACCTTGTTTGTGACCGATATCAGAAACTTCCTGTCCCGTGCGGACGAACTGTTTGCGATACGCGCCGAAGCCTATGGCGAAGACCCGCAAGTTGCTCAAACGCTGGTGGAAGTGGTTGCGCTTGGCGTGTCCACTTCCATGATCGAAATCAAATGCGTTGCCCGATTATGAAGGCTGTTACCGAATCCTGGTTATAAACGACTTACCTCACGCCGGATTGAGCGAAACCAACGGTTTTGCGCCCCAAGCACGATTGATGCTCTACTGAATCATCGAGCCAGCACAATGCACGGTTCAACGTTCAGGTTTGGACAGCTATGCGTTTATCCGGATTCATCCTCGAAAATATTGAAGCCATTGTCCAGGAATGGGAAAACTTCGCACGGACCATGGACACTCCTGGCAATCCGCTGGATACGGCGGCCCTGCGCGATCACGCTGAATTGATGCTGCGCACCATCGCGGCGGATCTGCAAACCGCACAGACCGCGAAGGAGCAAGTAGAAAAATCCCAGGGGCATGGCGTGTCAGAGGATGAAACCGCTGCCAAGACCCATGCCATTACCCGTTTGATGTCCGGTTTTACCATCGATCAGCTGGTTTCGGAATTCCGTGCCTTGCGAGCGAGCGTGATTAAACTGTGGATGAAACGAGCGGCCGACGGCACGCAGCTGCAAGTTGAAGACATGATCCGCTTCAATGAAGCCATCGATCAGGCGCTGGCCGAGTCCATCAACAGTTACACCGAAGCCGTTCAGGCTTCGCGCAACGTCTTCCTTGGCATTCTCGGCCACGACCTGCGCACGCCACTGAGCGCAATACTCCTAGGCGCGGACGTACTCTTGCGATCAGACGATCTGGGCGCGCGACCGACCAAAATCGCTTCGCGCATTTACAGTAGCGTTAAACGCGCCAGCCAGATTGTCGGTGATCTGCTTGATTTCACCCGTTCCCAGGTCGGCCCGGGTATCCCCGTAAAAAAACAGGAGATAGACCTCAGCCCGATTTGCGAGCGGATTGTCGATGAATCCAGAACGGTGTATCCGGAAACCAACATCAAGTTGAAATCGGTCAAACGGGCGACAGGTCAGTTCGACGGCGATCGATTGGAGCAGGTGTTTTCCAATCTGATCAATAACGCCGTACAACACGGCGATGGTCGCGAGCCCGTCACGGTCGCACTGGAAGTCTCGGGTGATAACCTTCTGTTCAGCGTCCACAACAGTGGCAGCGTCATACCGGAAGATGTCCTGCCGTTTATTTTCAATCCGATGGGCCGCTACTCCCCGCAAGCGTCGATCGATCACGGGCCTTATTCGAGCCTCGGCCTGGGTCTTTTTATTGCTGATCAGATCGTTGGTGCTCACGGCGGCCGGATCGAGGTGTCCTCGGAAAGCAAAATCGGTACGAAATTCGTGGTAGTGCTCCCAATGGAGTGATGCCGGGCCATTGTCCTACCTGAGTGGACAGTCAAACCGTTTCCAACCTCTTTATCCTGTTCTCGTACTTCCTTAATCTGAGCCCATGTTGAACGACGCCCAACCAACTCGATAAAGGATTTCACCATGACCACTTACAACCGCCTGAACAAAGACGACGCCGTAGTTCTGATGATCGACCACCAGACCGGTCTGATCTCGCTGGTGCAGGACTTCTCGCCCAACGAGTTCAAGAACAACGTGCTGGCCCTGGCCGACGTCGCCAAATTTTTCGAGCTGCCGACCATCCTTACCACCAGCTTCGAACAAGGCCCCAATGGCCCGCTGGTGCCAGAGCTGAAAGAGATGTTCCCGGATGCGCCTTACATCGCACGTCCTGGTCAAATCAACGCGTGGGACAACGAAGATTTCGTCAAGGCGATCAACGCCACCGGTCGCAAGCAGCTGATCATTGCCGGTGTGGTGACTGACGTCTGCGTCACCTTCCCGACATTGTCGGCGTTGGCAGAAGGGTTTGAAGTGTTCGTGGTCACCGATTCCTCCGGCACCTTCAACACCACCGTGCAGCAGGCTGCGTGGAATCGCATGACGCAAGCCGGCGCGCAAATGATGAACTGGTTCTCGGTCGCCTGTGAACTGCAAGGTGACTGGCGCAACGATATCGAGGGCCTGGGCAACCTGCTCTCCCAGCGCATCCCCAACTACCGCAACCTGATGAACAGTTACTCGGCAATGGCCGCGCGCCAGGCGTAATAACTGCTTACCGCTAGTGTTGAGCGCTCGGTTCCTGCACGGGGACCGGGCGCTTTGCTGCGTTCTGAGTTCATCGCAACCGATAAAATCAACTATTGGACCCCTGCCCCGCATCGGCGAAAAGCAGTGCCTGTGAGACTATGCCGGGTCACACCTGCACGTTCGCGGTGCAGCTTCACTACAGGAGTGATCATGAAGCTTTTTTATCGCACACTGGCTTGCGCCGGTTTATCTGCGCTGGCATTCACCTCGCCGGCCTCCGCAGCGCAGGGTCCGTCGTTCAAATGCCCGGAAAAAATGTCCAGCAGCGTCGAGGACATTATCTGCAGAACCCCAGAGTTGGGCGCGCTGGACCGGACGCTGGCGGCTGCTTACAACGCCGCTCTGAAAAAGGCCGGTGCCGATTCCAGAGTGTTGAAAGCCGAACAGCGCGGCTGGATAAAAGGTCGCGATGAATGCTGGAAGTCCGACGATAAACCCGCGTGCATCAGCAGCCGTTATCGCCAACGTACTGTTGAAGTTCAAAGCACATATGGCCTTGTTGCCTCGACAGGGCCTGTTACCTACGACTGTGGCCGCAACGGCACAGTGAGTGCGACCTTCTTTCAAACCGAACCACCTTCTCTCGCTGCCGTTTATAGAGACCAGCGCTCGCTGATGACGGCCGCTCAATCCGCCAGCGGCAGCCGATATCAAGGTCAGAACGAAAGTTTCCGGGAACATCAGGGTGAGGCGCGGGTGACTTGGGGCTATGGCGCAGCCGAGATGACGTGCCAAAAGAAATCCTGACATCCGGGTGCGTGCAAACGCGGGACGAATTGCACGCTCGCACCTCGGCACTTGCACCACGCGGCTGCGCCGATTAATAGATTGAATTCGCTCCCCGATCAGGTGCAAAGTGCCCGAAGTTGGGGAGAAGGACCTTGCAAGTTGCCCAGGCCGTTAACCATGACTGTAGTTCTCAACTAAACTGACATCACAATGACTTCATTCTGTGTTAGCCATCGCAAAGACTACAAAACTTGCAAAAAGTTTAATTCTTCCGACAGAAAACCAACACCCTTAATCATCAATGACTTACAGTTCATCAATTTTGCTTTTCGATAAAAGGCATTCTTTTTGACTTGTAGCGTTTGACAGCTCGCCAAGACTGGACGATAACTATATCGGCTCGGGGAATGCCCATAAATGTTGCATTGTTAATTGCCCCCCCCCGGCAAGTCAGGACACGCACGAAGCTATTTAATTAGGGTCGCAAGTATCGACCATGCGGTAGCTTTGCCCTGACAAAACTCGACGACAATTTCATTACTAATTTGACTTTAGATAGAACAAAAGGCGATTTCAGCAGTTGCCATGAACTCTATCGCGCGATTTTGTCGCACAATTAAAACCACCCCAAATATCTGTTGCATTATTGATACATCAACTTCTCCACTATAACTATTGACGCTTTCTTTCTGACGATTCACCGGCCTCCATGGGCCACTGCCTACTAGCTGCATGATGGCAAGCGCGATGGCGTAGCTGTGCCTGTCGCCTGCTGAACTATCTTCGCTATGTATGGAGCTCCCCCCATGCAAGAAGTTATCGCCCTCCCTTCCAAATGGTACCTGTTGCAGTGCAAGCCCCGGCAAGATGAGCGAGCTCAGATCAATCTTCTGCAACAGAACTACATAACGTTTTGCCCTCAACTGGTCAGCGAACGCTTGCAGCGGGGCAAGCGCTTACGAACCCTGGAGCTGCTGTTTCCGGGCTACCTGTTCATACAGCTGAGTCGAGAAGATAACTGGGGCCCGATTCGTTCCACGCGGGGCATCAGCCGCATCGTCGAATTCAACCACGGGCCCGCCACGGTGCCCGATCACGTCATCGAGCACCTGCGCACTCGGTGCATCAACTCCCTGGAACCGCATTCCGAGCCCACCCTCGAACCCGGTGACACCCTGCAAATCATCCGCGGCCCGCTGTCGCCACTGGAAGGCGTGTTCCTGTCCATGCTCGGTGCCGAGCGCGTCATGCTGTTATTGCAGTTCCTGAACAGAGAACAACAGGTATGTGTGCCCTTGAGTCACCTTGAACGACAGCCAATGGCAGCTATAAACAAATGACTAATAAATAAAAGCCAAGCTGTTCTCGTCAGGAGCAAACATATGGGTTTGAAGTCTAACTGCCCTCTCATGCTGGTCATGATGTCTTTTTATCCTGGCGCTGCCTGGAGCATCGAACCACAATCGATCGATGTGTATGGATTCGACTTCACCCCCACTTTGTTATTTTCCGAAAGTTACGATGATAACTTTCGCGAGCTGGAGCACGATGTCGACTCGACCATGGTGACCAAAATTGCGCCCACCTTCGAGCTAAAGGCTGAAGACCGCAACAGCGGCACCCGACTGATCTGGCAGCCAACCCGCTACATCTATCACGATGACTCCGACGCCTCGAATACCGCGCAACGGTTGCGAGCGGACAGCGTGATGGAGTTCACCGATCGCCATCGCTTGAAACTGGAAGCTGAGGCACGCAAGTACGAACGCACCACCTCGACGGCTGTCGACGGCATCAATGACGAGATCAGCAGTCAGCGCGTCGGCGGCGTTTATACCTACGGCGCCAAAAGCGCTCTGAATCAAATCGACCTGGGCGCCAGCTACGATCGCCTTCGCTACGACAACGCTGACGGCATCAACGACGACAAAGAGCGCGACACCACGGCATTGTCCACCACGTGGTACCACCGCCTCGGCAGCAACACCCGCAGTTTGCTTGAGTACGACCACAAGATTTTCGACTACGTCGAGCCCAACAGCCCGCGCAGCAGCAAATCCAATGCCGTGCTGGCAGGCGCTGAGTGGGACGTGACTGCACGTACCACCGGCAAGGTGCGTATCGGCTATGAGCGCAAGGAATTTGACGAGAACGACTCCGGCGACCTCAGTAACCCGACCTGGCAAGTCAATCTGGACTGGAAACCCCGCACCTATTCCAAGTTCACCTTCCTGGCCAAGCAGGCTATGGCCGAAGGCGACGACGGCTCCGATGCCGTTAAAGCGACGTTCACCCAGGTCGGCTGGCGCCACGGCTGGACCGAGCGCATCACCACCATCGCCGAAGCCGGCATGGGTCGCTACGAATATGAAGGCCAGGACCGCACCGACGACCTTCAGGATTACAACCTGGCGGTGGCGTACGAGATGCGGCGCTGGCTGGACATCGAGCTGGGTTATCGGCACCGCGACAACGATTCCGATGCCGACAACGAAAGTTTCAAACGCAACGTCTTCCAGATCAGTTTCAACGTAAGCCTCTAGAGGTTTCCCCCATGAACTCGCGCATCTTCGTGCTTTTGTTCGCGCTCTGGCTGCTGCCCGACGCTCAGGCAGCCCAACCTGGTACTCAGTACAAACTGGCGGCCGGTGACGTCTTGCGAATCATCGTGTTCGGCGAGCCGGAGTTGAGTATGAAAAAGATCCGGCTGAGTGATGCCGGGACCTTTTCTTACCCGTTCCTGGGGGAAATCAACGCCTTGGGCATGACCCCGGGGCAAGTGGAGAAAATCATCGTCGATGGCCTCAAGCAAGGTTATCTGGTCGACCCCAAGGTCAGCCTCAGTCAGGTCGAGTACCGCTCGTTCTACATCAACGGTGAGGTGCAAAAGCCCGGCAGCTATCCGTTCGTGCCTGGGCTGACCCTGGAAAAAGCCATCGCGCTGGGAGGCGGGCTGACCGAACGCGCCTCGATCAAGCGCGTCACCATCGTGCGTGGTGACGGCGGTCCAACCCTTACCGATGCGGTGACCCGCAGCACTGTCATTGCCCCCGGCGACACCATCTCCATTGCACAAGGCTTTTTCTAATCATGGACAACAGCCCTAGCACCTACATAGAACGTCCTCTTCAGGCGCATCTGTATCAGCAGCATGGCGAAGAGAAGGACACCATCGACCTGATGAAACTGTGGCGGGTAATCTGGCGCGCCAAGTGGAACATCGGCTGGCTGGTGCTGCTTAGCGTGGTGCTGGCGACTGTCGCGGTGTCGATGATCACCCCGCAGTACGTCGGCAGCGCAACCCTGCTGATCAACGAGAAAAACCCACCGTTGATGTCGTTCCAGCAGGTCAAAGACTCGTCGACCAATGCCACCGATTACCTGCAGACCCAACAGGCGCTGCTGCAATCGCGGGAGCTGGCGGAACGCGCGGTGCGCAAGCTCAACCTTACGACCAACCCGATCACTGACCCGCGGCAACAGCCAAAGCCGTGGTTCACCCCACGCCAATGGCTGGCCGAACTCAACAGCGGGCAGTGGCTGCCAGGCCTGGCATTCCTCACACCGGTGCAGACCACGCCCACGGAACTGGACATCTTCAATCAGGTCACGCAAAACCTGATGCTGCACACCAGCATCAAATTTGTCGGCAAGAGTCAGTTGCTGGAAATCGAAGTGGAACTGCCTGACCCGAAACTGGCCGCCGACGTTGCCAACGCGCTGGCCCAGGGTTTCATCGACAGCCAGCTCGACACCAACGTGAAGTCCTCGCAAACCACCACCAGCTGGATGAACACCCGCCTTGTTGAACTGCGCGATAACCTGCGCCGCGCCGAGAACAAACTGCAGGGCTACCGCGAAGAGCAGGGCCTGGTCGATGTCGGCGGCGTTGCTACCATCAGCGCCAACGAACTGGAAATGACCGGCAATCGCATGATCGATGCGCGGCGCAATCGTGCCGAAGCCGAAAGTCAGTATCGCCAGGCCAAGTCGCTGAGCAATGGCGACCTCAGCCGGTTGTCGAGTGTGCCGGCGGTACTGACCAACCCACTGGTTCAGCAATTCCAGGGAGAACTGGCCAAGGCGCAGGCCAAGGTCGAGGAGCTATCGGGACGCTACGGGCCTAAACACCCGGCGTTGACCTCAGCGCAGTCTGAGTTGCGCGCCGCTACCACCAGCCTGCGTCTGCAGGTGCAGCAAGTGATCGCCGGTATCGAGCGCCAATATCAGCTGGCGGTGGCCAGCGAACAGGCTCTGCAAGGTTCGTTCAACACCAACAAGGCGCAGCTTCAAAACATCTCGCGCAAAGAGTTCCAGCTGCGCGAATTCCAGCGTGAAGTCGACAGCAGCCGGGCCTTGTACGAAACCTTCATTACCCGCTTGAAAGAAACCGCCGCGACCTCGGACATGGACTCCACCAAAGTGCGTATCGTCGACCCGGCGATTGCCCCGCTGGAAGCGAGCAAGCCGCGCAAGACGCTGATCGTGGCGATCGTCGCGGTGGTTGCCGCGTTGATCGGCGTACTCATGGCGTTCCTGTTCGATACCTTGAGCAACACCTTCAAGACTGACGATAGTGTCGAAAGCACACTCAATACTCCATTGCTCAGCGTTGTCCCGCTGGTGATGAAGAAGAGCCGTCGGCAACTGGCGCGCCTGTTTGACGACAATGACCATCCGCGTTTTTCCGAAACTATTCGCAACCTGCGCACCTGGCTGATGCTGCAAAGTAATGAGCAGCCGGCGCAAGTGGTGCTCGTCACCTCGACTGTCTCTGGCGAAGGCAAGAGCACCATCGCCAACAACCTTGCCTGCTCGCTGACGTCGCTGGAGCGGGTGCTGCTGATCGACGCTGACTTGCGCCAGCCGACGCTGTCGTCGAACTTCGACTTCCCGGCCGACGCGCCGGGGCTGGCCAACGTGATTGCCGGTACCGCACGCCTGGAAGACTGCATCCGCACGGTGGGCAATCTCGACATGCTGCCGGCCGGCAATGTATCGCCCTCCTCCCTCGACCTGTTGAGCTCGGCACGCCTGCCGGGGCCCGGCGAACACCGCCATGGCTCGCGTCAGCCGCCGCCACAGGACTTGCTCAGCTCGCCGCGGGTGGCGCGCATGTTTGATGCCCTGAAATTGCGCTACCGACACATCATCATCGATTCGCCGCCGGCCGAAATGGTCAGCGACGCGCTGCTGCTGGCCAAGCATTCGGACGCCGTGATCTACGTGGTCAAGGCAGAAAGCACCCCGGTCAGCCAGGTCCAGAAAGGACTCGCCACGTTGCAGCAGAGCCACGCTCCAGTGTTCGGGATCGTGCTTAACCAGGTCGACCTGCGCAAGGCGCGCAAGTACGGCCACAGTCATTCGGACACATTCTACGATTACGATTACGCCTCCAGGTAACGCTGGTCGCACGTCACCTCGCATCGCCCTTCGCTGCACCCGTTATCTCAATCGAGCCACATACCAGCGTGCCTGCCCCTATGCCGTGATTCCACGGCGCGGCCGATTCACGCCCCATGTCCAGAGGTTGAGCCGATGACTCCGCAATACACCGCTCAAGTCGCCCATCGTAAAGGCCTGACGTTCTGGGGTCAGTGGCTGTGCGCGCTGACCCTGGTCAACGTGCTGTTGATGGTGCTCGTCTACTGGCGCGTTGGCGCTCTGGCCAGTCCCTACCGGGTGCTGATGATTCTCACGGTGCTCGGTTCGGTGCCGATCTACGGCGCCATGCAGGTCTACCACAAACGCCACGGTTTACTGGTCGGGCTCGCTCGGTTGCTGGCCGGCTGGCTGATCCTGCTGGCGGTGCTGATCAGCATCGCGTTCATCACCCAGACCAGTGCGATTTTCTCGCGACAGGTGATCATCGTCTGGGCCATCGCCGGCTACCTGTTGCAAGCGGCCAGTTTCATCCCCCTGCATTGCCTCACCCGCCTGCATTCGAGCAAACGCTGCAACGAGCGCCGCTCGGTAATTCTCGGCACCTGCCCGACTGCCCATGAACTGGCGCGCAAACTGTCGCGGCCGAACCGTGCGCGGGTGCTCGGTTTTGTCGCCACCGCCGACCATGCCGGCCCGGCGCCGAGCATTTTGCCGCTGCTCGGCTCGGTCGATGACATCCGTGAAATCATCGATCGCATGGAGATTCGCCGTGTCTATCTGGTGCTGCCCATGGATAAGGCCGCCATGATCGAGGCGCTGTACATCGACTTGCTGGACATGAACGTCGACGTGGTCTGGATCCCGGATTTCAGCAGCCTGGTGCTGCTCAATCAATCGATCTCGGAAATAGAACGGATGCCGGCGTTCTATCTCAATGAAAGCCTGATCAGCTCGCACCCCGGCAGCCTGTTCTGCAAAGACTTGCTGGAGCGCACCCTGGCCGCGGTAGCGATCACCCTGCTCAGCCCGCTGCTGCTGGCCGTGGCCGTGGCGATCAAACTCACCTCCCCCGGCCCGGTGCTGTACAAGCAGAACCGGCATGGCTGTGACGGCGAAGTGATCAGGGTCTGGAAGTTTCGCTCGATGCGCGTGCACAAGGACGACGAAATCCGTCAAGCCACCCGCGACGACGACCGCGTCACTCCGCTCGGACGCTTCCTGCGCCGCAGCTCGATCGACGAACTCCCGCAGCTGTTCAACGTGCTGTTCGGCGCCATGGCCCTGGTCGGTCCGCGCCCCCACGCGGTGACTCACAACATCTATTACACCGGCAAAGTCCGCGCCTACATGGCCCGGCATCGCCTCAAGCCCGGCATCACCGGACTCGCGCAGATCACCGGCCACCGCGGTGAAACCGAGACGCTGGAAAAAATGCAGCAGCGCGTCGCCCAGGACCTCAACTACATCAACCAGTGGTCGCTGTGGCTGGACATCAAAATCCTCGTGAAAACGCCCTTTACCCTCTTTTCCAAAAACATCTACTGACGCCCCCGGCCTGAGGTTTCACCATGAATGTGAGCGTATTCGGCATCGGTTATGTGGGACTTGTACAGGGCGCCGCGCTGGCGGAAGTCGGCCATTCGGTGATGTGCGTGGATGTCGACGCCGCGAAGGTTCAGGCGCTGATCGAGGGCACGTTGCCCATCTATGAACCGGGTCTGAAAACCCTGGTGCGGGAGAATTACCAGAGCGGCCGCCTGCAATTCGGCACCGATCTGGCGGCAGCCGTGCGCCATGGCGATGTGCAGCTGATCGCGGTCGGCACCCCGCCCGACGAGGACGGCTCGGCAGATTTGCAGTACGTCCTCAACGTGGCAGAAACCATCGCGCAACACATGGACCGTTATCAGGTGATCGTTGACAAATCCACGGTGCCGGTGGGCACGGGTGATGTGGTCCGCGCACGCATTGCCGAGGTATTGGCCGGGAACGGGCGCAGCGATCTGACCTTCGACGTGATTTCCAATCCGGAATTTCTCAAGGAAGGCTGCGCCGTCGACGACTGCATGCGCCCCGACCGGATCATCATCGGCACCGACAGCGCACACGCCGAAGAGGTGATGCGCGAGCTTTACGAGCCGTTCAACCGCAACCGCGAAAAGATCATCGTCATGGACATCCGCAGCGCCGAGCTGACCAAGTACGCCGCCAATTGCATGCTTGCGACCAAGATCAGCTTCATGAACGAAATGGCCACGCTCTCCGAGAAACTCGGCGCCGATATCGAGATGGTCCGCCACGGCATCGGCTCCGATCCGCGCATTGGCTACCAGTTCATCTACCCCGGCGTTGGCTACGGGGGCTCGTGCTTCCCCAAAGACGTGAAAGCCTTGATTCACGCCGCGACGGCGGTGGATATCGATGCCCGTGTGCTGAAGGCGGTGGAAGCGCGTAACAACGAACAGAAAACCACGTTGTTCAGCAAGATATTCGAGCACTTCGATGGCGCGCTGCAGGGCAAGACGTTCGCGCTCTGGGGACTGAGCTTCAAGCCCAACACTGATGACATGCGCGAAGCGCCGAGCCGGGTGTTGATGGAAGCGCTGTGGAAAGCCGGAGCGCGCGTCCAGGCGTTCGATCCCAAGGCGATGGAAGAAGCCCAGCGCCTGTATGGCGAGCGCGAAGACCTGACGCTCGCGGGCACCAAGGAAGCCGCGCTGAAGAATGCCGATGCGCTGATCATCGTCACCGAATGGCAAACGTTTCGTGCACCGGATTTTGACCTGCTCGCACGCCAGCTCAAGCAGCCGCTGATTTTCGACGGCCGCAATCTGTTTGATCCGCAGCGCCTGGGCAAACGCGGTTTCACCTATGTGTCCGTCGGCAGGCAAACCTGGCCGCATGTCGTTGATGGAGGCATGCAATGATCAAACTGAACGTGATCGAGCAATATTCGCCGGCGCTGCTGGACGCGAACAAAGCGTTCTCCTTCGTCAACTTCGCCTCCATCGGCAGCTTCCTCAAGCAGCCATCCAATGCCGTCGCCTATTTTTGCGACGGCATGCTGATGTCGACTTTTATGTCGCGCGTGACCGGGCGCGCGGTGGGCCGGGTAAGTTTTGATTTCACTTCTATTGCCGACCCGGTGTTCAGCAGCGCCGAGGCGCAAGGCAAGCGCGTGTATTTCGTCGGCGCCCGGCAGGCCGAACTGGCGCTGTTCATCGAGAAGATTCTGCTGCGTTATCCCGCGTTGAACATTGCCGGTTATCACAACGGCTATTTCAATGCTCAGCAGGCCGAGGCTATTCACGCCGACATCTGCCGCAGCGAAACGCACATTCTGATCGTCGGGCTGGGCGCCGGACTGCAGGAACGGTTTGTCGACAATGCCCTCCAGGCCGGCTTCAGGGGCGTGGCGTTTACCTGCGGCGGCTTCATTCGCCAGGAGGCCATGGCCACGCAACAGTACTACCCGGCGCTGGTCGACCGTCTGCACTTGCGCGCCTTCTACCGCATGTACCGCGAGCCGCACACGATCAAGCGCTACCTGATCGACTACCCGAGCAACTTTTGCCACCTGTTGGCGATGATCGTTCGACGCAAAGTGTCGATCAACATCAGCGCACCCTGAAGCGCATTCTCAGCAGCGGGTCATTGACCATGCATATCCTGTTTATTCTTAAAGATTTCGAACCCGACGGGGGCGTTGAGCGGGTACAGCAACGCCTGGCCGAGCAATTTCTCAAGGATGGCCAGCGCGTCAGTTTTTTCGTGATCAACGGAGACACCCCGGACGCCGTGGGTGCAACCGCCATCGATGGCGCCGGCAGCGGCGTAGTCGGCATGCTCAAATCTATTGTCCTGTTGCGCCGGATTATCCGGCGCGAAAAGGTCACTCACCTGATCAGCGCCAAGGAGCAGGCCAACCTGTGCACCTGGTTCGCCACGCTGGGGCGTCCATGCAAGGTCATCTACACCCGCCACACCGCACTTGATTGCGCCGAGCAAAGAACCGGCGTCACCAGCCTGCGACTGCTCTACGCCCTCTACCTGTGCGGCAGCGGCAAAGTGGTGACGGTGTCGCAAGGTTTGCGCAGCTCCCTCGCCGACTGGATACCCTGGGGCCGCCGACGCATCACCTATTGCCCGAACGCAGTGGTAACAGAGCAACTGCTCAACGCCGCACAGACCCCCATGCCCGCCAACCTGCCAGGCGAGTTCTGGCTGGGCGTCGGCCGACTGGTGGAACTCAAAGGTTTTCACCTGATGCTCGACGCTTATGCGCTGGCATTGAGCCGCGAGGCACTGCCCGATCTGGTCATCGCTGGCGACGGCCCACAACGGGGTGCACTGACCGCGCAGGCGCAACGGCTGGGCATCGCCAACCGGGTGCATTTCACTGGATTTCTGCGCAACCCGTATCCGCTGATCCGCCAGGCCCGGCTGCTGATCCTCAGTTCATCACACGAAGGCATGCCGACCGTGTTGATCGAGGCCCTGGCATTAGGCACGCCGGTGTTGGCCTGCGACTGCGAAACCGGCCCGAGGGAAGTGCTCGATCACGGCCGTTTGGGGCAACTGGTCAAGGTCAACGATGTGCCGGCGCTGGCCGAAGGTTTGCTGCAAAGCCTGGCGATGTCTGCCGCGGTCACGCCGGGTGGGCAATCCCTGGCCGAGGCCGTCCGCCCTTACACCAGCCACCACGCCGCGCAGGCTTATTACCAGGTATGGAATCAATCATGAAAAAGCTGCTGATCATCCTCCACGACCTCAGCGCTGGCGGCGCCGAGAAAATGATGGCGAGACTGGCCGGTGCGTTTGTCGAGGCCGGCAACGACGTCACACTGCTGATGCTCACCGGCGGCGGCATGAACGTCGCGCTGCTTGATCCTCGGGTCAAACAGGTCGAACTGAACAGCCCGCGCAGCGCCAGTGCAGTCCCGGCGCTGGCACGCTTTTTACGGCACAACCGCTTCGATGCACAGCTGGCCGCCCTCACCCACGTCAACGTGGTGGCTATTGCCGCCTCGATACTGTCCGGCACCCTGCAGCGCCTGCACGTCAGCGAACGCAATGCGTTTTCACACGACAAACACGTCAATCCGGCGGCGGCGGTGCGCGCGGCTTACTGGCTGGCGCCGTTTCTGTATCGGCTGATTCCCAATCCGGTCATCTGCGTATCACGGGGCGTGGCGCAGGACCTGGTCGACACGACGATTGCGCGCAAGCGCGACGTGACGATCGCCGACAATCCGGTGCTCGATAACGATTTCCTGCAGAGGCCACCGGGCCTGCCGAGCCATCCCTGGCTGCTGGAAAAAACCACCGCGGTGGTCGTTGCGGTGGGTCGTCTGGCGCCACAGAAAGGCTTCGATACGTTGATTGCAGCGTTCGCCCGTTTGCCAAATTCAGGCACGCGTCTGATCATTTTCGGCGAAGGCAATCTTCGCGCGCAGTTGCAGGCACAGGCGGCGGCAATGGGTGTGGCCAATCGTGTCGATCTGCCGGGCTATACACGTCAGCCCATGGCGGAAGTGGCGGCGGCCGACTGCTTTGTATTGTCGTCACGTTTCGAAGGTAGCCCCAATGCGCTGGTTGAAGCGCTGGCAACCGGCACGCCCGTGGTGTCGACCCGCTGCCCGCACGGTCCGCAGGACATTCTCGACAACGGCAGGGTCGCGCCCTTGGTCGACGTCGACGATCCCGCCGCGCTGGCGCAGGCAATCGCCGGCGAACTGAGCGCCCCCCGCGAAGCGAATCTGCACGCGCGCATCGCCGCTGCCAATCGCTTCGTCAGTGGCCGCGCCGTGCACACCTATCTGGCGGCGCTGCTGGGGGGCGAACGCTCATGAGAAAACTGGAAGTCAGGTACTCCACGCTGCGCGACGGGTTTACGTTGTTCGGCGTGTTGTTCTACATCCAGGTGATTGCTTTTTTCCTGGGGCAAGGCGCTGCCCTGGACGATGCGCAACGGGACATGGAGGGCAACGTGGTCAATCAGATTGGCGGATTGGTTACCCTGCTGGTTCCGCTGTTTTTCTTCATCCGCAACAAGGTGTTCCTGAGCAAAAGTTTTTACCGCAACAATTTTTTTCTGCTGCTGTTTCTGGTGTGCGTGGCGGCGTCGATCAGTTGGTCCAGCGACCCGATGTTGAGCTTCAAACGCTTTATCGCGATGGTCAGCGTGGTGTTCTTTGCCGGGTTCGTTGCCTACAACTACAGCATTGAGAAAATTACTTTCATGATCGGTTCGGTGATTGGTGCTGCCGCGTTGATCGGTCTGATCTTCGCCGTGATCAGGCCGGACATTGCCTTCATCTCTGGCGGTATACGGGACGGCGCGTTCAAAGGAATTTTTACCGAGAAGAATGCCGGCGCGCGGATCAATGCCATTGCGATCCTGTTGCTGCTGCCGATGATCCGTCAACGCAATGTGATGGCGATGCTGTACGCGAGCTTTTCGCTGGTGGCGATTCTGCTCGCGCAGTCGGCGACGGGCATTGCGCTGATCGTCACGGGCGCGGCCAGCTACTGGTACTTCCTGACGATGATCCGCCTGCGGGTCAACCGTTCGTTGCTGGCGTTCTTCGCCGCGACGGTCGTTTATTTGCTGATCTGCGCCTTCATGTACGGCAACTACACGCTGCTGCTGGAGATGATGGGACGCGATCCTTCGTTGACCGACCGCACGCTGATCTGGGAACTGCTGACGCCGCTGATCGATAGCCAGTTTCTTAACGGTTACGGCTACGGCGCGTTCTGGTCGAGCCCGGATGCCGACGTTTTTATCAAGCGCTGGGGTTATATCGGCAATGCGCACAGCGGTTACATGGAAACCTTGCTCAACGGCGGCGCGCTGCAGCTGGCGGCGTTGATCCTGATGTTCGCCGAAGCGCTGATCAAACAATACCGAGCGGTAACGGCTGACCGCTCTGCTCAGTTCCGGGCCAGCGCGCTGGTGATCATCGCGCTGTTCATCGTCACCAATTACGTGGCGTACGTGATACCGAATTACCGTTCTGCGGAGTTTCTGGTGTTCTGCACGCTTGCTCTGACGTTCCGCCATCACCACGCCAAACGACCGGCCATGGCCGCTCGCTCGCCTGCACCGGCTTATGCCGTCCGCTCACAGGCCCTGTCCGCCGGGACCCGGTCCAAGGAGAAAAGCCCATGCTGAACGACGCTTCCCCATCACCCGGCACGGTGTGCGTAGTCATTCCGCTGTACAACGCCGCCAGCAGCATTCAGCAGACGCTGGCCTCGCTGAGCCGGCAAACCCGGTTGCCGGATAACGTGATCATCGTCGACGACGGCTCCAGCGATGACGGGCCGCAAATGGTCAGGAACTTCGTGGCGCCGTTTCCCATTACCTTCCTGCAACAAGCCAATGAGGGCCCGGGGAGTGCACGCAACAAAGGCATCTTCATGGCTCAAGAAACATTTATTGCGTTTCTGGATGCTGATGATCAGTGGCACCCGGAAAAGCTCGAGAAGCAGTTGGCGCTGTATGCTGAGCTGACGCGCACGGGGCATCGGGTCGGCTTGATCGATTGCTATCAACTGAGCGTGTTCAGTGACGGCAAGGAACAACGGGAAGAACGGCGTAAAAGCGGCAATCACTTTGCCGATTTCATGCGCGAGAACGTCATCAATGGCACTTCCGGGGTGGTCGTCAGGCGCGAGGCGATTGTTGCGCTGGGCGGTTTTGATCAAAAGCTGCGCTACGCCGAAGATCGTTTACTGTGGACACGGATTGCAGAGCATTGGGAAGTTCACACGGTGCCCGAAGTGTTGATCCGCCGCGGGGTCAACGCCAGCAACATCACCGCGCAGCCGCAAAAATATTACCCGCACAAACTCAAGTTCATTGACTTGTACCTGGAGCTTTACGGCACCCGCCTGACGCGCCAGCAGCGCATAGATTTCGTGCTGGCCAACCATGCCGACTTCCTTGGCACGTTCTCCCGGCGCGGCGAGCACGCGCAGGTGATCAAGGTCTTCCAGAAAATGCTCAAGCACTCGTGGCAGACACTGATTGTCTTCAACGGCAAACCGACCCTGCGCTACCTGTATGCGCGGATGAAAACGCTACGCAAAGCGCCCTGACCACGCCTCGCCTGGCAACGCGAACCCTGTAGCAGCTGGCGGAGCCTGCGTCCGAGTGCGCAGCACTCGCTTGTTCGGCAAACGCGGTTTTCCAGATACACCGCGCTGCCCGGGTTTACGGCTGCTACGCAGCCGGACGCAGCCTCGCAGGCTCGGCAGCTGCTACAGGTGCTACGGGCGGTGGTGACTGCGGTTCGTTAATTCATCCTTTGTCGTTCCAATCCCCAGGTCTTGCCCATGGCCAATCATCGTCTGGTTACATTGATCTGGATCTTCACCGAAAAATTCGGCCTGATTTTCCTCTCGATGATCACGTTTGTTGTTTATGCCCGGCTGCTGTCGCCAACGGAACTGGGCATCGGCACCGTGATTATCGCCATCGTCGAAGTGGTCGGCATCATCTACTCGTCCGTGCTGGAAGATCCGCTGGTGCGCCAGGAAAAGCTGGACGACCGTCATGTCTCGACCGCGTTCTGGTTTTCCGTGCTGATCAGCCTGGTGTCGATTCTGCTCATTAGCGGCCTGGCGATGCAGTACGCGCCTTCGCCGGAGTTGCAATGGATGACGGCGGTAGCCTCGGTGAAAATCCTTTTCACCATGATGGCGCGGGTGTACGTGGTGCAGATGCGCCGCAGCGGCAACTTCAAGATGCTCGCCACCCGCACGCTGCTGGGCAAGGTGCTGGGCGGCGTCGGTGGCATTGCGGTCGCGTTGTGGGGTTTTGGCGCCTGGGCAGTGATCGCGCAGGCGCTGATCATGGAGTTCGTTTCGGTGATCGTGCTGATGCGCGGCGAGCCCAAGCGAATTGCGTTCCACATCGACACCCGGTTCCTGCGCGAAACCCTCAGGGCCGGCACGCCTGTAGCAATCAATGTACTCAGTTCACAAACCCTGCAGCGCGGCGTCAATGTGGTGCTCGGCATCACGGCCGGTGCGAGCGCTGTCGGCATGTTCAACCTGGCGATGCGCATCATCGATCTGCCGCGCACCGCGATCTACAACGGCTTGATGAGTTACGCCCTGCCGGCATTCGCCCGGCGCAGCGCGGATTCTTCGCGGCTGATCGGCCTCATCAGCGACTCGACGGCGCTCAGCGGTTTTCTGCTGACGCCGCTGTTCATCGGCATCGCGCTGACCGCAGACGACATCATTCTGTTGATCTTCGGCGCCAAGTGGGCCGACGCCATTCCTCTGCTGCAAGTGCTGGCCTGCACGGCCGCACTCGGCAACCTGGCCATGTTCGCGACCACGGCGCTGGTCGCGGTCAATCGCAGCCGTCTCACCCTCAAGGCTGAAGTCGGCACCACCCTGCTCGCCCTGGCGCTGGTTTACAGCCTCGGCGCTGTCTACGGCGGCATGGCCGCAGCGTTGGCCCTGCTGGTCAGGATGCTGATCATCACGCCTCTGCAGATTCGCGGTTTGAATACCGCCATCGGTTACGGCTGGCGGGCGTTCCTGGAGTGCAACTACCGCAGCGTCCTCGCCTCGCTCGTGATGGCCGCTAGCGTAGTCACCTTTTCAACACAAGTGAGCCTGACCGGCTACGTGCATCTGATCGCCGACATCGCCATCGGCGCCCTGACGTATGCCCTCGCCTACAGCCTGCTGCACCCGCGCTGGCCGCAAGAATTCAAGACGGTTTTCACCACCCGCTGAAACGGTTCTCGCACAGGAATCACACATCATGCTCAGAAAAACCACGCTGATCACAGGCGGGGCCGGCTTCATTGGTTCCCACACCGCCCTGACCCTCATCAACGCAGGCCAGCAAGTGCTGGTGCTCGATAACTTGAGCAACAGCTGTCGCGAATCGATCACCCGTCTTGAGCAACTGACCCACACCCGGGTCGAGTTCATCGAAGGTGACGTGCGCAACCAGAAGCTGCTCGACGACATTTTCAGTCACTTCGACATCGATGCGGTGGTGCATTTCGCCAGCCTCAAGTCTGTCGAGCAAAGTGTGCGCAACCCGCTCGACTACTACGCCAACAACGTCGCCGGGACGCTCAACCTGTGCCGATCGATGGCGCGTGCAAAGGTGTTCAACCTGGTATTCAGCTCATCGGCGACGGTTTACGGCGACCCCGCACGGACACCGATTCTGGAAGACCTCGGCACTGGCAAACCGACCAACCCGTACGGCCGCACCAAATTGATGATCGAGGAATTGCTCACCGATCTGGCCACCTCCGACCCGCGCTGGAGCATTGCGTTGTTGCGTTATTTCAACCCCATCGGCGCTCACGAAAGCGGCATGATCGGCGAAGATCCCACGGGCAAGCCGAGCAATCTGCTGCCGTGCCTGACCCAAGTCGCCATTGGCCGCATTCCGGAACTGACCGTTTACGGCAGCGACTACCCGACCGTCGATGGCACCTGCGTGCGCGATTACATACACGTCGTTGACCTTGCCGACGGCCATCTCAAAGCCCTGCAAGCCTTGCGCGACAGTAGCGGCGTCAATGTCTGGAACCTCGGCACCGGCGTGGGCTACAGCGTTTTGCAGATGATCCGCAATTTCGAGGCCGTCACCGGGATTACTATCCCATTCCAGTTCGCCCCGCGCCGCGCCGGCGACATTGCCCAGTGCTGGGCTGATGCCAGCAAGGCCGGACGCGAACTCGGCTGGGCTGCCGAACGCGACCTGGAACGGATGATCGTCGACAGCTGGCGCTGGCAATCGCACAACCCGCTCGGTTATCGCTCGAGCCCGGTACCGCAGTTTGCCCACAAGTGAGCCAGTAGCTCAGAAGAAAGGAGATGCACATGGTCAGGGAAATATGGCTGGGCACGCTGTTGATGTCGGCAGCGTTGAATGCGTTTGCCAATGTCACCAGCCCGCCACTCAATGGTCTGGTGCTGTGGCTCGACGCTGCTGATGCCTCGACCCTCACCGTCGATGGCGAAAACCGCGTGACCCGCTGGCGAGACAAATCCGCCAAGGCCAGCGCAATCATCGTCGACCCTGTCGCGGCCACGGCGCTGCCATTGCGGGTCGACAGCGCCATGAATGGCCGCCCGGTGGTGCGCCTGAACGGCACCGCGGCGTTTTCCGGCTCGTCAATTCGTAAGAGCAAAGGTCCGGCCACGGTGTTTGTGGTGTCAAGGCGCTTGCCTGAGCAAGCCGGTGGCAAAGCCTGGCAGCGCTTGTTTAGTTCGCGGCCGCTACTTGCCGATAACGACAACATGCTGCCGAACTTTGGCATCAGCGTTCAACAGACCACGGCTTACGAGCCAAAGCTGGACTTTCTCGAAATCAATGACGTGCCAATCGGTCCGTTCGCGGTGGCGCGTAACGTGGTCGGCACTTCGGAAATCCTGCGCGGCGACATCGCCGAAGTGCTGGTCTACGACCGCCTGCTGAGCTCGCAAGCCGAGCGGGAAAACGCGTTCGATTACCTGGCGCAAAAGTGGTCAGTGGCACCACCTGCGAAATCCACGGCATGGACCCGCGTCGGTCCCCTCGGCGAAGTGCCACAACACACCAACCCCAACGCGCCGTTGTCCGATCAGGCCAACGCTGGCAAATGGGTGCTGGACACGCAGCTGTCGGATGATTTCAACGGGACGGCGCTCAACGCAACGCGCTGGCATGTCAACAACGCCACCGGCACTGATTCGCTGGGACGTAAGCCGGCGTTGTTTCTGCCGACCAATGCGGTCGTCAACAATGGCAACCTGAACATCTATTTCCGCAAGGAAACCCTGCCCGAAAAGTACGTAAAACTGGGCTACAAGGATTACAGCTCGGCGATGGTTCGCACCATTGAACGCGGGCTTTACGGCTACTACGAAGCGCGGGCAAAACCCATGAATTCCGCCGGTTCCAGTGCATTCTGGCTGGCCTGGACCGGGCTGCCCGACAACGCCACCGAGATCGATATCTTCGAGATTGGTGGCAAGACCAAGGACGGCGCTTTCGACAAAAAATACAACATGAACGCCCACGTCTGGGCCACGCCGCAAAGCGATGAGCACCTCAGTGACGGCAGCACCTGGGTCGCACCGTGGCGGCTGGCGAGCACCTTCCACGTCTATGGTTTCGACTGGCAGCAGGACATGCTGCGCTGGTACGTGGATGGCGTGCTGGTGCGAGAAGCGAAGAACACCAACTTCTTCTTCCCGATGCAGATCGTGTTCGACAGCGAGGCGATGTGGCAATGGTTCGGCGTGGTCGACGACGCCGACCTGCCTTCCACGTTCCGTATCGACTACGTCAAGGTGTGGAAGCGCGGCAACTAGGCCCCGCTCTGCCTGGAAGAGGCTAGCTCAGGGCGTTGTCGCCACGTCCGGTGTGTCCTCTACCCATTGCCAGAACAGTTGATAGCCGACCGCCAACACCACCGGGCCGATGAACAATCCGATGATGCCGCCGGTGACCATCCCGCCTAGCGCGCCGATCAGGATCACCGGCATCGGCACGTCAACGCCACGCCCCAGCAGCAGCGGCTTGAGCACGTTATCGACCAGGCCGGCGACGAACACGTAAATGGCAAAGACGATGGTCGCAGTGCTGGCGCCTTCGGTGGCGAACACATAGGCGATCACCGGCAAGGTGATCAAGGTGACCGGCAGTTGCATGATCCCCAGCAGCAACACCGCCAAGGCGAGCAAACCGGCGCCGGGCACGCCTTTAAATACAAATCCCAAGCCCACCAGCAGCATCTGAATGAATGCGATGCCGACCACGCCTAACGCTACCGCACGAATCGTCGCGGTGCACAGCGCGGCGATTTTCGGGCCGCGGACCGGGCCGCTGAAGCGCGACGAAATCAGCACGGCACTGCGCGCGCCGCTTTCGCCGTAGGCCATGAAGATGCCAGCGATGATCAGGGCGAAGATAAATGTCAGGAAACCCATGCCGACGCCGGCCAGTTTGCCCAGCAAGGCCAGACTCACGCCTTTGATCTGCGGGATGTATTTCTCGGTCAATCCCGGCAGGTCAGTGGACGCCTGCAGCCAGATCGCCGACAGCGGCTTGCCCACCAGAGGCCACTCCGCGAGCGATTCGGACGGCGGCGGAATGGTAATGCCTTGGGTCCTGACCACGTGTATCGATCTCTCGACCGAGTCGGCAATCGAAGTGCCCAACAGGTAGACCGGCACCATCAAAATGAGCACCGCGACCAGCACGATCAGCGTCGCGATGCGCCCTTCTTTGCGGCCCAACGGCCCTCTGAGTCGCTCTTGCAGGGGATAAAGGGTGATCGCCAGGATCAGCGACCACAACATCAGGTCGCGGAACGGGCTGAAGATCTCGAAGCAGAACAACACCAGAACGGCGATAAGCCCGGCGCGAATCAACACGTCGAGCAGGTTGCGTGTGAACGCTTTTTCGGTAAGGGACGTTGGCTCCATTGACGACTCCATGTATTTCGCGGCATAGGCTGGGTTGGTTAGCCCAGCATAGACGCTGGCTGGAAAATGCGCGGCGCGGTGCAGGCCAAGCCTTCGCGAGCGGGCTCGCTCCCACAGGTGCGTGGGATTATCATGGCGACCTTTCCCCTCCTGTTGCTACGAGACCGCGCATGACTTTCGATTTTGATCAGGTGTTCGACCGCCACCACACCGGCAGTACCAAGTGGAGCCGTTACCCGGCGGACGTCTTGCCGATGTGGGTCGCCGACATGGATTTCGCCGCGCCGCCGGTGATCGTTCAGGCCCTGCAAAAACGTCTGGAGCATCCGTTGCTCGGCTACAGCGTGGCGCAGGAAGGGTTGCGCGAAGCAATCGTCGCCGATCTGTGGAACAAATACGCCTGGCGCGTCCAGCCGCAGGAGCTGATTTTCCTGCCGGGGGTGGAGTCGGGTTTCAACATGGCTTTGCGTGCGCTGGTCGAGCCGCAACAAAACGTGGTGGTGCAGGTGCCGAATTACCCGCCGCTGCGGCATGCAGCGGGCCACTGGGGGCTGAACAAGGTCGAGCTGAACTTCGACGCGCTGGCGGACGGCACGTATGCCACGCCACTCGACACACTTCGCCAATCGCTCAAGGGCGGCGGCGCGTTGCTGCTCAGCAACCCGCACAATCCACTGGGCAAAGCCTTCCCCCGGGAAGAGCTGCAAGCCGTCGCGGATATCTGCCTGGAGCAGAACGCCTGGATCATCTCCGACGAGATCCACGCCGAACTGTGCTACGACGGCCGCGTGCACATTCCGACCGCCTCGCTCAGCGAAGACATCGCCCGCCGCACCATCACGCTGATGTCGGCCAGCAAGGCGTACAACATCGCCGGGCTGAAGACATCCTTCATGATCATTCAGGACCGCGCCATCCGCGAACGGGTCAATCATGCCCGTTGCGGCATGGTCGACAGCGTCAACCCGCTGGGCATGGAAGCCACACGCGTCGCCTACAGCGAAGCCGGGCCATGGCTGGCAGCGTTGAAGACGTATCTGCAGGGCAACCGCGATTATCTGGTGGACGCGGTTCGCACCCGTCTGCCGGGCGTCAGCATCAATGTGCCGCAAAGCACCTACCTGGCCTGGCTCGATTGTTCGGCGCTGGGGCTGGCCGATCCGCAGAAATTCTTTCTTGAGCAGGCCAAGGTCGGCTTGAGTGCAGGATTGGATTTTGGCGACGCCTGCCAGCAATTCGTGCGCCTGAACTTCGGCTGCCCGCGGGCATTGCTGGAGGAAGGTATTGCGCGGATGGAGCGCAGTTTGCGCGCACGCATTGGCTGATGAGGTTGTCCCGGCAATGACAGGGCGCTGTAAAAGCAAAGCTCGCACGTGAAGACGGATCTGGATTCTTCCACGGTAAAACTGTAGGAGCTGGCTTGCCAGCGATAGCGGTGGTTCAGGTGACAATGATGTTGGATGTGAAGCCGTCATCGCTGGCAAGCCAGCTCCTACAACGGTGTCCCGATGGTTTCGAGCTTTGGGCAGCTCCAGTAAATCCAACCGAACTCAAGGCAAAAAGAATGGGTCAACCCTTTGGCTCGTTTACCTTGAACAGGAGAATTCCGATGATCGACTATCCAAAGCCACCGTTCCCGAAACAGACTCAGCCCGTCCCCGGCTCCCAGAAAAAAATGGACCCGTACCCGGATTGCGGCGAGCAAAGTTACAAAGGTTCGGGCCGGCTGGAAGGCAAGATTGCCCTGATCACCGGGGCCGACAGCGGAATCGGTCGTGCGGTCGCCATTGCATTTGCCCGTGAAGGCGCTGATGTCGTGGTCGCCTACCTCAACGAACAGGAAGACGCCCAGGAAACCGCACGTTGGGTCGAGCAAGCCGGGCGTCAGTGCCTGTTGCTGCCGGGTGACCTGGCGCAAAAAGAGCAGTGCCAGGCACTCGTCGATAAAACCGTCGAGCGCTTTGGTCGCATTGATGTGCTGGTCAACAACGCCGCTTTCCAGATGACCCATGAAAACTTCGAAGACATCCCCGATGAGGAATGGGTGATGACGTTCGACGTCAATATCACAGCCATTTTCCGCATCTGTCAGGCCGCGCTGAAGCACATGCAACCCGGCAGCTCGATCATCAACACCAGTTCAGTCAATTCCGACATGCCCAAACCTTCCCTCCTCGCGTATGCCACGACCAAAGGCGCGATCGCCAACTTTACCGGTGGGCTGGCGCAGATTCTGGGGCCGAAGAATATCCGGGTGAACTGCGTAGCCCCGGGGCCGATCTGGACGCCGCTGATCGTCTCGACGATGCCGGACGAAGAGGTGCAAAATTTTGGCGCAGAGACGCCACTGGGTCGTCCGGGCCAACCGGTGGAAGTGGCGCCGATTTACGTATTGCTGGCGTCGGATGAGGCGAGTTACATCACCGGTCAGCGCTATGGCATCACCGGCGGTAAGCCGATGCTGTAGGTCTTTGCGACTGCTGTGTCCACCTTCGGATTTTACGACTGCTGCGCAGCCGGACGCAGGCTGCGCCAGCTGCTACAGGTTTTGCGCCGCTCACAGCCTTGTAGCAGCTGCCGAAGGCTGCGTCCGGCTGCTACAGGTTTTGCGCCGTTCACAGCCTTGTAGCAGCTGCCGAAGGCTGCGTCCGGCTGCTACAGGTTTTGCGCCGTTCACAGCCTTGTAGCAGCTGTCGCAGCCTGCGTCCGGCTGCTACAGGTCTTGCGCCGTTCACAGCCTTGTAGCAGCTGCCGAAGGCCGCGTCCGGCTGCACAGCAGTCACCTCTTCTCTCCAGAACTACGCGAAGTGTCTGGCCTACGCCTAAGGCTCTACTCCCGCTCCCCCGCCAACGCCCGCCGATGGAAATGCGCCAACTCCCTCAGCGCATGCTCTGCAGCCATCAGTTGCACCTCACACCGCGTCCCAAAAAACCGCTCGCGCCGACTGAACACACAGCGTCCTTCCCCGGTCTGAAACGCCCAAGCGAAACACACCGTACCTGCAGGAATGCCGTCCACATCCTCCGGCCCAAGAATGCCGGTAGTGGCCACCGCCACGTTGGCAGTGCTGTCGCGCAAGGCGCCCAAGGCCATTTCCCTGGCCACTTCACAACTGGTCAGGTTGAAGGTTTCGATCGTATACGGATTAACACCGAGCAACCGCTGCTTCGCCTCCGGGGAATACACCACATAGCCGCTCTCGATCAGATCTCCACTGTGTGGCACTTCCGCCAATAACGTGACGATTTTGCCGGCAGTGCAGGATTCGGCAGTGGTCAGCAGCAGGCTATTTTCACGCAAATATTCGACAACCGATTCACTAAGAGACATGGCAATTTTCCAAAGTGAGAGCTGCTCGGTTGACCTCGACTGCAATTAATCATTCCGTCCATTGCAGTCCAGCTCATTGCCCAATGAAAAAATGAACCCCAAAGGAAATTCAGACCTCAATACCTTAAGCGGCTTCTGTCACAGGCCGATCCAGATCAGGAGGTCGTCATGTCCGCACCCATCGTCAAGCTGTTCACCCAACCGAATTTCGCGTGGACGGATATTCGCAAGGAAGAGGAAGCGCACCCGCGCCATTACCTCGCCCATTTGTTGTTACTTGCCCTGATTCCAGCTGTGTGTCTGTTTATCGGCACCACCTATGTCGGTTGGAGCCTGGCGGAAAACGAGACCGTCAAACTGAGCACCAGCAGCGCTCTTCAGCTGTGCGTCATGCTCTACCTGACCATCATCATCGGCGTAGTGCTGATGGGTATGTTCATTCGCTGGATGTCCCGCGCCTTTGACTCGCGCCCAACCCTCAACCAGTGCATCGGTTTTGCGGCCTACACCGCGACACCCTTTTTCCTGGCTGGCATCGCAGGGCTGTACCCAAGTCGCTGGCTGGCCATCATCGTGCTGGGCGCCGCCGGGGCTTATTCCACCTTCCTGCTGTTCGTGGGGTTGCCAACCTTCATGCATGAACGCAAACAGCAAGGCCTGCTGAATGCAGCCTGTGTGTGGGGTGTGGGGTTGTTGGTGCTGGTGACCATTCTGGTTGAAATGATTCTGCTCTGGTTCAACGTCCTGACGCCAGAATACGTACGCGCGACAGTCGGTTGATTAGCGTGGTCCGATACATTCCGACAATCTCAGGCGATTACGCATCGTGAGTTTCGTGGTATGGGTTGCCGTACTCGGTGCGGTGCTGTTGACGCTGGCGCTGACTTCATCTCACCTGCGCTGGATGCCCGTGACGACCTCGGCGGTGTGCCTGGTGCTGGGGATTGCCATCGGCCCCTCGGGTCTGGGTTTTCTTGAACTGAATACTGACGATGCGGCTGTCTGGATGGAGCACCTCACGGAAGTCGCGGTGCTTTTTTCGCTGTTCGTCTGCGGCCTGAAACTGCGCCTGCCGCTCAGAGATAAAACCTGGCGAGTCGCTTACGGTCTGGCGGGGCCGGTGATGGTGCTGACAATCGGCGGCGTTAGCCTGTTGTTGCATTATTGCTTTGGACTGTCATGGGGCGCGTCGGTGTTGATCGGCTCGATCCTCGCCCCCACCGATCCGGTGTTAGCCGCTTTGGTGCAAGTGAACGACGCCCGTGATGACGACAGCGTGCGCTTCGGGCTTTCCGGTGAAGCCGGACTCAACGACGGCATTGCTTTCCCGTTCGTGATCCTCGGTTTGCTGATGTTGCAACACGACGGGGGCACCGGCTGGATCTGCGCCTGGGCGCTGCGCGACTTACTGTGGGCCGTCCCGGCAGGGTTTCTCACGGGTTATCTTATGGGGCGCGGTATCGGCCGATTGACCTTGACCCTGCGCATCAAGAATGAAGACAGCACCCTCTCCCCGAATGATTACCTGGCCCTCGCGTTGATTGCTTTGGCGTATGTCGGCGCCGAAGCAGTTCATGGTTATGGATTTTTGTCGGTATTTGCCGCGGGCCTCGCCTTGCGCCATGAGGAAGTCAACTCCACCGGCGACGACGAAGTACCTGCCGAGCATCTCGTGCAACCCGTGGTTGGCCACCTGGACGTCGACCCGCAAAACGCCGTGCATGGCGACACGCAAAATCTGCAAGACAGCCAGGTCGCCGCCGGGATCATGATGAGCGACATGCTGGCTTTTGGTGGCTTGGTGGAGCGGGCGATGGAGGTGTTCCTCGTCACCTTGCTCGGGGTGATTCTGATCTCGCATTGGGACTGGCGAGCGCTGCCGATCGCCGCCGTGTTGTTCTGCCTGATTCGCCCGCTCTGCGTGATCGCGATGCCCTGGGGCGGTTTGCTGCCGATGCGTCAGCGAATGCTGATTGGCTGGTTCGGTATCCGCGGGATCGGCAGCCTGTACTATCTGTTCTATGCCTTGAACCATGGGCTGGAGCCGTCGGTAGCGAACGTGTGCCTAAACCTCACGCTGTCGGTCGTTGCGCTGAGCATCCTCGTCCACGGCATCAGTACGCAGCCGATACTTGCTCGGTATGAGCAGCGCAAGAAACGAAAAGCTTGATGTCGGTTCAGCTCATTTACGTTTGAATTGATCAAGTTTTTACGTTCATAAAATTGCAATCCTTCGGCAACTTGACCGGTCATACCTTTATCACTGCCCTGCCCGCGCGGGGTGGGAATTCTCCGGTCCGGTTCCTGAGGCGATGGCCTGTGAAGGAACCTCTACATCAAAGGTGCCCGACATGATCCATTATTCCACCCGCGACGAAATCACCGCTTGCCGGGCGTTTGCCCTTGATCGTAATCGCCATCTGTTCGAAGAAGCTCAGGCGCTGAGTAACAGCGCATTCGAACTGCTTGAGGGCAGTGACCTCGATGCTGAACAGTTCGACCGATACCAGGCCATGCGCAGGAAAGCGGATTTGAAGTACGAGGAAGCCATCGAACATTTGCGCTTGCTGAATGAGGATTTCCCGGCGGTGACCACGGCCCCACCGCTCATGCAACGTCCGGCGCATTCGTACGAATCCAGAGCATGAACGTGTAGGAGCCAGACTTGCCGGCGAAGACGATTTGAACTGTCTTCGCCGGTAAGCCTGGCTCCTGCTTTTTAGTACCCGGGCCAGGCATTCAACTTACATGGCGGGGACCGGCGCCACATCAGCAATGTTCTCAGTCAGCGGCACATCGCTCGATCCCGGGGTCAGGATGACCTTGCGGCACTCTTCCTGTTTTTTGTCGAACATCTTGTAACCTTCGGCGACCTGCTCCAGCGACATCCGGTGCGAAATGATCGCGTCCGGTTGCAGACGGCCGGTTTCAATGTACCCGAGCAATTCCGGCAAATAACGCTGCACGTGGGTCTGACCCATCTTGAATGTCAGGCCTTTGTCGAACGCATCGCCAAACAGGAACCCGTGAATAAACCCGGTATAAACGCCCGGCACACTGACGACCCCGCCACGACGCACGGCGGCGATGCATTGGCGCAAGGCCTTACCGCTGCTGCCTTCCAGTTTCAGCGTGGCCAGGATGGTTTCGGTTGTACTGCCCTTGGCCTCGAATCCCACTGCATCAATTACGGCATCCACCCCACGGCTGCCCGCCGTTTGACGGATGATCGTATCGGCAGGATCGTCGTCATCATCAAAATTGATCGGGATCACCCCGTAGGTCTTCTGCGCGTAAGCCAGCCGATAGTCGTGGTGATCGACCATGAAAATCTGGTCGACACCCAGCATTCTTGCGCATGCAGCGCTCAACAATCCAACCGGTCCGGCACCGTAGATGGCCAAACTTGAACCCTGTCCTACGCCTGCATTGAGGACCGCTTGCCAGGCAGTCGGAAGGATGTCCGAGAGGAACAACACTTTTTCGTCCGCCAGTGTGCCAGGGACCTTGAAAGGACCGGTATTGGCCTTCGGCACTCTGACCAACTCAGCCTGGCCACCAGGCACGCCACCGTACAAACGACTAAAACCAAACAAGGCTGCCGGTGGCGGAATGATTTTCTTGTTGAGACTCGCACCAGGGCCGCTGTTGGTGGTTTCGCAGCAGGCGAACTGCTCCTGCTGGCAGAAGAAGCAATCGCCGCAGGCGATAACGAACGGGATGACGACTCGATCCCCGCGCTGGACGGCCGTCACGTCCTTGCCGGTTTCCTCGACGATGCCCATAAACTCGTGACCGAAAATATCACCGTGTTCAACGGTCGGAATCTTCCCACGGTACAGGTGCAAGTCAGATCCACAGATGGCGGTGGCCGTGACGCGCAGAATGATATCGTCGGGTGCTTCTATAACGGGATCGGGCACGGTTTCAATCCTGACGTCATGTGCTCCGTGGTAAGTCATCGCACGCATGGCTGCTTCCTCGCTGGTCAATAAAGACATCGGTTGTCTGTATTAAGGGAGCAACGGCGAGGCGCGAGTTCAGTTGGAAATATGGCGAATCTGATCAGCGGTGCGGCCGGGTAATTTGACCGGTAACTGTCTGTTGGAGCGCAGCCGCGAACTGCATGAGTCAAATTACAGGCTCATGCAACCTGCACGAAGGGGCGTAATCTCCTGGCCGGCTAACTTGTTGAAATAGCTTAGTATTTTGAATTTCTAAAAAGCGGCACGGCATATGCTCTGTCAGTAAGAGCGACATTCGGCCCAGAGACCGTTCGCGCTCAACCCTGACTTGATGAGAGATTCGACCATGAACGCCATTGACCTGTTGAAAGCCGACCATGAACGCGTAAAAGCCATTCTCACTCAACTAAGCGAGTCCACCGAGCGAGGTGTGAAAAAACGCACTGATCTGCTCGCCAAACTGGAAATGGAGATCACTATTCATACTCGTCTTGAAGAAGAAATTCTTTATCCCGCTTTCAAAGAGGCTGGCGGCAAAGAGCAGGACATTATGTATTACGAAGCGAAGGAAGAGCACCGCACTGTGGACGCGCTCGTGCTGCCCGACCTGAAGAAGACTGATCCGGGCAGCCTCGAATTTTCCGGTCGTGTGAAAGTGGTCAAGGAACTGCTTGAGCACCACATTGAAGAAGAGGAAGAGGAAATGTTCCCGCAGGCGAAGAAGCTGTTGGGCAACGCTACCCTGGAAGAGCTGGGTGCCGAGATGGAAAAAATGAAAGCGCAGTACAAGAAAGAAATGAGTGCGAGCAATCTGGCGGCGTAAGTGACGTTATGCCCCTGTGGCAGTGGCGAAGCGGACACAGGCTTCGCCAGCTGCTACAGGTTTGCGTTTTAATTCAATGGATCGGTCACTTGAATATAAAACCCGTAAAAACCCAGCATTATCCAGAACGTGGCGAAGATCCACGGCGTGCGTACAGAAAACAACAACGACTTGCGATAGCCCTTGTGCGATGACTCCATCTCACTGAACAACGGTGACTCGTCATAAGCCGCCCCCATCACCGGTTCACTGCGCAGCAGTTCGCTCTGTTTGAAATGCCAGTGGTCGATGATGTCGTAAGCGGCGCGAATGCCAGGCCATGCATTCAATGAACTGAGGACACCGAGCAGTGCCAAAAACGGCGGCACTACCAGCGTAAACAATTTCCCCCACTCCGGGTTAAGGTTAGCCATGCACGACGCGAAGGCAATCACCAGAAAGGATTGCGCGGTCAGGTAAGCATCGGTGCGATTGGCCAGGATGCTGGTTTCGTATTGAATTTCTCGCCGATAGAAGTCCAGGCGCTCTTTGGGTGAGCCAAACATTTTGGCGTTGTGCTCGGACAGGGCTTCTTCCAGAGGAATTTCAGTCAGTATTTTTGGCACGGGAATCACGCACGAAATCGAAAGGGGTTAGAAGAACCGGCAGCCGACAAGTTCAGCCGGCAAGCCAGGTTTCGACCAAAGGGCCTGTGCCCCCGTAGACCGGATCAGTTACGGGACACGCCACTTTGGAAATTCGGACAATGGATGCATCGTGGGTATCCGGGTCGGGGCGCTGGATGTCGTAGTCCTCCTGACCTACAGGATAGGCACCCACCACCAGAAAATCCGCGCTTTGCTGCAGGCTGCAGTGGCCAGTGCCGGCCGGCAGTATCAACACGTCACTCTCTCCCACCTCGTGCTCCGTCCCGTTCGGACCGCCGAGCTTCAATCGTGCCCGGCCTTTGGCGATGCCTAGAACTTCGTGCGAATTCGAGTGGTAGTGGTGATAGTCAAACACCTGCGCGCGCCATTGTGCAGGCCAGTGGTTGGCGCTGAACAAGGCTTCGAATGCGCTGGCTTTGTCCGCTGAATCAAGCCCGACGTTTTTATAGATCAGCACCGGCAGACGGCTATTCGGCGTCTGCCCGTCGTCTTCAAAAAACAGCTGAATCAGCGAATTTCCAGTGAGATTGTTCATGATTGAAGCGCTCCGCAGGGCCGTAATATTGTGAGCGGCACGACGGCGAAAGATTCAGTGCCGTTGTCCCGGAGCGCCCGATGGTGTCTCGTCACTTCATTGTCGTGGCAATGATCTCCACAAGGTTGAGCTGAGTGAACGGCTTCGACAATCGCGGCAGTTTCGTTGCGAAGCCCTCCAGACGCTCGGCGTAGCCCGTTGCGAGAATGATCGGCAGGTCCGGCCTGAGATTTCTGATCTCTCGTGCCAGCTGTGCACCGTCCATCTGCGGCATGGCCATGTCAGTGATCACCAGATCGACGGCCTGATCGCTGTCAAACACTTTCAGAGCCTGTGCGGCGGATACTGCACTGATCACCCGATGCCCGAGGTCTTCAAGCAACAAACTGGTGCTGGTCAGGACCAGACTGTCGTCGTCCACCACCAGGACACATAAACGAGGCACCGGCGGCGCATCCTCTTCCGGTGCCGACGTCGCTAGCACACCGCGGGTTGATACCGGCAGCCACAATTCGGCGATCGTGCCTTCGTCCGTCTGACTCTTCAGAATGAAGCGGCCACCCAGTTGTTCGGTGAAGCCATGCACCATCGACAACCCCAGCCCCGTGCCTTTACCTACGCCCTTGGTGGTAAAAAACGGGTCCATGGCCATGGCCAGCGTGGATTCGTCCATGCCCTCCCCGGTATCAGTCACACTCAGGCAGACGTAGCGTCCGGTCGTCTGAGGCAACTGTGGCTGCCCCTCGGCCTCCTCGGTTTTTGCACTGATGATGATCTTGCCGCCATGGGGCATGGCGTCGCGAGCATTGGTCGCCAGGTTCAGCACCGCCAGTTCAAGCTGATTGACGTCCGCGATCACCGGCTCAAGCGTGGGTGAGAACTGCGTTTCCAGAACAACCGAAGGACCTAGGGAACTGCGCAACAGACCACTGATACCCAGAATCAGCTGGGGTATTTCGACCACTTCAGTCTTGAGCTCCTGACGTCGGGCAAAGGCCAGCATCCGCTGAGTCAGAGAAACACCGCGCTGGGCACCTTGTGTGGCATTGTCCAGCAGGCGGGTAATGCGCGGGTCGTCGCCCACACGTTTGCGCACGATTTCCAGATTGCCCAGTATCACCGTCAGCAGATTGTTGAAGTCGTGGGCGATGCCCCCGCTGAGCTGTCCGATCGCCTGCATCTTCTGCGCCTGGAACAGCGCTTCACGGGTTTTCTCCAGCGTTTGCTGAGCAATCGTCGCTTCAGTAATGTCCCGGGTGATCTTGGCAAAACCAAGCAAGGTGCCGGTTTCACCCCAAATCGGGTCGACGACGACGTGAGCCATGAACCGGGTGCCATCCTTGCGCACACGCCAACCCTTGTTTTCAAAACGACCTTCGCGCACGGCACTGTCGAGGGTGCGCTGCGGCTCCCCCGCTGCACGGTCTTCGGGGGTGTAGAACAGCGAAAAATGCTTGCCGATGACCTCTTCCGGCCGGTAGCCCTTGATCCGCTGAGCCCCTGGGTTCCAATTGGTCAGGCGACCGTCCGGTGCGAGCATGTAGATGGCGTAGTCGGTGACGCTCTGCACCAGCAGCCGGAACTGCTGCTCGCTCTGTTTAAGGGTCTCTTCGGCCATCTTGCGATCGGTGAGGTCCCGGGTGATCTTGGCGAAACCCAGCAGTTCACCGGTGGCCGCAAAGATCGGATCGATCACGACGTGGCACCAGAAGTGCGTGCCATCTTTGCGCACGCGCCAGCCTTCGCCTTCGAAACGCCCCTCATGGATTGCCGTGTCCAGCGCGCGTTGCGGGAGCCCGACAAGGCGATCTTCATCGGTATAGAACCGCGAAAAGTGTTGCCCGAGAATCTCGGCTTCCTCATACCCCTTGAACCGCCTGGCGCCTGCGTTCCAGCTGGTGATGATGCCTTCCGGATCCAGCATGTAGATTGCATAGTCAATCACAGCATCGATCAGCAGGCGTAAACGCCCGTCCTCGATGGTGCTGGCTTTGCTTCGATCCTCGCTCATTGAGCTCTCACTTCAGAATGCTTTGGTGGAGTATGAAACAAACCGAAAATTTGAAAAGGGCGAAAAGCATACATGCCAGAAAGAGTTACCGATTCACGTGCTTGACGATGTAGGCGTACAGGTCGTTGTACACATGAACGGGAACAAGTTTGCTATCCGTAATGGTTTTGGACAGCGTGACGTGACAGGCTTTGATGACATCGCCGCGATCGTCTACGCTATAGGCCGGGTTTTCGACAATGCCAGCGTAAATACTGTAAGCGAAATGCACTTTCGTCGTCGTGGTCGTGACGTCTCCATTGGCCGCTTTGCAATAGGTGCTCTGGGCCTGCAAATTGCGCTCGTACAAGGCACCGAATCCGCGCTGGTACAGAAAAATCTTCGAATGATTAACTGCCTTGGCCGCCGTCTCGAAAGCCCGGATGACAGGTTGTGCATTGCTCAGGCTGAGAGTTAGCTGGGGAGTGGCGAGGAACCGCTCCAACTCCTGTTTTTTCAGACTTGCCAGGCCCCTGTCGATACTCGACACATGCGCAAACTCCTGGGTGCACCCGACAATGTGAATTTCGAATTGATAGCCTTGCGCTGTCGCCATTGGTGGCCATGTCGCAAAGTCGAAGCTGTCGAATGCACACTCCATGATGATGTTGTACTTCTCGGCGAAAGCCTGCTCAAAAATCTTTTGCGAGACCTCACGGACGAAGGCCTCGGTATGCTCATACGCGTGCAAAACGCCGAGTTTGATCATGTCGGCGTACTGTGGATGCTCCTCCCGATATTTCGGCAGGTACAAGCGAACGTAATTGACGTAGGGATGCGTTTTCTCTGGCTGCAGTAGGGATTTTTCCAGCAGATACGTCTTGCCTGATCCCTGCACGCCCGCGACGACCAGTACTTTCGGGATCGCCTCCTTGGTGATTCCTTTGAATAGCGCTGGGCTGATCTTGTCGAAGGCCTCTATGACCTGGTCCGGGCTATACGAATATTTCGGTGCTGCTGACATGGCTTGATGTCCTTATCAAGGTTGGGAAAAGAATGTCCTGCCCCTTTAATAAAGGTCACCTTCGCGCGTTCTACAAACAGGTGTGTTTTTCAGCATATGTCCATGTCTTTTAAGGGAAAAAATCCTACTCCACACAAGGAGTATTCGCTGCCCCGACAGACCACCAGCGCGGCAGCAATTGCTTGACCTTGCTGTCGTCAAACCGGTCGTCAATCAACATCACCACCCCTTCGTCCTGCTGGGTCCGAATCACTCTTCCCGCGGCTTGAACCACTTTCTGAACGCCCGGATACAGATAGGTATAGTCGTAGCCCGCGCCGAAAATGGCGGACATTCTGTGCTTCATCTGTTCGTTGACCGGGTTGAACTGGGCCAACCCCAGCGTGGCTATAAACGCACCGATCAGCCGCGCCCCGGGCAGGTCGATGCCCTCGCCGAAAGCGCCGCCCAGTACGGCGAAGCCTACCCCCTGACTCTGTGCGGTGAATTGATCGAGGAAGTCCTGACGTTGTCCTTCCGCCATACCACGCGATTGCGACCACAATTTGATGTGAGGATGTTTTTCTGCGAGTAACTGCGCCACCTGCTGCAGATAATCGAAGCTGCTGAAAAACGCCAGGTAGTTACCCGGTCGCTGGCCGAACTGCCGGGCGATCAAGTCCACGATCGGCGCCAGCGACGCCTGACGATGGACGAAACGCGTGGAAATCTGGCTGACGATGGACACGGCCAACTGGTCAGCGTGGAACGGCGACTCGACATCGATCCAGACCGTACT
Source organism: Pseudomonas sp. Ant30-3 (assembly GCF_000690905.1). GTDB lineage: Bacteria > Pseudomonadota > Gammaproteobacteria > Pseudomonadales > Pseudomonadaceae > Aquipseudomonas. Next base: position 23,894 of record NZ_JMCL01000010.1, on the reverse strand, counting down.
GGCCGGAGCTCCGAGGAGATCTGCGTAGTAGTGGCGTGGACTCAGGGTCGCCGAAAACAGCACGGTGCTGCGTGCAGCGGTCAAGCGCGGGCGAATGAATCCGGCGGGCACGACATTGCGCAAGCACAGCTGAGACAGGTTGCGCGGGCGGTCGAGGTCGCGCTTGCTGATGTCGAACAGGAACTGCTCGTCATAAAGCTCGGCCACACGACAGAATTGCAGCATGTCGAAATAAAAGCTCTGCAAAGCACTGTCCAGGCCCTGCGGATGATCGTTAAGGTAATCGCCGATGCTGGCGCTGCAGGTGAACAGCGCCTGAAGGAGCTTTTCCGGGGGCTTGTCGTAGGCCTGATAAGCGCCAGGCTGCTGGTTATGCAGGGCGTTCCATTCACGGTTGACCCGCTGCAGGGATTTCTTCAGGACCTCAGGGGCACTTTTTCTCACGCCGTTAAGCGCCGCTTGGTCAAGGCTGGCGCTGTACATCTGCCGGCCACGCTCGACCAGGTTGTGCGCTTCATCCACCAGCACCGCGACTTTCCAGTTGTTGGCCTGGGCCAGCCCGAACAGCAAGGCGCTGAAGTCAAAGTAGTAGTTGTAGTCAGCGACCACCACGTCGGCCCAGCGTGCCATTTCCTGGCTGAGATAATAAGGGCAGACGTCGTGCCTCATGGCCACTTCGCGCAAGGCGTTCTGGTTCAGCAGTGTCAGCTCACTGGCGGCCTGACGAGCTGCTGGCAGGCGATCATAGAAACCCTGGGCCAGCGGGCAGGACTCGCCGTGACAGGCCTTGTCCGGATGCTCGCAGGCTTTGTCCCGGGCGATCATCTCCAGCACACGCAGCGGTGGCGCATCGGCGCTGTCGATAATGACTTGGGCGGCGTCGAGTGCCAGCTTGCGTCCCGGAGTTTTTGCCGTGAGGAAGAACACCTTGTCCAGCTGTTGCGGTGCCAGTGCCTTGAGCATCGGGAACAGCGTGCCGACGGTCTTGCCGATACCGGTCGGCGCCTGGGCCATCAGGCAACGACCGGTGCTGATGGCCTTGAACACCGATTCTGCCAGGTGCCGCTGTCCCGGACGAAACTGCGCATGGGGAAACGCCAGTTGTTGTGCCGCCGCATTACGCGCTTCGCGATGCGCCATTTCCTGCTCGGCCCATTTGAGGAAAAGGCGGCAGTGCTGTTCGAAAAACCCCTGAAGGTCTGCGGCGCTGAACGCCTCCACCAGACAGGTTTCCTTTTCGCTGACGATGTCGAAATACACCAGCGCCACGTTGATCTGCTGCAGATCGAGTTTCTGGCACATCAGCCAGCCATAGACCTTCGCTTGCGCCCAGTGCAGGTGGCGATGGTTGGCCGGTTGTTTGCTGAGGTCACCGCGATAGGTCTTGACCTCTTCCAGGCAGTTTTGCGCAGAATCGTAGCCGTCTGCCCTGCCCCTGACCTTCAAGGTTTGAAACAGGCCTTCCAGTGCTACTTCACTCTGATAGCCCTCGCTGCGGCGCGACGCCACTGTGCGATGGCCAACGATGCCCTCCAGCGCAGTCGGCGAAGGTGTGAAACGCAAGTCGAGGTCGCCGACCTTGGCGGTGAACTCACATAATGCCCGCACGGCAATGCTGTAACTCACGCGCTCTGTTCCGCCCATTGCACGTAACACACGGCGATCGGCATCTGATGCTCATGGCAGAAGTCGAGCCAGCGCAGCTGGTTATCCTGCAGGCGATCACCGGGGCCTTTGACTTCGATCATGCGGTACGTCTTGTCCTGCGGCCAGAACTGGATCAGGTCCGGCATGCCGGTCCGATTGGCCTTGATGTCCAGCAGCAGCCGGTTGAACCAGTGCCTGAGGTGGTCTGCCGGCAAGCAGGCGAGCGCCTGATTCAGCAAGTCCTCGTTCAACGCGCCCCAGAATACGAACGGCGATTGCACGCCCCATTTCTCGATATAGCGTTGGCGAATCGTCTGCAGATAACGGCCATCGTCCAGTTCTTCCAGACACCTTTGGAACACCTCAGCCCGGCGCGCGTGAAAGTCTTCGTGATGGAGGTCCACCGGGCCACGTTGGAACGGGTGGAAAAACGCGCCCGGCAGCGGTGCGAAGATCGCCGGCCAGCACAACAGGCCGAACAGTGAATTGATCAGGCTGTTTTCGACGTAATGCACCGGCGCCAAGTCCTCCGCCAGATGCGCCTTGACGTGAAATTCCACCGACAGCAGCGGATCGGTCCTGGCCAATTGCAGATCCAGTCGCAGCATGTCACGGCGAGAAGCATGCTTGATCGGCGGTCCGCCGAGTTTGCGGCGCAATCTGGGCAACATGCGCAACAATTGCTGCTGCTCGGCAGCGCTTTCCGGCGCTTGCTCGGCAGCTGCGGCGATCTCCAGAGCCAGTGCGTATTCACCGCAGCGTTCCAGCACCAGAATCAGCCGTCGGCGCGATCCGGGCCAGGCACAGTTGCGATAGATCATCAGGGCGGTTGGTAAATCTGCGCTGCGCTCGCAATATTGCGCGATCTGGAAGAGGAATTTGTTGCGGCGTTTTTGCAGCCAGGGATTGCTCAAGGCCAGACCGTTGACCTCCTCGACGATGTCCTGCACCGCTTCACCATCCTCGAAACGCTGCTGACACGCATGAAGAAACAGGCAGGCATCCACGTCGTCGCGGCTGCGCAACCCCCGGGAGTCGGCGCTGAACTCGACTTTTTCATAGGTAAAGATGCCGAGGTCAGCAAGGACGAACTCTGACCAATCCTGGTAGAGATTGCCGAAAAACATCAGACGCAACCGGTCACACACATCCATGATGGTCAGGCTTAGCAGGCGATCAGCCAATGCCGGGCACCACTGGGTGAAGGCGTTTGTCCCGGGGAAGTGTTCGGTCAGCACTGGCAGCCAGTCGTTTTTTTTGCCTTTGGGCTGTTCGATGGCGTGGCCGAAGCATTGCAGTATTTCCGCCTTGAGCAACACCTCGAATAAAGCGTCGAGTGATAATGGCGAGTGCTCGTCAATCCAGCCCAGCGCCAGTAACGGCCCGGCGGCCGAAGCGATGTCGCCAATTTCCGTGTAAAGGAGTTTGCTCGCACGGAAATGCAAACCCTTGCGCATGACCAGCCGTACCAGCAAGGCCCGGGATGCTTGGGGCAACTGGACGAATTGCCGGATGAAGGATTGCTCCTCCTCGCTCAACACATCGGCGTAACGAAGTTCAAGCCAGTCAAGCACTTGCATGAAATTGTTCAAGTAATACAGCGGATTATCGAGCGGATTAGCGATCACGGAAAACAGGGCCATGGCGAGCGAGTACTGGTTATGCGTACAGATAGCAGCTACGCCCGGTCCGGCGCAAACGGAAATGGATAAGCGGCGGCGCAATATTGGTTTTATTGCGCGGACATCGAACTTTCCAGTGTTCCACTGCACCTAACCGCGTCAGGTACAATGCCGATTGCTGCACGAAGCAATCGCGTGGTTTTTAAGGATGAGGTGGTGATGAATATCAGAAATCTGGGTTTGCCCTTGGTCGCAGTAGCGGTTCTGGCCCTCGCCGGCTGCTCGACGCAAACGGTTGTGACGTTGCAAAACGGTACTCAATACCTGACCAAGGACATGCCGAAAACCGAAACTGAAGATGGCTTCTACGAGTTTGAAGACATCTCTGGCTCCAAGGTGAAAGTTCGCTCCGATGAAGTCGCTACGGTTCGCGAGGAAGACTGAGCCTGGCACTGATTAGCGCGACTCTGTGGGAGCAAGGCTTGCCCGCGATGGCGGCATCATCCGACATCACCGTTGTCTGATCCGACGTCTTCGCGAGCAAGCTTTGCTCCCACACAGTCAGCGACCTACACAAGTTTTGCTCGAGCTTCGCTCCTGCATAGATTTCCTGCCAGTCACCGGATCACCGCCCCCATTCCCCGTAGGGCGATGCCGGTTCACGCTGTGGTCCGAAAAAACGTCAGATCAGAACTGCCAATCCAGTGTCAGACCCATCCCGTGGTCTTTCTCGCGAGAGCCAATCAGGCCGTTGTAATCCAGGCTCAGGCGCGTATCGCGACCCAGCGCCAGACCCGCGCGAGCGCCGACCACCGCGGCATTGCGGTCCAGAGACACACCCTGCACGCTGAACGCGCTGTTGCCGTTGGCGAACGCCAGGTGGTCCTCAGAACCTGTATCACTCAAATTGTGCTGCCAGCCCAGCGTCGCTGCCAGTTCAAGCTTCTGCGTGTCCGACAGCGCGAATGCCTTGCTCGCCCGTACACCGAGGGACGACAGCACGGCGTCGCGGTTGTCTTCGCCGCCCTTCAACGCGGCGACATCACCCTTCTCGGTGAAGCTGTCGCGGTTCAGGTGCACGTACGCCAGGTTGGCAAACGGTTCAAGCGCCAAAGGTTGCAGGTCGAGCCGATACGCCGCTTCCGTGAAGAGTTGTGCGGTGGTCGCGTCGCGCTTGGATTTCTGTTTGCCACTGACCTCGGCCATGTGCAGATCACGTTTTACATCGATGCGATGCCAGCTGTAAGCACCGCCGACGCTCAGTCGCAGCGCATCGATTTCATGACCCAGGTAGGCGCCCAAGTGGTAGCTATCGACCGAAGCGGACGAATGCGTGCCATCGCCCATGCTCAACGAGCTGTCGCTGTACCCGGTGACAAAACCCAGGCGGGTGTCTTCAGTGATCAAACCGTCGACACCGGCCAGCAGCCCGCCGATGGAACTGCTGGAACTGGCCTGGTCATGGCCGCCATCACTCTTGCCCCACGCGCCGAGCACTTTGACCCAGGCATTGCTGCGGTCATCAGTCGGCGCAGCAGCGTCGAACAGATCACGCTCACGTAAGCGCTCGCCGACTGCTTCGCGCAGGTAGCGACTGTCGTTGATCAGCAGCGTGCCGAGCGCCGGATGGATTTCGCCGGACAGTTGCTGGAACGCTTGTTGCGCGACGTTCGCAGTCGGCGACAACAGCACACTTTCATACAGCGAATTCCCCGCGCCCAGCCCTTCAACCGCCGCTGCGACCGAACGCTGATTGGGCGTCTGGCCGACGTCGGCGAAGGCTGTGGCGTTGCGTTCTACCGCCAGTTCGATAGCAGTCGCGGCGTAATCCAGCGTGCCGCCAATGAACAGGTAATTCGGCACGATCGCGCCAAATCGACCTTGAATACCGCCCGCCGCTTGCAGGATGTTGTAGCGATTGCCCAGCAGTGTGCTTGTTTCGGTGGTGCTGAGCACGGTCGGGCTGTTTTCCAGAGACAGGCTCACGGTCGCGCCATCGATCACGGCGATGCCGCCCGCGACGATTTGATCACTGCGGGCAGGCGACAACTCCACCGCGTAGGTTGAGCCTCGCTCGAAGGTCACGTCACCGGCCACTTGCAGGGTGCCGATGGAATTGCCGGGGGCCACGCTGCCGCCGCTTTTCGCAGTCAATGCGCCGATGCGCCCGTTGCCACCGAGTACGCCGCTGTCGTTAACGGTGACGGCCGAGAGCAGCGAACCATTGATCGCCAGTCGGCCCTGATTGACCAGGGTCGGGCCGGTGTAGGTATTGGCGCCGTTCAGGACCAGCGTGCCGATGCCTTGCTTGGTCAGGCCGCCATGGCCGGAGATATCGTTGCGCCATACATCCAGGCCGCAGTGCACATCCGTGCACACCCGCTGGGTGGGTTTGCCCGCGTCGATGATCGCGCCGATGCCTGGCAGATCAGCGACAAACTGGCTGGCACCGTAACCGCCTTCGATGCGGAACGCCTCGGGAATGTCTTGCTCAGTCACGAACATCCCTGGACCGTCGATGCCTTTGCGCAGGTTGATCATGCCCCAGCCATACAGTGCGTCGATGCCCGGCGCCCCCATGTCGGTGGCCGTGGTACGCAAGACGCTGGCGACCTGGGCGCCGGTCATGTAGGGGAAGCGTTCCATTAACACCGCCACCGCGCCGGCCACATGAGGGGCGGCCATGGAGGTGCCGTTTTTGTTGCGGTAGCCGACAGTCAGGTTATCGGCGCCGGTGCCATCGACGATTGCGCTGAAGATCGCCGTGCCCGGCGCAGACACGCAGAAGCTCGCGGTGTAACCGCAGCGCGAGGAGAACGTGCTGATGGTGTAAAGGTCGGCGCTGCTGAGGTTCGGGTTTTTCTGCAGGGCCGCCACGGTGACCCAGTTGGGCGCTATTTGCGGCACGAAATAACCGAGGCCGGCGATGGCGTCCGGGTTGTTGAGGTTGTAATCGTTGCCGGCGGCAAAGATTGTCACGATGCCAGCGCGGGCTGCGGCGATTGCGCCGTCATAAGCGCCGCCCTGCCGTGTGCCGAGGATCGGATTGATCTGGTCGAATTGCAGTTGCGCGTCCTGCACGGTGAAATGCGGATACGCCGGGTTGCGCCCGCCCAGATCGAATCGGTCGGTGATGCCGATGCCCCAGCTGTTGTTGATGATGCGCGCGCCGCTGGCAATCAAGGCATCCCATCCCGCCTTGTACACGGCGCCGTCGTTGCCGAGGATGATGCCATCTTCAGGCCCCGGGTCGCCATTGTCGGCGCTGATGATTTGCGCGCCATAGGCCACGCCGTGCATGGGATTGCCGTCACGGCTGCCGGCAGCGATGCCGCCAACGTGTGTGCCGTGGTCACCGAGCTTGCCGTTCGAACCCACCGAGAGTGAGCCGTCATAGCGGAACGCGTCCCCGGCTTTGACCGGGATATACGGGTCGGTGTACTCACGAATGCCGCTGGTGACCAGGGTGATCACTTTCTGGCTGCCGGTAAATTCCGGGTGCGCTGCATAAACCGGTTGATCGAAAATGCCGAGTTTTACACCCTTGCCGCTGTATCCCTCCGCGTAGGCGTGCTGAGCGTTGATCGCGCCGAGCCCCCAATCGGCATTGAACTCGGCACTGCGCCAGCTCTCGGGATTGCCGGAAGCGCCGGTTTCAACATAGGGCGCGGCATGCACGCTGCTGGCGGTTGCCAGTGCGCAGAGCAAGGCGAGGTTGTTGTATTTGTTATTCATCTAGCGACTGTCCTTAGTGGTATTGAGAAAAATTCCCTGTGCTTTGAAAAGCACGCTTTTTATGAACATCTGGGGTGACTGCTTCGCAGCCGGACGCAGCCTTCGGCAGCTGCTACATGTATTGCGTAAACCCCGGTCCTGTAGCAGCTGCCGAAGGCTGCGTCCGGCTGCGAAGCAGTCGTAAAATCAGCCCCCACGTGTTCAGGTTCTTGGGCCGCGCCCGAAGGCTTCGTCCACCTTTGCCAGGTCCTGCGCACTCAGCGTGCCGGCGTAGTAATGCAGCTTCGTCCAGGCCATCAGGTAGTCGTAGCGTGCCTGGGCCAGATCGCGGCGGGTGGTAAATAGTTGTTGTTGTGCATTCAAGGCATCGAGATTGACGCGCTCGCCGCCGAGGATGCTTTGCCGGGTCGAGATCACCAGCGCTTCGGCAGAACTCAGGGCTTTCTGATAAGCGCGCAACTTGCTCACCCCCGACAAACAAGCGCTGAACTGTCGGCGCAACTCGATCAGGGTTTGCCGGGTCTTGCCGTCCAGTTCGTAGTCGGCCTGCTCCATCACGCGGCTGGCCTGGCGAGTCGAGGCCGATACGCCACCCCCGGCATACAGCGGCACACTGATCTCGACGCCGATGGTGTTGGTCTCGTAGCGCTGGTTATAGGTGTTGCCGCTTTCCGACTCGTTCTGGCGCACCGTGGCGTAGGCGCTGATTTTCGGCAGATGCCCGGCACGGTTGCGCTCGACTTCATAGCGCGCGACTTCCAGCGCCTGACGCTGAGAAGCGAGGTCGGGATTGTTGGCCACGGCCAGTTCATGCCAGGCGTCATAACCCGCTGGTTGCAGGGTGAACGTTTGAAAGTCCGGATTCATCGGCCAGAGATCGGCGATGTCGAACGCCGCCACGCCCGTCAGCGCACCAAGTTCGCGCAGCGAGGCATCCTGTTCATCGCGGGCTTCGATTTCTTCAGCGCTGGCCAGTTCGTAACGCGACTCAGCTTCGAGGATGTCGGTGCGGGTGCCCTCGCCCTGACGGAACATCTCCCGGTTCTGTTGAAACTGTTGCTCGAACGCTTTCTTCTTCGCCAGGGCGATGTCGATCTGGTCTTGAGCGAACAGCGCCCTGGTGTAATGTTCCAGCACGCGCACCAGCAGCTCCTGACTTTTTCCGCGAAAGGTTTCATCGGCGAACAGCGACTGCGCCACGCCTTTGCGATACGTGGCGTAGGCCTCGTAATCGAGCAACGGTTGCTGCAGCGTCAGCGATGATCCGTAGCTGTCGTAGTTGCGCTCATCGTTCTGCCGGCGGCCACGGTCGTTGAGGTAGGACACATCGGAATTGTTCCGGCCCTTGTTGTAGCTGTAACCGAGCTTGGGCAACAACCCGGCGCGGCCAATGGCACGGTTTTCCAGGCCCGCATCGCGCTCCTTGATAGCGCCGAGAAACACCGGATCGTTGCGCAATGCCTGCTCATAAACTTCAAACGGCCCCATCGCCAGTGCAACGTTGCAGCTCGCCAACGCAAGGGCTGCCGTCACCATCAAAAGCTTGTTCATACAACGCAACATCCTTATTGCTCGGTCAATGCAGAATTCGCCCGGTCCAGCAGCGGTTTGAACAGGTAGTTGATGAGTGAGCGCTCGCCCGTGCGCACAAACATTTCTGCCGGCATGCCGGGCCGGATTACCAGGCCATTGAGTTTTTCCATGGCCTGATCGCTGACGCTGCTGCGCAACACGTAATACGGTGCGCCGGTTTTCTCGTCGAGCATCTGGTCGGCGGAAATCAGGCTGACTTCACCGGGAACCCGGGGCGTGCGGCTCTGGTTGAAAGCAGTGAAGAGAATGTCCACCGGCAAATGGGTGCCGACCTTGTCGATCAGGTTGATCGGCAGATGCCCCTCCACTTCCAGGCGGGTGCCCTGCGGAACAATTTCCAGCAACGTCTCGCCCTGGCGCACGACGGCGCCTTCGGTATGCACGCTCAGATTCACCGCAATGCCGTCGGCAGTGGCGATGATCTGACTGTGCCGCAGGTCGACACCGGCAGAATTCAGCTGTTCTTCCAGAGTGACGGTTTTCAGCTGGGCGTCGGCCAGTTGGCTGCGCACTTCCTTTTGATATTCATCGATGTGCTGCTGCTGTTTCAGCCGTGACTCAATGATGCCCTGCTCGACGCGACCACTCTCGCCGCTGTTTTCGGCCAGCTGCTGCTGCACTTGCGACAGCTGCCGCTGGTACTCCATCAGACGGTTGCTCGGGATGTAGCCGTTATCGGCGAGCGGCTGCAGATTGCTCAACTGCTGCTGCAACGAACTGGCTTGCGCCGTGAGGTCGCTGCGCGCACGACGCATACCCGCCAGTTGTGCGCCGGCACCTTCGATGTTGGCGCGCAACGCCGCCTGTTCCCGCGAAAACGCTTCGCGGCGGCTGCTGAATAACTGCCGCTGACCTTCCAGCACCAACGCCAGACGCGGATCGGCAGCATCGCTCAACTCGCTGGGGAAGTTCACGTGCGACAGGTTGTCCCGCTCGCTTTGCCAGCGCGCCAGGCTGGCCCAGGCCATGCGGTATTGCGCTTGCAGCGACTGCACATCGGCGGCAACCTGCGTCTGGTCGAGCTGGAACAGCGGCTCGCCCAGCTTCACCACCTGCCCCTCGCGCACCAGAATGTGACTGATCACACCGCTGCTCATCGACTGCACAGCTTTGCGCTTGCCGGAAACCACCACGGTGCCCTGCACCGCAATGCCCTGATCGAGCGGCGCCAGGCTGGCCCAAGTAAAAAAACTGCCGGCGCCGACAATCGCCAGAACCCAGCCCATGCGCGCGAAAAACCCCGCATCGCGTTCAGGTCGTTCGCTGATGTATTGGTGTTCCATGTTGGCTTCCTCAACGCTGCTCATACACCCGAACTCCGTGTCATGGGTTGATACTGGCGGCTCATGCTCAGCCCGGCCGGTGTCGGCGCAGCTTTCACCTCGTGATTGCCGGACAGTGCCTTGAGCACCTCATGGCTCGCGCCGAAGGCTTGCAAACGACCTTCATTGAGCACCAGCAACTTGTCGGCCTGGGCCAGCGCCGAGGAACGGTGAGTGACCAGAATGACGCTGGTGCCCTGAGCTTTCATCTGTGCAATAGCCGAGGTCAGCGCCGCTTCACCCACGGCGTCGAGGTTGGAATTGGGCTCGTCGAGCACCACCAGACGCGGCTTGCCGTACAAGGCTCGCGCCAGGGCGATGCGTTGTTTCTGACCACCGGAGACGCCGCTGCCAGCCTCGCCGAGCAGCGTGTCGTAGCCTTGCGGCAGGCGCAGAATCAACTCATGTACGCCTGCCTGCTGCGCAGCCGCGACCACCATTTGCGCATCGGCCTCGCGGAACCTGGCGATGTTTTGCGCGATGCTGCCGCTGAACAATTCGATGTCCTGCGGCAAATAGCCGATGTAGGGGCCGAGATCGTCGCGATTCCAGCGATGGATGTCCGCGCCGTCCAGCCGAACGGTGCCGCCGAGAATCGGCCAGACGCCGACCAGCACCCGGGCCAGAGTTGATTTGCCCGAGCCGGAGGCGCCCAACACCCCCAGCACTTCGCCGGCAGCGAGCTGAAAATCGAGCAGATGAAGTGTCGCGTTGCGTTGCCCGGGCGGCCCGGCGCTGACCTGCTCGAAGCTGATCTGGCCGTTCGGCGCAGGCAGGGCCATCGCCTCGTCGTTGGGCGGGAACGCTTGCAGTAAATCGTCCAGGCGACGGTAGGCGAGTTTGGCGCCGCTCCACTGTTTCCACACGGCGATCAACTGGTCGATGGGGCTGAGTACTCGACCCATCAGGATGGACCCGGCAATCATCATCCCCGCCGTCATGTCGCCCTTGATCACCAGCAACGCGCCCAGGCCCAGCACCAGCGATTGCAGGCACAGGCGCAGGGTTTTGCTGACAGAACTGATGATTGCACCGGTGTCGCTGGCCTGATTTTGCAGGCCGAGGAAACGCGAGTGCATCTCGAACCAGCGGGACCGCAAGGCACCGAGCATGCCCATGGCCTGAATGGTTTCGGCATTGTGCAAATGGCTGGAGGCCAACTGGCTGGACTTCTGCGAAAAAACCGCGGCTTCGCCCAAAGGCTTTTTAGTCATGGTTTCGTTGAGGCACGCCAAACCGATCAGCAGCAATGCGCCAGCGGTTGCGAACACGCCCAGCCACACATTGAACAGGTAGATCACCAGCAGATACACCGGGAACCACGGAGCATCGAAGAAGGCGAACAACGCCGGGCCAGTGACGAACTGGCGGATGTGGGTCAGGTCCCCCAGTGACTGCCCGGCATTGCCCTCGCCCTTGAGCAGATTGCGTTCAAATGCCGCCTCATAAACCCGCAAATTGAAGCGGCGTTCAAGTTGGCTGCCGATTCGAATGACAATAAAACTGCGGACGATTTCCAGCAAACCAATAAAGACGAAGAAGCCCACGACCATGAGTGACAACATGGCCAGCGTGGTTTCATTCTGTGAAGACAAAACGCGGTCATAGACCTGAAGCATGTATATCGAGGGGACTAACATCAGGATATTGATCAGCGCAGTGAAGCAGCCGACGCTGATCAAAATGCTCTTGTAGTCACCCAGCGCCGCAATTAAGGGCGTGGTGACCGAACTGTTTGCCATCTTCATGGGGCTCTTCCCTGAGGGATTATTCCTCGCCTGCCTGGCAAGGTAGTGCTTACACTTTCATAACAAATTAATTAAGTGCCGCTCATACTCATTGCACTTCACGTTTAATGATCACAACAAGTCCGGACCGCAACCGAGTTTGATAATGCCCATCGCGCTGCCGACTCAGGAATAGCACTTTCGAACCTTCGGCCCTGGTGATGGCGATGCCGTCGGGTTCCGGAAACCAGCCCACGACTTTTTCGCCTGCCCAAGCGCTGAGACATTCGGCGCCCTCGCCCAGGGTCTTTTCCGCCAGCAGTTTGAGGGTGCAGGCATTTGAAGGTTTGTCCTGTTGTGCCTGCGACTCGGCCGATTCGTTGTCGCCGGTCAAAGTCGCTTGCCATAGCCCGGCAAGTTCCGAAGGGTCTGCCAGTTTCAGGCTGGTTGCCATGGTGATATCTCCGTAAAACATGATGAACGTCGCCAATAGCCACGCGGTGTTTCGATGGGTGAAAACCGGTTGGATCATAAGTTTGTCACTCCTCGCGGATGCAGAAAGCAGCGCGTCTGCGCCGCCCTCCTTTGCGCTTCACATCACGCGGCAATGTCCGAGACTGCCGCCTGGCCTACGGTGCTGACGAGGAAATCAGCCACGCCATGGCCAGAGAAGTCCACCGCCAACTGGCTGTTGCCGCCAGACGAGCTCAACACCGCATCGCCGGCCGCGCCGCTGAACGCATTCACGAAGTGCAGGCCCGCGCCTTTGGTGATAGCGGTCAAGTCGATCTTGTCCAGGCCACTGACGAAATCAAGGATCTGGTCGATTGCACCTGGCTTGGAATCGCTGCTCGCGGCGAACACAAAAGTGTCCGAACCTGCGCCGCCCCACAGCTTGTCCGCGCCGCCGGCACCCCAAAGGATGTCATTACCGGCACCTCCCTTGAGTTCGTTGGCCGCACCGTTGCCAATCAGCAAGTCACTGCCAGAACCGCCCAAGGCGTTTTCGACCGATACACCTTTGGCAATCGACACGTTGCCTTTCATGCCGCCAACGTCGGAGAATGAGGCTTCATTAAGGTTGATTTTCTGGTTCTGGGTGAAACCGGAAAAGTCCAGAGTGTCCTTGCCGCCCGCATCCCAAACCGAGAACACCACTTTGTCGGACGAGGAAGAGGCGCTCAGAAAATCTCGCCCGGCGTTGGAGTTGAAGCCGTAAGTGGTGTCGCCGGTGCGGGTGGTGGTATTGGCGCCGTAGAGCTTCTGGATGGCGGCAATGTCATCCATCAACGGGCCCGCGGCGTAGGCTTCGACGCCGCCCTTGGTGAAATCCTGGGCGGTATTGCTTTCACTCCAGTAGCTCATGACGCTGTAGCCGCGAGTGTCCTGCCCGTAGGTAGCGTCGTTGTAGGTCGGATTGCCGTTGCCCGCGTTGTAGTCGCCGGGATGGGCGAGGCCCAGGGAGTGGCCGATTTCGTGGGTCAGGGTCTGACGGCCGTAGTTGTTCAGCTCCGGGTTCTGGTTGGCCGTGTAGCTTCTGTTGGTCAGGTACCAGGAAGTACCGTCATAACCGGCACCCGTTCCTGGCAGGTAGGCAAAGGCCGCTGCACCATCCTGGCCACCGCTGTAGTTGCCGAAGGTCATGTGCGAATCGCCGCCCGTGGCCTTTTCAGTGAAGGTCACTTTGGAGACGTCTGCCCAGGATTGCATCGCGAGTGCGGCCTGGGCTTTTTGTTGGGCGCTGAACTGGCTGAAGCCGCTGATCCCGTGTTTGTTCATGACGCTGGATGAAGCGGAAGTCAGGAACGTGTAGGTCAGTTCGATTTTGCCGCTGCCATCCTTATCCTGATAGGCAGCGCCGTCGCGCAGCAACTGCGTGGCGGCCTGATCGACCGAGTACGAGGGTTTGCCATTGACGGTCAGATTGCCACCACGGTCATATTGATGGGCGAATGTATTGATCTGGTTGTATGCAGTACTCGCAGCTGCCAACCCACCGAATGGCTGGAAGGCCTGCTCGGCATTATCAATAGCGGTGTTTTTTAGTTTCGACATAAACACACTTCCTTGTTTAGCTATGGTTCAGTTTTATGGAATAGAACGATCTCCGGCGAGATCGTCCAATCACTCGCGCAATGAAGGCGAAAGAAAACTGACACAATTCGAAATCAACCGTCTACTGATTTTTTTTGGATGCAAACACGATTGCCACGGCAAGTTTCCCCAATTGATCGCCCTATTAGAGCTCTATAGTGAGCAATAACAGGGATTTTTAATAAGCGACCATTCAAACTTGAATTTAGAAATCAAATAACGGCAAAACCGGTTTGTGTCTATCACGTCTCATTTCTCGGGTCGGAGAAATATCACAACGTACAACTGACCTGTAGCAGCTGCCGAAGGCTGCGTCCGGACATGCCGGAGCCGAACGCAGGTTGCGTCCGGCGCAGATCCCAGTCGTCAAATTTTCATAACCAGCACGCGTCCCAGAGTGGGTAGTCATGGACGCGGGTGACCAGGCCGGCACGTATGGGGTTGGCTACAACGTATCGGGCAAGGTGTTTCACATCATCCTCTCGCCGAACCGCTCGATCGTGGTAGCCCTTTTGCCACAGTCGCTCTCGCCGGCCCAAGGCCTGATTAACGGCAACACTGCTTCGCGATTTGATACGACGCATAAGATCGGACAGCGTTTTTTGGCGCAGCTCCACCAAACAATGCATATGATCCGGCATCACAACCCACGCCGAAAAATCCGCCCAACCCTCCTCCTGTGCTGCACGAAATTCCCGAACAACCAACCTCCCCAACCGCCAATCACAAAAAAACGGCTGTCGTTGATCAACGACAGCCGTAAGCAGATAAACCCTCCCAACCCCTGAAAACCGACCGACCCTCAGACGTCCTGCACTCGTAAATATCCGCATTCCATTGCCTCCAACCCGTTCCTGAGAGGCAAGAATCTACCGCGATACCAAACGCCCGACAGGCACCCAATCCTTACAAAATATGCCTCAACTCCCCGTGCGAATCTTGTTCCACAACCGCGTGCGAATCCGGTCGATGTTCAGCGGCATGGCCTCCAGCGCAAACAACTTGTTCATCATTTCCGGGCTTGGGTACACCTTGGTGTCGTTCTTGATCGCCGGATCGATCAGGTTGTCCGCCTGCTCGTTGCCATTGGCGTAATGCACGTGGTTGGTGATGCTGGCGGTCACCTCCGGGCGTAGCAGGTAGTTCATGAAGGCGTAGCCGGCCTTCTCGTCCGGCGCGTCAACCGGCATGGCGACCATGTCGAACCAGATAGGCGCACCTTCTTTGGGAATCGCGTAGCCGATTTCCACGCCGTTCCTGGCTTCCTTGGCGCGGCTATCCGCTTGCAGAATGTCGCCGGAGAAACCGACCGCTACGCAGATGTCACCATTGGCCAGGTCGCTGGTGTATTTGGACGAGTGGAAATAGCTGACGTAGGGGCGGACCTTCATCAGCAACGCTTCGGCTTTTTTGTAGTCTTCCGGGTTTTTACTGTGGTGCGGCAACCCCAGATAGTTCAGGGCGGCGGGCAACATCTCCGGGCCGTTATCGAGAATCGCAACGCCGCACTTCTGCAGTTTTTCCATGTACTCGGGTTTGAAGATCAAGTCCCAGGAATCCACCGGCGCATTGTCACCCAACACCTCTTTGACCTTGGCAACGTTGTAGCCGATGCCGGTGCTGCCCCAGAGGTACGGAAAACCGTGCTCGTTACCCGGATCGTTGGTCTGCAACGCCGTGAGCAACACCGGGTTAAGGTTTTTCCAGTTCGGCAGCTGGCTCTTGTCGAGTTTCTTCAGCGCCCCGCCTTGAATCTGTCGGGCCATGAAGTGATTGGACGGGAACACCACGTCATAACCGGATTTGCCGGTCATCAACTTGCCATCCAGGGTTTCGTTGCTGTCGTAGACGTCGTAGCTGAAGCCTATACCGGTTTCTTTCTGGAAATTCTTCGTGGTGTCCGGCGCGATGTATTCCGACCAGTTGTAGATTTTGACCGTTCCGGCCGCGTGACCGAGGGTCGCGACCAGTGCCAGTGGGGCCAGTGTCAGTGTCTTGCGATTCATGAGTCGATTCCTGTAGTTACTTTTGTCTTTTTTAGGGCTGGCAGGCAATCAAAGGATCAAGGTTCAGAAAATCAAAACGTAGCTCTTGCGCACGGTTTCCTGGATGTCCCAGATACCGAGGGTGTTGGCCGGTAACATCAGTGCGTCGCCCGCTTCTATGTGCAGGGTTTCGCCGTCGTCCGGGGTGAACGTGCAGCGACCCTGAATGAAATGGCAAAACTCCTGGGCAACGATCTGCCGCCGCCAGCGACCCGGCGTGCATTCCCACACGCCGGTTTCGACGCCATCGTCGCGTTCAACGCTGGTGGTCGACGCCACAGCGACCGGGGTGCCCAAGGGCACGGCCACCGGGTTCGACTCCTGCAGCTCAAGGGTGGCGGTGTTTTTGAATTGGGTGATGCTCATAGGGTTACCTCGATGAAGCCTTTGGATGAAAAGCGTGGTGATTACTGCATGAAACCTTCCATGAACCCGGCCACGCGGGTGGACAACGTACGCCGCCACGGTGGGCTTGCCGGGTTGGCCAGCGTCTGATCCTCGTGGACGAAGCTGCGGATGATCGCGTTGTAACCGAGCCAGCGGCAGGGTTCCGGTTCCCACGCCTTGAGCGCCTGAAGGCCACCCTGAGTGATCACCCAGGGCTGACTGACCAGTTCGCTGTCGCGGTGCAGAATCAGGTGCGCCAGGGTTCGACCGGCCAGGTTGCTGGCCCCCACGCCTTCGCCGCCGTAGCCGCCAGCAAGGGCAATGCCGCTTGCCTGGTCGCAGAGCATGTGCGGCTGGAACCGCCGCGACATCCCCAGATTGCCGCCCCAGGCATGCGTAATGCGCACGTCCTTGAGTTGCGGAAACAGCTCGCTGAACAGGTAACGGCGCAGTTCAACTTCATTGGTGGTCAGGTCAAAGTCATGGCGCAATTTGCCGGCGAACTGGTAGCCGCCGCGCGCGCCGAATACCAGACGGTTGTCGGCAGTGCGTTGCCCATAGGTCACTTGACGGCTGCTCTCGCTGAACGCCTGGCCGTGGCTCAGACCGATAGCGTCCCAGGTCGCAGCGGGAAGTGGCTCGGTCGCCACAATCAGACTCTGCACCGGCAACTGATAGCGGCCCAGCGGAGGCAACGTCGTGGCGTAACCTTCTACGGCCGGCACAACCCAACGGGCACGAACCTGAGCCTTGTCAGTGCGCAAACTGCCCGAACGCCAATGGGTGACCGCACTGTTTTCGTAGATCTTGACGCCCAGGCGCTCGACCGTCCGGGCCAGCCCGCGCACCAGTTTCGCCGGATTCAGCGTGGCGACGTGCGGGGCGTAGATGCCGCCGTAAGGTTTGGCCACGCGGACCTGCTGCGCGAGTTGCTCACGGTCGAGCCAGCGATAATCGTGCTCGGTGAGCCCTTGGCTGTAGAGTTTGTCGAGGTACTGGCGCAGGCTGGTTTCCTGCTCGGGATAGCGTGCAGCGCAATACAACACCCCGCCTTTACGGTAATCGCAGGCGATGCCTTCACGCTCAAGCACCACCTCCACTTCATCGGGGATGCTGTGCAGCAGGTCGTAGGAAGCACGCCGTTGCTGCGGCGACAGATCGGCAAGCAAGCGGTCTTCGCCAAGGATGTTGCCCATCAACCAGCCACCGTTGCGCCCGGACGCACCGAAACCGGCTGTCTGCGCTTCGACGATGGCGATGTTCAACTCAGGTGCCAGACGTTTGAGGTAGTAAGCGGTCCAAAGGCCGGTATAGCCGGCGCCGATGATCGCGACGTCGACATCCAGATCCTGCTCCAGGGCCGGACGTGCACTTAACGGCTCGTCGAGTTGGTCCATCCATAAACTGATGTTGCGCCACGCCGACATGCCAGACTCCATCAATCAAACTTCGATGGCGTCGATCCTAGTGCGGGGTCTCAGGGATTGTCTTGCGCGCGTGCACGCAAAGAAATTTGTTTGACGTAAGCCTTTGGCGACTGCCCGGTGTGCTGACGAAAACAGCTGTAGAACGCCGACAAGGAATTGAAGCCGGCGGCGAAGGCCAGGTCGTCGATGCGTACCGGCGTTGTGGCCTTGTCCAGTGCTGCGAGCAAGTGTTGCAAGCGTGCCTGGTTGACGTAGCGATAGAAGCTTTGACCGAGCACCTGGTTGAGCAGATAGGAAATCTGATTGCGGCTGTACCCGCTCTCCTTGGCCACCCGTTGCAGGTCGAGCGCAGGGTCAAGATACGGCTGCTGACGCTGGAAATATTGTTGCAGGTCATCGGCCATAAAGCTCAACTGGCGCGGTGACAACCCCAGGCGACTGACCGCTGGGCGCTTCGCGGCGGCACTGGTGCCGACGTGATGCTCATGCACAAGAGACGCGTACTCATTGATCCGCCAGATCAGACCGTCTCGTACGGTAATCGCCTCGCTGGCCCGAAACGACACCAGCCCTTCACCACCACGCAAGGTGATGCGGTATTGAATGAACGCCGTGTTGCCATCCAGACGAATTCGGTCCGAATGCTCAAGGGCCTCGTCCGGATCCCGCGGCATGCTGCTGCGCACGTACTCGCGCAATTCATTCAGGCCCATGACGCGGTCCTGGAAGAAGTCGTTGTATTGAACCTCGGGGTGATACAGCGCCATGACCCCGTCCAGGTCCCGGTGTTTCCAGCGCAGGTGATAGCGCATGACGGTATCGCGCGTGGCCTCGGTCTGCAGCGGACCATCATCATCGACGTGCATAGACGGCTCTGTACGGAAAACCCGAGCTTGCCGAAATTCGCTGCCCCGATCAACGATCAATCGATAATGTAGTTTTGTTAGACAATGCCACGCTGTGACCCGGATCAAAAAAAACGGAACCAATCGCCAAACGGCCTGAGAAATCCACATTTATTTCACATCCAGATGCTACTTTTAATGGCAGTCACCGGTTGAGCCATTGAAGGCTCTTCCCTCCTAACATGAGCTAACGGAAGCGCTCGATGATGCAGGTGGGCCACACATGAACAAGGGCTTCAGCAACAAGGTTACCTTTCCAAACGCCTGCCAGCTGATGCGCTGGCATTTTCATCCCATGGGATTCGAGGCGAGCATGGATGCGCCGGGCAGCATGATTGCCCGTCTGTTTGACCGTGCCAGTGGCGAGACCATGATTGCCATTGCCGGCATTCCGTGTGCGACGGTGATGAACGCTGCGGATGTCGAGCGAATCATTGAAGCGGTTGAGGATGAGCTGGAGGCGTTTGTGCCATCTGCTGCGCTGCGCAGTTATGCGTGAAGCTCAGTACATGATCCTGTAGCAGCTGGCGCAGCCTAAGTCCAGCTGCGTAGCAGCCGTCTACTCCAAAGACCGTTTACCTGACCCTGCTGCGCAACGGGACGCAGGCTGCGCCGGCTGCTACAAGTTATGTTTAGCGGCACACAGCGCTTACATGCCCCGATGATCAATAAAGAACGGTTTGCTCTTGTCCACTCGATCAGAGGCCTTGGGCATATTCGCCGCTTGGGTGTCGGACGCATCCACATACCAATAGCAGTGGCTCACCGCACGAGTGATGCCGACATACGCCAATCGCAAAATCTCATCCTTCTGCGCGTTATCGTAGGCTTCGTTATCGCCGGCCTTGCCTAATCCGGCCATGCAGTACACCTGATTCTTGTACGGCGAACTGGTCAGATGCTGGCAGTCCCCAAGCAGGAAAACGGCATCAGCCTGCAGGCCCTTGGCACTGTGGTAGGTCAATTGTTTCAACCTGCGCAATTCGAATGGCAAGCTAGAATCAGCATTAACTACGGACCGGATGTGCTGTTCGATCAATAACTTATCGCCACTTTTTCGATACAGCATAAGGATTGAATCGCCCTGTTTGTAGTGATCCATCAGCCTCGCGGCCAAACCCTGATCGTCGCGTTCCAGGACTTCTACCGGCAGCAAGGATTGCGCCTGACCGCTGGCCTTGGCCTTTTTCCCGGCAATAGCGGGCGCTGCACGCACGATGTGTTCAGCAGCATCAATGATGTGCTGGTGGCTGCGGTAGTTTTCGCTGAGCATGACTTTAGTGCTGCTCGGCGACGGGAATTCCTTGTTGAATTCCATGAAATACGTCGGCGAGCTGCCCCGCCAACCGTAGATCGACTGCCAGTCATCACCGACGCACAACAAGGACGACCGCTGCGCACCGCGACCTACGTGCATCGCCGGGCCACGACTGCGAATCTCGGCGAGACTTGCCCGTATCCAGGAGACGATCTGCGGTGAAACGTCCTGAAATTCGTCGATCATCAGGTGCGACATGGGTCGCAGCAATTCATCGCTCAACAGCTTCAGGTTTTCCGGTGAATGCTCGCTGAACAGAGCGAACATGCGGTTGTACGTCATGACTGGCGGCTTCTGGTCCAGCAGGTGATCTTCCAGCGCGCGCCAATACAGGCTCAGAGCCTCGAAAAAGAAACGATCCGGATCGTCTTTGGCGAAACTCATCTGGCCGACAGCGTTGGGAACGTCGAGCCCGAGGTTCTCGATGAACCCGGCTGCCGCCACAAAACAGTCCAGCAACGGCGCAGAACCCAGCTCACCCTTGACCTTGTATTCGAAGCCCGGGCCGGCGCTGGCATCGCCAGCCACTGAAGCCAAAACGCGTTTGGACATCTCGTAACTATCCAGCCATATCAACGACTTACGGCAGAAAGCTTGAAACAGGGTACGTTTTACTGCCCATTCTGCACGGACCGATAATTTGGAACCTGGCCGGCTGACCTGCGGGTTTTCGCGAGGATCGAACCCCAGCACTACCCAGGCATCCAGGCTTGGAATGTAGCCATGGCTATGAAAAATAGAGCCATTAATATCGAACGTCTGGCGCTTTGGCTCGATGCCCTTGATCGGCCAGGCACCGGCGCCGAACCACAAATCCTCGATCAGATCGCAGAGTTCTTCGTCGCGCTTGGCCGCCAATTCGGTCACAGCCACACGCTTCTGCACGTCGGGGTGATCGCGCTCCAGCTCCTTGAGTTGCAAGGCATGCCGGGAAAGCGGTTTGATCAGCTCGCGGAATCGCTCGTCATTGGTATGCAATTGGTGATAACAGGCATTGAGTTGCTGACGTTGCGCGTCGTTGATGCGCAGATCAAATGGGTTGCTGTCGACATCCTCATCCTGACCCTGTGCGCGATGGCTGAGGTTTTCGAACGCCTGCAGGCGCTCGAAGCCCGGCAGGCTACGGACCATCGGCAATATGCGCGAATGGAAGGTGCGCACCAGCTCTCGCGCCTCTACAGCACTGATTACCCGCCCCCACAGCGCGAATAATTCGATCAATTTGTTGATGAAGTCCTTGCGCGATTCTCGAGTGAACGTCACCACGGTCATCGAGCTGAGTTCAAAGCCCAGATAATGGCTGAGCAGCAGAATACGCAGCACCAGCGTGGTGGATTTGCCCGCACCTGCGCCGGCAATCACCGAGGTTGATGGCGTATCGCTGAAGATCATCTTCCATTGCGCAGCGCTGGGCTGCACGTGGGGCGCCAGCAATCGGGCGACGTCGGCCTTC
The DNA here is from genome assembly GCF_000690905.1 of Pseudomonas sp. Ant30-3. Taxonomy (GTDB): domain Bacteria; phylum Pseudomonadota; class Gammaproteobacteria; order Pseudomonadales; family Pseudomonadaceae; genus Aquipseudomonas. The sequence goes on along the minus strand of NZ_JMCL01000010.1, from coordinate 2,619 downwards.
ATGCGTTTCTTCAATTCTGCCGTCAAAGGCAGACGCCAGTCATCGAACAAATTGTCATCGATGTTCGGCGGACGGTGCTCAGTGGAGCGCGAATCGCGGATAAGCAATACCTGCCGACCTTCCTCCAGCCCCTCCAGCTTGCCTTCTTTATAACCGTAATCAACGCCGGCGCTGTGCCCGCTGCGGAAACCATCCGCCTGCCCGTGCAGCCAGGACGCCCGGTGCTGAGCGCGTAGACGGGTCAGGCCATGCCCGAAAAATCGCGCGGCCAAACGTTTGATTAGCGGCATCTCGGCCAAGGGACGTAATTCGGGAGGAAGTTCGGGGGTGTGTTGCGGCACGCGGGCTGACTCCAGGGTGTGAGGCTGTTGAAGCTATGGTGTGCGCATTTGCTTTTCATTTCTAGTGAAATGCTTACAGGTCATTGGCTTATGCGATGAAGTGAAGGTGGCGTAGGAATTGAAGCACCGCTCTAAACATCAAGTTAATCGATCATAGCGCGGCAGTTTTTGCGCTTTTTATCGATGGATACTTGATTGATGATGCTCGCCATTACCACCCTATCCAGGAGACGAACATGCTCGAACTCAGACCTTTCAATCGACTGGGCGGCGCCCACCATGGCTGGTTGGATGCCCATCACCATTTTTCGTTCGCCGAGTATTACGACCCTGAGCGTATGAACTGGGGCAACCTGCGCGTGTGGAACGACGACATCATCGCTGCCGGCACGGGCTTCCCGAAGCACCCTCACCGCGACATGGAAATCATCACCTATGTGCGCGAAGGGGCCATTACCCACGAGGATAATCTGGGCAATAAAGGCCGCACTGAGGCAGGCGATGTGCAAGTCATGAGCGCTGGCACCGGCATCGCTCATAGCGAATACAACCTGGAATCGAGCGAAACCAAAATCTTCCAGATCTGGATCATCCCGAACGAAGCCGGGGCAGCACCTTCGTGGGGCGCCAAGCCCTTCCCCAAGGGGCAACGCGAAGGCTTTGTGACATTGGCCAGCGGTAAGGCCGGCGACGATCAGAGCCTGCGAATCCGTGCGGATGCGCGCTTGGTCGCGGCCAATCTAAAAGCGGGCGAGTCGGCTGAATATCGCCTGGACAATGGCCGACGCGCTTACCTGGTTCCGTCCACCGGCGTCATTGAAGTCAACGGCTTGCGTGCACAAGCTCGAGACGGTGTTGCAGTGGTCGATGAGCAAGTATTGCGGGTGACGGCGGTTGAAGACAGTGAAATTGTCTTGGTCGATTTGGCTTGAATGGCTGAATGCCGCGCAAAAAAATGGGCGACCGTGGAGGTCGCCCATTTTGTTTCAGGCCAGTGCTTCAGCGCCTAAAGTGACGTCTTCGCGAGCAAGCCCGCTCCCACAGGGTGCTGAGTACTGGCGGGCGTTCATTCACTTAGCGGAAATAGCGCCATCCACCAGCGTTTGCGCTTCGGCCACCAACAGCTTCAGATGCTGGTCGCTGACGAAGCTCTCTGCGTAAATCTTGTAGATGTCCTCCGTCCCGGATGGACGCGCCGCGAACCAGCCGTTCTCGGTCATGACTTTCAGGCCGCCAATCGCCTGATCATTACCTGGTGCATGGCTGAGGATGCTCTGAATCGCTTCACCAGCCAACTGCGTAGACGTGACCTGATCCGGCGACAACTTGCTCAACAGCGCTTTCTGCTCCGGATTGGCCTTGGCGTCGACGCGCACCGAGAACGGTTCGCCCAGTTCATCGGTCAATACGCGGTACGCCTGGCTTGGATCGCGACCGGTGCGCGCGGTCATTTCTGCCGCCAGCAGGGCTGGAATCAGACCGTCCTTGTCAGTGCTCCACACGCCGCCATCCTTGCGCAGAAATGACGCGCCGGCACTTTCTTCGCCGCCAAAACCCAGCGAGCCATCGAACAGGCCGTCGGCAAACCATTTGAAACCGACCGGCACTTCGTACAGGCGACGACCCAGACGCTTGGCGACACGGTCGATCATCCCGCTGCTGACCACGGTTTTACCGACGGCGGCATCGGCGCGCCATTGCGGACGATTCTGGAACAGGTAGTCGATACTCACCGCCAGATAATTGTTGGGCGCGAGCAAACCGCCAGACGGCGTCACGATGCCGTGACGATCGTGGTCCGGGTCGCAGCCGAACGCTACGTCAAAGCGGTCTTTCAAGCCGATCAAACTTTGCATCGCATGGCTGGACGATGGGTCCATGCGGATCTGGCCATCCCAATCCACGGTCATGAAGCGGAACGTCGAATCGACCTGTTGGTTGACCACTTCCAGGTCCAGACGATAGTGCTCGGCAATTGCCGACCAGTAGCGCACCCCTGCTCCGCCCAATGGGTCTACGCCCATACGCAGCTTGGCGTCGCGAATGGCGTCAAAGTCGATCACGTTGATCAGGTCAGCGACATAAGTGTTGAGGTAGTCGTGGCGATGGGTAGTGCTCGCCTTCAGCGCCTGTTCGTGGCTGATGCGTTTGACCCCGGCGAGCTTGTTGCCCAGCAGTTCGTTGGCCTTGGCTTCGATCCACTTGGTGATGTGCGTATCGGCCGGGCCACCGTTGGTGGGGTTGTACTTGTAACCGCCACTTTGTGGTGGGTTGTGCG
>NZ_JMCL01000009.1 GCF_000690905.1 Pseudomonas sp. Ant30-3 | reverse complement strand
GAGGGAGCTTGCTCCCGCTCGGCTGCGTAGCAGTCGTTAAACCATTGCACCCGGTGTACCTGATACACCGCAGTCCACAGTTCGGGGTTGCTGCGCAACCCAGCGGGAGCAAGCTCCCTCGCCACAGAAAGCATTTCTACAGAGCGTTTTGTCGGGTCTGAACAAGCGTCAAGCCCAATGCCTCAGTTGCTCTTCACCGCATAATCCGGCTTCTTGTCGTTACCCGAGATAAACGGGCTCCACGGCTGGGCGCGGATCGGCCCTTCGGTCTGCCATACCACGTTGAACTGACCGTCAGCCTGAATCTCCCCGATCATCACCGGCTTGTGCAGGTGGTGATTGGTCTTGTCCATGGTCAAGGTGTAGCCGGACGGTGCAGCAAAGGTCTGGCCGGCGAGTGCTTCGCGTACTTTGTCGACATCGGTGGACTTGGCTTTTTCGGCCGCTTGCGCCCACATGTGGATGCCGACGTAGGTGGCTTCCATCGGATCGTTGGTCACGGCTTTATCAGCGCCCGGCAGGTTGTGTTTCTTCGCGTAGGCTTTCCAGTCAGCGACGAATTTCTTGTTCGCCGGGTTCTCCACCGATTCAAAGTAATTCCACGCCGCGAGGTTGCCTACCAACGGCTTGGTATCGATGCCGCGCAATTCTTCTTCGCCCACCGAGAACGCTACGACCGGAACGTCGGTGGCCTTCAGACCCTGGTTGGCCAGTTCCTTGTAGAACGGCACGTTGGAGTCGCCGTTGACCGTGGAGATGACCGCCGTTTTGCCACCGGCCGAGAATTTTTTGATGTTGGCCACGATGGTCTGGTAATCGCTGTGACCGAACGGTGTGTAGACCTCTTCGATGTCTTTGTCCGCCACGCCTTTGGAGTGCAGGAACGAGCGCAGGATCTTGTTGGTGGTGCGCGGGTAGACGTAGTCGGTGCCGAGCAGGAAGTAACGCTTGGCGCTGCCGCCTTCTTCGCTCATCAGGTATTCCACCGCCGGTATGGCTTGCTGGTTCGGCGCGGCGCCGGTGTAGAACACATTCGGCGACATTTCTTCGCCTTCGTATTGCACCGGGTAGAACAGCAGACCGTTGAGTTCTTCGAACACCGGCAATACCGATTTACGCGACACCGATGTCCAGCAGCCGAACACCACGGCAACCTTGTCCTGGGTCAGCAACTGCCGACCTTTTTCGGCGAACAGCGGCCAGTTCGACGCAGGGTCAACCACCACGGGTTCAAGCATCTTGCCGTTCACACCGCCCTTGGCGTTGATCTCGTCAATGGTCATCAACGCCATGTCTTTGAGCGACGTTTCGGAGATCGCCATGGTCCCGGACAACGAATGCAGAATACCGACCTTGATGGTCTCGGCGGCCTGTACCGTCCAGGCCATGCCCATCGCGGCAATGCTTGCCGATAGTGTGAAAGCCTTGATCAAGCTGCGACGCTTCATGTGCGATCTCCGTGAACGTTGACGTTTTTATGGTTTGGCAGATGCGAACTGTTGAAGGGTCTTTAGCAAGGGCTGTGCCTGTTCGGCGCGGGGCAGGCAAATGTCGTATTAGAGCGGTTCCGCCGATTACCGACGCACCATCAGGGATCGTATCTGGCGCATTGGTGCGAAGCGGTGCGCCAGATTGGGGCGCAGAGATCTCGCTACAGCGTCCTGATCCCTGTCGCATTGAAGAACTGTCAATTCTGTCAGTAGACCGTCCTGCTGACCGGCCTTAATGTTGACTCCATCCAGCCGCGACGGAGCGAGACCGATCATGCACAGACTCGCGCTCATCCTGATCGCTGTATCCGTGTTGCTTGGCTGGCGCGCCATGACCTTGACCGATGATGACTGCCTCGCTGCCTGGCAGCGAAACCCGGTCAGCAATAGTTGCGAGGCCTACACCAGTGCCTTCGAGGAGTAGCAAAACGTGCCATTAATGGTCGAGTTGGAAGACGGCCAGTGCAGCCTCAAGGTCGCCTGCAAGAACCAGTTTGGCGGAGCGACGCCCAATCCGGTCCGGTCAATTCACAAGGCGATGCTGGTGCAACTGCGCAACTGCAACGGCGCACTGCAGATCGATCCCTGCTGAGGCGAAAACGTGAGCAGGTTTAAAACAACCCGCCCACATTTTTGCTTGCTGCTTTCCGCCCTCAAGCGTTCAGCATTCAGACCGCCGAACCGATTTCCGGCTGTCGATTGAACCGCGACAACAACAGACGATCCAGCAACCACACCACCACCAGGGACGCGCCCACCAACGGAAATGCGACCGCCAGCGCAAACATGATCACCATCGCGGTTTTCCATTTCGGCAAGTCGTGACGCAGCGGCGGCACGCCGAGCTTGCCTTGCGGGCGACGCTTCCACCACATCACCACACCACTCACGGCGCTGAGTAGAATCATCAGGCAGATCAGCAGCACGACGATCTGATTGATCACCCCGAACATCTTGCCTTCGTGCAGCATCACGCCCATTTCGGTAGCGCGGGCGACGTTGCCGTAGTGCTCCCAACGCACGTCGGCGAGCACCTTGCCGGTGTATTGATCGATATGCAGCGTGGCGTCGTTGCGCGGGTCGTCGGCGAACACGGCGATGGTGAACACGCCGGTTGCCGTGGTCGGCATTGTGATGCTGTAACCCGGCTCGACCTTGCGCTCTTTGGCGATGTCTTGCACCGCTTGCAGGCTGACCGTCGGGGCGGCCGGACCAACCGGTGCGGCACCGTGAGCCATGTGTTCGGCGTGGTCGCCGGACATCGGCATCGGTGTGTTTTCCATGGCCCAGGGCATGGTCTGGCGCGTGGCCGTATTGAGGCTGCGCGCTTCGACGTCGGACTTGGGCATGTCATTCCACATCGCGTCCGGGAACACGTTCCACACAGCGGCATATTGTTTGCCCCAGAACCCGGTCCAGGTCATGCCGCTGAGCAGCATCACCAGCAGAAAGGTCGCGCCCCAGAACCCGGTGACGGCGTGCAGATCACGCCAGAGCACACGACCGCGACTGTTCAGGCGTGGCCACAAAATCCCCGCAGCCTGGCCGCGCGGCCACCACAGGAACACGCCCGACACCACCAGTACGATGCCCCAGCCCGCGGCCAGTTCGACCAGCCGATCACCGACGGTGCCGATCATCAGCTCGCCATGAATCGCCCGGGCAATGGCCTGCAGATTCTTCTTCGCATCCTGCTCGCCGAGGATGTCGCCCTGGTACGGATCGACGAATACGTTGAGCTCCTGACCGGCATTGTTCACCACGAACTGCGCGCTGCGTTCGGCATTGACCGGCGGCAGATACTGCGTCACCTGGCCCTGTGGATAGGCCTTTTGCACGCGTTTGAGCAGCTCATCTGCGGACACGCTGTGATGCCCGGCGGGTACGTTCAGCAGGCTGCCGTACATCAGCGGATCGAGTTGCGGTTTGAACAGGTAAAGGGTGCCGGTCAGTGCCAGCATTACCATGAAAGGCGCGACGAAAAGGCCGGCGTAAAAATGCCAACGCCAAGCAAGGTTGTAGAAATTCACTTTGGGCTGTTTCATCGGTTGTTTCCATCGAACAGTCGTAAACGACGCGGTCGGCCCGGATGCAAGCAGCGTAAGAACGGCAGGTTTGCGAAGGCGGTTTGTCAGGCAGCGTTGACGTCGGCTGGCAGCGCGCTTCGCAAGCAAGCTCGTTCCCACAGGCCGCTTTGGTAAGCTTCTGGACCGTGTGAGATCGGCAGGTGTTTACGCGAGGATGGGCGGAGCGCGGGTGCGGGCGCCTGGGAAGAACGTTTGCCGGGCATGGCCCAGGCGGGTGGCCGGCGCAGAGAAGGTGGTGACCGGCGATGTACCGGCGGTGAAGAAGGATGGGCTGCCAGTCAAGGCCGGGCAATTGAACAGCAGGCTGCAATATCCGCACTTTTCCCAGAGTGCATGGTGATCCGCTTTGGGGGCGCAGTCTTCGACGTCAGGTTGCGCGTGGTGCTCGCCGTGCTCCATCGCCGGCATGTCCGTCGCCATGCTTATGGCAACGTTCATCGACGCGGACGCACGCTGATCCATCGGCATCGACTGGGAGATCAGCGGACCGATGAAAATCATCAACATGGCGAACAGACTGATCCAGCTGCCGCGGGTCAGCCGGACTGACGGACGACGTTGCATGGATGACCTGACGCTAGGCGGACGCATGGGTTTGGGCTCTGCCGCTTACTGCGCGTGAGCGTGAGATTGCACGGCGGCGGGTGGCGTTTTCTGCACCGCCACCTCGACCGTCACGTTGCCGGACTTCTCGAAATTCAAGGTCAGCGGGAAGCGTTTGCCATCGCTCAACAGGCTGCGATCTTTCAGCTCCAGCAGCATCACGTGGTACGCCATCGGGGCAAACGTGACATTGCCGCCTGGAGGTATATCCACGCTCGGCACCTGCTGCATTTTCATCAGGTCGTCCTGCTTGACGTGCTCATGCAATTGCGCGAGGCCAGCGATCGGCGAGTCGACGCTGAGCAAACGATCAGCCGTTGTGCCGCTGTTATGGATGACGAAATAAGCTGCGACGGTGGGCGCGTTGGGCGGCAGTTCTTGCGACCAAGGCTGCGCAATGTGCAGTTCTCCAGCCTGCCAGGCCTGAGCATTGGCAAAACAGGCAGGCAACAGCAACGCGGCGAGGACGATGAGCTTATTCAACATGGCAGTTCTCCGGAACGATTCAAAACGCAGTTCGATTGCGATGAGAAATCACACCAGAGGCGAGGCACGGGGCTTGAGGCTTGGCCATTGTTGACGCGGCGTCGGCGTGTCGAGCACCGCAGCAGGCGGGCTTTGCACGGCGTTGAAGAATGCAAAATACAGCGGCGGCACATGCCCGGGCAAAGCGCTCAACTGGCCTGAGCCGGAGCAGCACCAGCAATGCTGCATGTTGGAATGATCGTCGTTCGGCGGCGCCTTCTGCTCGATATCGCCTAAGGAAATGGCAACCATCTTCGTCCCGCCGGACGAACAGAAACTGCCCCACAACAGCTGCTCGGCAGGTGATTTCGCCGTCTGTGCCATCGCTCCGGTCATCGGCATGGCGAGCATGTTGAACAGCACTGCGAAGCAGGCGATCCAGGCAATTGCGAGCCGTTGTCGGGACATGGGACAGATCCGGTCAGAGTGAGCGATCAGGCGCGGCTATTTAGCCTGATCAATGCCGATAAGTAAAAAGACTGCCTGCGGTGTGGTGTCGCAGACTATTCAGACAGCCGAAGCTCTCAAGCGCAGACCCAAGGCTTTCATGACTTTCATGACTTTCATGATAGTCGCGAATTCCGGGTTGCCAGTGCTGCTCAGCGCCTTGTATAGACTTTCGCGACCAAACCCGCATCCCGTGCAACCTGAGTCATACCTTGTGCTCTGGCAATGTCGTCGAGTGCGGCACGGATCAAGACTCCGTCTCCGGCATCCTCTTCAAGGCATGCATCCAGATACGCCGCCATTTCTTCCGGCATCTTGAGAAATTCGGCGGCGTCGAAACGGCAAAATTGCTCGGCCATCATTCACTCCTCATTTGCATTGCAACCGGACTCTAAACTTCATGCCGTAGGCGGCACAGTCGGCGCAGTCCTAAAATGTCGCGGGCAAAATTACAGTTTTTGAAGGGCCTGCGGGAAAATCCTACGCAGACAGGGCCGCGAGCAACTCACTGACCGACCCCAACTCCCTATCCACCTCGGCCAAGACCGGCCGCCTCAACACAATCACCGGCACGCCGCGTTCCCTTGCCACTTGCAGTTTCGGCTCGGTGGCGGTGCTGCCGCTGTTCTTGCTGATCAGCACATCGATCTGCCGCTGTTCAAACAGCTCGCGTTCGTTGCCGATGAGAAACGGCCCGCGCGCGCCGATCACCTCGCAGCGCTCGTTGCCAGGATAAACGTCGAGTGCGCGCAGGGTCCAGAATTGCTCTGGCGGAATTTCATGCAGGTGCTGCAAGGGCTCGCGGCCGAGGGTAAACAGCGGGCGGCGGAAGGGTTGCAGTGCCTCGATCAATTCGTCCCAGTCGCCCACTTCGCGCCAGTCATCGCCATGTTGCGGCTGCCAGGCCGGACGGCGCAGCGCCCAGCAGGGTATGCCGGCCTGTCCCGCAGCGATGGCCGCGTTCTGGCTGATTTGTGCGGCGTAAGGGTGAGTGGCATCCAGCAGCAGGTCGACACCTTCATCGCGGATAAACTGCGCCAAACCCTCAGCACCGCCATAACCACCGACGCGCACCTGACACGTCAGGTCGGTGGGTACCCGCCCAACGCCGGCCAGGCTGTAGATGTGTTCCGGCCCCAGCGTACGGGCAATGGTCAACGCTTCGGTCACGCCGCCGAGCAGTAAAATGCGTTTCACTGAAAACACGCCGCGTGGCCAACGATTCCGCCCTGGCGGTCAATGGCAAACACTTCCACCTGAACCTGCGCCGGCACCACGCTGCGCGCAAAGGCCAATGCATGAGCACACACCGCATCACCCAGGGCAATGCCTGCCGCACTGGCCATCGCCAAGGCCTGCTGACTGGTATTGGCTTCGCGAATCGCCTGCTGCAAAGCGTCGTCGGCGCCAATGGCCGCCGCCCATTCGGCCAGCTGCGCCAAGTCGATGCTCGAATGCCGACTGTGCAAGTCCATGTGCCCGGCGGCCAGTTTGCTGATCTTGCCGAAACCGCCACACAGGCTGAGTTTATCCACAGGCACTTTGCGCAGATGTTTGAGCACCGCGCCGACAAAATCGCCCATTTCGATCAGAGCGATTTCCGGCAAGTCATAGACCCGGCGCATGGTGTCTTCGCTGGCATTGCCGGTGCATGCGGCGATGTGCAAATAGCCGTTGGTCTTTGCCACATCGATGCCTTGGTGAATGGATGCGATGTAGGCTGCGCAGGAGAACGGTCGGACGATACCGCTGGTGCCGAGAATCGACAGACCGCCAAGAATGCCGAGCCGCGAATTCATGGTTTTCAGGGCCAGCGCCGCGCCGCCCTCGACGTTCACCGTGACGTCGAAACCGCCCGGGTAGTCGAGTTCGGCGGCCAGCAGGTTCAAGTGATCCGTGATCATCTTGCGCGGCACCGGGTTGATCGCCGGTTCGCCGACGGCCAGCACCAGCCCGGGGCGGGTGACCGTGCCGACGCCGTGGCCAGCGTTGAAGCGCACGCCCGGTTCGTCGCGCAGACGCACGTGGGAATACAGCAGCGCTCCGTGTGTCACGTCGGGATCGTCGCCGGCATCCTTGATCGTACCGGCCTCGGCGCCATCGTCGGCCAGCCGACAAAACTCCAGACGCATCTGTACCCGCTTGCCTTTGGGCAGAACGATCTCCACTGCGTCGCAGACCGGCCCGCCCAGCAATAACCGGGCAGCCGCGAGGCTGGTGGCTGTGGCGCAACTGCCTGTGGTCAAACCGCTGCGCAGCGGTGCAGGTTGCTCGGCGGTTTCGTCACGCATCGGCTGGTTTAACCGCGTCCAGCAAAGTGATCGGCAGCGCCTGGCGCCAGGTATCGAAGTCGCCCAGCGGTTGTGCCTGAGCGACATGAATACGCGTGAGTTCGCCGCCGTATTGTTCGCGCCAGGCCATCAAGGTCACTTCACTTTGCAATGTGACGGCGTTGGCAACCAGTCGACCTCCCGGTTTCAGTGCGGCCCAGCACGCATCGAGTACGCCTTCGCGCGTCACGCCACCGCCAATGAAAATCGCATCAGGGCGCTCAAGCCCATTTAGCGCTTGCGGCGCGCTGCCACGAATCAGTTGCAGACCGGGGACGCCGAGGGCGTCGCGATTGAGTTCGATCAACGCCTGCCGGTCATCATCCGCCTCGATGGCCAGCGCGCGGCAAGCCGGATGAGCGCGCATCCACTCGATGCCGATCGAGCCACTGCCGGCGCCGACGTCCCACAGCAGCTCGCCGGGGATCGGCGCAAGGCGGGCAAGGGTGATGGCGCGCACGTCTCGCTTGGTCAGTTGGCCGTCGTGTTTGAAAGCAGAGTCCGGCAGGCCGGCGAGTCGCGACAGGCGTGGTGCATCTGGTTCGGCGATGCATTCGATGGCGAGCAGGTTGAGGTCGGCAACGGCCGGGAACTGCCAGTCATTCGCGGTCCCATCGATGCGTCGTTCCTTCGGGCCGCCGAGGTGTTCCAGCACGCTGAGCCGACTCGGTCCAAACCCGCGCTCGCGCAGTAACGCCGCAATGGCGCCCGGGCTTTGACCATCGTTGCTTAACACCAGTAAACGCACGCCGCTGAACAGTGGAGCAGTGATTGCCGCAACAGGGCGGGCGACAACCGAGAGCGTGACAACGTCTTGCAACGGCCAACCCATGCGCGCAGCGGCGAGGGAGCAGGAGGAGGGCGCTGGCAGAATCAACATTTCATCGGCAGGTAATTGCCGGGCGAGACTGGCGCCTACGCCGAAGAACATCGGATCGCCGCTGGCCAGAACGCAAATCGGCTGACCCCGCACGGCGAGTACCGGATCGAGACTGAACGGTGACGTCCACAACCGACGCTCGCCCCTGATGCAGGCCGGCAACAAGTCGAGTTGGCGCTGGCTGCCGAAGATCTGCGGCGTGCCCAGCAAGGCACGCCGTGCGCACTTGCCCAGGCCTGGGAAACCTTCTTCACCGATGCCTATCACCGTCAGCCAGGGGGCCATGTCATTCCTCAATCACGCGATCATCTTTCAGGGCGGCATGATAGCGCGGCTTCCAGGCATTGACTTCATCCTCATCGCTGCCGGGCGAGCATTGACATGAAATGTTGATGATTAGTAGTTGTTCGCCAGGTGTCAGTTGCTAATGTGATTTTCATTAAAGCCAAGAAGGCAGGGAGTAAGTAATGGAATTACATGTTGATAACGACGCTGTACAAAGGGAGGTGCTGTCAGTAGCACCCAGTGCTTCATTACTCGATAACAGGATGTTGGCGTTTTTTGCGGGTTTATCCATCGAAGACAGGCAGTACATAAAGAACAGTCTGCGTTGGGCGGAATATCAGGCCAACCTGCGCTTTGACCGAAAGCTTGAACCTGCCGATTGGTTTGAACACGTTTCGGGCAGGCTCTGGTCCGTCGGCTGGAGTCTCGAGCACGCGCCGGTGGAGGTTATCGACCATCGCTACAAAGGCAGCCTTCTGGACAGTTGGTCCAAAGCCCTGTCCACGCAAGTCAGCAGAGCCAGGTTGAAGTTGATCAAGGATTCGTTTGGATTTCTCGAGCATGATCGTTCTGCGCTCGCTTTTTTTACCGAGCGCGCCCAGCAGTCCGGGGATTTTCGGTTTATGCCCGCTGAGTACAATCGAGCCGGGGAACTTGAAATAGTGCTGACCAGCGTTCGATTGCTCAGCACTAACTGGAGCTCGACCGTATTGTTCTGGGACGTGGAACATCCACAATCCCAACTTGATATTCGGGCCAGACGATTCTCCGCCAGGCCGCGCGAGATGGATAAGTACCGGGTCATGCTGGCCGATGCAGTGCGGGACATGCGCTTCTCGGAGATTTCATTGACGATGACGCAGTAACGAACGCCACGGCAGCGTCCCCGTAGAGGGCAGGAGAATGCTGCCGGCAGGCCGCATTCCGACCGGCAGTTTTTCATGGTTCGAGGCAAAGCAGGCATAATACCGCGCGCCAGCCTCAACACCTGAACCGGTCACCTCTTTGAACCCACGTCCGATGTCCTCCGCCTTACGCCCCTCGGCCTGCCCGGGGTTGCTGCGTATTGTCCCGGCGCTGGATGGTGGCATCTGTCGAATCAAGCTGAACGGTGGGTCCATCAGCAGCGTTCAGGCGGCGGTTGTGGCTGACGCGGCCGAGCGCTTTGCCAGCGGAACGATCGAAGCGACCAACCGAGGCAACCTGCAAATACGTGGCATTGGCAACGAACAGGCGGCGCTGATCGACAGCTTGCTCGGTGCCGGTCTGGGGCCGCAAACCCCGGCAGGCGACGACGTTCGTAACCTGATGCTCAGCGCCTCTGCCGGGATTGATCGCCATCTGCTGGTGGACACCCGGCCGCTGGCGAACCAGATTCTCGGCACGGTGCAGAATCACGAGCGGTACCACGCACTCAGCGCCAAGTTTGCAGTGCAACTGGATGGCGGCGAGGCGCTGGCCATGCTCGAACATCCCCACGACCTCTGGCTGAGTGCCGTTGACCAAGGCGGCGCTTGCTGGTGGGCCTTCGGATTGGCCGGTTGCCCGACAGAAGCCCCGGCCGGTGCGGTGCGACTGGAAGACGGGCACGCGCTGGTCGTGGCCGTGCTTGACGTGTTCCTCGAACGGGCACGTCCCGATCAAACGCGCATGCGTCATCTCCTGGCTGAGCTGCCGATCGTCGATGTGTTGGCTCGACTGGCCGAAAAGGTGGCGTTGATGCCGTCACCCGGTTGCCGACGCAGCGCCAATCCCGACACTCTGCACATCGGCGTGCATGACCAGGCCGATACCCGTCAGGTGTATATCGGTGCTGTGCCGCCGCTCGGGCGTCTGACGTCCACGATGTTGCGAGGCGTTGCACAATCGGCGGAGGAGTTTGGCGATGCGAGTCTGCGGTTCACCCCTTGGCAAAGTCTGCTGATCCCCAATGTCCTGCGCGAGCACGCTGGCCAGATCACGCGGCGATTGACGCAGTTGGGCTTGTTCTGCGATCTGGACCCCTTGGCCCGGATGATTGCCTGCACCGGTTCTGCCGGATGCAGCAAGGCGTTGGCCGACACCAAAGGCGACGCCCTGCAATTGTCCGGGCTGCTTCGGCGCCATGGCCACGTGCTGAACGTTCACCTGTCAGGGTGCTCGCGTTCGTGCGCCGCCGCGCACATCGCCCCGATCACGATGCTGGCGGTCGGTCGCGATCACTACGACCTTTATTTTCGCGAAGCGGGGCTGCCGGGTTTCGGCGTCCTGCACGCACGCAACCTTACTATTGAAGCGGCCGCAGCCTTGCTCGACGCCCGCTCACGGAGCCTTTTTGATGCTTGATTACATCCGCGACGGTCAGGAGATCTATCGCAACTCCTTCGCGATCATTCGCTCCGAGGCGAACCTTGCGCGCATCCCGGCCGACCTGGAAAAACTGGCCGTGCGGGTGATTCACGCCTGCGGCATGGTTGATGCGATCGATGGCCTGCAGTTCTCTGAAGGCGCCGGCAAGGCCGGGCGCGATGCACTGGCCGCTGGCGCACCGATCCTGTGTGATGCGCGGATGGTCTCGGAAGGCGTGACGCGCACGCGTTTGCCGGCGAACAATCAGGTGATCTGTACTTTGCGCGATGAAGGCGTGCCCGAGCTCGCCCGTGAGTTGGGCAATACCCGTTCCGCTGCTGCACTGGAACTCTGGCGCCCGCACCTCGAAGGCAGCGTTGTGGTGATCGGCAATGCCCCGACCGCGCTGTTTTACCTGCTGGAAATGCTCGACGCCGGCGCGCCGAAACCGGCGCTGATCCTCGGCTTTCCGGTGGGATTTGTGGGCGCGGCGGAGTCCAAGGCAGCGCTGGCGGCGGACAGTCGTGGCGTGCCGTTTGTCATCATGCAAGGTCGGCTGGGTGGCAGCGCCATGGCCGCTGCCGCCGTCAACGCGCTCGCCACGGAGATCGAATAATGCAGCGACCTGGACGCCTGATCGGCCTCGGCGTCGGCCCCGGTGATCCGGAGCTGATCACCGTCAAGGCGCTGCGCCTGCTGCGCGAATCGCCGGTGATCGCCTACTTCGTCGCCAAGGGCAAAAAGGGCAACGCGTTCGGCATCATCGAAGCGCATTTGCAGCCAGCGCAGACACTGTTGCCGCTGGTGTATCCGGTGACGACCGAGGCATTGCCCGCGCCACTTTCGTATGAACAGGTCATCAGTGATTTCTACGATGCGGCTGGCGAGCAGCTCGCTGCGCATCTCGATGCCGGTCGCGACGTGGCGGTGATCTGCGAGGGTGATCCGTTTTTCTACGGCTCCTACATGTATCTGCATGATCGCCTGGCCGAGCGCTATCAAGCTGAAGTGGTGCCGGGCGTGTGCTCGATGCTGGGCGGCGCTTCGGTATTGGGCGCTCCGCTGGTGTATCGCAATCAAAGCTTGTCGGTGCTGTCCGGTGTGTTGCCCCCTGACGATCTCAAGCGCCGATTGGCCGACGCCGATGCGGCGGTGATCATGAAGCTGGGACGCAACTTTCCCAAGGTCCGCCAGGTGCTGGAAGAGCTCGGCCTGGCGGAGCGCGCCTTGTACGTCGAGCGCGCGACCATGGCCAATCAGAAAATCGTGCCGCTGGATCAGGTCGAGCCAATGTCTTCGCCGTACTTCTCGTTGATCATTGTTCCCGGCGAAAGGTGGCAAGGCTGATGACTCGAGCAGCTCCGGCGATTGTCATTCTGGGCAAAGGCAGCCTCGCGACCGCGCGCAAGATTCAGCAGATTTACCCCGGCGCCTTGATCCACGGTCTGGCGGGACGGGTCGAGGAGGTGGATCGCGTCTACCAGGAATTCGGCGCTACCCTGCGCGGGTTCTATCAGCAGGACACGCCGATCATTGCCCTGTGCGCCGCAGGCATCGTGATTCGCACGCTTGCGCCCGTGCTGCTGGAAAAGGGCGCGGAGCCGCCCGTGCTTGCGGTCGCTGAAGACGGCAGCGCGGTGGTGCCGCTGCTCGGCGGCCTCGGCGGAGTGAATGTCATGGCGCGAGAAATTGCTGCCGGGCTGCACGTCGCGGCGGCGATCACCACCAGCGGCGAGCTGCGCTTTGGCACCTGCCTGCTCAACCCACCGAGTGGCTACGCTCTGGCGGATCTGGAACAGGGCAAACGCTTTGTCTCCGATCTGCTGGCCGGGCACAGCGTTCGTATCGTAGGTGCGGCGCCGTGGCTGGATCAGGCGCAATTGCTGGACGATCCGCAGGCGCAGCGCTCGATTCATGTCGGCAGCGCTGAACGTGAAGCGAGTGCCGATGAACTGCTGATCTATCCGCGCAGTGTTGCGGTGGCGGTCAGCGCTGACGTGGTGGGCTTGCCGACGGCCATTCGCGTGGCGTTGGAGCAGGCAAAAATTGCCCGGCAATCACTGGCTTGTCTGGTCGCGGCGGACAACGAGATGGCCGCAGAGAGTTTGCGTGAGGCAGCGCTTGATCTGGGCGTGCCGTTGCGCTTTGTTGCAGCGCAAAACGACAGCGAGGCACTGGCGCTTGCGGCTGTGCCAGAGGCGAAAGTCGTGAGCGCCAACAACCTGGCCATCGCCATCGCCGATCAGCCGTTGAACATCGCTCACGTCGGTCGTGCGCGTGGTCGTCTTGCGGTGATCGGCCTCGGCCCTGGCGCGGCCGAACTGATGGTTCCTGCGGTAAAAGCCGAACTGGCGCGCGCCACCGATGTGCTCGGTTACGAAACTTACGTGCGCATGGCCGGCCCGTTCCGTGACGATCAAGTGCAGCATTGCACCGATAACCGTGAAGAGATGCAGCGCGCCCGTCATGCGTTCGAGCTGGCGGCGCAAGGGCGCTCGGTGGTGGTGGTGTCTTCCGGTGATCCGGGTGTGTTCGCCATGGCAGCAGCGGTGCTCGAAGCGCTGCACGAGTCCAGCGACACGGCGTGGCACAACGTCGATCTGGAGATTTTGCCGGGCGTGTCGGCGTCATTGGCCACGGCCGCTCAGGCGGGTGCGCCACTGGGGCATGATTTCTGTGTGTTGTCGCTGTCGGATAACCTCAAACCGTGGGCGATTATCGAGAAGCGCCTCGACCTCGCCGCTCAAGCCGATCTGGCGCTGGCTTTCTACAATCCCATTTCGCGGTCGCGACCGTGGCAACTGGGCCGCGCGCTGGAGATCGTCGCGCAGCACCGCACCCCGCAAACTCCTGTTGTGTTGGGGCGCGATGTCGGGCGACCGGGGCAAACGCTGCGGGTGACTACGTTGGGTCAATTGACACCTGATCAAGTCGATATGCGCACCATGGTGCTGATCGGCTCATCCACTACCTGCGTGTTCCCTCGTGAAGGCGGTGGTCAGTGGGTTTACACCCCACGCTGGTACGGCTCCAAGCCCGTTACGTAAGGGTGGCGGTCCGTGGGCCGCCATCCATACATTTGTTCTTCTCCTGAATATTCAAATATTCCTGCAAGCGGGTATTGCCTGATTCTAATCAGGAGTGCTCACGATTCTCTGAAATTAGTTGAATTGGTTCGCGGTTGTATAACTTTCTTATGAAAGTTAAGTTCGATCTCGCGCCAAAGAGGCGTTAACTAATTTGAAAGGAATCAACTAATGATCGAATTTAATCCTGAAAAAATTGCTGGCAGTGAACGCGTTGCACTGATCGAGGAATCGAACAAACTGCTGTCGCTGCAGCCGACGCCCCGCGCCTTTACAGGCTTCTCCGCTCATCAACTTCCGATCGACAAAGATGAGCTGAATGCCGCCATTATGGGCACAGGTATTGCGGGTTTTGATGCAAGTATGTCCAAACGCAGCAAGCGAATTGTTAAAAACACTTATATGTATGCTGATCTTGTCTCTTTGCTCAAATACCCGGGTGCCAGTCAGAAGGAACAACGGTTCAATGAGTTTTTAAGGCTCATGAAACTGAGTGGCTGGTTTGTTTTTAGTGCGCCTTACAACAAGTATCAATCCACCGCTCAAAAACTCACCATGGACAACGTTGCGCTGAGCATCCTGCACACGGCAGTAGGCGCTGCCGTCAATCAGGGCGCCGCGGCGCTGAAGGTTTTGTCTTCGGTAGCTGATGCAACCATGGAGGCACTGAAGAACGAACCCCAAGCGTTGCAGCTGTTCGAAAAAAATTCGAAGAAAGCTGAGGGTGGAGACTTCTGCATGTCGGCCTCGCTGGAAAGTGCAGACGGCGACATCACCATGGCGATTGCAGCGGTGCAGTATTTCGCCAACGCGCAGCCGACCAAGGTGCTGTTCGTGGAATGGAGCAGCGCCAACGTCTCTATTTATAACTCCGCGGCACGTATGCACATGGACGAAGAGGATTACTCGATGGTTGAGCCCTTGATCGTGAAAGCGCTGTCGGAACAGCGAACAAAAGCGCTGACCTATGAGTTTCGAGCTGCACGTGCATGAGTAGAGCCTGAGGCGAAAGCCTCAGGTTTTAACGTTAAACTGCAAAGGAGTGCGTCTTGAATTACGTAAATTATATTTGCGCGGGTGCTGTTGTTCTCGTATCGGACGAATTGTCCGTTGGTGAAGTACAGGACGGTCTGGATGCTTTGCTTTATTGCCAGGCTGTGGCGAGCGGGAAGGTTCCTGCGTTTGCGAACTTTGAACGTTGGATGAACGCCAACACAGGGGCAGTCCGGACGCTGGGTGGTTTGGTATGGAGTGAACCTTGCATCGACGTACCGCCTCCTCGTTCAGGCCGCTTCAGCCTGTGTGAAATGATTGCGCCGCTACTCGGCCAACTGGCACTTACCTCGCCAGAAGCCCTGCAAGCCAGCCTGGAAGCGTTGTCTTTGGACGCATCAGCGTTACTGCAAAGTGAGTTGCTTGACACTCCCAATGGTCAGACTCAACAAACGGTACGCTTGAAATGTGCAGTGATCACGCCAGGCGTTTCGATTGCCGCTGTCGTGATCTGCTTCAAATTCGATGAGAAGTTCAGTGGCCCTGTCTTGAGCCATCGCTTCGCTGCCGAAAATGTCATTGGCAATGTATCGATCAGAGGTTACAGGGCGCTGATGGAGACCGAGGATTATGACCTGTCGCGTGAAACCGTCGTTTCGTTATTAGGTTGCCAGCGACAAGAACGCATCATCAGGTTGACCTGACGTGCAATTCACAATGGATCAAGAGATCAGATATCCCTTTATCCCGGTGAAGATAATCTGCGCAGCCAGGGCGCACACAAACAAACCCATCAAACGGCTGACAATTTGCAGGCCCTGATCGCCGAGAATCCGTTCGATGCGGTTCGACAGGTAGAGCACCACGCCCACCGTGAAACTGGCCAGGGCAATACCAAGAATGGCCGTGAGTTTGTCGTCCCAGTGCGGCTGGCTCACGCCCATCACCAGCAAGGCGCCGATGGTGCCGGGGCCGACGGTCAGGGGAATGGTCAGCGGAACGATGGTCACGTCCTGTTGCACGTTGTCAGTCTGTACCGCTGACTTGCCTTGAGCCATGCCCAGCGCCGAGATGAACAGCACGCTGCCGGCACCGATGCGGAACGCATCCACGGTGATGCCGAAGACGCTGAAAATCACTCGCCCGAACAAATACAGCAAGACGCTGGAAACCAATGTGGCGATCGCCACCTTCCAGGCCAGTCGACGTTGTTCCTTGCGCGAATAACCGCGAGTCAGACTGATGAAGCAGGAGAGGACGAAGAACGGGCTGTAGAGCACCAGCATCTTCAGGTAAACGCTGAACAACACGTGCAGCATGGGGCAGGCTCACTGGGAGGAAGTCGAAGGGGAGTCTATCAGGCGCCGCCAGGTCTGTCGGTCAGGACGTCTGCACCGTTGTGCGGTTCTGCTGATCGCGTTGTGCAACCCAGTGTTCAATCAATTCGCGCAGCTGCGACAGTTCGACCGGTTTCGCCATATGGCCGTCCATTCCAGCCTGACGCGCGCGTTCCTTGTGTTCGGTAAGAATGTGCGCGGTCAACGCCACCACCGGGGTGCGAATCCGCTGGTTGCAAACCTCCCAGGCACGCAATTGCTGGGTAGCCGAGAAGCCATCCAGAATCGGCATTTCACAATCCATCAACACCAGGTCGTAACGTTGGGCTTTCATCGCCTTTAGAGCTTCTTCGCCGTTACTCGCGGTATCGGGTTGCAGATTGAGCTTGCCGAGCATGCCGCGAATCACCTTCGTCGAAATGCTGTTGTCTTCGGCCACCAGAATGCGGAAATCGCTGGGGACCTTGACCGGCAACGGCATGCCGCCCGCCGGCTGGGGCGCAACCGCGAGGCCTTTGTTGCGCTGCGTAAGTTCGTCCGCCAGCGTCGTTTTGAGGGTATAGCCAGCCACCGGTTTGGCGAGGATGCGCTTGATCCCGGAATTGCGCGCGATGATCTTGCTGGGGGCGTTACTGATGCCGGTCAGCATGATCAGCAGAATGTCGTGATTGAGGCTCGGGTCTTCCTTGATCTTGGCCGCCAGTTGCATACCGGTCATGCCGGGCATGTTCTGGTCCAGCAGCACGATGTCGAAGTAATCGCGCAGGTGGGCCTTGGTACGCAGCAGTGCCAGCGCTTCCTTGCCAGAGGCTACGGCACTGACATTCAGGCCCCAGGCGGTGCATTGCTGCACCAGGACTTTGCGGCAGGTGTCGTTGTCATCCACGACCAGCACTCGCGCGCCTTGTAACGGGCCATCGAGATCGGACGTCGGGTGTTCGAGGCGATCCGGGTCCAGAGGGAGCGTGAGCCACAAGGTGCTGCCCTGACCGGCACCACTCTTGATGCCAAATTCCCCGTGCATCAGACGAATCAGTTGCCGGGCGATCACAAGTCCCAGGTTGCCCCCCAGGCGATTGGCCGAGAGGAAGTTCTTGCTGTGAAGTTCGGCGTGCATCAACGCGTCGCGCTCTTCGGCTTCCATTGTTTCGCCGCTGTCCTGTACGGCAATGCGCAGGCGCGGTTTCGCGCTGCGGTCGTCCAGCGCTACAACGATCAGGATTTCGCCTTCATCGGTTTTCTTCAGGGCATTTTCCAGCAGACTCAGCAGGGTTTGACGCAAGCGGGTCGGATCGCCACTGATGACCCGTGGGACCTGCGGCTGGATAAAACTGATCAGCTCGACGTTTTGCTGCTCGGCTTTGGCGCGAAAAATACTCAGGCAGTCTTCGATCAGGGCATTGAGATCGAACTGCACATCATCCAGCTCGATCTGCCCGGATTCCAGTTTGGAGATGTCGAGGATCTCGTTGATCAAAGTCAGCAGTTCATTGCCGGCACTGTGGATGGTCTGTACGTAGTCACGTTGCTTGACCGAGAGCGGCGTTCCCAGCAGCAATTCGGTCATGCCCAGCACGCCATTCATGGGCGTGCGGATTTCGTGACTGATTTTCGCCAGGAATTCGGCTTTGGCATTGATCTCGGCATTGCTGGCCGCCAGGTCGCGACTGACGCTGAACAGGTCTTCGGTGATGCTGCGCTGGCGTTCGCTGAGCGCGACGCTCATCAACAGGCCACTGACGCAGATGAACGCCAGCAGGGCGGCGATCAAGCCCTGCGGCTCGACCAGTGTCAGCCCGAGCAGGGCCGGAAGGATGATCAACGTGCCGAGGTTGAACACCACCATGGCCGCGACGAAGAACCGCGCCGGACGATAGCCTTTTTGCCAGTGCCAGGCGCTGACGAACAACATCGTCAGGCCTGCTAGCGCGACCAGTGCGTAGGTGATGATGTTCAGCGGTAGCGTGTTGACGAACAACAGCAACAGGCCGCAGGCAACAATAAAGAGGATATCGCCCATCAGCAGTCGGTTCAGCGGGTGTGGCCCGAGCGGGGCGAAGAAGCGGTAAGCGAACATCAGTCCGCACGGAGCGGTCATGAGCAGGGCAATGTAGGCGCCCGGTGTTTGCTGGGTGTGCCAGTCGGGTAGCCATGGCCCGAGAATGTTCAGCAGCAGCACCATGCTGATCATCAGCAGTGTCTCGCAACCTGACAGCCAGAGGCTGCTGCGCGAGCGTGTGTAGGCATACCGGATGAGGTTGTGCAGGATCAGCATGCCGAGACAGCCGAACAACAGACCGAAGATCAGCGTCTGGGTCTGATTGGCGGCTGTGGTGATGGCTGACTGCAATGTGATGTAAGGCCGCATCTGATGCTGGGACACCAGGCGCAGATAGATCTCCAGAGGTTTGTCAGCCTGCGGCAGCGGTAGCAGGTAATCGCTGCTGGGCAGGGGGCGTTCGGCCTGAGGCTGATCGGCACTGGAATTGATTTGCTGGATCAGCCTGTCGCCGTCCAGGACAAACAGGTTGAGGTGCGCCAGATCGGGCGCGAAGATCTTCAACACTTGCTCGTGCTTGCCGGGGGCGAGCCGGAACCGAAGCCACAATGCCCCGTCGGGCTCGGCGGCGGTGAGGCGTTCGAGTTCAATGGGGCTGAATTGATTGATGAAGCGAGCGGAACGGACGTCGCTGAGTTGCAGGTCGCCCTGCTCGTCGAGCAAAACCGCCCAAGCGCTGCCCTGCTCGGCCTGTGCCGATAACGTGCAGAGCATTGTCAGCAGCGTGACAGTGAAACCTATGGCAATCCTGAGCCAGCGCACGGCGAAATCCCTTCGTAGGTTGATGCCAGAATATAACTATGCGCGGCGCCGGAATAGTCCGGCAAGGGCTGAACGCCCTTGCCCGACCGAATGGGTCGATTATTCCAGATTTTCGCCACGCTCGCGGGCAATGGCGCGGTAGCCAATGTCCTTGCGATAGAAACAGCCCTGCCAATCGATTTGAGCTGCCAGTCGGTACGCTTGCTGCTGGGCGGCATCAACGCTCGCACCCATGGCTGTAGCGCACAAAACCCGACCGCCGGCCGTCACCACTTCGCCATCCTTGAGTGCCGTGCCGGCGTGGAAGACTTTACCTTCCAGCGCGGCGGCCGCATTCAGGCCGCTGATCGCGGTGCCCTTGGCGTAATCGCCAGGATACCCGCCAGCAGCCAGCACAATGCCGACGCTAGGGCGCGGATCCCATTGTGCTTCGATCTTGTCCAAAGCCTGAGCCAGCGCAGCCTCGACCAACAGCACAAGGCTCGACTGCAGGCGCAGCATAACCGGTTGTGTCTCGGGGTCGCCGAAACGGCAGTTGAATTCGATGACTTTTGGGTTACCAGCTTTGTCGATCATCAAGCCGGCGTAGAGGAAACCGGTGTAGACATTGCCTTCCTCGGCCATGCCGCGCACGGTTGGCCAGATGACGAGGTCCATGACACGCTGGTGTACTTCACTGGTCACCACTGGCGCTGGAGAGTAAGCGCCCATGCCGCCGGTGTTCGGGCCGGTGTCGCCGTCGCCGACGCGTTTGTGATCCTGGCTGGTGGCCATCGGCAATACGTTTTTGCCGTCGACCATGACGATGAAGCTGGCTTCTTCGCCGTCCAGGAATTCTTCGATGACAACGCGCGAACCGGCATCGCCAAACGCGTTACCCGCGAGCATGTCGCGCACCGCGTCTTCGGCTTCGGCCAGGGTCATGGCTACGATCACGCCTTTGCCAGCGGCCAGGCCATCAGCCTTGATCACGATCGGCGCGCCTTTTTCACGCAGATAAGCCAGGGCTGGCTCGATCTCGGTGAAGTTCTGGTAATCGGCGGTCGGGATCTTGTGGCGCGCGAGGAAGTCCTTGGTGAACGCTTTCGAGCCTTCCAGCTGAGCGGCACCGGCGGTCGGACCGAAGCAGTCGAGACCGCGGGCGCGGAACAGATCGACAACGCCAGCCACCAGAGGCACTTCCGGACCGACGATGGTCAGGGAGACATTCTTTTCGGCGAAGTCAGCCAGCTGCTCGAGTGCCAGCACGTCAATGTCGACGTTTTCGCATTTGGCTTCGATGGCGGTGCCGGCGTTGCCCGGCGCGACAAATACTTTTTGCACGCGCGGATCCTGAGCCACTTTCCAGGCCAGGGCGTGTTCACGGCCACCGCTGCCAATGATCAAAACATTCATTTAAAAAACCTCGGATGACGCTAATTCTGTGTAGGGCTGGCACCCGCGAACGGAGCAACCCCTGTAGCAGCTGCCGAAGGCTGCGTTAAGGTCGGAACGACCTTCCGGCGAGAAAACGATTACGACCGCTTCGCGGCCGGACGCAGCTTGACGGCAGCTGCTACACCGACCGCGTTTCTGTTAGTGACGGAAGTGGCGCATGCCGGTGAAGACCATGGCGATGCCAGCCTCGTCAGCCGCGGCAATCACTTCGTTGTCACGCATCGAGCCGCCTGGCTGGATCACCGCAGTGATGCCAACCTTGGCCGCATTGTCCAGGCCATCCCGGAACGGGAAGAACGCATCGGAAGCCATCACCGAACCGGCGACCTGCAAGCCGGCGTGTTCAGCCTTGATCGCAGCAATGCGCGCCGAGTTCACGCGGCTCATCTGGCCCGCGCCGACACCGATGGTCTGGCGGTTTTTGGCGTAAACAATCGCGTTGGATTTGACGTACTTGGCGACTTTCCAGGCGAAGATCAGGTCGTGGATTTCCTGTTCGGTCGGGGCGCGCTTGGTCACCACTTTCAGGTCATCAGCGCTGATCATGCCGATGTCGCGGCTCTGCACCAGCAGGCCCCCGTTGACGCGTTTGTAGTCCCAGGCGGCGGCACGGTCAGCCGACCATTCGCCGCACGCCAGCAGGCGCACGTTGGCCTTGGCCGCGACAATCGCGCGGGCTTCGGCGCTGACGCTTGGCGCGATGATCACTTCGACGAACTGACGCTCGACGATGGCTTTGGCCGTCTCGGCATCCAGTTCGCGGTTGAAAGCGATAATGCCGCCGAACGCCGATTCGGTGTCGGTTGCGTAAGCCAGTTCGTAAGCCTGACGAATGCCGCCTTCGGCGTCCGGGCTCACGGCCACGCCGCACGGGTTGGCGTGCTTGACGATCACGCAGGCGGGTTTGACGAAGCTTTTCACGCATTCCAGCGCGGCGTCGGTGTCGGCCACGTTGTTGTACGACAGCTCTTTGCCTTGCAGCTGGGTCGCGGTGGCGATGCCGACTTCGGCAGGTTTGGCTTCAACGTAGAACGCCGCGCTCTGGTGCGGGTTCTCGCCGTAGCGCATTTCCTGAGCCTTGACGAACTGGCTGTTGAACGTGCGCGGGAATTCGCTGCGACCTTCGGTGCTGAGTGTGTCAGCCGCCTGGTTCACGGTGCCCATGTAATTGGCGATCATGCCGTCGTAGGCGGCGGTGTGCTCGAACGCCTTGAGCATCAGGTCGAAGCGCTGGGCGTAAGTCAGGCCACCGGCCTTGAGGCCTTCGAGGACGCTGGCGTAGTCGCTGGCGTTGACCACGATGGCCACGTCTTTATGGTTCTTGGCGGCTGAACGAACCATGGTCGGGCCGCCAATATCGATGTTCTCGATCGCAGTCGGCAGGTCGCAACCTGGTTTGGAGATCGTTGCTTCAAACGGGTACAGGTTGACCGCGACCAGATCGATCGGCTTGATGCCATGCTCGTTCATGATGGCGTCGTCGATACCGCGACGACCGAGGATCCCACCGTGAATTTTCGGGTGCAGGGTTTTCACCCGACCGTCCATCATTTCCGCGAAACCGGTGTAATCGGCGACTTCCACTGCGGCAACACCGTTGTCGCGCAGCAGCTTGAACGTTCCGCCGGTGGAGAGGATCTCGACGCCCAGCGCTTCAAGCGCCTGGGCAAACTCGAGGATCCCGGTCTTGTCGGAAACGCTGATCAAGGCGCGGCGGATCGGCAGGCGGGTAGTCTGGTCGGTCATTTCAATTTCCATCAAAAAGCAAAGGAGTCAGCAAAAAAGGCGACCGGTTTTACGCGGGCGCCTTTCTGGTTTGATTGAATGCTTACAGCAAATCGTACTGCTTGAGTTTCTTGCGCAGCGTGCCCCGGTTGAGTCCGAGCAGCTCGCTGGCCTTGGTCTGGTTGCCCTTGACGTAGTTCATCACGCACTCGAGCAACGGAGCCTCGACTTCGGAGAGCACCAGGTTGTACACATCCGTGACGGCAGCGCCCTCAAGGTGGGCGAAATAATTGTGCAGCGCCTTCTCGACACTCCCGCGAAGGGTCTGACCTTCTTCGCTCGGCGTATTGAGGTGCTGTTTCAAATTCACGTTGTCGCTCACGGGTGTTGTTCCACTCACTAAAGTCTCGGTCATCATCGTCATGCGGCCACCCCTTCTCCGTCCCCTGCCAGGCTCTTGTAACGTTCGGCGAAGAAGCCCTGAACGTTGGCGCATTGTGCTTCCGTATCTTCCAAACGATTGAAGTGGGCGCGAAACTCCCTGGCGCCCGGCAAGGTTGCGAGATACCAGCCCACATGCTTGCGAGCGATACGGACACCCATCACATCGCCATAGAAAGCGTGCAGTGCGGCCAGATGCTCTAGCAGAATGCGTTCCACCTCGATCAGTTCCAGCGCCGGAAGTTTTTCTCCGGTGGCCAGGAAATGCTCGATCTCACGAAAAATCCACGGCCGCCCCTGGGCAGCCCGGCCTATCAACAGCCCGTCGGCACCGGTCGCATCGAGCACGTACCGGGCTTTCTCGGGCGAATCGATATCGCCATTGGCGAACACCGGCATCGACACCGCCTGCTTGATCGCGGCGATGGTGTCGTACTCGGCTTCACCTGTGTACAGGTCGGCGCGGGTGCGGCCATGAACCGCCAACGCCGCGATCCCGGCTTGCTCGGCGATCTTCGCCACCGTCAGACCGTTCTTGTTGTCCCGGTCCCAGCCGGTGCGAATCTTCAAAGTGACCGGCACATCGACCGCCGCCACCACGGCCTGCAGGATCTCGGTGACCAGTGCTTCGTCTTTCAACAGTGCGGAACCGGCAGCCTTGTTGCAGACCTTCTTCGCCGGACAGCCCATGTTGATATCAATAATCTGTGCGCCCAGCTCGACGTTGGCTCGTGCGGCATCCGCCAGCATCTGCGCATCGCCACCGGCGATCTGTACCGAGCGTGGCTCGGGATCACCTTCGTGGATCATGCGCATCCGCGACTTGCGGGTGTTCCACAGACTCATGTCGCTGGTGACCATTTCCGAAACTACCAACCCTGCGCCCAGTCGCTTGCAGAGCTGACGAAAGGGTTGGTCGGTGACGCCCGCCATAGGGGCGAGAATCAAGCCGTTGTGTAATGTGTATGGACCGATGCGTACCGCCGACATAGGACTTCCCTGTTGTGGGGCCGGATCATTAGAGTTCGAAAAAGGGTGGGCATGATACCCGCTCTCGATGACTGGATAAAGGCTGAATTGAACAAAATCTGAACAGTTATTTTGTTATCGCCAGCGGTTTGGTATGAGCGGTCGCAGTCAGAAATATGCCGCCAAAGCCGTAACGCTGAATGGCTTTACTCGGGCGAATGAAAGCTCAGGCTGTAATTCACTGCTTTGGCACCTGGATCGAGAATGTCCAGCGCGATGTGGATAGGCGTTTGCGGCGGCATTTCCGCCATGCCTTCGAGGTCGCCGCCAAGGTACTCGCCAGGTTTGAAGCGACGGCTGGCGATCAGGTGACCATTAAGGTCAGCGAAGCGCAGCTCCAGCAGCGGGAACGGCTGGGAAAAGGGCGCGCGGTTGTAGATGATCGCGTCTACCACCAGTGCACCGTTGAACTCGGGATGGCTGCGCACCACCAGGTTGCTGCTTTTGACTTTGGCGATGTCGACCTTGGATGGCACGGTGCAGCCGATCAGCGGACACACTTGCTGGAACCACGGGCGGTACTGGTCCTGGCGGGCCATTTCGTCAAAGTGATAGGCGATGTACTGGCCGACGAGTGCGCCTGCACCCACAAGGGTCAGCACCAACCAGAACACCCGGCGGCCCCAGGGCGAGCGGCGCTTTTGCCAGTCCAGTTGCAGCGGGTCGTCGGTCAGGTCTTGCAGGGCCTCGACTCGCTCGGTCGATTCGCTGCGTTCATGGCGCTTGCGCAGGGGCGCGATTGAAGGCAAGTCGTCGTCGAAATCGTCGCTGGCGGCAGACGCCGACAAGCGTTCGTGATGAAGCGGGGCATCAAGCGGATCGTTCAGGCGCAGCTGCGGCGGCTGAGGCTCGTCGTCCAGTTCCACCGGTACAAGCGACAACGATGGCTCGGTGCGCGCAAGAATGCCGGTCTCGATCAGCGGTGACGCGGATTCACTGACGTCGGCGGCCTCGGCTCGATCGGCGGCTGATTCGCTGAACAGGCTGTCGGACCATGGCTCTTCTTCGTGCCCGGTGTTATCCCGGCGCGCGCTCAAACTGTCTTCCCGCTGACGGACGAACTCGGTGCTCGGCTGGCTTTCCCGCTGCTCGAGTCGCGCGAGTTCTTCGTCCAGATCCAGCGTATCCAGATCAAGCTCGGTCGCCGACCATTGTTTCTGGCTGATGGCGCGGGGCTCCGGAGCTTCGACGATAGCCGGAGCAACCGGTGCGGTCACCTCTTTGCCGGCCTGCTCAAGCAATTGCTTGGCGGCATTGAATACCTGCAGGCACGAGCCGCAACGAACCACTCCGCGGGCCACGCTCAGTTGAGCATGGTTGACGCGGAAGCTGGTTTGGCAATGCGGGCACTGAGTGACGAAGCTGTCGGTCATGCGGCGATCCGGTTTGTGCAGAGGCTCATTCTAGCGCCGACGGCCGGTGATGCGCACCCAGCCATCGCGATTGGCAATCGGGTCCAGATCAAAGTCCTGCGCATAAGCGGCGGCTACTTCGTCGCCCTGTTCAGCGAGGATGCCCGAAAGCGCGAGACGGCCGCCAGGCTTGACCAGGCTGGAGAGTTGCGGCGCCAGCGATACCAGCGGGCCGGCGAGGATGTTGGCCACCAGCACGTCGGCCTGAACCTGCGGCAGGTCCTCAGGCAAATACAGCGGGAACAGCGCTTCGGCGATGTTGTTGCGCCCGGCGTTGTCGCGCGACGCTTCCAGCGCCTGCACGTCGATGTCGGTGCCGACAGCTTCTTTGGCGCCCAACAACAGGGCGGCAATCGCCAGAATCCCCGAGCCACAACCGAAGTCGAGGACGTTGCAGTCCTTCAGGTCCTGACCGTCAAGCCATTCCAGGCACAGCGCCGTGGTCGGGTGCGTGCCGGTGCCGAACGCCAGGCCCGGGTCGAGCAGCAGATTCACGGCGTCCGGTTCCGGCGCGGCGTGCCAGCTCGGTACGATCCACAGGCGCTGACCGAAACGCATCGGCTGGAAACCGTCCATCCAGCTGCGCTCCCAGTCCTGGTCTTCGATGATCTCGCTGTGATGTTCTGGCAGCGGACTGCCGGTCAGCAACTCCAGATGGGCCAGCACGCTGGTGGCCTCGGTGCCACCTTCGAACAAAGCCAGCAAGTGGGTGTGCGACCACAGTGGGGTGGTGTTGAGTTCCGGTTCGAAGATCGGCTGATCTTCGGCGTCCATGAAGGTCACCGACACAGCGCCCACTTCAAGGAAGGCGTCTTCGTAGGTTTCGGCTTGTTCTGGGCTGATGGCGAGACGGACTTGCAGCCAAGGCATGGCGGGCACCTTTGAAAAATATTGATTGCAGCCTGGCGGGCCGCGATAAGCGCGCAAGTTTACGCGAGCGCGCGGCAGAAGACGACAGGGTTGCCAGGGAGGCGAGGTGAATAACTGTGGTGAGGGGATTCATCCCCGTTGGCCTGCGCAGCAGGCCTGAAAGCTGTCCTCCGACACGTCCCTGAACCATAAAAAAGTCGCTTTATCACGACTGCTGCGCAGCCCAACGGGGATGAATCCCCTCGCCACAGGGTTTGTAAAGTCTGCAGAAACAACAAAGCCGCCCGAAGGCGGCTTTATTGATCAGGCTAAAAGCTTAGTGCTTGTCGCCCGCCAGCTTGTGTTCCAGGTAGTGGATGTTGATACCACCTTTGCAGAAGCCTTCATCGCGGACCAGGTCGCGGTGCAGCGGGATGTTGGTCTTGATCCCGTCGACAACGATTTCGTCCAGCGCATTGCGCATACGCGCCAACGCTTCGTCACGGGTTGCGCCGTAGGTGATCAGCTTGCCGATCAACGAATCGTAGTTAGGCGGAACCGCATAGCCACTGTACAGGTGCGAATCGACGCGAACGCCGTTGCCGCCTGGAGCGTGGAAATGCTTGACCGTGCCTGGGCTCGGCATGAAGGTTTTCGGGTCTTCGGCGTTGATTCGGCATTCCAGCGAGTGACCGCGAATAACCACGTCCTCCTGGGTGTACGACAGTTTGTTGCCAGCGGCGATGCTGAGCATCTCCTTGACGATGTCGATACCGGTGACCATTTCCGAAACCGGGTGCTCAACCTGAACGCGGGTGTTCATTTCGATGAAATAGAACGCGCCGTTCTCATACAGGAACTCGAAAGTGCCCGCGCCACGGTAGTTGATGTCGATGCACGCCTTGACGCAGCGCGCGAGGACTTCCTGACGAGCCTTCTCGTCGATGCCCGGTGCTGGCGCTTCTTCAAGAACCTTCTGGTGACGACGCTGCAGCGAGCAGTCACGGTCGCCGAGGTGAATCGCCTGGCCCTGGCCATCGGAAAGTACCTGGACTTCCACGTGACGTGGGTTGGTCAGGAATTTTTCCAGATAGACCATCGGGTTGCCGAACGCCGCGCCAGCTTCAGTACGGGTCAGTTTCGCGAAGGAGATCAGGTCTTCTTCTTTATGCACAACGCGCATGCCGCGACCACCGCCGCCGCCAGCGGCCTTGATGATCACCGGGTAACCGACTTCGCGACCGATGCGCAGAGCGGTTTCTTCGTCTTCCGGCAGCGGGCCGTCGGAGCCCGGAACGGTTGGCACACCGGCAGCAATCATGGCGTGTTTGGCCGAGACCTTATCGCCCATCAGGCGAATGGTGTCGGCTTTCGGACCGATGAAGGCAAAGCCGGAGTTCTCGACCTGTTCAGCGAAATCAGCGTTTTCCGCGAGGAAACCGTAGCCTGGGTGAATGGCGGTTGCGCCGGTCACTTCAGCCGCGGCGATGATTGCCGGAATGTGCAGGTAGGAGTGGGTGGCCGAGGCCGGACCGATGCAGACGGATTCGTCTGCCAGGCCCAGGTGCATCAGCTCTTTGTCAGCCTTGGAGTAAACGGCGACGGTCTTGATGCCCATCTCTTTGCAGGCACGCAGAATCCGCAGTGCGATCTCACCGCGGTTGGCGATCAGAACTTTTTCCAACTTCGCAGTCATCAAAGTTTCTCCGCGGTTCAAACGATGGTGAACAGCGGTTGGTCGTACTCAACCGGCTGGCCGTCTTCGACGAGGATGGATTCGATCACACCGCTGGTTTCAGCTTCGATGTGGTTCATCATCTTCATCGCTTCAACGATGCACAGGGTGTCGCCTTTCTTCACGGTCTGGCCGACTTCAACGAAGGAAGGCGAGCTTGGCGAAGATTTGCGATAGAAGGTGCCGACCATCGGCGAACGGGCAACGGTGCCGTTCAGAACCGGGGCGGACGGAGCAGCCGGTGCAGCGGCGGCAACCGGAGCGGCAGCAACAGGCGCAGGGGCCGGCGCGTGCATTGGAGCCGGTGCGTAGTACTGCTGAGCTGGGGTCTTGCTGTGACGACTGATACGTACGGACTCTTCGCCTTCCTTGATCTCGAGCTCGTCGATGCCGGACTCTTCCAGCAATTCGATCAGTTTCTTAACTTTACGGATATCCATGAATCATCAACTCCCAAGGGTCGGTCAGGGGCGTTCAACGCTTGTTGTTCAAGCGGTTGCCTGTCTTTCAAGCTGCTCTAGTGCGGCCTCCAGGGCCAGTCGATAACCGCTGGCGCCAAGGCCGCAGATCACTCCCACCGCTACGTCGGAGAAGTAAGAGTGATGGCGGAAAGGTTCGCGTTTGTGCACGTTTGACAAATGCACTTCGATGAATGGGATGCTCACCGCCAGCAGCGCGTCACGTAATGCAACGCTTGTGTGCGTAAAAGCCGCCGGGTTGATCAGAATGAAGTCCACACCTTCGCTGCGTGCAGCGTGGATGCGGTCGATCAATTCGTACTCGGCATTGCTTTGCAGGTGTAGCAAATGGTGGCCGGCGTCACGTGCACGGCGTTCCAGGTCCTGGTTGATCTGCGCCAGTGTGGTGGCGCCGTAGGTGCCCGGCTCGCGGGTGCCAAGCAAGTTCAGGTTGGGTCCGTGCAGAACCAGTAGCGTTGCCATCTGCTGTTCCTTGTTATCTGTGGGCATTTGTCAGAACCCGGCGACTATGCCGCAAAGCCTTTGTGACTGTCCAGTTCTATGCAATAGCCAGCACGATGGCCGATGATTGCGCGAAATTTGTGACCGCCTTGCTAATTCCGGTCATTCGCCTTGGCGACGCGTTCGGCGAAGTCCGCGGCATTGATCTCGCCGATCACCCGCACATCGACCTGCTCTGCGCCATCCTTGCCGAAGAACATTAGCGCGGGAGGGCCGAACAGCTTGTAACGGTCGAGCAGGACGCGTTGTTCAGCGTTACTCGCGGTCATATCGAAGCGGATCAGTCGATAGCCTTGGAGACGTTCAACGACGTTGGCATCAGTGAACACTTGTTTTTCGATCACTTTGCAACTGATGCACCAGTCGGCGTACCAGTCGAGCAGCAGCGGGGTCGCGGAGTTTTTCGCCTCGGCGAGCACTTGATCCAGCTCGGCCGGGGTGGTGATGGTCTGCCAGACATCGGCATTTTGTGCAGGTTCGGTCCCCGCAATCGTGCGCGGCTGAGCAATCGGACTGAACGGGTCGGTCTGGCCACTGAACGCGCCGTACCAGCATGCCAACGCGTAAAACAGCAGAAACATCCCCAGCAATTGGCCGAGACGTTTGCGCGGTGGTTTGTAAACGAACTCCAGCGCGCCCAGGAATAAACCGACGCCAGCGGTCAGCAAGCCGATCAGCAGCAAGGTGATCTGCCCGGGCACGACGCGGCTGAGCAAGCCGATTGCCAGGCCCAGCAGCAATACGCCGATCGCGTTTTTTACATACACCAGCCACGGTCCGCTTTTGGGTAACCATGCCGCGCCACCGGTGGCTACCAACAACAACGGCGCGCCCATGCCGAGACCGAGCATGAACAATTTGAGCCCGCCACCCACGGCGTCGCCGCTGGCGCTGATGTACAGCAGCGCGCCGGCCAGCGGAGCGGACACGCAAGGTGAAACCAGCAGGCTCGACACCACGCCGAGCACCGCCGCGCCCCACAACGAGCCGCCTTCGGTGCGGCCGGCGATTCGGTCCAGCCGGCTGCTGATCGCCTGCGGCAGCTTGAGTTCGAAGACGCCAAACATGGCCAAGGCAAACACCGCGAAAAACAATGCGAACGGCACCAGCACCCAGACCGATTGCAGACGCGCCTGCAGATTCAGTTGTGCGCCGAACATGCCCATCAGCGCGCCGAGCAGGGCGAAGCAGGCAGCCATTGGCAGCACGTAGGCGAGCGAGAGATTGAAGCCCCGCCAGCCACCGACCTGGCCGCGCAACACCACGCCGGACAGGATCGGCAGCATCGGCAGCACGCAGGGCGTGAACGTCAGCCCGAGGCCGGCAAGAAAGAACAGCGCCAGTTGCTTCCAGCTCCAGGCGGCGGACGTGCTGCCGCCATCGATGCTCAGGCGTTGGGTTTCCGGCGGATAGCACAGGCCTTTGTCGGCGCAGCCTTGATAGCCCACCACGAGGGTGAAGGCGCGGGGGTCGGTGCGCGGCAGTTCGACCTCGAGAATCCCGTGGTAAACCTCGACATCGCCGAAGTACTCGTCGTGTTTCTGTTCGCCCTTGGGCAGTTGCGCCGGGCCGAGTGTGACGTCCGCCGGGTCGCTGCGAAACTGCAGGCGGTGTCGGTAGAGGTAGTAACCCTCGGCGGCGACGAAACGCAGCTTGATCGATTGCGGCGTGGCTTCGACCAGGCTCAGTTGAAAGGCTTCGCGCACCGGCAGGAAGTCGGCGCTGTTGTTGATCGAACCCAGCGTGGCGCTGGGCCGGCTATCCAGCAAACCGGCGGCGCTGACCGGCAGGGCGAGCACGAGCAACAACAGACAGAGCAAACGGCGCATGACAATCTCGCGTATCGAAAGTGAGGGCATGATAGCTGAGAGTGCCTTACGACGCCGACCCGTGCAGGAGCTGCCGAAGGCTGCGATCTTTTGATCTTGATCTTTGGCGATGTCTCATGAGTTGCCGTCAGAAGTACAATCAAAAGATCGCAGCCTTCGGCAGCTCCTACAGGGGGGGCAGGTTGTTTCTATCAGACGCGGAAAGCCTGGACTGCCGTGTGCAGTCTCCCGCCCAACACCAGCAAATGCTCGCCCTGTTCACGCCCTTCGCCAATGCGCAGCAGGTTATCCCCACCCAACTGGTGAATTCGCTCACTGTGATCGCGGATTTCGCTGACCGCGCCGCTCTGCTGGGCGGTGACATCGGCGATGCGCACCGCAGTGTCGGCAATGGTCTGGATCGCGCCGACGATTTTATCCAGCGCGCCGTCAGCGGCCTGAGCCTGACTGGCTGTCGCTTCAGCGTGTTCGACCTGCGCGCGCATGCCTTCCACCGACTGCCGCGCCGCAGACTGCAGGCCGGCAATCAGGTTTTGAATCTCTGCCGTGGCACCCGCCGTGCGCTGCGCCAGTGAGCGCACTTCTTCGGCGACCACGGCGAAACCGCGACCCATTTCGCCGGCGCGGGCCGCTTCAATGGCTGCGTTCAAGGCCAGCAGATTGGTCTGATCGGCGATCGAGCGAATCACCGTCAACACCCCACCGATCGTGGCCGATTCCTCGGCCAGGTGTTCAATCATCTTCGCGTTGCCTTGCACTTCACCCACCAGCGCATGCAGCCCGGTCAGGCTCAAACCGATGACTTTCTGACCGTGCTCGACCGCCATCCCGGCATTGCGACTGGCATCGGCAGCCTGACTGGCATCGCCGGCCACTTGCTGAATGGTAGCTTCCAGCTCGCTGAGAGAATCGCGGATCAGCGCCGTATCACCGGCCTGATGTTCGGCGCCGCTGTGCAAATCACTGCTCAGGTCGGCCAGCGTTCGACTGCTCCCGGCGACCTGCTCGGCGTTCAAGCGAATGGTCCCGACCAGATCCACCAGGTAGGCGCGCAAGCGGTTGAGCGACGCTTGAATGTCATGCAGTTCTCGGTTGGTTTTGCCCAGTTCAATGTCCTGACTGAAATCACCTTCGGCCCAGGTCGACAGTGCCGGCGCAAGGTTGGTCAGCGTCCGTGCCAGACGTCGCTGCAAGGTGTCGATGAGCAGCGCGATCAGCAGGATCAACCCGATCATCACGCCTTGCATCAGCCGCACTTCACTCTGAATCTCCCCGTGCTGGGCACGAACGACAGGTTCGAGACCGGCAATCGCCTGTTGCACTGCGGTGATCTTCAGGTGTGTCGCCGCGCTGAGGTCGGCGCGTTTCTGGATCTGTTCACGGGTGCGCGCCAGTTCGGCGGGGTAGCGTGTCAGCAGGCTGGTGAGTTCACGTTTGAGTGCGACACCAGCATCTTCGGCGGCGGCTTTTTCGGTGGTTTCCAGGCCCATCATTGCAGCGAAATCGTCGGTGTTCGATTCAGTGCTGCTGGTCACACCGAGCAATGGCAAGGCGTCGATGAGGTCGGCCTGGGTGCGGATGTTGCTGACTTCGCGCTCGACATCGGCGGCCAGTTCACTGCGGCCGCTGCTGACCAGTTTGTCTCGCGCCAGCGACAGTTTGCCCAGGTGCTGCGAAGCGTTGAGCAAAGGCGTCAGCCAGCCAGGGTTGCCGCTGGCGTATTGGCTGAGTTGATCGAGGCTGGCGCCAAGCTCGCGTTCGGCCTGCAATAGCAGTGCCTGCGGATCGCCGGCCAGCTTGCCGGCGGCCAGCAAGTCGGTTTTGCTGAATTCGTCGAGGTCCGAGAGGCTCGGGCGCAAGGTGTCGGCCAAGGCTGGCGGCAAGTCGGCCAATTCCTTTTGCAAGGCGTCGATGGCCTGGCTGGCGCTGCTTAACCGCAAGGCGTCGCCGCTGGCAAGGTAGTCGCCAATGCTGCGCGCCACTTCATTTTGAAATTGCTGGGACAACCCCAGGTAACGCTCCATCAACAGATAGGGGCGTTCCAGGGCTTTTTGCGACCACCAGAGCGTAGCGCCGAGCGCTATGCAAACGGCGACTAAAAGGAGGGTGTTGAAATTGGTCAGCAGCTTCAGGCGCATTGCGGGACTACCAACGGCAGAATGGTAAGCGCCTGAAGTTATTGCGTTTCTATTACAGCGTTATGACCGAACGGGTCGATTCCGATGAAAAGGTGGCATTTTGCTTTGATGCCTGCGCGGCGTGGATACGGTTACGCCCGGCATGCTTGGCGCGGTACAGCGCTTCGTCAGCCAGACTGGCCATCATCAGGCCGTCGGAGGCGTCATTCAGCTCGACGACGCCGGCGCTGAAAGTGCACCAGAGATCCTGCGGCTGGGCCGGGTAATGAATTTCGGCGAAGCGCTGACGGATCTCGTCCAGAACGTTATAGGCCGCTTCGATATCGGTGTCGGGCATGACGATGGCGAACTCTTCGCCACCGTAACGGCCAATGTAGTCGGTCTTGCGCAAACGCTGTTTGAGGAACAGCGCCAGGCTTTTGATCACGCGATCGCCCATGGGGTGGCCGTGGCTGTCGTTGACCCGTTTGAAGTGGTCGATATCGAGCATCGCAAAACTCAGCGGCTTGCCTTCGCGGCGCGAGCGGAAGCTGCAGTCTTCGAGCAGTTGCAGGATGTGTGTGTGGTTGTACAAACCGGTCAGGCTGTCCCGGACCATTCGCGCTTTCAGGTTGCGCGCCCGCGCCGCACGGTTGCGCACCGTGGTGATCAAGTGGCGGGGCTTGATCGGTTTGGTCAGGAAGTCGTCGCCGCCTTCGCTCATGGCATCGAGCTGCTTGTCCAGATCGTCTTCGGCCGACAGATAAATGATTGGCACGCTGACATAACGATCGTTGTGCCGGATGACCTTGGCGAGCTCAGTGCCGGTGCAGGCCGGCATGTACATGTCGAGAATGATCAGGTCGGGCTGGAAATCGGCGAGTTCGGCCATCGCCTGGATCGGCTCGATCAACGTCCGCGTGACAATTCCGGCGCTGTTGAGCAGGCGCTCGGTGTGCAAGGCTTGCGCGCGCGAGTCGTCGATGATCAGCACCTTATAAGGTTCGTACTGGGCGACGCAGGTGAGTACTTCGATCTTTTCCAGCAGGCTAGACGCTTCGAGGGTGCCGGTGAGGAATTCCTGACCGCCGGCGCGCACGGCGGCGAGGCGGGTAGGGGTGTCAGTTTCCAGCAGGCTGAAAAACAGCAGGGGCAAAGGTTCGTCCAGTCCGACCTGGGCTTCGGCGGCGAGTTGCAGGCCGACGCCGGTGCCGCAGAAGTCAACGTCCATGACAATTGCCGCAGGCAGTCGCTCGACCATCGATGAGCGGAACGTCGACACGCTGTCGATTGACTGCGCGCTGAGGCCGAAGAATTCGAGTTGCTTGGCCAGGCGTTCGGCCCGTTCGTGATCTTGCAATACTACGTAGACCGGCTTGCGCAGTGGCGGCAGGAACGTTTGCTCCAGCTGATCGCCGTGCCGCAGGCCGGTGCGCGACAGGCGCTGCATCAGGCGATTGAGTTCAGTGATCAGCGCGCTGTTCAGGCGCCCCCGATTGGCGTCGATCGCTTCCAGCGACTGGCCGATGAGCCGCGCCAGCTGGCTGTGTTCCGGCTGCTCGAAGCGCTCGGCGAAACGCAGCAAGCGCAGGTTGGCTTCGCTCAGTTCGGAGGAATCGGTGCTGGACCATTCGCTGCGCTGCAGGCGCTGCCATATCTCAAGAATCTGACGAGCCTGATGAATTACCCGCTGGGCAAAGTGGTGCTTGAGGCGCTCACGGCTGGGGTCTTCTGGCTCGGTCATATCCTGACTACTGGGTAGGGTGCATGCTGAGATTGACTGGTGGCTCTATGCTAGCATCTCTTTCGATTAGCATCAGTGTCGTCCGTCAATTAAGTGCGAGGCGACGTCATTCAGTTTATGACCGGTCGGTCGGACCTGCCGCGCTGCTAGAAGCGACACCTGTAGCAGCTGGCGGAGCCTGCGTCCGGCTGCGAAGCAGTCGTAAAATCAGCGAATGCGTTGTATTAGGCAAAGCTCATTGTGGAGTTGACGACTGCTGCGTAGTCGGACGTCCGAATCTGCCCAAGTCCTTCGCCAGGCGCTACAAAGGGCTTCCCTTCCTCTATAGTTGCGTTCGCGGCCTGCATTCGTGCGCGCGTTGCGCACATTTAATGCGCGTTTAACGAGGCACGATGGCGTAGGGTTGTGGTCGAACCGATGAACTCAAGTGATTGAAAGGATACCGCCATGCTGGACTGGAAGAACCGCGCGGGCAGCGCGCCTGAACGTGCCGCCGAACCAAAGTCGGCCACCCGCAGTTACGTCGGCGGCCTGTTGTTCAGCCGGGCGCTGGCCACGCTGATCGGCCTTTTTCTGCTGGTGAGCATCGCGCTCGGCTGGTACTGGAGTCAGGAGCCGGCGCTGTTCCCGGTTCAACAAAACGCCCAGGTTGCGGCCGAACGTGAAGGCAAGCAGATGGTCATCGGCTACACCACGGTCGAAACGCTGAAGACCGTCGCCGATACCTTGCTGACCAAGCCGGGCGGTTACATTTCCAACGACCGTTTCCCGCCGGGCCTGTGGATGGACAATACGCCGAGCTGGGAATATGGCGTGCTGGTCCAGGTGCGTGATTTGACGCGCGCCTTGCGTAAAGACTTCGCCCGCTCGCAATCGCAGTCGGCAGAGGATGGTGATCTGGCCAAGGCCGAGCCACGTTTCAACTTTGATAACAAGAGCTGGGTGCTGCCATCCAGTGAGTCCGAATACCAGGAAGGCATCAAGTCCCTGAGTCGCTATCAGGCGCGTCTGTCCGATCCGTCGCAGAAAAACGCGCTGTTTTACGCGCGCGCCGACAACCTCAACAACTGGCTCGGCGACGTTGGCACCCGTTTGGGTTCGCTGTCGCAACGGCTCTCCGCCAGCGTTGGCCGGGTCAAGCTGAACACTTCTCTGAAAACCGAAGTGGTTGCGCCGGGCCAGGTGCCGCAGGTTGACGAGGAAATCGTCGAAACCCCGTGGATGCAGATCGACAACGTGTTCTACGAAGCGCGCGGTCAAGCTTGGGCGTTGTCGCATTTGCTGCGCGCCATCGAAGTCGACTTCGCCGATGTGCTGGCGAAGAAGAACGCCACGGTCAGCGTGCGTCAGATCATTCGTGAGCTGGAAGCGTCGCAAGAACCGGTCTGGAGCCCTATGATTCTCAACGGCAGCGGCTTTGGCGTGCTGGCTAACCACTCGCTGGTCATGGCCAATTACATTTCCCGGGCCAATGCTGCAGTGATCGATTTGCGTCAGCTGCTTAATCAAGGCTAAGTCATGGCGGATCACACAAGCGAAGCCGCCCATCGTGCGGCTTCGGACGCTGAGCAGATCGCCTGGGTCGATGAGCAGGACAACCTGCTCGGTGCCCTGGTCCGCTCCGATTTGCGCGAGCGTGGGCTGATCGGGCGCGGCACGTACATCATGTTGTTCAATTCGGCCGGAGAGCTCTGTGTTCATCGCCGAACCTTGAGCAAGGCGATTTACCCCGGTTACTGGGATGTGG
Source organism: Pseudomonas sp. Ant30-3 (assembly GCF_000690905.1). Taxonomy (GTDB): domain Bacteria; phylum Pseudomonadota; class Gammaproteobacteria; order Pseudomonadales; family Pseudomonadaceae; genus Aquipseudomonas. Next base: position 28,976 of record NZ_JMCL01000009.1, on the reverse strand, counting down.
CGGCGGGTGGCATGGTTCTGGCCACCGAGAGCTACGCCGAATCGGCTGCCCGGGAGCTGGAAGAAGAGTTGGGAGTGAGCGGGGTAGAACTGACCGCGCACGATCATTTCTTTTTCGAAGACACCGGCAATCGACTCTGGTGTTCAGCGTTTTCGGCGGTGTGGGATGGCCCCTTGATCCTGCAGCCGGAGGAGGTGCTGGAAGCGCGCTTCATTCCAATCGATCAGGTCATGCTCGACATCCAGCAAAAGCCTTATTGCCCGGACTCTCTGGCAGCGTTGAAGCGCTATCTGCGCGCCTCTGGGAATGACGTCGCAAAACAGCCATGAATTGGCGCCGATTGGCTCTTAGCAATCGGCGTTTTTGCCGTTACACTGCGCGACCTTTTCAAGCTGAACCGGATTGCTTTTTTGTAGGAGCGAGCTTGCTCGCGAAGAACGCGAGGGCGACGTGCATATCCTGAATGCTCGCGTCATCGTTGACGACCATCGCGAGCAGGCTCGCTCCTACAGGGTTGTTTCGGTTCAGTAGCGCTGCCCCTGCCTGAGTGGGGCTTCGCGGTCGATGGCCCAGGTGCCGCGACCAGTCTTTGTCCTCCCGAGAGGATTGCCGGTGGCCAAAAAAGCCGCATCCTTCGCCGCCCTTGGTGGCCTGGTATTTTCCACCGACGCAGGTCGTCATTGCCCCGATTGCAGCAAACCGGTGGACGCCTGCATCTGCAAACAAACCCTGATCCCGTCCGGTGACGGCATTGCTCGCGTGCGCCGCGAAAGCAAGGGCCGGGGCGGCAAGACGGTGACTACCATCACCGGCGTGCCGTTGGCTGAAGACGCGCTCAAGGAACTGGCCACCACGTTGAAGAAACGTTGCGGTACCGGTGGCGCGTTGAAAGACGGCATCATCGAAATCCAGGGCGATCATGTCGAGCTGTTGTTAGGCGAGTTGATCAAACTCGGTTTCAAGGCCAAGAAGTCCGGCGGCTAGCCGTCTCTGTGAAAACCACCCTCGGCTCGACCCGGTCCTTGCAGCAGGCCAGGTGCCGCCTACATGGTTTTCACAGAGCCTGTTCTGACCGGTTTCTAAACTCACTGCGGTCAGCGAGGTCTACCCCCTCGTTGACGAACCGTCATTTACACTCTTTAGACTGCGCCAGCCTGAACCCAGGTGACGCTCTATGACTTTTTATAGGGGACTTCAATGTCCGTACGACGCACACGCAAAGACGATGGCAGCCAATGGACAGTTGCGGACAGCCGCAGTGTTTACGGGATCCGCCATTGGGGGGCCGGGTATTTCGCGATCAATGACGCCGGTCGCGTCGAAGTTCGTCCGAACGGTCCGGCCAGCTCGCCGATCGACCTGTTCGAGCAAGTCGACCAGTTGCGCAAGAGCGGCTTGTCCTTGCCGTTGCTCGTACGTTTCCCGGATATCCTGCAAGACCGCGTGCGCCAGCTGACCGGTGCCTTCGATTCCAACATCGAGCGCCTGGAATACCAGAGCAAGTACACCGCGCTGTACCCGATCAAAGTGAACCAGCAGGAAGCGGTGATCGAAAACATCATTGCGACCCAAGACGTTTCCATCGGTCTGGAAGCCGGCTCCAAGCCCGAGCTGCTCGCCGTGCTGGCGCTGGCGCCGAAGGGCGGCACCATCGTCTGCAACGGTTACAAGGACCGTGAGTTCATCCGTCTCGCATTGATCGGCCAGAAACTCGGCCACAACGTGTTCATCGTGATCGAGAAAGAATCCGAAGTTGAGCTGGTGATCGAAGAAGCCGCCTCGCTGAAGGTCAAGCCGCAGGTCGGTCTGCGTGTGCGCCTGTCGTCCCTGGCGTCGAGCAAGTGGGCGGACACCGGCGGCGAAAAGTCCAAATTCGGTCTGTCGGCGGCGCAGTTGCTGTCGGTTGTCGAGCGTTTCCGCGCGGCGGGTCTCGACCAGGGCATCCGCCTGCTGCACTTCCACATGGGTTCGCAGATCGCCAATCTGGCGGACTACCAGCACGGTTTCAAGGAAGCGATCCGTTACTACGGCGAACTGCGTAACCTCGGCCTGCCGGTCGATCACATCGATGTCGGCGGCGGTCTTGGTGTCGACTACGACGGTACCCACTCGCGCAATGCCAGTTCGATCAACTATGACATGGACGATTACGCCGGTGTCGTGGTTGGCATGCTCAAGGAATTCTGCGATGCGCAGAGCCTGCCGCATCCGAACATTTTCTCTGAAAGCGGTCGCTCGCTGACCGCGCACCACGCCATGCTGGTGGTGCAGGTGACCGACGTCGAGAAACACAACGACGAAGTGCCACAGATCGAAAACAAGGAAGCGCTGCCGGAAACCGTGCAGTGGCTGGTTGACCTGCTCGGCCCGACCGACATCGAGATGGTCACCGAAACCTACTGGCGCGCCACGCACTACATGAGTGACGTTGCCACCCAGTACGCCGACGGCAAGCTGACCCTGGCTGAGAAAGCCCTGGCCGAGCAATGTTATTTCGCCGTGTGCCGCCGTCTGCACAACTCGTTGAAGGCGCGTCAGCGTTCACACCGTCAGGTGCTCGACGAACTCAACGACAAACTGGCTGACAAGTACATCTGCAACTTCTCGGTATTCCAGAGCCTGCCGGACACCTGGGCGATCGGCCAGGTGCTGCCGATCCTGCCGCTGCACCGTCTCGATGAAGAGCCGTTGCGTCGCGCAGTGCTGCAGGACCTGACCTGCGACTCCGACGGCAAGATCAAGCAATACGTCGATGAGCAGAGCATCGAGACCAGCCTGCCAGTGCACAGCCTGAACGAGGGCGAGGACTATCTGTTAGGCATCTTCCTGGTCGGCGCCTATCAGGAAATTCTCGGCGACATGCACAACCTGTTCGGTGACACCGATTCGGTGAACATCTACCAGAATGCCGATGGCAGTGTGTACCACGCGGGTATCGAAACCCACGACACCATCGAAGACATGCTGCGTTATGTGCACTTGTCGCCGGAAGAGTTGATGACTCACTATCGCGACAAGTGCGCCAGTGCACGCATCACGGCGGCCGAACGTACGCAATTCCTCGACGCGTTGCGCCTGGGCCTGACTCGTTCGTCTTACCTGTCTTCTTGAGGTAAGTCTCCGTTTGCACCGGGTTGTCTGAAAATGTACCGCGCCCTGCGGGTTTTTCAGATGAGCCGGTGGGACGGTTCTGTATTTGTCGACGAAACCTACCCCTCTCCTGGCTATAAAAGTCATATGGTCTGCATTTATCGTAGGCCGTTTCCTAAGTTGTACTTCGGCCCTCTACTCGGCCATGGCTCTCGGCGAAAATCCCCGACCGCCCCTCCTGTAGAGAATCGCCGATGTTCGATCCAGTCCACGAACCTTCATTTCGTCTGGATGTAGCCGGTCTGCCCGACCCGTTCGAAGTCCTGGCCTTTACCGGTAGAGAAGCGATCAACGAGCCTTTTGTGTTCGACGTGGATCTGCTGATCGATGACCCGACTCTCGACCTTGCCAGCTTGCTGTACCGTCCTGCGGTTCTGCACATCGCAGCTCAGCAGAGCTTGTTCCACGGACAATTGCATGAGCTCGTTCAGCGTGACCATGGCCAGAGCAGCCGGTTGTGTCGGGTGCAGCTGCGACCAAGGCTGGCGTGCCTGTCCCAACGTTTCAGCCAGCGAATCTTCAGCGCCCGTTCGGTGCCCCAGATTCTTGACCAGGTGCTCAAGGAGCACGGCATCATCGGCCAGCATCGGCGCTTCGAGCTGAGCGGTGATTATCCGCCGCGAGACTTCTGCACGCAGTATCAGGAATCGGATCTGCAGTTTCTCCAGCGTTTATGCGCTCAGGAACGTGTCCATTATCACTTCGAACACAGTGCTCGCGGGCATTGCGTAGTTTTCGGTGACGGCAACGGGCATTTTCCCTTGGGCAACGCGGTCGGGTTCGACGCTGAACGCGAGCAGCCGGCGATTCGACAATTCAGGCTGCAGGTGAGCGAGCCGTACAGGAGAAGCGTCGAGGGACAAGCCGATGTGGCGACGCTGCGCAGTGGTCAGCTGATGCCGTTGTCCGGTCATCCGGTCGCCGATTGGAATCATTCGTGGATGCTGACCCATGTCGAGCATCTTGGCAGTCAGGATCCGGTGAAGCCCTACGTTAACCAGTTTCGCGCCATTCCCCGGGACGCGACATTCGTGGCGGCACAACACTTTGTGAAACCTCGCATGCACAGCCTGCAACGCGCCTGGGTGGTCGACGTCGATGAGCCCCGCCCCGATCCCTCGTTACCGGTCGCGGTGCAATTTGACTGGCTGTACCAGGGCGAAGGCGCGACACCGAGCCATTGTTGGTTGCCGGTCTCAGCAGAGCTGGACGGTCAGGCCGTTGCGCTATTGAGTGAGGGCACCGAGGTGGTGGTGAGCTTTATCGAAGGTGATCCGGATCAACCGTTCATTAGCGGATTTCTGCACACGCTGCCGACGGTTGAACATGACGCTGCGCCGGTGGCGCCCGCAGATCCGTCGCCTGCCGAGGGTGTGCTGCAATTGTTGCGAACGGGTGAGCCCTTGTTGCTGTTATGCCTGATGCCCGGGGGTGGCAGTTTCAATCATTGTCAGGAGAGCCTGTGTGCCTGTCGGGCGGCGACGCGATTCGGCTCGAGCGGTGCGGCATGATCGGCGCGCCTGCGCAATGGCTATTGCTGGATGTTCCGGGTGCGCCTCACACCAGTGCGGTGTTGCAAAAGAAACTCGCACGGGCGCGCAGCTTCAAGTTGTTCGAGGGCACTGAGCTGCATGCGCTGCGCAATGAAGGGCCTGTGCTGGTAGATCTACGCAGTTGCCCGGCACTGGCCGAGTCATGTGTCAGCCAGGCGCAGGTGTGGCGCGGTTTGCTGATGGTCAGCGATGTATCGGCTGGGCAACTGATCGAACATCTGCAACGCATGCTGACGGTCACAGTCGGCCTGCATCATCGAGCGTTGTTGAGTTACTACAATCCGAACACGGCCAGTTACTTTTTCGATGCCTGCGATCCCATGGAGCTGAGTCGCTGGTTGGGGCCGATCAAGAGGTTGCAGTGGTTTGGCGGGACGTGGGCCGACCGTGCGATCGGCAGTGAAGGTTGGCAGCAGTTGATCAATCCTGGCCTGATGGTCGAGACATTGGTGGTCGAGGCCGACTTGAGCCAGCGACAGCGGGAGAAACTGCAGACCTGCCTGCTGGAACACCACGCCTGGCTTTGGTCGCAGTCGACTGAGGTCGATTACAACAGCCTGTGGCACCATCTCCAGGAAGGGCTGGCGCTGGGGTTCAGCGAGCGGCCGTCGCTGGATGGCTGGTTATGGCTGCGCCTGCAGTTCCCGCATGGCTCCCTGCGCCAGCCGCTGACCGGTGGCACGCAGCAAGAGCGTCTCAATAACCTGCGCATTCGCTGGCACAACGACCAGAGTCAGTGAACGCGCCCGGCAAACCAGCCATCGTTGTTGCGCAACAGCCAGGCGATTGCGCCAAGCGTCAGGCTGCGCAGCAACATGAACAGCAGGAAGGTCAGCCACAGGCCGTGATTACCCAGACTTTGCAGCGCCCAGGCAAACGGCAGCAGCAGAATAATCGCCAGCAGCATGCCGTTACGCATTTCCCGGGCGCGGGTGGCGCCGATGAACAGTCCGTCCAGCAGATAACTCCAGACGGCGATCAGCGGCAGGGCGGCGAGGTAGGGCAGGTAGACGAATGCCGTATCGCGCACGCTCTGGATGTCGGTCTGCATCTCGATGAACAGGTGTCCAGCAAACACAAACAACACCGCGAAGCCCAGGCTCGCCAGCAGTGACCAGCCACAGGCAACCACCAGCGAGCGCCTCAGGGCATCGCGGTCGCGAGCGCCAATGGCGTGGCCGCATAAGGCTTCCACGGCGTGGGCCAGGCCGTCGAGCGCGTGCGCGGTCAGCAGCAAGCCATTGAGCAGCAGAGCATTCGCGGCGACGGTGGCATCACCCAACCGCGCGCCTTGCACAGTGATCATGAAAAACACCGATTGCAGCAGCAGACTGCGGATGAAGATGTCGCGGTTGACCGCCAGCAGCGGACGCCAGCTCTGCCACAGCGCCAGCGCGGCCCAGGCAATGTGACCGGGGTAGGCACGCAGGGCTTTGCGGGTCATCAGCAGGCCAACGAGTGCGCCAGTCCATTCGGCAATTACCGAGGCGCGGGCCGACCCGACCACCCCCCAGTCCAGCCCGAGCACGAACCACAAATTAAGCGCGATATTGACCAGATTGGTGCTCAGCAGAATCGCCAGCGGCGCCCGCGCGTTCTGTGTGCCGAGGAACCAGCCGACCAGGGCGTAACTGGCCAGTGCCGCCGGCAGGCCGAACAAGCGCGTGTGGAAAAACTCGCGCGTCAGCTGATCCAGTTCTGCCGAGGGTTGCATGAAGTGCAACGCGACGCCACTTAGCGGAACTCCCAACGCGCCCAGGGCAATCGCCAGGCCCATCGCCAGCAACAAGCCTTGCAAGAGAATCTGCCGCAACGCTGCACCGTCGCCACGCCCGGCAGCCTGAGCGGCAAACCCGGTTGAGCCCATACGCAGAAAACCCATCGCCCAGGCGAGAAAGGTGTACAGGCTGGCACCCACCGCGACAGCGCCCAGTTGGTGGGCGTGGGGCAAGTGGCCGATGACGGTACTGTCGACCAGCGCCACGAGCGGTACGGAAATGTTCGAGAGGATCATGGGGGCCGCCAGCGCCCAGACGCGACGATGAGTCGGGCGGTCGCGCCAGTCGGCAATCAGGTTGGACATGCAGGCTCCTTGAGGAGCGCGCATTGTAACGATTTCAGTGTGGCAGCGAGTCTGCTCGCTACCGAGGGGGTGATGATTTTAGTGGATTATCCAGCTCAGCAACCACAGCCCCAGCAGCAACCAGATGATCCCCATGATGATCGACGCACTCATGAACGCGCGAATCGCCGACCACAACAGTATCAGCCCGACAATCAACGCCAGAATGCTGATGATCGAGGTGTCCATGCCCAGCGTACGGGACAGTCCCTCGACAAAGTTGCTGCCGGCGTTGCTTAACAGGTTGAACAGGCCGCTGAGGCCGTCGACGATGAAGCGGATGACCGAACCGAGTGCCTGGCCGAGCCATTCGAAGAAGCTTTCTACCTGCATGTGAACATCCTTGGTGAATGTGGTGGCATGTTTGCCGAATTTGAATCTTGGCCTATCGATCAGGGCGCCGAGTTCCCTGCTGCCGCAATCGCCTCAGTATGACTCAGGAAAGCTGCAGCCGCTGAACGCTGGCGCCGTCCGCGCTACACAGACCTTGCCATGATTGAGGATCCCCCCGAAGCTATACGCCTTCAGGAGAGCCCGATGAACCTAGTTGAACTGACCGAACGCTTGCACGCCATCCGCGATCGCAATAACTGGCGACAATTTCACAGCCCGAAAAACCTGGCGATGGCCGCGAGCGTGGAAATGTCCGAGCTGGTGGAAATCTTCCAGTGGCTCAGTGAAGACCAGTCCCGCCAGTTGCCGGCCGACAAACTTGCCCACGCCGGGCAGGAAGTCGGCGACATCGTGCTCTATCTTTTGCTGTTGTGCAGCGAGCTCGGTTTGGACATGAACGAAGTGGTGCGCAGCAAACTCGCCGACAGTGAACGGAGATTCAGCTGATGAGCGACCGTCATTTCGATCAACTGGCGACCCGCTTCGCAGAGAAAATCTACGGCGGCGCGAAAGGAGCAATCCGCCTCGCCGTGCTCCAGGCCGATCTGGCCGAAGTCCTGCCCGAGCGGCCACTGCGCGTGCTCGACATCGGTGCCGGCCTGGGCCACATGTCGCTGTGGCTGGCCGAGCGCGGGCATGAAGTGACGCTGGCCGAGCCTGCCGAGCCGATGCTTGAAGGCGCCCGGCAGCGGTTCGCCGATGCCGGGCAAACCGCGACATTCATTCAGGCTCCCTGGCAGGATCTGCTCGGGCAGCTCAACGAGCCCTATGATCTGGTGCTCTGTCACGCGGTACTCGAATGGCTCGCCGAACCCCACGCGATCCTGCCGGTGCTGCATCAACTGACCAAACCCGAAGGCTGGTTGTCGCTGGCGTTTTACAACCGCGATGCGCTGATCTACCGCAACCTGCTCAAGGGTCACTTTCGCAAAATGCGCAAGAACGACATGGCCGGCGAGAAACAGAGCCTGACCCCGCAACAGCCACTTGATCCGCGAGAGCTTGCGGCGCAACTTGAAGGCCTGTGGCGGGTCGAAACCCAGAGCGGGGTTCGCGTTTTTCACGACTACATGCCGGTGGAATTCCAGGCCCGCGCGTCACTGGTGGATCTGCTCGAAATGGAGCTCGCCCACCGTCGCCACCCAGGCTTCGCCGGGCTTGGGCGTTACCTGCACTGGATCTGTCGGCCGATCTGATCGGAGCGCGAAATGAAAAATCGTTCAGGGTTACTGCTGATCTGTCTGGGTCTGGCTGCCTGCCAGGGCAGCAACCCTTACGTAGGGAGTTCCAGACCTCTGCCGCCGGCCCCACCGCAAGCGGCAAGCACCTTCGACCGCAGCGCCTACCCGGCACCGCCGCGAGACTACGGCCGTTACCGCAGCTGGTCGTGGCTCAACGGGCGCCTGCCACCGGGCACGGCCTGGGCTGACTCGGCGCAGGTCGCCGAAGCCGTGAGCAGCGCGCTCGATCAGCGTGGCCTGCGCCCGCTGCATGACAATCGTGCTGCCGACCTGTTTGTCAGCGCCGACCTTCGGCTGGAAACCCGCATGCGCCAGGTTCGCGATGACTACGGTTACGGTGGCGGTTATGGCGGTTACGGCGGCTACAATCGTTATGGCAGCGGTTACGGCATGTACAACACGGTGCCGATCGTGCGTACTTACCAGGAACAGGTTGTGGTGGTGCGCGTGGACTTGTTCGATGCTCAGAGCGGCCAGCCAGTCTGGAGTTCGAGTGCCGAAACCAGCAATCGCGGTTCACAGGGCGCGCAAACCGATGCCATTCGCGAAGCGGTGGAAAAGGCCATGTCGGCCTATCCGCCGAGCTAGCCGGAATTGCCTGGTGTACCGCAGATTCATGTCTTCACTCGGAGAATCACCATGTTCCGTCGTATCGCACTACTGGTTGTCGCCGCACTGCTCAGCGCCTGTGCCGCCAACCAGGTCAACAATGACTTTGATGCCAGCCGCGACTTTGCCGCGTATCGCAGCTGGAGCTGGATGGAACCGGCTCTGCAATATCGTCCCGATGACCCACGAATCAAGAGTGACCTGACCGAGCAACGCATTCGCCAGTCGGTGTCCGATCAGCTCGATCAACGCGGCCTGCGCCCGGCACCCGGGGGCAGCAGGGGTGATCTCAGCGTGCAGACCTACCTGATCGTCGAGCAGCGCCAGCAACAAGTGACGACCCACTACGGCGGCGGGGGCGGGTGGGGCAGTCCGTGGAGTGGTTACTGGGGCGGGCCGATGTACAACGAAACCCGCAACGTCAGTTACAAGGTCGCGATCATTCAGATCGATCTGCTGGACAGCAAGGACGGCAAACTGGTGTGGCGTGGCAGCGATGAACAACTGGTCAGCGGTTCGCCGAATCCGACTGATCGTGCCAACGCTATCCGCGAGACGGTTGGCAGGATACTCGCCAATTATCCGCCTCGCTGAAAGGCACCTTTGCGCGCGATTGCCCTGCTATGGCGAGCTCAGGAAATCGGCCGCCAGTGCCCGACCATGTGTTGCAGCTCCCCGACACCCATCAATTGGAAATCGCCGCTGGAGCCTGCCGCGCTGGCCAGTAACGTCACCTCGCTGGGCAGGCGTACCGGTTTGTGAAACTGCACCGCAATCTCGACGTTGGCTGTTGGCAGGTGTTGATCCAGCGCCGCCAGCGTGCGCGCCTTGTTCCACAGGCCATGGGCGATCGCCGTCGGGAAGCCAAACAGCTTGGCGCTCGCGGCACTCAAATGAATCGGATTGTAATCGCCCGACACTTTCGCGTATTGCCGACCGATGTCGGCCGGGGCCTTCCAGCGGCTGACTTCGGTGAGCGACAAGCTTGCTGCCAGGACTTCTTCGACGGGGTCACCGTCGAGTTTGACGCCACGACAGAGCATCTGGCTTTCAGCCTCCCAGAGCGTCCCCAATTGATCTTCCAGGGTCGTCAGCAGATCAAATGTCGCACCTTTGGCGTGCGGTTGCAGATTGACCACCTGCACACTGACTCGCGCGCGATGCACGCCGCCCATCGGCCGAATAAGGCGAATGCGGTTGCTCAAGTGAATCAACCCCAACAGGGGAAACGGAAAGTCTTTGGCTGTCAGCAAGTGCATCTGCAAAGCGAACGCTAGGATGTGCGGGTAGGTCGGTGGCAGCAAGCCGCTGTCGGCAAACCCGCAAACCTTGCGATAGTCCGCGAGGCGTTTTGGATCGACATCGACCCAGCATCGCAGCCCAGTCTCGGGCAGCGTGGTGCCAGTGATCTTGCGCCGCACCGCCGCTTGCGCGTACGAGGCAGGCAGGCCGGGCTCGCGTTCAAGTGTGTGCCAGTCATTGTTCATGGTTACGCCCCCAGCACACTTTGCCCGCAGACACGCAGCGCTTGTCCGGTGTAGCCGCCCGTGCCCGGTTGTGCCAGCCAGGCCACGGCTTCAGCAACGTCTTGTGGCACGCCGCCCTGGCCCAGCGAGCTCATGCGCCGTCCGCCTTCGCGCACAGCAAATGGCAGGTGCGCCGTCATCTGGGTTTCGATGAACCCCGGTGCGACTGCGTTGATGCTGATGCCGCGCTCATTGAGCAGCGGTGCCCAGGCCTGTGCCAGACCGATCAACCCCGCCTTGCTGGCGGCGTAATTGGTTTGCCCGCGATTGCCGGCAATACCGCTGATCGACGCCAGCAGAATGACCCGGCCGTTGTCGCGCAACGTGCCGCTGTCGAGTAGCGCCTTGGTCAGCACCTGTGGCGCGTTGAGGTTGACCGCGAGCACCGCGTCCCAAAATTCCGGGGTCATGTTGGCAAGGGTTTTGTCGCGGGTGATGCCGGCGTTGTGCACCACGATATCAACGCCATCGGGCAGGTCTTCGATCAACTGCGCTGCCGCGTCTTCGGCGCAAATGTCCAGGATGATGCTGCGCGCGCCGAGGCGTGCGGCGAGGCCTTCCAGATCGTTTTTGGCCTGCGGGACGTCCAGCAGAATAACGTCGGCGCCATCGCGGGCCAGCGTTTCGGCGATGGAGGCGCCAATCCCGCGTGCGGCGCCCGTGACCAGAGCCTTACGCCCGGACAACGGGCGGGTCCAGTCGGTAACCGGAGTGTCACAGGCATTCACCCGGACCACTTGCCCGGAGACGAAGGCGCTCTTGGGCGAAAGAAAAAATCGCAGCGGGCCTTCCAGTTGATCTTCGGCACCTTCACCCACCTGGATCAGTTGCAGAGTCCCGCCGCCGCGTAATTCCTTGGCCAGCGAGCGGCTGAAGCCCTCCAGCGCGCGTTGGGCGCTGGCGGCGAACGGGTCGCTGATTGTTTGCGGGTCGCGTCCGAGAATCACCACGTGTGCGTTGTGATCAAGGTTTTTCATCAACGGTTGAAAAAACTCGCGCAGCTGTTTCAGCGCGTCGGTCTGCTTCAATTCGCTGGCATCGAATACCACGGCTTTGAGCTTGGGGCCGTGGCCAGGAATCCATGCCGCGGCTTTTTCAGGTGCAGGTTCGGTGCCGTAGCTGAAAATCGCGTCAGTCAGGCGATTGGCGAAAGCGCTGACTTTTTCCGCCAGCGCACCGCCGCCAATCAGCAGCGCGCCTTCGACAGGGCGCAGCCGGCCCGCTTGCCAGCGCTCCAGTCGGACGGGCGTCGGCAGACCAAGGGCACCGACCAGACGTTGGCCGAGGGACGAGTTGGCGAAGTCGATATAACGGTCAGACATGGAACGCGCTCCAGCAGCTGGGGTTCAAAGTGTGGACCACGAATGGCAATCAGTCGTTCGATCCACGAATAAAGCCTACGCTTGGGCATTGCATATTGATTCGGACCGGGCTTGGCAGCATCTGCAGGGAACTGCGGTATCTGGGGGAGCGACTTTGTGGCGAGGGGATTTATCCCCGTTGGGTGGCGAAGCCGCCCTGAGATTCTAAGACTGCTGCACGGTCCGACGGGGATAAATCCCCTCGCCACAGGCCAGCCCCACATTGGACCGCGTTGATATTTGAATTTTTATCAGGAGCTTTTATGACTCAGCTGCGTCGCGTCGCAATCATCGGTGGCAACCGGATTCCCTTCGCCCGCTCCAACGGGCCATACGCTACCGCGAGCAACCAGGCGATGCTCACGGCCGCGCTCGAAGGCCTGATCGAGCGGTTCAACCTGCACGGTGAGCGCATGGGCGAAGTCGCGGCGGGTGCCGTGCTCAAACATTCCCATGATTTCAACCTGACCCGCGAATGCGTGCTTGGCTCGCGGCTCTCGCCAACCACACCGGCCTATGACATTCAGCAGGCCTGCGGCACCGGCCTTGAAGCTGCGTTATTGGTGGCGAATAAAATTGCCCTCGGCCAGATCGACTGCGGCATTGCCGGTGGCGTCGACACCACGTCCGACGCGCCGATCGGGATCAACGAAGGCCTGCGCAAAATTCTCTTGCAGGCCAATCGAGGCAAAACCACTGCCGACAAACTGAAAACGTTCCTGCAGTTGCGTCCAGGCCATCTCATCCCGCAATTCCCGCGCAACGGCGAGCCGCGCACGGAGCTGTCCATGGGCGAACATTGCGAATTGATGGCGCAGACCTGGAACATCCCGCGTGAGGAGCAGGATCAACTCGCCCTCGAAAGCCACCAGAAAATGGCTGCGTCCTACACCGAGGGTTGGCATAACGACCTGATGACGCCGTTCCTCGGCCTGACCCGCGACAACAATCTGCGCCCTGACCTGACGCTGGAGAAACTCGCTTCACTGAAACCGGCATTCGAAAAAAGCGCCAAGGGCACGTTGACGGCGGGCAACTCGACGCCGCTTACCGATGGTGCCTCGCTGGTGCTGCTCGGCAGTGAGGAATGGGCGAAGGCGCGCGGCTTGCCGATCCTCGCTTACTTGCGCGACGGCGAGGCGGCAGCGGTGGATTTCGTCAACGGCGCGGAAGGTCTGTTGATGGCACCGGTGTATGCGGTGCCGCGTTTGCTGGAGCGCAATGGATTGACGTTGCAGGACTTCGATTATTACGAGATTCACGAGGCGTTCGCCGCGCAGGTGCTGTGTACGCTCAAGGCCTGGGAGGATCCCGAATACTGCAAAAACCGACTGGGGCTCAACGCGCCGCTGGGTTCTATCGACCGCATGCGTTTGAACGTCAAAGGCAGTTCACTGGCAGCCGGGCACCCATTTGCCGCCACGGGCGGGCGCATTGTCGCCAGCCTGGCCAAGTTGCTGGACGCTGCCGGCAAGGGTCGTGGCCTGATTTCGATTTGTGCCGCTGGCGGCCAAGGCGTCACAGCCATCATCGAACGCTGATCCCGTTAGTCGAACCGGAAACCTGTGGGAGCGAGCCTGCTCGCGATAGCGGGGTCTCAGTCATCGAAGATATTGACTGGAACGCCGCCATCGCGAGCAGGCTCGCTCCCACATGGGATTCGTGGTGTTGAATTGATCAACCATTTGCCCTAACGTCCGCTGCAAGCCCTTACCCGATATTACCCCCACAAATGGCGACCAACGGACAACTCTCACTCGAACGAACAATCCCCGACCTGACCGCTCTGCCGCGCCCGCTGTTCGCCCGTGCCGAAAGCCTGAACGCCGGCTCCTGGACGCCGCCGCATCGGCATGACTGGGTGCAATTTTCCTATGCCATCAGCGGCGTTCTTGGCGTGCATACCGCCGAGGGCAGTTTTTTTGCGCCGCCGCAGTGGGGCATCTGGATCCCCGCCGACCTTGAGCATCAGGTCGTCACGTCGATGCGCGCCGAGATGCGCAGCCTTTACGTGCGTCGCGAAGATTGCCAATGGGCCGATGGGCGATGCCGAGTGCTGGAGGTGACGCCGCTGGCGCGGGAATTAATCAAGAGTTTTTGCCAGCTGCCGGTGGAATATCCCCAGGGCGACAGTGCTGAAGCGCGTCTGGTCAGCGTTTTGTTGGATCAATTGGCGAATCTGCCGGAAGTCGGTTTCTCGCTGCCGTTGCCGCGCCATCAGCGCTTGCTTGAATTATGTAACGAGCTGATCGAAAACCCTGAGCTGCACGTGACGCTACAGGATTGGGCAGGCCGCCTGGGCACTTCGGATAAAACCCTGATGCGCCTGTTCCAGCGCGAGACCGGGTTGAGTTTTCGCGGTTGGCGCCAGCGGATGCGCTTGCTGTCGTCGTTGAATGTGCTGGAGAGTGGCGAGAGTGTGACCAACGCGGCGCTGGCTTGCGGGTACGACTCGACGTCGGCGTTCATTGCGGCGTTCAGAGGGTTGTTCGGGTTTACGCCGGGGGAATTGTTTCGGCAGTGAGGATGCTTTCGCGGGCAAGGCGGATCGCCGCCGGGTCGCTTCTACATCTGAAATACGGACGAACGAACAGACCAGCTTGACTCCCGCAAATTGAAATGCGGACAAATCCAACAGCCAGGTCGGCTATCAGGCCGCCTCGGCGGCTGTGGCGGTTAGCGCACCGTCGGGAGGCTGAGCGCAGGTTCTGCGCAGTGGGCAACCCGGCATGGATGCCGGGTTAGCTGCCCCGGCCATGGATGGCCGATGGCAGCGGGCCCACGGAGAAGGACCGGAGCGAAGGCATGGCGAGCACTAGCGAGCCACCGGACGTCAGGGGCAAGAGCGTTTGGTTACTTGGCGCTTTTCCAAGTGACCCGCTGTAAGAGCGGAACCAATTTCAGTCGCTGCCGCAGCAATGGATATGTACACCCACAAAAATTCAATCGCTCGGAACATAGCCATCGCAGGCAAGCCAGCTCCCACAGTGAACCGAGCACATCCTCGAAGATTCAGTAAAATTCAAGTCCGCCATCGCGAGCAAGCTCAGCTCCCACAGGGGGGAGATTCGATTCCTTGTGTCCGAGCCTGATCCTGGCGGCGATCCCACAACCGGCCGCCAAGCCCTCACGGCAGTTGCAAATCAGGTCCTAAACCGCCGAACCAACCCATCCAGCTCATTCGACAACCCGGCCAGACTCTGCGAATCCAGCCGCGCCGAATCCGCCAGTTCCGCCACCAGCTGCGCATCGCCGTGGATCTGGCTGATGTGCCGATTGATGTCTTCAGCCACCTGATGCTGTTGTTCCGCTGCCGTCGCAATCTGTGTATTCATGTCGCGGATCACGTCCACCGACTCACGAATCTGCCCGAAACTGCTGCGCGCCTCGCCAATGCGGGTGACCGATTGTTGCGACACTTCCAGGCTCGCGCGCATCTGATGAGTCACCTGGCTGGTACGTTTGGCCAGAGTACCCAGCAACCCGTCGATCTCCGCCGTGGAATCGGCCGTGCGTTTGGCCAGCGCCCGCACTTCATCGGCCACCACCGCAAAACCCCGACCTTGCTCACCAGCCCGGGCAGCTTCGATGGCAGCGTTCAGCGCCAGCAAGTTGGTCTGTTCGGCAATCGAGCGAATGGTCCCCAGAATCGACTGGATGTCATTGCTGTCGCGTTCCAGCTGTTGCATCGACTGCGCCGACTGCTCGATCTCCTGACTCAAGCGATCGACACTGCTCACAGCCGCATCGATCTGTTGCTGACCTTCACGCGCCTGACGCTGGCCACTGTCGGCCGACTCTGCCGCCTGGCTGCACGAGCGCGCGACTTCGTTGGCGGTCGCGACCATTTCGTGGAACGCCGTGGACACCATGTCCACTGCTTCACGCTGACGACCGGCCGCTTCGGCCATGTCGCTCGACACCTGCGTCGAGCTTTTCGAGGTGGCGAGGATTTTCGTCGCGGCGCCACCGATGCTTTGAATCAAATTACGAATCGCCGCCAGAAACTGGTTGAACCAGCTGGCCAGTTGCGCGGTTTCATCGCTGCCACGCACCTGCAGGTTTTTGGTCAAGTCCCCTTCACCCTGAGCAATGCCTTCCAGGCCGCTGGCGACGCTGCGAATCGGGCGCACGATGACACTGGCGAAGCTGGCGCCAACCACGGCGAAAATCACCGCGAGCACAGCCGCGATAATTGCGATCAGCCAGGTCAGCTGAGTAGCCGAGCTCATCACATCGTCCTGTTTGATCAGGCCGACAAATGTCCAGCCGAGTTGTTCCGAGGGCCAGACGTTGGCCATGTAACGCTCACCATTCAGCTCGACTTCCACTAGCCCTTTGCCGGCCTTGCCCAATTGCGCGTAACCCTCGCCAAGGCTGCTCAACGGTTTGAAGTTGTGTTCCGGTTGTTTCGGGTCGACCAGCACGGTGCCGGTGTTTTCCATCAACATCAGGTAGCCGCTTTCACCCAGCTTGATCTGTTTGACGATTTCGGTGAGCTGCTTGAGCGTCACGTCGATGCTGACCACGCCACCGTTGGTCCCCAGTTTGTTGTCGATGGTGCGTACGGTGCTGACGTAGGTTGCATCGTCCTCGGCCCAGTAATACGCCTCGGTGCGAAACGGCTTGCCCGGTTTGGCCTGCGCCGCTTTGTACCAGGGACGCTGGCGTGGGTCGTAATTGTTCAGCTTCGCGTCGTCCGGCCAGGACACGTAACCGCCGGCCGCCGTGCCGAGGATCGCGTAGGCGTAGGAAGGGTGGCTGTTGCCGAGGTTTTGCAGCAGGGCGAAGACCTTTTTGTCGGCCTCGCCTTGGGGAATACTTTCCGCATTGGCGCTCATGTAAGTCTTGAGGCTGTCATCGGATTCTTTGATCAGCGGCTGAGACGCCAGGTAATCGACGTTCTGGCTGATGCCGTCGAAAAATATTTGCATGGCATTGCTGACCTGACGAATTTCGCGACCACTGCTGTCGACGAAATTGTCCTTGGCGTCACTGCGCAAGTTCAGCACAACGAGGGTGGCGACCAGCACCACGGGCAAGCAGGCGATGATTGCAAACGCCCAGGTCAGCTTCTGTTTGATGTTCATCCGCGCTCCAGATTTTCTTGTAGGCCCACGCAGTGCAGTTGACTCGCGGATTTATTGGCAGCAATAAACGTGATGGTTGAACCCGGCTCCCTGGGTGCGGCCTCGTTTTTATCGGAACGATCGTCGGACAAATTCCCTCGTCACTGAAGACTTCGGCTGTTGTCAGAGGAAATTGAGGGCAGAAGGGATAAATCCTACGAAGGGTATGCCTGCGTTTGTCGGGTTCTGTCGCAAATCCCCTGCATTGGGTCACCAACAATTCCCATCAGCTCAGCTATGATCCCCATCGGTCGAATGGCATCGGCGGGGTGCATCGATAAATACGGCACATTGTGTGCTTACTGTTCCCCACGGAACGTTCATAGGTCGGCACCCCCTCCCCCGATTGAGCAGATTGCCGTATAACGAATGACTTTCGCGTGTTTGGTAATAAAGGACCCACAATAAAAGCTGATGAAGACTCCAAAACGCATTGAACCCCTGATCGAGGACGGTCTGGTCGACGAGGTGCTGCGCCCACTCATGAGTGGTAAAGAAGCAGCTGTTTATGTGGTGCGCTGCGGCAACGAGTTACGTTGCGCGAAGGTTTACAAGGAGGCGAATAAACGCAGTTTCCGCCAGGCGGCCGAATATCAGGAAGGCCGCAAGGTGCGCAACAGCCGGCAGGCTCGGGCGATGGCCAAGGGCTCGAAGTTCGGCAAGAAAGAAACCGAAGATGCCTGGCAGAATGCTGAAGTGGCGGCGTTGTTTCGCCTCGCCGGTGCCGGTGTCCGGGTACCCAAGCCGTACGACTTCCTCGAAGGCGTGCTGCTGATGGAACTGGTTGCCGACGAATACGGCGATGCGGCGCCGCGTCTGAATGACGTGGTGCTGGAGCCGGATCAGGCGCGCGAGTATCACGCGTTCCTGATTTCGCAGATCGTGCTGATGTTGTGTACCGGACTGGTGCACGGTGACTTGTCCGAGTTCAACGTACTGCTGACGCCGACAGGTCCGGTCATCATCGACCTGCCGCAAGCGGTTGACGCGGCGGGCAACAACCATGCTTTCAGCATGCTTGAGCGGGATGTGGGCAACATGGCGTCGTACTTCGGCCGGTTCGCGCCGGAGCTGAAGCAGACCCGTTACGCCAAAGAAATGTGGGCCTTGTACGAGGCCGGCACCTTACACCCGGCGAGCATTTTGACCGGTGAGTTCGATGAGCCGGAAGAGCTGGCCGATGTCGGCGGCATCATGCGCGAAATCGAGGCGGCCCGCCTGGATGAAGAACGCAAGCAAGCGGTACGCGCGGCGGACGATGCGCCACCGGGCAAAACCGAAGAACCGCCTCCACCGTGGATGCAGTGATCGGTTGAACAAAACCCGGCCTCGGCCGGGTTTTTTGTGGGCGACGGTTTGGGGTAGACAGTACTGGCGCCTTCGCGAGCAAGCCCGCTCCCACAGGGTTTTGTGTCAGGCCTGAAGCCTTTATGCACGCTGCACCTTGTGGGAGCGGGCTTGCCCGCGAAGGCGTCGGTAGATTCGACATCTGTGCCAACGGCACGACCTACTAGGCGCAGCACCCCGATTCGAGACTTTTCAGAATCGGACAGTCCGGGCGGTGATCGCCCTGGCAGTGATCCACCAGATCCTGCAGCGTGTCGCGCAGTTGCCCCATCTCGAGAATTTTGCGATTCAGCTCGTCAATGTGCTGGCGAGCAAGCGCTTTGACATCCGCGCTCGCCCGTTGCCGATCCTGCCAAAGGGTCAGCAACTTGCCGACTTCCTCCAGTGAAAAGCCCAGGTCCCGCGACCGCTTGATGAAGGCCAGCGTGTGTAAATCATCCTCGCCATAAACCCGATAACCGCTGTCCGTGCGATGAGCTGCCTTGAGCAGACCGATCGACTCGTAATAACGAATCATCTTCGCGCTGAGTCCGCTTACCCGAGCCGCTTGGCCAATGTTCATCGGTCATCCTCCAGGTCCTTGGGTTTCCAGGTTTTCAACAGTAACGCATTGCTGACCACGCTGACGCTCGACAACGCCATCGCCGCGCCGGCCAGTACCGGATTGAGGAAGCCGAAAACCGCCAGCGGAATACCGATCAGGTTGTAGACAAATGCCCAGAACAGATTCTGACGAATTTTCGCGTAGGTCTTGCGGCTGATTTCCAGCGCGGCCGGCACCAGTCGAGGATCGCCGCGCATCAGGGTGATCCCGGCGGCGTGCATCGCGACATCGGTGCCGCCGCCCATGGCAATGCCGATGTCCGCAGCCGCCAGGGCCGGTGCGTCGTTGATGCCATCGCCGACCATTGCGACCACACCGGTTTTCTTCAGCGTCGCGACCGTCGCGGCTTTGTCGGCCGGCAGCACTTCAGCGTAGACATCCTCGATGCCCAGCGCTTCGGCGACCACGCGGGCGCTGCCGCGATTGTCACCCGTCAGCAGATGACTGCTGATGTGGCGCTCGCGCAGTTGCTGCACCGCTTGCAGCGCGCCGGGTTTCAACGTGTCACCGAACGCGAACAACCCGAGCACTGCGGGGGTGGGGCTTTGTTCGATCAGCCAAGACAACGTGCGGCCTTCGGCTTCCCATGCGGCGGCAGATTCGGCCAGCTCACCCGCTGGCAAAACGCTTTCGTCCAGCAGGCGACGATTGCCCAGCGCCAGACGTCGGCCATCAAGGCTGCCGGCGATGCCGCGCCCCGTCAGCGACTGACTGTCGCGGATATCGGCAACGGTTAGACCGCGTTCGGCGCAAGCGTCCAGTACGGCTTTGGCCAGAGGGTGTTCACTGCCGCGTTGCAGCGCCCCGGCCATTTGCAACAAGGCGCTTTCGTCACCAGCGATTGCGCTCAAATGCGCGATGCGCGGCGTGCCCGAGGTCAGCGTGCCGGTTTTATCAAACACCACCGCGCTGACTTCATGGGCGCGTTCGAGCGCTTCGGCGTCCTTGATCAAAATGCCATAGCGCGCGGCGACGCCGGTGCCGGCCATGATTGCAGTCGGAGTGGCGAGACCAAGAGCGCACGGACAGGCTATGACCAAAACCGCGACAGCGTTGATCAGCGCTGTCTCGACGGGCGCTCCGTAGAGCCACCAACCGATCAGCGTCGCCAACGCGATTAGCAGAACGGTTGGCACAAACACCTGGCTGACTTTATCCACCAGTTTCTGGATCGGTGCCTTCGCCGCTTGCGCGTCTTCGACCAGACGGATAATCCGCGCCAGCACGGTTTCTGCGCCCAAGGCTTGCGTGCGCACCAGCAGCCGGCCCTCACCGTTGATTGCGCCCCCGGTGACTTTATCCCCAGGCTGCTTCGGCACCGGCAGGCTTTCGCCACTGATCAGCGCTTCATCGGCATGGCTCTGACCCTCGATCACCTCACCGTCCACCGGAAAACGTTCGCCAGGTTTGACCATGACCAGATCGTTGAGGCGCAAAGCGTTGATCGCGACGTCCTGTTCGCGGCCATCGATCACTTGAATCGCGCGCTCCGGACGCAGCGCTTCGAGGGCGCGGATGGCGCCGGCGGTCTGCCGTTTGGCGCGGCTCTCCAGGTATTTGCCCAGCAGCACCAGCGCAATCACCACGGCGGACGCTTCGAAATACAGATGCGGCATGCGCCCGGCGGCGGTCGCCCATTCGTACAGACTCAAGCCATAACCGGCGCTCGTGCCTAGGGCGACCAGTAGATCCATATTGCCGGCCCCGGCGCGCACGGCTTTCCACGCTGCCACGTAAAAACGCGCACCGAAGATGAATTGCACCGGCGTCGCCAATGCAAACTGCGCCCATGCGGGCAGCATCCAGTGCACACCGAACGGTTGCAGCAACATCGGCAGTACCAGCGGCAGGGCAAGGGCAATCGCCATGACCAGCGCCAGCCGCTCACGGTGCAGACGTTGTTGCTGATGATCGGTTTGCGGCTGTTCGACTTCCCAGACGCTGGCGCTGTAGCCCGCTTTGGCGACAGCGGCGATCAGGGTCTGCGGATCAATTTGCCCAAGCAGTTCGAGGTGAGCACGCTCGTTGGCCAGATTGACGCTGACACTTTTCACCCCGGATACCTTGGCCAGCGCACGTTCGACCCGACCGACGCAGGAGGCGCAGGTCATGCCTTCGATGCTTAATTCGAGACTCTGCCGGGGCACGCTGTATCCGGCCTGTTCCACGGCATCCATCAATGCTGGCAGGCTGTCGCCGGGCGCCTGGACGCGGGCCTGTTCGGTGGCCAGGTTGACGCTGACCGCACTGGCGCCGACCACTTTACTCAGGGCGCGCTCGACGCGCCCGGCGCAACTGGCGCAGGTCATGCCGGCAATCGGCAGATTAAATGTGGTGGATTCGGACATCGGTCGCGCTCCCTGTAGTAGATGCCTACAGGATCAACCTTGCCACGCTGGCAAGGTCAAGCGCCAATTTTCAACCCATCCAAGAACGCTGTCGGAGCAAGCTTGCTCGCGATAAAATCAGCGCGGTCGTTCAGTTACACCGCACTGTCGACGATCGCGAGCAAGCTTGCTCCTACGGGTGGCCGGAGATCAATAGTCGAGCGCAGCAGGCTTCAAATACATGCCTTCCTGCGTCATCGCGATCCGGAACTTCAGCACATCCCCTGCCTCGAGGGTGATGTTCTGCGAACCCGGGGCAAGCATGCCGGGGTTGCAACCCGGTGCCTGGCCCGGCAGTAGCTTGAGACGCAGCGAGACGTTACCCGGCGGCAGGTTGAACGATGTGCTCTGTTCCTGGAACAGCCGCGCCGACAACTGATCCTGGATGTACACGCCAATTTCGCAATTGGTCGAGACTTCCAGGCGCTCGCGGGAAATGATCAGCACGCCGTAATCCACCGGGGCAGCGTTGACGTAGGGCGTAGCGGCGAAAAGGCTGAGCAAGCCAAACAGGCTGAAAGCTGACCAGCGCATGGCTGAATCTCCTGAATCAAGTCATTGATGCATGCAGCTTGGCCGAGCGCGGCGCCGATTGCCAGCCCGGCCGTTCACGGCAGAACTTGACCTTGCCATGGTGGCAAGCTCGACACTGCACGCAACCTATCAAAGGAGTCATCCCATGCAGGTATTCAACGTTCAAGGTATGTCGTGCGGGCATTGCGTAAAAGCCATCACCCAGGCGCTGCAGGCTAAGGATCCAGCGGCCAGTGTGCGGATCGATCTGGCGGCAAAAGAAGTCGGCGTTGAGAGTGCGCTGACGGTCGACCAGGTGATTGCTGCCATTACTGAAGAAGGCTACGAAGCGAAAGTCGCCTGAGCCCAGACATCAATACCCGAGGGAGCATTTCATCATCCGGGATTAATAGTTAGCGACCTATCGGATGTTCAAGGCGTTCCCGCGCAGCTAGACTAGGTGGCTGCCGACTTGTCCCACTGGATGCCCGATGAACTTCCGTACCATCTTGATACTTGGCGCCTTGAGCGCATTTGGGCCGCTGGCGATAGATTTCTATCTGCCGGCGTTCCCGACCATGGCGCTGGCATTCGGCACCGACGAAGCACACGTCCAGCTCACGCTGGCGGCGTATTTCCTTGGTTTGTCGATTGGTCAATTGCTGTACGGACCTGTGGCGGATCGCTTCGGGCGACGGATTCCGTTGCTGGCCGGCGTCGGTCTCTTCACTGCTGCGTCCTTGGCGTGCGCTTATGCGCCCAACCTCGAATGGCTGATCGCTGCGCGTTTCATTCAGGCGTTGGGCGGTTGTGCGGGGATGGTGATTTCGCGGGCGATTGTCAGCGATAAATGCGATGCCGTGGGCTCGGCCAAAGTCTTTTCGCAATTGATGCTGGTGATGGGCCTGGCGCCGATTCTCGCGCCAATGCTGGGCGGGTTGCTGGTCAACACGACGGGTTGGCAGTCGATCTTCCTCGCGCTGACGGGTTTCAGTGCACTGGCGGCGCTGGCCGTGGCGCTTGGATTGCCGGAGAGCATGCCTGCCGATGCGCCACGTCAGCCATTGTCAGGTGCGCTGCGTCAATACGGGCGGTTGTTGTCAGACCCGATCTTCCTCGGCCACGCGCTGACCGGCGGCATCGCCATCGCCGGGATGTTCGCCTACATCACCGGTTCGCCCTTCGTGTTCATCAAACTCTACGGCGTGCCGGCTGAACATTTCGGTTGGCTGTTCGGCACCAATGCGGCGGGGTTCATTCTGGTGGCGCAGATCAATGCGCGGATGCTCGCAAAGCGTGGTC
Source organism: Pseudomonas sp. Ant30-3 (assembly GCF_000690905.1). Taxonomy (GTDB): domain Bacteria; phylum Pseudomonadota; class Gammaproteobacteria; order Pseudomonadales; family Pseudomonadaceae; genus Aquipseudomonas. The sequence goes on along the minus strand of NZ_JMCL01000009.1, from coordinate 5,739 downwards.
CGGCCTTCTTGCTGGTGCGCGCGGTGTGGGTTTACCTAGTGGCTGCGCTGGCTTTACTTGTGGTCAGTTCGCTGCACACCGAACAATTGTGGCCGCTGCTGGTGCCGTTGTTTATCTGCATGGCCAGCCTGGGCTGCATTCTGCCGAACGCCTCGGCCTGTGCAATGAACGGGCAGGGTGCTCGTGCGGGTAGCGCCTCGGCGCTGCTCGGTTGTCTGCAATTCAGTGTCGCTGCGGGCGCTGCCTGGCTGGTGGGTTTTTTATACGATGGCACGGCCGTGCCGATGGCCATGGTCATCAGCCTGTGTGCAATTCTGGTGGTGAGCGCGGCGATGCTCACCCGGCGTTTGCAAAATGCCCGGGCGCTGGTTCAAGCCCAGGTTTGAGGAAGAACCTCAGCCAGCGGCGCGCTGCTGGTCGGGGAACTGATGAGGGGCGTGCAGGCGCGCTTCAAGGGTGCGGGTGAAAGCGCGAGCTTCGGCTTCGCTGCGGAATGTCACGCTATGCTGGTCCAGACGGACCTGCCATTGGGATTTTGCCAATTCTTTTATCAGGATCTTCATTGCTGACCTCCCTTTGCGTAAAAGATTGTCTTGCAGAGGCTTCGATTGTAGACCCGATTAACCCTGCAGTTGTGACAGAGGTCAACCTTCGGACTGACGGCAAAGATCGCAGGCTCCTACGGATTCAACTGTGGGAAACATCCGTAGGAGCTGGCGAAGCCTGCGATCTTTTGATCTTCAGAAACCTTCGAGCACAATCTTGCCTTTCGACTTGCCGCTTTCCAGCAGTTCATGTGCGCGGCGCAGGTTGGCCGCATTGATGGTTCCGAAATGCTCACCGACCGTCGTCTTCAATGTGCCCTCATCGACCAACTGCGCCACGCGATTGAGCAGTTTGTGCTGCTCGATCATGTCCGGCGTTTCAAACAGCGAGCGGGTGTACATGAACTCCCAGTGCAGCGACAGGCTCTTGCGCTTGAGTTTGGTTACGTCCAGTGACTTGGGATCGTCGATCAGCGCGAGTTTGCCTTGTGGTGCCAACGCTTCCACCAATTGATCAAGGTGATGCCCGGTCTCGGTCAGGCTGGCAACGTGCGTCACCTGCCTGACGCCGGCGCGTTTGAGCTCCTCGCTCAGCGGCTGGCTGTGATCGATGATCAGGTCGGCGCCCAGGTCGCGCACCCAGCTCTGGGTTTGCGGACGCGAGGCGGTGCCGATCACTTTCAGCCCTGTCAACTGATGCGCCAGCTGAGTCAGGATCGAGCCGACGCCGCCGGCAGCACCCACGATCAGCAGACTCTGCCCTTCATCGGTTTTACCCTCGCGCACCTGCAGCCGCTCGAACAGCAGCTCCCACGCGGTGATCGCGGTCAGCGGCAGGGCGGCGGCTTCGGCAAAACCGAGGGTCTTCGGCATGTGGCCGACGATGCGCTCATCGACCACGTGCAGCTCGCTGTTGCCGCCGGCGCGGGCGATGGAACCGGCGTAAAACACCTTGTCGCCAGCCTTGAACAAGGTCACTTCGCTGCCGACTTCCTTGACCACACCGGCAACATCCCAGCCCAGCACCTTCGCAGCGCCATCTTCCGGCTGGACGTTCTGGCGGATTTTTGTATCCACTGGATTAACCGAGATGGCTTTGACTTCCACCAGCAGGTCGCGCGGGCCGGCAACCGGCGAAGGCAGCTCGATATCCTGCAGGGACTTTTCGTCGCTGATCGGCAGCGAGGTGTAATAGGCAATGGCTTTCATGAAGGATTCCCGGACGGTAATAGAAGAGGGGTTCAGGCCACCGAGCGCAGGCGCTTGAGCTCGAAGTGTTCAAGAAACGCGTCGGCCTTGGCGCGGAAGTTCTGGATGTGCGCACTGGCGTCGTGTGCTTGCAGAGCCTCGTCGCTGCTCCATTGTTCGATCATGTAAAAAGCCAGCGGATTCGACAGGTCCTGATGCAGATCGTATTGACCGCAACCGGCCTCGGCGCGGGTAGGTTCAACCAAAGCGCGCAGGTGCTGTTCAAGGGCTTCTTGCTGACCCGGTTTGGCAATCAGGGTGGCGATGGCAGTAAAGGCTTGGGACATGGTCGGCTCCGGCAGTGAAGGTTATTCAGGATGGAGGATGATTAGCTATTTCGCTGCAAGATAAAACCCGCTAAAAGAGCAGTCTCTTTCAATATTTTTTTGATAATCAGGGGCTCAATCATGCTGCGTTTCGATGACCTGCAGCTGTTTGTTCGCGCGGCGGATCTCGGCAGCCTGTCGGCAGCGGCGCGGGTCATGGATATGTCCGCTGCTGTAGCCAGCGCGGCGTTGAAGCGCATCGAACTGCAACTCGGCGCACGCTTGCTCGCCCGTTCGACACGCAGTCTGCGTCTGACCGCTGAAGGCGAAGGTTTTCTCGAATATGCCCGGGCCGCCCTGAGCAATCTTGAAGAAGGCCGTCGTTTGTTGAAAAGTGGCCAGGATCAGGTCAGCGGCATATTGCAGCTGTCCGCACCCTCGGATTTCGGCCGTAACGTGCTGCTGCCCTGGCTGGACGAATTCCAGCGCGAGCACCCGAAGCTCACGGTGCGGCTGTTGCTCGGCGACCGCATTGCCGACCTTTTTCGCCAACCCGTGGACATTGCCCTGCGCTACGGCGAACCAGAGGACTCAAGTCTGGTGGCGTTGCCGATCGCCGCGCAAAACCGCCGGGTTTTGTGTGCGGCGCCCGCTTACCTGGCCCGGCACGGTGAGCCGCGGCAACTGGAGCAGCTGGCTCAGCACAATTGCCTGCTGTTCATGCTGGGCAGCCGGGTTCACGATCACTGGAGTTTTCACGATGGCAAGCGCGAGGTCGGTCTGACCGTCAGTGGAGATCGTTTCAGTGACGATGCCGATGTCGTGCGTTTATGGGCGCTCGCGGGCGCGGGCATCGCCTACAAATCCTGGCTGGATGTTGCGGCTGACGTGCTGGCCGGTCGTTTGAAAGTATTGCTGCCGGAACTGCTCTGCGAGCGTGCTCCGCTGAATCTGTTGTGCGCACATCGCGCACAGTTGAGTAAGCCTGTGAACCTTTTGCGGGAAATGCTTGCCAGCCGATGCGCCCAATTGAGTAGTCAGTTCCCGGCTTTCTCGGCGATCGGTCATTAGTCGCAGGAAAATAGCGAAATTTCTCTCAGGAACTATCACCACCAATGGTTTCTGAAGGGCAGGATGCGGCAGTTAACAGGCTTATACTGTGGGCCGCCTCATATGCGCACCGCCGAATCCACCGTGGCGCGTCCGCGATTGATCGACAAATCCCTGCGGTGATTTTCTTTTCCTTCGCGAAGCTGCAAAGCGCTGGCCTGGGTAGGCGATGGCTTCGCCCGATAAACGGCGGTTTTCCCGTCTTGGCCGATGACACATTACTGGTCAAGATGTCTCCGAGCAGTAGACGAAACGATTCAACAGGGAGTGAATACATGGAACATGCACCTTGCATCAGCCAGATTGCCACGTTGCTGGCTGACCCAAAGCGCAGCGCAATGATGTGGGCCTTGATGGATGGCTCGGCGCGACAAACCGAAGAGCTGGCGCTGCTGGCCAGGCTGTCACCCTCTTCGGCCAGTGCACACCTGGGGCGTTTGTCCGCCGGAGGTCTGTTAAAAGTTGAAACCCGCGGTCGCAAGCGATTTTTCCGCCTGGCCGCCCCTGAAATAGGCGCCGCCATAGAGGCACTGGCCAGCGCGACGATTGCCAGCACGCCGCGGGAAGTCCCTGACGTGTTCAAGCGCACTACCCCCATTCCCATCCCGAAACCTCAGACCGCGCCTTCTTCATTGCTGCGCGCCCGGCTCTGCGACGATCATCTGGGCGGCACCCTGGCTGCAGACCTTTATCAGCGTTTGCTGGATGCTGGCTGGATCGAGCAATTCGACCGGCGAGTGTCGATCACCCATAAGGGCGCTACGCAGTTGGCGAACCGGGGTGTGTATGTTCAAGCGCTGGCGCACACCAGCAGCAAAGCTGCGTGCGCGTGTCCTGACTGGAGCGAGCGACGCCCGCATATGGGTGGGTCATTGGGCGCGGCGCTGCTGCAATTGTTCATGCAGTCGGGCTGGCTGAGCTTGCCGAACGATTCTCGGGCTTTGCAAGTGACTGCGGCGGGGCAACGGGAAATTCACCGCTTCGCCAAAGAGACCGAGCTGGAGATAGCCTAGGCTTGGGATCGTTGCCACGCTCTGTCCGGCAGCCGGGACGCTCTGCGTTCCGACCTCAGAGCGCGGCTACGCTCGGTAACTGATGTTTGATCGATTTAAGGTTTGATCAATCTGGCATCCAGACTGTTCTGCGCCAGACGCTTGGCCTGATCCTGGGTCATGCCCAGATCGGTATACAGCGCATGGAAGTTCTCGGTGACATAACCACCGAAGTACGCCGGGTCGTCGGAATTCACGGTGACCTTCACGCCACGCTCGAGCATGTCGAGAATATTGTGCTGCGACATGTGGTCGAACACGCACAGCTTGGTGTTGGACAAAGGGCACACAGTCAGCGGGATTTGTTCGTCGATGATCCGTTGCATCAGGCGTTCGTCTTCGATGGCGCGCACGCCATGGTCGATGCGCTGGATTTTCAGCAGATCAAGTGCTTCCCAGATGTATTCCGGCGGGCCTTCTTCACCGGCGTGGGCAACCGTCAGGAAACCTTCGCCACGGGCACGATCGAACACACGCTGGAACTTGCTCGGCGGGTGACCCATCTCCGAACTGTCCAGACCGACTGCTACAAACGCATCGCGAAACGGTAGCGCCTGGTCGAGGGTTTTCTCGGCTTCGTCTTCGCTCAAGTGGCGCAGGAAACTCAGGATCAAACCGCTGGTGATGCCCAGTTGTTGTTCGCCATCCTTCAACGCGGCGGCGATGCCGTTGAGCACCACTTCGAAAGGAACACCACGGTCGGTGTGGGTTTGCGGGTCGAAGAACGGTTCGGTGTGAATCACGTTCTGCGCCTTGCAACGCAACAGGTAGGCCCAGGTCAGGTCGTAGAAATCCTGCGACGTGCGCAGGACATCGGCGCCTTGGTAATACAGGTCGAGAAACTCCTGCAAATTGTTGAAGGCATACGCCCCGCGCAGCGTTTCGACGTCGCTCCACGGCAGGGCGATCTTGTTGCGCTCAGCCAGGGCGAACAACAGCTCGGGCTCCAGCGAGCCTTCCAGATGCAGGTGCAGTTCTGCCTTGGGCAGGGCGTTCAGCCAGTCGTACATATTCTTTTCTCATCAGTTGCAGATGGCGGCATTCTACAGGTGCTCGTCGAAACAATTGGCAAAACCTGACCAGCCGGTTCAGGCCATCAGCGAATCCCGTCGATAGGCGTAAGTATCGGCGAAGCGCGACAGCAGAAATTCAGCGCAGGTGGTCGCGGGGTATTTCGCTGGATGCTCTGGTCCCTGACAGCCGGGCAGGCACTCGATAATGGTGTCGGGATGGGGCTCGGCAAAGAACGGCATCGAATAGCGATCCACCCCCAACGGACTGATCACCCGGTGCGGCGTCGACAGGTAACGATCGTTGCTCCAGCGCGCCATCATGTCGCCGAGGTTGACGACAAACGTGCCGTCGATTGGCGGAGCATCAATCCACTCACCGTGCACATTGCGCACTTGCAGTCCGCCCGCCGCGTCCTGGTACAGCAGCGTGATGCATCCGTAATCGGTGTGCGCGCCGGCGCCTTGCTGCTCTTCGCAGCTGGCGGTGTGGCGGGGGGGGGGGGGG
>NZ_JMCL01000008.1 GCF_000690905.1 Pseudomonas sp. Ant30-3 | reverse complement strand
CCAGCCCCCCCGGCAACATCGGCGGGGTGGCGCGTGCCATGAAGAACATGGGCCTGACGCGGCTGGTGCTGGTCGAGCCGCGGTTGTTCCCGCACCACGAGGCCGATGCGCGAGCCTCGGGCGCCGGCGACATCCTTGAAAACGCTCAGGTCGTCGCCACTTTGGAAGATGCCTTGATCGGCTGCAATCTGGTGCTCGGCACCAGTGCCCGCGACCGCCGTATTCCCTGGCCGCTGCTTGATCCCCGCGAGTGCGGAACGAAAGTTGTCGAGGAAGCTGCGCAAGGCGCCGAAATCGCCCTGGTGTTCGGTCGTGAAGATTCAGGCCTGACCAATGAAGAGCTGCAGCGATGTCATTATCACGTGCACATCCCGTCAGACCCTGAGTTCAGCTCACTGAACCTTGGGGCGGCGGTGCAGGTGTTGAGTTATGAAGTGCGCATGTCCTGGCTCGCGGCCCAGGGCCAGCCGAGCAAGGTCGAGAAGGAAGAAGTCGCCTCGACCAAGAGCGCCGAACTGGCGACCATGGACGAGCTGGAGCGATTCTATGAGCACCTGGAGCAAACCCTGGTGGCCATCGAATTCCTCGATCCGGAAAAACCCCGCCACTTGATGGCGCGCCTGCGCCGGTTGTACGGACGAAGCTCGGTCAGCCGGGCGGAAATGAACATATTGCGTGGCATCCTCACGGAAACCCAGAAAGCGGCCCGTGGCGAGCTTCTAAAGCGGAAGGATTAATAATGTTCGAGCGTTTGCGTGAAGATATCCAGAGCGTTTTCCATCGAGACCCGGCGGCGCGTAACGCTTTTGAAGTCCTGACTTGCTACCCGGGCATGCACGCCATCTGGATCCACCGATTGTCGGCGGCCCTGTGGCGCGCAGAGCTGAAGTGGCTGGCGCGGCTGGTGTCGAATTTCGGCCGCTGGTTGACCGGGATCGAGATCCATCCGGGCGCCAAGGTTGGCCGTCGGTTCTTTATCGATCACGGCATGGGCATCGTAATTGGTGAAACGGCCGAGATTGGCGACGACGTCACGCTTTATCAAGGTGTGACGCTTGGCGGCACCAGTTGGAACAAAGGCAAGCGTCACCCGACGCTGGAAGATGGCGTGGTGGTGGGTGCCGGCGCGAAAGTGCTTGGCCCGTTTACTGTGGGTGCGGGCGCTAAGGTTGGCTCGAACGCAGTCGTGACCAAGGCGGTGCCTGCCGGTGCGACCGTGGTCGGCATCCCGGGACGGATTATCGTCAAGCCTGACGAAGAGCAGGACGCCCGACGCAAAGCCATGGCAGAGAAGATCGGTTTCGATGCTTACGGCGTTGGCGAGGACATGCCTGATCCGGTGGCTCGGGCCATCAACCAATTGCTCGATCATCTGCAGGCAGTCGACGGGCGTCTGGAAGGCATGTGCGGCGCGTTGAAGGATCTGGGTAGCAATTACTGTGCGAAAGATCTGCCTGAGCTGCGCGAAGAAGACTTCGCCTGCGTGAAGGACAAGGACCAGACTCAGGCCGGTTAACCGAGTCGACTTCATCGCGAGCAGGCTCACTCCTACATTTGAAATGCGTTTCCCTGTAGGAGTGAGCCTGCTCGCGATGAACGATAACGCGCAATCACTGGCTGCATCCCCTCGGCCTTTGCTATGATGCGGCCGCTCTTTTGCGGGTAAACCTGACTAAAGCACTAGGTCTTATAGTTGACTTAAATACTCGGGAATTGCATACTCGCCCCATTCCGAACTCCGTGGTAATTGTCCATGCGACTGACTACAAAAGGCCGATACGCCGTGACCGCCATGCTCGACCTGGCGTTGCACGCGCAGCACGGGCCGGTGTCCCTGGCCGATATCTCCGAGCGCCAAGGCATCTCCCTGTCCTACCTCGAACAGCTGTTCGCCAAGCTGCGCCGCAGCAACCTGGTTTCCAGCGTTCGCGGCCCCGGCGGCGGCTATCAGCTGTCGCGGGAAATGCAGGGCATCCAGGTGGCTCAGGTGATCGATGCAGTCAACGAATCGGTTGACGCCACCAAATGCCAGGGTCAGGGCGATTGCCATCAAGGCGACACCTGCCTGACGCATCACTTGTGGTGCGACCTGAGCCTGCAGATTCACGAATTTCTGAGCGGTATCAGCTTGGCTGATCTTGTCACTCGCCGTGAGGTACAAGAAGTAGCCCAGCGTCAGGACCAGCGCCGTTGCAACAGCAAGGCGCCGCGCCTGGACAAGATTGAAGCGTCCGCCGTCGAATGACAGCCATAGAGCTAGCGGCACGCCAGCCAGCCTGATTTAGGAGAGAGTCCATGAAATTGCCGATTTACCTTGATTACTCTGCGACCACCCCGGTTGATCCGCGTGTCGCGCAAAAAATGAGTGAATGCCTGCTGGTCGACGGAAACTTCGGTAACCCGGCGTCCCGTTCCCACGTGTTTGGCTGGAAAGCTGAAGAGTCCGTCGAAAACGCTCGTCGTCAGGTGGCCGACCTGGTCAACGCCGACCCGCGTGAAATCGTCTGGACCTCCGGTGCCACCGAATCCGACAACCTGGCAATCAAGGGTGCGGCGCATTTCTATGCCACCAAAGGCAAGCACCTGATCACCACCAAGATTGAGCACAAGGCTGTCCTCGACACCATGCGCCAACTGGAGCGTGAAGGCTTCGAAGTCACCTACCTCGAGCCGCGCACCGATGGTCTGGTCACTCCGGAGATGATCGAAGCTGCCCTGCGTGACGACACCATTCTGGTTTCGGTCATGCACGTGAACAACGAAATCGGCACCATCAACGACATCGAAGCGATCGGCGAACTGTGCCGTTCCAAGGGCATCCTGTTCCACGTCGACGCCGCTCAGTCCACTGGCAAGGTTGAAATCGACCTGCAGAAGCTGAAAGTCGACATGATGTCGTTCTCCGCCCACAAAACCTATGGCCCTAAAGGCATCGGCGCGCTGTACGTCAGCCGCAAGCCGCGTGTGCGCATCGAAGCGACCATGCACGGCGGCGGTCACGAGCGCGGCATGCGTTCCGGCACCCTGGCGACCCACCAGATCGTCGGCATGGGTGAAGCTTTCCGCGTAGCCAAGGAAGACATGGCGGCCGAGAACGTGCGCATCAAAGCCCTGAGCGACCGCTTCTTCAAGCAGGTCGAAGACCTCGAAGAACTCTACGTCAACGGCAGCATGACCGCCCGCGTTCCACACAATCTGAACCTGAGCTTCAACTACGTTGAAGGCGAGTCGCTGATCATGGCGCTCAAGGATCTGGCGGTGTCGTCCGGTTCGGCCTGCACCTCGGCGTCGCTTGAGCCTTCGTACGTACTGCGCGCCCTGGGCCGCAACGACGAACTGGCACACAGCTCGATCCGCTTCACCTTCGGCCGTTTCACCACCGAAGAAGAAATCGACTACGCCGCGCAGAAAGTCTGCGAGGCCGTTACCAAGCTGCGCACCTTGTCGCCGCTGTGGGACATGTACAAAGACGGTGTCGACATTTCGAAAATCGAGTGGGCGGCACACTGATTTCAAGTCGCCGCAAACCGGCCCTGCCAGCCTCCGGGTGCAGGGCTCAAAGAGCGACTATCTGATGAGTGAGGATTAAGAATCATGGCTTACAGCGAAAAGGTCATCGACCACTACGAGAACCCGCGCAACGTCGGCAAGATGGACGCGGAAGATCCTGATGTCGGCACCGGCATGGTCGGCGCTCCGGCGTGCGGCGACGTGATGCGCCTGCAGATCAAGGTCAACGAAGCCGGCATCATCGAAGACGCCAAGTTCAAGACCTATGGCTGCGGTTCGGCAATCGCTTCCAGCTCCCTGGCGACCGAGTGGATGAAGGGCAAGACTCTGGATGAAGCAGAGACCATCAAGAACACTCAGCTGGCCGAAGAACTGGCTCTGCCGCCAGTGAAAATTCACTGCTCCGTGCTCGCGGAAGACGCTATCAAAGCGGCCGTTCGCGACTACAAGCAGAAGAAAGGCTTGATCTGAATTCCAGGATTTGGCGACGAGTAAGGAGTCACCGATGGCTATCAGCATGACAGAAGCGGCTGCTCGACACGTGCGGCGCTCCCTCGACGGGCGCGGCAAGGGTGAAGGGATTCGTCTGGGTGTTCGCACCACAGGCTGTTCCGGCCTTGCCTACGTGCTGGAGTTTGTCGACGAGGTGGTTGCAGAGGATCAGGTGTTCGAAAGTCACGGCGAAAAAGTGATTATCGACCCCAAGAGCCTGTCCTACCTGGACGGCACCGAGCTCGATTTCGTCAAGGAAGGGTTGAACGAAGGCTTCAAGTTCAACAACCCCAACGTACGCGGTGAGTGTGGCTGCGGCGAAAGCTTCAACATCTGAGGCTATTTGTGGGTACTCCTTGTCATTTCGCTTTATTTGAGCTGCAGCCGAGCTTCAATCTGGACCTCGACCAGCTGGCTACGCGCTACCGTGAGTTGGCGCGTGGCGTTCATCCTGACCGGTTTGCGGACGCTTCCGAGCGCGAGCAGCGGCTGGCGCTCGAGCAATCCGCGAGCCTCAATGAGGCCTACCAGACGCTCAAGAATCCCCCGAAACGCGCGCGATACCTGCTTGCGATGAATGGGGGCGAGTTGCCGCTGGAGGTCACGGTGCATGATCCGGAGTTTCTTCTGCAACAGATGGAGTTGCGTGAAGAACTCGAAGATCTGGCTGATCTGGACGGGGTTGCTGCGTTCAAGCGCCGCCTGAAGGTCGCCCAGGATGAACTCAACCAAAGTTTCGCAGCCTGTTGGGATGACGCAGCGCAACGCGAGCAGGCCGAGCGCCTGATGCGACGCATGCAGTTCCTCGACAAGCTGACCTACGAAGTGCGCCAGTTAGAAGAGCGCCTCGACGATTAACCCAGTGCCGCTCCGGTCGCACGCCTGATATACAGATAAGTCCTGATAACGATGGCCCTACTGCAGATCGCCGAACCCGGCCAAAGTCCTCAACCGCACCAGCGTCGTCTGGCTGTGGGGATCGACTTGGGCACTACCAATTCGCTGGTCGCTGCGTTGCGCAGTGGTCTTTCCGAGCCTTTGGCCGACGCTGAAGGGCAGGTCATCCTGCCATCGGCCGTGCGCTATCACGCCGATCGCGTTGAGGTCGGCGAGTCCGCCAAACGGGCTGCCGCTGCCGATCCCTTGAACACTGTGCTGTCGGTCAAGCGCTTGATGGGTCGTGGTCTGTCCGACGTCAAGCAATTGGGCGATCAACTGCCGTACCGCTTTGTCGGCGGTGAGTCGCACATGCCGTTCATCGACACCATTCAGGGGCCGAAAAGCCCGGTCGAAGTCTCCGCCGATATCCTCAAGGTGCTGCGTCAGCGCGCCGAAGCGGCATTGGGTGGCGAACTGGTCGGTGCGGTGATTACCGTGCCGGCGTATTTCGACGACGCCCAGCGGCAAGCGACCAAGGACGCGGCGAAACTGGCCGGTTTGAACGTGCTGCGCTTGCTCAATGAGCCGACCGCTGCGGCAGTGGCTTATGGGCTGGATCAACATGCTGAAGGCCTCGTCGCGATTTACGACCTGGGCGGCGGCACCTTCGATATTTCGATTCTGCGTCTGACCGGCGGCGTTTTCGAAGTCCTGGCCACCGGTGGCGACAGTGCCTTGGGCGGCGATGATTTCGATCATGCAATCGCTGGCTGGATCATCGCCAGCGCCGGTTTGTCGGCGGACCTCGACCCTGGCGCGCAACGGCATCTGCTGCAAACCGCGTGTGCTGCCAAAGAAGCGCTGACCAATGCCGACGCTGTTGAAGTCGTTTACGGCGACTGGAAAGCTCAGCTCACCCGCGAAGCCTTTAATGCGCTGATCGAGCCGATGGTCGCTCGCAGCCTGAAAGCCTGCCGCCGTGCGGTACGTGATTCCGGCATCGAGCTGGAAGAAGTCCACGCTGTGGTCATGGTCGGTGGTTCGACCCGTGTGCCGCGCGTTCGCGAAGCGGTGGCTGAAGCCTTCGGTCGCGAGCCGCTGACGGAAATCGATCCGGATCAAGTGGTGGCCATCGGGGCTGCGATCCAGGCTGATACGTTGGCAGGCAACAAACGCGATGGCGGCGAATTGCTTTTGCTCGATGTGATTCCGTTGTCCCTAGGACTTGAAACCATGGGCGGCCTGATGGAGAAGGTGATTCCGCGCAACACCACCATCCCCGTTGCCCGCGCCCAGGATTTCACCACCTACAAAGATGGCCAGTCGGCCATGGCGATTCACGTGTTGCAAGGCGAGCGCGAGTTGATCAGCGACTGCCGCTCCCTGGCCCGCTTCGAATTGCGCGGCATTCCGGCCATGGTGGCTGGCGCGGCGAAGATCCGCGTCACTTTCCAGGTCGATGCCGACGGTTTGCTCAGCGTTTCTGCCCGCGAGCTGGGTTCAGGCGTTGAAGCCAGCATTCAGGTCAAACCGTCTTACGGTCTGACCGACGGCGAAATCGCCAAGATGCTCAAGGATTCGTTCCAGCACGCCAATGACGACAAAGTCGCCCGTGTACTGCGCGAGCAGCAGGTCGATGCCCAGCGCTTGATCGAGGCCGTACAGGCCGCTCTTGATGTCGACGGCGAACGCCTGCTCGACGCTGAAGAGCGCATGGTCATCGAACTGCAGATGCAGGAACTGACCGAACTGATGAAAGGCACCGATGGTTTCGCCATCGAGCAGCAGACCAAGCGTCTGTCGCAAGTCACTGATGCCTTTGCTGCCCGCCGTATGGATTTGACGGTGAAAGCCGCTCTGTCGGGGCGCAACCTGAATGAAATCGAGGATATTTGATGCCGCAGGTCATTTTTCTGCCCCACGAGAAGTTTTGCCCGGAAGGCATGGTGGTCGAGGCTGAGCCCGGTACTTCCATCCTGGATCTGGCGCACGAGCACCACATCGAGATGGAAAACGCTTGCGGCGGTGTTTGCGCTTGCACCACTTGTCACTGCCTGATTCGCGAGGGTTTCGACTCGCTCGAAGAGGCCGACGAGCTGGAGGAAGATTTCCTTGATCGTGCCTGGGGCCTGGAAGCGCAATCGCGTCTGGCCTGTCAGGCGATCGTCGGGACTGAAGACCTGACCGTCGAAATACCGAAGTACTCGCTCAACCATGCGGCCGAAGCGCCGCACTGATTCAAGGAAATGTCATGAGCCTGAAATGGGTTGATGTACAAGAGATCGCTATACAGCTTGCCGAGGCGCACCCGGACGTTAATCCTCTAACGGTGAACTTCGTTAAACTGCGTAATCTGGTGATGGCGCTGCCCGAGTTCGATGACGTGCCGGACCGGGGCGGGGAAAAGGTTCTTGAAGCGATCCAGACCTTGTGGATCGAAGAAGCAGACTGAGCCACCACCGCACGCAGTTAGGCAATACCCAAGAACCCGCGTATAATTCGCGGGTTTAATTTTTCACAAATTACCGTTTCTGGAGTTACACCATGGCTGTTCAACGTACTTTCTCCATCATCAAGCCTGACGCTGTTGCAAAAAACGTCATCGGCGAGATCACCACTCGTTTCGAAAAAGCTGGCCTGCGCGTTGTAGCTTCGAAACTCAAGCAACTGTCCAAAGCCGAAGCTGAAGGCTTCTACGCTGAGCACAGCGCTCGTGGTTTCTTCGGCGACCTGGTTGCTTTCATGATCTCCGGCCCTGTTGTCGTTCAGGTTCTGGAAGGCGAAAACGCTATCGCTCTGAACCGTGAGCTGATGGGCGCTACCAACCCTAAAGAAGCCGCTGCCGGCACCATCCGCGCTGACTTCGCTGATTCCATCGACGCCAACGCTGTGCACGGTTCGGACTCCGAAGCCGCTGCTGCTCGCGAAATCTCGTACTTCTTCGCAGCTACTGAAGTAACCACTCGCTAAGCATTGGCTTAAGAGTGAAGGTGAATCCATGACTACATCGACTGTAAAAACCAACCTGCTGGGTCTGACTCAACAGGAAATGGAAAAATTCTTCGACTCGATCGGGGAGAAGCGTTTCCGTGCCGGTCAGGTAATGAAATGGATTCACCACCTTGGCGTCGATGATTTCGACGCCATGACGAACGTCAGCAAGGCCTTGCGCGACAAGCTCAAGGCTATTGCCGAAGTTCGCGGTCCGGAAGTTGTCAGCGAGGACATCTCCACCGACGGCACCCGTAAATGGGTGGTGCGTGTGGCGTCCGGCAGCTGCGTCGAGACCGTTTACATTCCCCAGGGCAAACGCGGCACCTTGTGCGTTTCGTCCCAGGCAGGCTGTGCCCTGGATTGCAGTTTCTGCTCCACCGGCAAGCAAGGATTCAACAGCAACCTCACCGCCGCCGAAGTCATCGGTCAGGTGTGGATTGCCAATAAATCGTTCGGCAGCATCCCGGCGACCGCCGACCGTGCCATCACCAACGTGGTGATGATGGGCATGGGCGAGCCGCTGCTGAACTTCGACAACGTTGTTGCGGCCATGCACTTGATGATGGACGACCTCGGTTACGGCATTTCCAAGCGCCGTGTGACCCTGTCGACCTCCGGCGTGGTGCCGATGATCGATGAGCTGTCCAAGCACATCGACGTCTCCCTGGCGTTGTCTCTGCACGCACCAAACGACGCATTGCGTAACCAATTGGTGCCGATCAACAAGAAATATCCGCTTAAGATGCTGCTCGAGTCGTGCCAGCGCTACATGTCGTCCCTGGGCGAAAAACGCGTGCTGACCATCGAGTACACCTTGCTCAAGGACATCAACGACAAGGTTGAGCATGCGGTTGAGATGATCGAGCTGCTCAAGAACATCCCGTGCAAGATCAACCTGATTCCGTTCAACCCGTTCCCGCATTCCGGCTATGAGCGTCCGAGCAACAACGCAATTCGTCGGTTCCAGGATCAGCTTCACCATGCAGGCTTCAATGTCACCGTACGCACCACGCGTGGTGAAGACATCGACGCTGCATGTGGTCAATTGGTAGGGCAGGTGCTGGATCGCACCCGCCGCAGCGAACGCTATATCGCCGTGCGCGAGTTGAGCGCCGAGAACGATCTGGCGCAGAACGCCGCGAACAACACTTAAGAGAGGATCTCTATGTCATTGCGCTTTGCGCTGCTTGTGCTGATGGCCAGTCTTTGTACTGGTTGTGTCCTGTCGGGCGATTTCAACCCGATGAAGACCAGCAAGGGCCGCGACGAAGCGCGTGCTGCTTACGTACAGCTTGGCCTGGGATACTTGCAACAAGGCATGACCGAGCGCGCCAAGGTCCCGCTGAAGAAAGCGCTGGACCTGGACAGCTCCGACCCCGATGCCAATGCCGCGCTGGGGCTGGTGTTTCAAGCCGAGATGGAACCAGAGCTGGCGGACGAGCATTTCCGCAAGGCGCTGTCTTCGCGTACCGGTGATGCACGGATTCTTAACAACTACGGCAGTTTTCTTTTCGAGCAGAAGCGTTATAAAGAAGCCTACGAGCGCTTCGAACAGGCTGCCGCCGATACCCTGTATCCTGAGCGTTCGCGGGTTTTCGAAAACCTCGGCATTACGGCCTCCAAGCTCGGTCAGCGTGATCTTGCTCGGCAGCAACTGGAGAAAGCTTTGCGCCTGAACCGGCAACAGCCGCGGGCATTGCTGGAAATGGCTGAGTTGTCTTATGAAGACAGGCATTATGTGCCGGCGCGTGACTATTACGACCGTTTTAGCCTGCTCACCGAACAAAATGCACGTAGTCTATTGCTCGGCGTTCGGCTGGCAAAAGTATTTGAAGATCGCGACAAGGCCGCCAGTTTTGGCCTGCAATTAAAACGACTCTATCCCGGTACGCCGGAATATCAGCAATACCTGTCGGAGCAATGATGAAAGCGGCGCATCCCGAAGTTGTAGCAGCGAATCGCGTTAACCCCGGTGAGACATTGCGCCAGGCCCGCGAAAGCAATGGCTGGTCGCTGGCCGAAGTGGCCCTCAAGCTCAACCTCACCGTTAATTCCCTGAGCAATCTGGAAGCCGGCGCTTTCGACAAGCTGCCGGGACATACCTTCGCTCGCGGTTACATTCGCGCGTACGCCAAATTGCTTGGTATGGATCAGACCGTTCTGGTTCAGCAGTTCGACCAGTCCACCGGCACCGACTCTCAGGGCAGCAGCGTTCACAGCCTGGGTCGTATCGAAGAGCCGGTTCGTGTTTCCCACACGATTCTGCGAATTGTCAGCCTGCTGTTGCTGATCGCGGTCATCGGCGGTGGTTTCTTCTGGTGGCAGGATCAAACCTCCCAGCGTGCCAAGGAAGTAACCACCCTGAGCCCGGAGCACGTTGAAGTCGAAGGCGCCGACGGCACTACCCAGATCCATCCGCTGGACGAGCCGGAAGACCAGGCCGTCGTGGAAGGTCAGGCTGAAGGCACCACTGAGCTGGCGTTGCCACAAGCCGAAACATCTGCTGAAACGCCAGCGGCTGCTGAAGCGGCCGTGCCTGTTGCGCCCACAGCACCGGCTCCGGCAGCGAGCACTGCGCCGGTTGTCGCGGCCCCGGTCACGCCAGCCCCGACTTCACCGACTGCCCCGGTCGTGCCAAACCCGCCGGCGAGCGCTTCGGTTACGCCGACCATTCCTGCTCAGGCCGCAACGGCTCCGGTTGCCGGTCAGGGCCAGGTGCAACTGCAGTTCACCGCCGATTGCTGGACGCAAGTCACCGACGGCACCGGCAAGGTGCTGTTGAGCGGCCTCAAGCGCAAAGGCGAAAACGTTTCCGTCAGCGGCAAGCCACCTTTTGCCGTGCGTCTGGGCTATGCCCGTGGCGCGCAGGTCAGCTACAACGGGCAAGTGGTTGATGTCGCTCCGTTCACCAGTGGCGAGACTGCTCGCCTGAAGTTGGGTCAATAAGTCATGCACGGCGAATCTCCAATCAAACGTCGCGAATCCCGCAAGATCTGGGTGGGTAACGTTCCTGTGGGCGGCGATGCGCCTATCGCTGTGCAGAGCATGACCAACAGCGACACCAACGATGTGGCCGCCACCGTCGCGCAGATCAACCGTCTGGAAGCCGCTGGCGTCGATATCGTTCGGATCTCCGTGCCGGACATGGACGCCGCAGAGGCGTTCGGCAAGATCAAGCAGTTGGTCAAAGTGCCGTTGGTTGCGGATATCCACTTTGACTACAAAATCGCTTTGCGAGTGGCCGAGCTGGGCGTTGATTGCTTGCGCATCAACCCGGGCAACATCGGTCGCGAAGACCGCGTTCGCGCGGTGGTAGACGCCGCCCGTGATCGCGGGATTCCAATCCGCATCGGCGTCAACGCCGGCTCCCTCGAAAAAGACCTGCAGAAGAAATACGGCGAGCCAACGCCGGCCGCATTGGTCGAGTCGGCCCTGCGCCATGTAGAGCACCTTGAACGCCTGAATTTCCATGACTTCAAGGTCAGCGTGAAAGCTTCCGACGTGTTCATGGCCGTCGCCGCGTACCGCTTGCTGGCCAAGGAAATCGTCCAGCCGCTGCACCTGGGCATCACCGAAGCCGGTGGTCTGCGTTCAGGCACGGTGAAATCCGCCGTAGGCCTCGGTATGCTGCTCGCCGAAGGGATTGGCGATACTATCCGCATCTCGTTGGCGGCCGACCCGGTCGAGGAAGTGAAAGTCGGCTACGACATTCTCAAATCCTTGCACCTGCGTTCCCGTGGCATCAACTTCATCGCCTGCCCGAGCTGCTCGCGGCAGAACTTTGATGTGGTGAAAACCATGAACGAGCTGGAAGGGCGCCTCGAAGACCTGCTGGTGCCGCTGGATGTCGCGGTCATCGGATGTGTGGTCAACGGGCCGGGTGAAGCCAAGGAAGCCCATATCGGCTTGACCGGCGGCACGCCCAACCTGATTTACATCGACGGCAAGCCGTCGCAGAAACTGACGAATGACAATCTGGTGGATGAGCTTGAACGCTTGATCCGCCAGAAAGCGGCCGAGAAGGTCGAAGCCGACGCAGCAGTTATCGCGCGCGGCTAAGCCCTACTTAAGAGTCGAACGGCTGAAGAGCCGAACGAATAAGGATTTATAGTGAGCAAGTCTCTGCAAGCCATTCGTGGCATGAACGACATCCTGCCCGAACAGACTCCGCTGTGGCGTCACTTCGAAGGCACTGTTTCGCGTTTGCTGGATAACTACGGTTACAAGCAGATCCGCATGCCGATCGTTGAATTCACCGAGCTGTTCAAGCGCTCCATCGGTGAAGTGACCGACATCGTTGAAAAAGAGATGTACACCTTCGAGGACCGCAACGGCGATTCGCTGACCCTGCGTCCCGAAGGCACTGCCGCGTGCGTGCGTGCCGTACTCGAGCACGGCATCACCGGTGGTGGCCAGGTGCAGAAACTGTGGTACATCGGGCCGATGTTCCGCCACGAACGTCCGCAGAAAGGCCGTTATCGCCAGTTTCACCAGATTGGTGTCGAGGTGTTCAACCTCGCTGGTCCGGACATCGACGCCGAGCTGATCGTGCTGACCTGGCGCCTTTGGGGCGAGCTGGGCATCCGTGATGCGGTCAAGCTCGAACTCAACAGCCTCGGCACCAGCGAGTCCCGTGGCCGTTACCGCGAGGCTTTGGTCGAATTCCTGTCTGCTCACCTGGACAAGCTCGACGAGGACAGCCAGCGCCGTCTGAAAACCAACCCGCTGCGGGTATTGGACACCAAGAACGCTGACACTCAAGCGATCCTGGTCGACGCGCCGAAAATGGCCGATTACCTCGACGACGAATCCCGCGTGCATTTCGAGGGCCTCAAGGCGCGCCTTGATGCCGCGGGCATTCCTTACGTGATCAACCCGAAGCTGGTGCGCGGGCTGGATTACTACAGCAAGACCGTTTTCGAATGGGTCACCGACAAACTCGGCGCTCAAGGCACCGTGTGTGCCGGCGGCCGTTACGACGGTCTGGTAGAGCAGATGGGCGGCAAGCCGACCGCTGGCGTTGGTTTCGCCATGGGGATCGAGCGCCTGGTGCTGTTGCTGGAAACCCTGGAACAGATTCCGCAAGAAATTTCCCGTCAGGTTGACGTCTATCTCTGTGCATTTGGCGAGGCCGCCGAGTTGGCTGCGCTGACGTTGAGCGAGAAAGTACGCGACGAATTGCCCAACCTGCGCCTGCAGATCAATGCCGGCGCCGGTAGCTTCAAAAGCCAGTTCAAGAAAGCCGACAAGAGCGGCGCGTTGTACGCGCTGATCCTCGGTGACGACGAAATGGCCCAGCAAGTGGTAGGTTTCAAACCCCTGCGTGGCCAGGGCGAACAACAAAGCATTGCCTGGGATGCGCTTGCTGCACACCTGGCCACCTGCGTCGTGCAGGGTTGAAGCTGTCAAACAGCCGATTTAGCGATTAAGGAGTATTGGGGTGTCGAATACCGAAGACGAACAGCTGGCGGATTTGAAGGACTGGTGGACACGCAACGGCAAGCCCCTGGTCACTGGCGGCCTGTTGGCGCTGGTCATCGTGTTCGGCTGGCAGGCTTGGCAGAAGTATCAGAGCAATCAGTCGCAGGGTGCGTCGATTCTCTATCAGCAGTTGCTGGAAACCACGCTGACGCCTGACGGCAAGCCTGACGCGGCCCGTGTTTCGGACCTGGCTGGCAAGCTCAACAGCGAGTTCGGCGGTACCGCGTACGCGCAGTACGGCAGCCTGTTCGTGGCGAAAGTTGCCGTCGACAGCGGCAAGCTGGACGACGCCGCCACCGAGCTGAAAGCCATTATCGCCAAACCGGCCAAACCGGCGCTGGGCGAGATCGCTCGTCAACGTCTGGCACAGGTTCTGGCTGCACAAAGCAAGGCCGATGAAGCCCTGAAGCTGTTGGAAGGCGATGCCGACACAGCGTTCCTGGCCACTCGCGAAGAACTCAAGGGCGACCTGCTGGTGCAGTTGGGTCGTACCGACGAAGCAAACACGGCATATCAAAAAGCCAAGGCGGCACTGTCGGATGAAGCGGCGGTCGGCGGCTTACAAATCAAGCTGGACGATCTGGCCAAAGGGGATGCGTGACGTGATTCGTTGGAAACATGCAGCATTGCTGGCTCTGGCCATTTTGGCCGCGGGTTGCAGCAGCAACAGCAAAAAAGAATTGCCACCGGCCGAGCTGACCGACTTCAAAGAAGAAGTGGTTCTGCAAAAGCAGTGGAGTCGTTCGATCGGTGACGGTCAGGGCGAAACATACAACATGCTGGTTCCGGCGATCGAGGGCGATACCATTTATGCTGCGGACGTCACCGGTGTGGTGATGGCGATGGATCGCAGCAATGGCGACGTCAAGTGGGAAAAAGATCTCGAACTGCCTGTTTCCGGCGCCGTTGGCGTGGGTTACGGTCTGGTCGTTTTCGGTACCACCAAAGGCGAGATCGTTGCGCTGGACTCCAGCAGCGGTGAAGAGAAGTGGCGCACGCGTGTGTCCAGTGAAGTACTTGCACCGCCGGCCAACAACGGTGACGTTGTCGTGGTTCAGACTCAGGACGATCGTCTGATCGGCCTGGACGCTGCCACCGGTGACCAGCGCTGGTTGTACGACAGCACGCCGGCTGTCCTGACCTTGCGTGGCACCAGTGCGCCGATCGTAACCAACCGCCTTGCGGTGGCTGGCCTGTCGACCGGTAAAGTGGTCGCGCTCGATATTTCCAACGGCGTGCCGGTGTGGGAACAGCGGGTTGCGATACCACAAGGCCGTTCGGAACTGGAGCGTGTGGTCGATATCGACGGTGGCTTGCTGCTGTCCGGCGGTACGCTGTATGTCGCCAGCTATCAGGGTCGCGTTGCGGCACTCGACCTGGAAAGCGGTCGTCAGCTGTGGCAGCGTGATGCTTCCAGCTATGCCGGTGTTGCTCAGGGTTTCGGCAGTGTTTACGTGAGCTTGTCGTCAGGCACCGTTGAAGGTGTCGACGAGCGTTCCACCTCTGCATTGTGGAGCAATGATTCGCTGGCTCGCCGTCAGCTCTCGGCGCCGGAAGTGTTTTCCAGCTACGTAGCCGTCGGTGACATGGAAGGCTACCTGCACCTGCTGAGCCAGGTGGACGGTCGCTTCGTCGGCCGCGAACGCATCGACAGCGATGGCCTGCGTGCCCGACCGCTGGTGGTGGGTGACATGATTTATGTGTATGGCAACAGTGGCAAACTGGAAGCCCTGACCATCAAGTAAAGATTTGACTATGCTTGGGTTAAACCCCAAGCGGCTTCATCTGTGGTGATAAATGTGGGAGCGAGCCCTGCTCGCGATGGACGTCAACGATAACGTTGGCATCCTGAATAGACGCTGTGCCTTTGCGTTGTTTCGCTGGCGAACCAGCTCCCACAATTAAACACACAGTGATGCCCCGAGCACCAGCCGCTGCCTCGCAGCGGCTTTTGTATTTTCTGAAATAACGAAGTGGAGAGCCGCATGGTTCCCGTAATCGCCCTGGTGGGCCGACCGAACGTCGGCAAGTCCACCTTGTTCAACCGCCTGACCAGGACTCGTGACGCCATCGTTGGCGACTTGTCCGGTCTGACCCGTGATCGCCAATACGGTGAGGCCAAGTGGCAAGGGCGTTCCTACATTCTGGTCGACACCGGTGGTATCTCCGGTGACGAGCACGGTATGGACGAAAAAATGGCCGAGCAGTCGCTGCTGGCCATTGAAGAGGCCGATGTGGTTTTGTTTCTGGTAGATGCCAAGGCCGGTTTCACCGCCGCCGACCAGATGATCGCCGAGCATTTGCGCAAACGTAACAAGCGTTCTTACGTGGTTGCCAACAAGGTCGACAACATCGACCCTGAAATGGCCCGCGCCGAGTTCGCCCCGTTGGGCATGGGCCACGCGATTCCGATCGCCGGCGCCCACGGTCGTGGCATCACGCAGATGCTCGAAATTGCCCTGAGCACCTTCCCGAAAGACGAAGAAGAGCCAGAAGACGGCGAAGAAGAGATCGTTGCTGAAGGCGAGGAAGCCAAGCGCATTCCTGGCCCGAGCGAAAAAGACGGGATCAAGATCGCCATCATCGGCCGCCCGAACGTCGGCAAGTCGACTCTGGTCAACCGCATGCTCGGTGAAGACCGGGTCATCGTTTATGACGAGCCCGGCACCACCCGCGACAGTATCTACATCCCGTTCGAGCGTAACGACGAGAAGTACACGCTGATCGACACCGCGGGCGTGCGCAAGCGCGGCAAGATCCACGAAGAAGTTGAAAAATTCTCCGTGGTCAAAACCCTGCAGGCGATCAAAGACGCCAACGTGGTGATCTTCGTGATGGACGCCCGCGAAGGCGTGGTGGATCACGACCTCAACCTGCTGGGCTTTGCCATTGAAGCGGGTCGTGCGCTGGTTATCGCGATCAACAAGTGGGACGGCATGACGCCGGGCGAGCGAGACTTCGTCAAGGTCGAGCTGCAACGTCGACTGTTCTTCGTCGACTACGCTGACATCCACTTCATCTCGGCCCTGCACGGGACGGGCGTGGGCAACCTATACGCTTCCGTACAGAACTCGTTCAAGTCTGCGGTCACCCGCTGGCCTACCAACCGTCTGACCACGATTCTGGAAGATGCAGTTGGCGAACACGCGCCGCCGATGGTCAACAACCGCCGGATCAAGCTGCGTTATGCCCACTTGGGTGGCGCGAACCCGCCGATCATCGTGATTCACGGTAACCAGATCGAGAAGGTGCCGAAGTCTTACGTGCGTTATCTGGAAAACACTTACCGTCGTGTCCTGAAGCTGGTCGGTACGCCGATACGCATCGAGTTCAAGGGCGGCGAGAACCCGTACGAAGGCAACAAGAACTCGCTCACCGACCGTCAGGTCAACAAGAAGCGTCGCATGATGTCGCACCACAAGAAGGCCGACAAAAAGCGCCGCGACAAGCGTTGATTCACAGCCCCCCCACACACATTGTGTAGGTGCTGGTGTGGCGAGGGGATTTATCCCCGTTCGGCTACGAAGTAGTCGTAAACCCTCCACCGCGGTTTAGCTGACAGCCCGCAGTGGATGGTTTTGGGGTGGCTACGCCACCCAACGGGGATAAATCCCCTCGCCACAGAGTAATGCGGTGATGTTTGGATGAAGGGTGCCGAGAGGCGCCCTTTTTTTATGGGCGCCTGATGGGCTATCCTCGGGCTCTTCCGCGCCGCCGTTAGAGCCGGGTGTAGAGCAGGGAATCACCGATGATCACCAGTAAGCTGCCGAATGTCGGCATCACTATCTTCACGCAGATGTCTCAGCTCGCGGCGCAAACCGGCGCGATCAACCTGTCTCAGGGTTTCCCCGATTTCGATGCACCGCAGGCTCTGTGCGATGCGGTCGGTCGGCACATTGCCAGTGGCCACAACCAGTATTCACCGATGACCGGGCTGCCAGCGTTGCGTCAGCAGGTGTCGGCGAAGATTGCCCGCAGTTACGGCGTCAATGTTGACCCCGACCACGAAGTGACCATCACCCCAGGCGCGACCCAGGCGATTTTCTGCGCGATCCAGGCGGTTATCCACAGCGGCGACGAAGTGATCGTCTTCGATCCTTGCTACGACAGTTATGCACCGGCGACGGAACTGGCCGGTGGGCGCTGCGTGCACGTGCAGCTCGGTCTGGACGACTTTTCCATCGACTTTCAGAAGCTCGCCGACGCAATCACACCGCGCACGAAGATGATCGTCCTCAACAGCCCGCACAACCCGAGCGGTGCCCTGATCAGTCGTGCCGAGCTGGACCGTCTGGCGGCGTTGATCCGTGATCGCGACATCTACCTGATCAGTGATGAAGTCTACGAGCATCTGGTGTTTGACGGCGTCGCGCATGTCAGCGTGCTCAATCACGAGGAGCTGTACCAGCGCGCCTTCGTGATCAGCTCGTTCGGCAAGACCTACCACGTCACCGGCTGGAAAACCGGCTATGTAGTCGCGCCACCGGCGCTCACGGCCGAACTGCGCAAGGTGCACCAGTACGTCAGCTTCTGCGGGGTGACGCCGCTGCAATACGCCTTGGCCGACTTCATGGCCGAGCACCCGGAACACGTTGAACAGCTGCCGGCGTTTTACCAGGCCAAGCGCGATCTGTTCTGCGATCTGCTGACACCGTCGCGCTTCAGCTTCAACCGCGTGGCCGGCACGTATTTCCAGTTGGTCGACTACTCGCAGATTCGCCCCGACCTCAACGACGTCGACATGGCGCTGTGGATGACCCGGGAACACGGCGTGGCAAGCATTCCGATTTCAGTGTTTTATCAGTCGCCGCCTGAAGGCCAGCGGCTGGTGCGACTGTGCTTCGCCAAGCGCGAAGACACCCTGCGTGAAGCGGCGGAGAAACTATGCGTGATCTGAGTGCACTGCCCAATCTCAAACTTGCACTGATTCAGACGACGCTGGCGTGGCATGACCGGCAGGCCAACCTCGAACATTTCGAATCGTTGCTGGAGCAGGCGCGCGGCGCTGATCTGATCATTTTGCCGGAGATGTTCACCACCGGTTTTTCCATGGAATCGCAGACGCTGGCAGAAGCTGAAAATGGCCCGACCAGCAAGTGGCTGCGGGCACAGGCGGCGAAGCTGAATGCGGTGATCACCGGTAGTGTCATCGTGCAGGCCGCTGACGGCAGTCATCGCAATCGCTTGCTGTGGGCGCGGCCGGACGGTGAGGTGTTGCACTACGACAAACGCCACCTGTTCCGCATGGCGGGCGAGCACAACCATTACACGCCGGGCGAGCGTCAGGTGCAGTTCGAGCTCAAGGGCTGGCGCGTGCGTCCGCTGATTTGCTACGACCTGCGTTTCCCGGTGTGGAGTCGCGATGCTCAGGACACTGATCTGTTGCTGTACACCGCGAACTGGCCAGGTGCGCGGCGTCAGCACTGGAATCGTCTGCTGCCGGCGCGGGCCATCGAAAACCTCTGCTATGTGGCAGCGGTTAATCGCATTGGCACGGACGGCAAGGGGTTTGCGTATACCGGCGACAGCCAGGTGCTGGATTTCCAGGGTGAAACATTGCTTAGTGCGGGGGAGGCGGACGGGGTGTTCGAGGTGGTTCTGGATGTGGCAGAACTGGCGGCGTATCGCACCCGGTTCCCGGCGAATCTGGATGCGGATACGTTTGAGTTCACCTGAGATCTTCGCCGCCTGAGCGGACCCCATCGCGAGCAGGCTCGCTCCTACAGTGAATTTGTATTGGGCATACGATCCACTGTGGGAGCGAGCCTGCTCGCGATGGGGCCATACCGGTCAATACATAAACTACAGGCAAAAAAAGGCCCCGGGGTTCACACCCCGGGGCCTTTTGCATTTCAGCGATGGCTTACGCCGCTTTCGCTTCCGGCTGACTCAGCGAGCGGTTCAGCGCGCTGAACAGCGCTTTGAAGCTTGCGGTGGTGATGTTCTCGTCAATGCCCACACCGTGCACCGCACGTTGGCCGTCCACACGCAGTTCGATGTACGCCGCCGCTTTGGCGTTGGTGCCCGCGCCAATCGCGTGTTCGTTGTAGTCCATGATTTCCACCGGAATCGGCAGACCGGCGACCAATGCTTCCAGCGCGCCGTTGCCCTTGCCACGCCAGTGCAGGTTGGTTTCACCCTGACCTTTACCCGAAACTTCCACTTCCACGGCGCTGTGACCGTTCTCTTCCTGCAGACGATGGCTGACCAGCGCGTACGGGGTGTTGGCCTGCAAGTACTCGCTGTGCAGCAAAGCGTGGATCTGCTGGGCCGTCATCTCGAGGCCCAGACGATCGGTTTCACGCTGCACCACCTGGCTGAATTCGATCTGCATGCGGCGTGGCAAGCTGATGCCATATTCCTGCTCCAGCAGGTAAGCGATACCGCCCTTGCCCGACTGGCTGTTGACGCGAATCACCGCCTCGTAGCTGCGGCCGATGTCGGCCGGGTCGATTGGCAAGTACGGCACTTCCCACAGGCCATCCGGTTTCTGCTGGGCGAAGCCCTTGCGGATCGCGTCTTGGTGCGAACCCGAGAACGCGGTATGCACCAGGTCGCCGACGTACGGATGGCGCGGGTGCACCTGGATCTGGTTGCACTCTTCGACGACTTTGCGCACACCGTCGATGTCGGAGAAATCCAGCTCAGGGTGAATGCCTTGGGTGTAGAGGTTCAACGCCACGGTCACCAGATCGACGTTGCCGGTACGTTCACCGTTGCCGAACAGGCAGCCTTCGACACGGTCGGCGCCGGCCATCAGGCCCAACTCGGTGGCAGCAACGCCAGTGCCACGGTCGTTATGGGTGTGCAGGCTGATGATCACGCTGTCACGACGGTTGATGTGACGTCCGAACCATTCGATCTGATCGGCATAGATGTTCGGGGTCGCGCACTCAACCGTAGCTGGGAGGTTGAGGATCATTTTGTGCTCGGGCGTCGGGTTCCACACTTCGATCACCGCGTCGCAGACTTCCTTGGCGAATTCCACCTCAGTGGCGCTGAAGGTCTCTGGCGAATACTCGAAGGTCCACTCGGTGTCCGGCTGTTGGGCGGCGTATTTGACGAACAGTTTGGCCGCGTTCACGGCGATCGCTTTCACGCCTTCCTTGTCCTGATTGAAGACAATACGGCGGAAGGAAGGGGAGGTTGCGTTGTACAGGTGAACGATGGCTTTTTTTGCCCCGCGCAGGGATTCGAAGGTGCGCTCGATCAAGTCTTCACGCCCCTGGGTGAGCACCTGAATGGTGGTGTCGTCCGGGATGTGGTTGCCTTCGATCAGCGTACGCACGAAGTCAAAATCGGTTTGCGAAGCGGCCGGGAACGAGGCTTCGATTTCTTTCACGCCGACTTGCACGAGGGTTTTCCAGAAGCGCAGCTTTTTCACCGCGTCCATCGGCTCGATCAGCGACTGGTTGCCGTCGCGAAGGTCGGAGCTGCACCAGATCGGCGCTGCGGTGATGGTCTTCGATGGCCAGGTACGGTCCGGAATATCAATGGTCGGGAACGCGCGGTACTTCGAAGACGGGTCTTTGAGCATGCTCATCGGGAAATCCTTATTGTATTGGCCGAAAAAAGGCGGCCTGCCGGTGGATCAAATGTTCTTGGGAAAGCTCAGGACGAGGTACCGCGATTCAGCCCGGCAGTCGTGCACTGACGAGGCACAGACTGCGGTGCTGACGAAGCTGGATGAGGGTGTGAGAGGTTTTCATGCCTTCAACCCTAACCGCGAGGGTGAAGGTTGGCAAGCAGTCGAAAAAAATTGAGAGAAGTTCTGCTTTCATTAGTGTTTGCGAGATTTAATCGCGCGTATTTGTGCGTGATGCAATAATGATTGCGGTGATGGTTGAACGTCGGCAATTGAAGGATGGTAGTGATACGGCTGCCGCCTCCGTCGGAATGCCGCCCAGAGCAAGCTCGCTTCCACAGTGATGTGTGACACGCCGCAGACCACTGTAGGAGTGAGCCTGCTCGCGAAAAGTTCTTAAGCCTCACCAACACATTTACGGCTGAAAAGCGCCAATGAATATCGCCGGATCCACCCGCGCATCATTCAGGCTGACATTCCAGTGCATGTGCGGCCCGGTCGCACGGCCAGTCGCGCCGACTTTGCCGACCACGCCGCCTCGAGCCATCTGCTGGCCGACCTTTACGTCGATCTTCGACATGTGACAAAACATGCTGATGAAGCCCTGGCCGTGGTCGACAAATACCGTGTTGCCATTGAAGAAATAGTTACCGATCAAAATGACTTTGCCCGCCGCCGGCGTCTTGATCGGCGTCCCCGCAGGTACGGCGAAATCCAGGCCCGAATGCGGATTACGCTCTTCACCATTAAAGAAGCGGCGCACGCCGAACTTGCTCGACAGTGGCCCATTGACCGGTTTGTCCAGCAGCAGGTTGCTCGGCGTGTTCGGGCTGAACATGCGGTAGGCCGCAATTTGCTCCGCCAACTCCTTCTCGATGCGCTTGAGATTGGCCGGATCAGGATTCACCTGCTGGGTGTTCTTCAGGGTAATGCGTTGCTCCGGGTACTTCTTGTTGCCCACCGTGAAACTCAGATTTCGCCCACCGCTGCTGACTTGTTGCGTGCCGGGCTTGACCGTCAGTGGAACACCGACAATCGCCAGCCAATTTTGCTGCTCCTTGACCACCAGCACCGGTTTGCCCTGATAGCTGGCTTTCGGTGCTTGCGCTGAAGCGCCGAGATCGACGACCGCCACACCGCCCGGCACCGGTTTGTTCAGCAGGCGAGTGATGTAACTGTCAGCGTGGGCATTGAACGTCAGGCACAGCAAGAACAACGGAGCAAGAAAACGCGGCATGGATCAATCCAGTAAAGAGAGGGTGACGGGCGTCAGGTGATTGTCTTCGACCCGAACGTGCAATTCGCCTTCGCCGAGGCGGGCGTGCAAGCGCTGGCCGTTGTGGGTTTGCGCAGCGCTGCGGATCGCATGACCGCGCTCGTCGAGCAAGATGCTGTAACCGCGCGCCAGGGTGGCCAGCGGGCTGACCACTTGCAGCGTTTGCACTTGACTCTGCAATGCCAGACGCCGCGATTTAAGCCCTTCACGCATGGCGCGGGGCAAGCGCTCGCCCAGGCTGTCGAGGCGTTGGCGGAGCATCGCCAGTTGCCGGCCCGGATGTTGCCCGGCGAGGCGCGTTTCCAAGCGTATCAGTCGTTCGCGGCGCGTATTGAGGCTGCGCTCGAAGGCGCGGCGCATGCGCATGTCCAGGTCATCCAGACGTTGCGCCTGCTGGCGCAGACGTTCGCCGGGATGCCGCAGACGTCGCGCCATGCCTTCCAGACGCAAGCGATCACGCATCAAGCGGTCGCGGATGCGCATCACCAACCGGCGATGCAGGCTTTCGACCCGGCGCACGAGATCGCTGGAGTCCGGGGCGAGCAGTTCGGCGGCGGCGGACGGTGTGGGTGCGCGAACGTCGGCGACGAAATCGCTGATCGATACATCGGTTTCATGGCCCACAGCGCTGACAATCGGCGTCACGCAGGCATCCACCGCGCGGGCCACGGCTTCTTCGTTGAAACACCAAAGGTCTTCCAGCGAGCCGCCGCCACGGGCCAGGATCAGCGCATCGAAACCACGGGCATCGGCGAGTTTCAGCGCGCGGACAATCTGCGCGGTGGCTTCGCGGCCTTGCACGGCAGTCGGGATCAGCGTCAGCTGGACCTGCGGTGCCCGGCGGCGGAATACGCTGATGATGTCGCGAATCACCGCGCCAGTGGGCGAACTGATAATGCCGATGCGCTGCGGATGAGCCGGCAGCGGCACTTTGCGTTCGGCACTGAACAGGCCTTCGGCGCTGAGCTTTTCTTTCAGCGCATCAAACGCCAGTCGCAAAGCGCCATCACCGGCAGGTTCGACGGTGTCGAGGATCAGTTGATAGTCACCGCGGCCTTCGAACAGCGAAACCTTGCCGCGAACCTTCACCGCCAGGCCGTCTTTCAGCGCCTGACGCACCCGCGCAGCGTTTTGTCGAAACAATGCGCAACGCACTTGGGCGCCGCTGTCCTTGAGCGTGAAGTACACGTGGCCGGACGCCGGGCGGGCGAGGTTGGAGATTTCGCCTTCGACCCATATATTGCTGAACACGTCTTCCAGCAACACCCGCGCGCGGCCGTTGAGCTGGCTGACGGTAAGCACTTCACGGTCCAGGCCGAGTCTTGCAAAGGGATCTTTAATCATGGGAGGCAGTTTAAAGGCATTTGGCGGTCAATCTCCATGAGCCAGCGCAAATCGCTCGCCGGTGCAGCCAAGACTTGACCCAGTTTCGTCAGCGATTAAGCTGCCGGCCGTTCTGACGCCTTCGCGAGCAGGCTCGCTCCCACAGGGGTTTGTGCCGACAGCAGACCCTGTGGGAGTGTGGCTTGCCCGCGCAAGCGTCAGACCGCGGCGAAGAACATCCATTTGACGTAGCAGGCTGCAGCATGAATTCGCAAAGCATCATCGTCCCGAAAATCTCCACGCTGCCGGTGCACGAACCTCGGGCGCGGGCGATCGTGCGTTGGCTGGCGCGCAAGAACATCATCAAGGAAGAGCTGACCACTTGCGGGCGGACCGGCAACCGCATGGGCCACGCCATTGCCGACGGCGCGCGAGCGGTGGTGTTGCATCCGCAGGCGCTGCCGTTCGGCGAGCCGATCAATGGCCTGGAAATCATCACCAAGCGCTGCATCTACACGCCGGCCAAAGGGTTTCTGGGCGAGGCGGGCTGTGCCGAGTGTCGCAAGGAAGTCGGCGAGGCGTTGTTCGAAAGCCTGGAAGAGTGGATGCCGGGGCGCACCGACAACTTCACCTGCCCGGAATGCGGTCATGAAGATGACATCAACGGGTTTCTGTTCTTGCAGGAATGCGGGTTTTCCAACCTCGGTTTCATTTTCAACAACTGGGCCGAGGCGGGTTTCAAGCAGAGTTTTATCGACGAGTTTGCCGATTGGCTGGATCAGCCTGTGAGTTGGGTGAAAGTGGAGTTGTAGAAACGTGGTGCTGGTAGCAAGGAACACCCCCCTGTGGCGAGGGAGCTTGCTCCCGCCGGGCTGCGAAGCGGCCCCGGCCTTTTGGCGGTCGCTACGCAACCGAGCGGGAGCAAG
>NZ_JMCL01000007.1 GCF_000690905.1 Pseudomonas sp. Ant30-3 | reverse complement strand
GGCGAGGGAGCTTGCTCCCGCTCGACTACGCAGCGGTCGCCGCTTCGATCAATACAATATGCCTGACAGCTTGTGTTGATCCATGAGAGCCGCTTCGCGGCCCAGCGGGAGCAAGCTCCCTCGCCACAGGTTAAATGTTCAACCACCAAAGACGTCTTTGAGAAACCCGGGCGCGATATACCGCTGGTAGTGCGCCTCGGAGAGCAAAAAGAACTCCCGATCAATCGCATCCCGCAGTTCCGGCAAATTCCAGTCGCGAAATTCCGGCATCAGCACCATGCCGTACGCCTCCAGATTATTGATCACTCGCGCCCCGCGGGCGATCAACTGATAAGCCCAGCAATATTCCGACTGATGGGGCACAAAGCGAATTTTGCGCTGTTCCAGCTGCAGACGCAGGCGCTGGGGGTCAAAAACCTCGAGTTTGCTGGCCATCACCTGGGACAACAATTGCTCCAGACGCAACCACACTGCGCGCTTTTCTTCCTCGTTGTAACCGTTCCAGTTGATCACTTCGTGGTGGAAACGCTTGCAGCCGCGGCAGACCAGGTCACCGTAAACAGTGGAGCAAAGGCCGACGCAGGGGGTTTTGATGGTCTGATTGGGCATAAGTAGGGACAGCACGAAAAGCAGAACAGGTCGGCATGTTAGCCCTTTGTCCAGCATTGATCACCCACCAAAGTCCAATAGCCCCTCACTTACCTTTAAATTTTTTTTGCCGTAGAATCAGCCAGCCTTTTAAGGCGCCAATGTCCGTTTGAAGCTGTTTTCAAAGCGTCACGAGCACAGTCGTTCCTTCAGAGCGGTGTTGGCGAGGGATTTTTCCAGCGGGGAAAAATCCAGCGCCAACCCTCATCAGCTCCCCGTTCTGCAGGCGTAAAACTTTGAAAGCAGCTTCTGTAAGGAATTGTCGGTAATTCTGGCTAAGTGGCCCACAACGCCATGCAGCGCATGAGTACGGCAATTTCGGGATGAGCGTCCCGGACACCCATTTGGGACCACTGATGAGGGTAATAACTGTGCTTGAAGCCTACCGCAAACATATCGAAGAGCGTGCAGCACTGGGTATCGTTCCCCAGCCGCTAAACGCCGAACAAACTGCAGGCCTGGTCGAGCTGCTGAAGAATCCCCCGGCTGGCGAAGAAGCTTTCCTCGTTGACCTGATCACCAATCGCATTCCACCTGGCGTGGACGAAGCGGCCTATGTAAAAGCCGGTTTCCTGTCTGCACTCGCCAAAGGCGAAGCCACCTCCCCGTTGATCGACAAGAAACGCGCGGTTGAACTGCTCGGCACCATGCAGGGCGGCTACAACATCGTGACCCTGGTTGACCTGCTCGACAGCGAAGAACTGGCTGCCGTGGCTGCTGCTCAGCTCAAGCACACCCTGCTGATGTTCGACGCGTTCCATGATGTCGCTGAAAAAGCCCGCAACGGCAACGAACACGCCAAGGGCGTGGTCCAGTCCTGGGCTGACGGCGAGTGGTTCCGCAATCGCCCTGTCCTGGCTGACAAGATCAGCCTGCGGGTATTCAAGGTCACCGGCGAAACCAACACCGACGACCTGTCCCCTGCTCCGGACGCCTGGTCCCGCCCGGACATCCCGCTGCACGCGCTCGCCATGCTGAAAATGGCCCGTGAAGGCATCGTGCCGGACGAGCAAGGCAAGACCGGCCCGATGAAGCAGATCGAAGAAATGCGCGGTCAAGGCTTCCCGATCGCCTACGTCGGTGACGTGGTCGGTACCGGTTCTTCGCGTAAATCCGCCACCAACTCGGTGCTGTGGTTCTTCGGCGACGACGTTCCTTACGTGCCGAACAAGCGTGCCGGCGGTTTCTGCTTCGGCAGCAAGATCGCTCCGATCTTCTACAACACCATGGAAGATGCCGGCGCACTGCCGATCGAATTCGACGTGACCAACATGAACATGGGCGACGTGATCGACCTGTACCCGCATGCTGGCAAAGTCTGCAAACACGGCACTGATGAAGTCCTGACCACCTTCGAAATGAAGACCCCGGTACTGTTGGACGAAGTTCGCGCCGGCGGCCGTATCCCGCTGATCATCGGTCGCGGTCTGACCGACAAGGCGCGTGCAGAACTGGGCCTGGGCCCAACCGATCTGTTCAAGTTGCCTGAAGCCCCTGTCGACACCGGCAAAGGCTACACCCTGGCGCAGAAAATGGTCGGCAAGGCCTGCGGTCTGCCGGAGGGCAAAGGTGTGCGTCCTGGCACCTACTGCGAACCGAAGATGACCACCGTCGGCTCCCAGGACACCACCGGTCCGATGACCCGCGATGAACTGAAAGACCTGGCGTGCCTGGGCTTCTCGACCGATCTGGTGATGCAGTCCTTCTGCCACACCGCGGCCTATCCAAAGCCGATCGATGTGACCACCCACCACACGCTGCCTGACTTCATCATGACCCGCGGCGGCGTTTCCCTGCGTCCGGGCGACGGCATCATCCACAGCTGGCTGAACCGCATGCTGCTGCCGGATACCGTCGGTACCGGTGGTGACTCCCACACCCGTTTCCCGATGGGCATTTCGTTCCCGGCCGGTTCTGGCCTGGTCGCGTTCGCCGCCGCCACTGGCGTGATGCCGCTGGACATGCCGGAATCGATCCTGGTGCGCTTCAAAGGCAAAATGCAACCGGGCGTCACCCTGCGTGACCTGGTTCACGCCATTCCTTACTTCGCGATTCAGGCTGGCCTGTTGACCGTTGAGAAGAAAGGCAAGAAGAACGCCTTCTCCGGTCGCATTCTGGAAATCGAAGGCCTGGACAACCTGAGCATCGAACAAGCCTTCGAGCTGTCCGACGCCTCGGCTGAACGCTCGGCTGCCGGTTGCACCATCAAGCTGTCGAAAGAGTCGATCACCGAGTACCTGAACTCCAACATCACCCTGCTGCGCTGGATGATCGGCGAAGGCTACGGCGATCCACGCACTCTGGAACGTCGCGCCCAAGCGATGGAAGCCTGGGTTGCCAACCCTGAGCTGATGGTTGCCGATGCTGACGCGGAATACGCCGAAGTCATCGAAATCGACCTGGCCGACATCAAAGAGCCTGTGCTCTGCGCGCCGAACGATCCGGACGACGCCCGTCTGCTGTCCAGCGTTGCTGGCGAAAAGATCGACGAAGTGTTCATCGGTTCGTGCATGACCAACATCGGTCACTTCCGCGCTGCCGGTAAACTGCTGGATCAGGTCAAGGGTCAGCTGCCGACTCGTCTGTGGCTGTCGCCGCCGACCAAGATGGACGCTCACCAGTTGACCGAAGAAGGCTACTACGGCATCTACGGCAAGGCTGGCGCGCGCATGGAAATGCCGGGCTGCTCGCTGTGCATGGGCAACCAGGCACGTGTAGAGCCGAACTCGACCGTTGTGTCGACATCGACCCGTAACTTCCCGAACCGCTTGGGTGACGGCGCCAACGTTTACCTGGCTTCGGCCGAGTTGGCGTCGGTGGCTTCCATCCTGGGTCGCTTGCCGACTGTTGAGGAATACATGGAATACGCGGGCAAGATCGACAGCATGGCGGCTGATGTTTACCGCTACCTGTCGTTCGACCAGATCGCCGAGTTCCGTGAGGCGGCGGCGAACGCCAATATTCCGGTGGTTCAAGCTTAAAGTTTTACAGCAATAAAAAACGCCGCCCATCGCGAGATGAGCGGCGTTTTTTTTGGCTTTGATATGAAACAACAGGTCCTGCAGCCTTCAGGCCTTACGACAACATGTCCTGCATCAACTCTTGCAACACATTCAAATCAAACGGCTTACCCAAAATCGGCGCCTTGCGCGTAATCGGGCTGTCCGTTTCACGAATCTCCTGCGGATACCCACTGATGAAAATCACCTTCAACTCCGGCCGCAATTTCACTGCAGGCTCGGCAATCTGCACCCCGGAAATCCCGCCCGGCAGGCGAAAGTCAGTGATCATCATGTCCAGGTGCGGTTTGCTCGCGAGAATCTCGAACGCCTGCTCGCCGTTTTCCGCCTTCAACACCCGGTAACCCTCACCCGACAAATAGGCAGAAAGCACCATCAGGATGGAGGGGTCATCTTCGACGATCAGTACGACGTCTTGCGCATCTTCACTCATGGGAAGCCTTTGTTCGGTCAATAGCTGCTGATACGACCGTGGGGTCGATCAGAGGTTGCGTTTATCTGGCTGTTTTCCTACAGCGGCAGACAAACACGAAACAACGCGCCTTCGCCAATCCGGCTCTCGACGGTGATGGAACCGCCATGGGCGGTCACAATCTGTTCCGAGATAAATAGCCCCAGGCCCAATCCGGCAACGGCATGCTTGGCCGTCACGCGTTCGAACTGCTGGAAAATACGCTTCTGGTTTTCCTCACTGATGCCGATCCCCAGATCCCGCACTTCCACGCGCGCCTCAGCGCCCTCACTGTACACCTTGACACTGATCGGACTCTTGGCGCCGTAGCGCAAAGCGTTGGTAATCAAGTTAGAGATCACCTGTTCGATACGAAATTCATCCCAATTGCCAATCACCGGATGTTCGGCGTCCAAAGTGACCGAAGACTCGGCAGCATCAACCTGCGGAGCAAAATTCTGCAGCAGGCCGCGCACCAGCGTCGACAAGTCAAACCGCGAAGGCCGGATCGACAGCTTGCCCGTGCGAATGCGGGACACATCAAGCATGTCCTCGATCAGGCGGATCAGACTTTTGATCTGGCGTTCGTCGCGGTCAACCATCGCGTGCATCTTGTCCAGCGCGAACGCTGCAGCGTTATCACGCGCCAGGTGCATCTTGCGCAGCTGGGTCTCCAGAATCAGGCCATTGAGCGGCGTGCGCACTTCATGGGCAACAATCGACATGAAGTCATCACGCATGCGCACCGCCTGCTCGAGCTCCAGCTGAGTGCTCTGCAACTTCAGCAACAACGCCTCCTGCTCCCGACGGCTGCGCTCCAGGGCTTCGACCTGTTGCTTCATGGCCTTGCTCTGGCGGAACAGATCGACGAACACGTTGACCTTGCTCTTCACCGCGTGGATATCCAGCGGTTTGTGGAGGAAATCGACAGCGCCGCTTTCGTAGCCCTTGAACGCGTAGTTGAGTTCACGGCCCGCCGCACTGACGAATACGATAGGGATGTTCCTGGTCTTCTCCGTGCCGCGCATCAGTTCAGCGAGCTCGAAGCCGTTCATGCCCGGCATCTGCACATCGAGGATGGCCATGGCGAACTCGTGCTGCAGCAGCAGCGACAGTGCCTCATCCGCAGACAAGGCCTTATAGACGATGCGATCTTCGCGCTTGATCAGCGCTTCTAGTGCCAGCAAGTTTTCCGGCAGATCGTCGACGATCAACAGTTTGGCCTGGATGTTACTTAGCATGCGATTCGTTCCAGCTCGACAAGCAGACGGCCGATGCCGCTTATGGGGAGAATGTGGTCTGGCTGGTGCGTAGCCAGCGCCGCCAGGGGCATGGTCGCCACCTGAGCATCTTGCGGGTCTTGCACGATCGTCAAACCGCCACGTTGTTGAACATGGGCCATGCCGGCTGCGCCATCACGATTGGCGCCGGTCAATAACACGGCGGCCAATGCCGGACCGAAAACATCGGCAGCCGATGCGAAGAGGTAGTCGATGGCGGGCCGTGAATAATGTACGCGGTCTTCAAGGCTCAATGAAAAGGAACGGTCCTGCTCCACCGACAGATGATAACCGGGCCCGGCGAAATACAGCGTGCCAGCTTCGATTGGCGTTTTGTCGTGCGCCTCCAGCACAGGCATCGCTACCCGGCGCTCGAACACCTCTGCCAAATGACTGCGTCGCTCATCAGGCAAATGCAGGACGACAACAATCGGTAATACGAAACCTGCGCGCAGCGGGCCGAGTATGGTCAGCAATGCCTCCACGCCGCCCGCAGAGGCGCCAATCACGATAGCCTCGATACGAGGCAATTGCGCTTCACTGCTCATGATTTCCGGTAAATCCGTTCTTGTTTCACCAAGGGCTCGAACTGCTTGGCGAACGCGGAAAAATCCGTGGTTTCCTTGCTGCCCAATACCAGAAATCCACGATGGCAGAGCGATTCATGGAACAACCCAAACGCTCGGTCCTGCAATTTTTTATTGAAATAAATCAACACGTTACGACATGAAATTAATTGAGTTTCTGAAAAGACGCTATCCGTCGCCAGGCTGTGATCGGCAAACGTCACGTTCTCGCACAGCGTCTTGTCAAAAATCGCATAACCGTAAGCGGCGGTGTAGTAGTCGGCGAAAGATCGCTGGCCACCGGCCTGCTGATAATTGTGCGTGTAGGCGCGGACATTTTCCATCGAGAAGATGCCCTGCTTGGCCTTATCCAGCGAACGCGGATTGATGTCGGTGGCGTAAATAATCGTGCGATCGAGCAGGCCTTCTTCGCGCAGCAGAATCGCCATCGAATAGACCTCCTCACCCGTGCTGCAACCGGCAATCCAGATTTTGATCGACGGATAAGTCTTGAGCAGCGGCACCACTTCCTTACGGATCGCCAGGAAGTGCGAAGGGTCGCGGAACATCTCGCTGACCGGGATCGTCAGCAGCTGCAGTAACTGCATGAACGCCGTCGGGTCATGAAGGACTTTTTCCTGCAGCGCAGAAATGGTCGCGCACTCGAACTGAGTCAACGCGTGACTGACCCGACGCTTGATCGAGGCACCAGAGTAGTCGCGAAAATCGTAGCTGTACTTGAGGTAGATCGCCTCAATCAACAGCCGCAACTCGATTTCGCTGTTTCGCCCCTCGGAATTGATGCGTTCCACTAAATGCGTTCCATCTTCGGTAACCACACGCGAATCAGCGAGAACAAGCGATCAAGGTCGATGGGCTTGGCCAGGTAATCATTGGAGCCGGCCTGCAGGCAGCGCTCCTGATCGTCTTTCATGGCCTTCGCAGTGACGGCGATGATCGGCAGCTTGCGCCAGCGCGGGTCTTGACGGATCAAGGTCGTTGCCTCGAAACCGTCCATCTCCGGCATCATCACGTCCATCAACACCAGATCGATGTCCTCGACTTCATTCAGCCTTTCAATCGCCTCACGGCCGTTTCGACCAATGACCACAATTGCCCCTTTTTGCTCCAGCGCGCTGGTCAGGGCGAAGATGTTACGCACATCGTCGTCCACCAACAGCACTTTGCGTCCTTCGAACACCTTGTCGCGGCTGCGTGCGGTCTTGAGCATCCGCTGGCGTTCATGGGACAACCGCGATTCTACTTTGTGCAGAAAGAGTGTGACCTCGTCCAGCAAGCGCTCCGGGGAGCGTGCGCCCTTGATGATGATCGAACGCGAATACTTGCGAAGCTCCGCCTCTTCGTCGCGGGTCAGGTTGCGCCCGGTGTAGACAATGACCGGCGGGAACGAGCAGATGTCCTCGGTCGACATGCGCTTGAGCAGGTCGTTGCCGAGCATGTCCGGCAGCTTGAGGTCGATGATCATGCAGTCGAAAATCGTCGTGCGCAGTTGATCGAGCGCTTCTTGGGCGAAACCAACGGCGGTGATTTCGATGTCATCATCGCCGATCAAACGCGCGATGCTGTCGCGTTGCAAGTCGTCATCTTCCACCAGCAGCACGCGCTTGACCTTCTGGGTCAGCTTGGCTTCGAGGCGCGCAAAGACGTCCTTGAGCTCTTCGCGGGTGGTCGGCTTGACCGCGTAACCGATGGCGCCCATGTGCATCGCCGCTTCAACGCGATCTTCCACCGAGATCACATGCACGGGAATGTGCCGGGTTTCGGCGTGTTCTTTCAGGCGTTGCAACACCGTCAGGCCGGAATGGTCCGGCAGGCGCATGTCCAGCAGGATGGCGTCCGGGATGAACTCCCTGGCCAGGTCATAACCTTCGTCGGCCCCATGCGCCACCAGGCACTGGTAACCCAATTCGTGCGCCAGATCGTAAAGGATGCGCGCAAAGTTCGGCTCGTCTTCCACCACCAGAATGCAGCGAGTGGTAAACGGTGCCTGGCTGCGGTCGTCGTCGAAACGCGGGATATCGACCTCGGCGATCAGCGGCACCAGCGCCGCAGGTTGCGGTTTCTGCGGCGGCGCTACCGGTGCAGTCTTCACCGGCTCGATCGGCTCTTCACCCGGTTCAACATAATGTTGCGGCAGGACCAGAGTGAACACGCTGCCCTGCCCCGGTTCGCTGTTGACGCTGATCGAGCCGCCGAGCAACGCCGCCAGATCACGGGAAATCGACAGACCCAGCCCGGTGCCGCCGTAGCGGCGATTGGTGGTGCCGTCCGCCTGGCGGAACGCTTCGAAGATGCTTTCCTGCTGATCGTCGGCGATGCCGATACCGGAATCGCGTACAACAAACGCAATGCCGTTGTCGGGTTGGCTGGCCACGCTGAGGCTGACCGTGCCTTTTTCGGTGAATTTCACCGCGTTCGACAGCAGGTTCTTGACGACTTGCTCCAGGCGCTGGCGATCGGTGTAAATCATCATCGGCGCGCCAGGTTGCAACTCGACCTGGAAATCCAGCTGCTTGTCCGCTGCCATCGGCTGGAACATGCCGCGCAGGCCGTCGACCAGACGGGCAACGCTGGTGTTCTCCGGACGGACATCCAGCTTGCCGGCCTCGACCTTGGAGATGTCGAGGATGTCGTTGATCAGGTTCAACAGGTCGTTGCCCGCCGAATAGATCGACTCGGCAAACTTGACCTGCTCGGCGCTCAGGTTGTCCTGCGGGTTCTCGGCCAGCAGTTTTGCCAGAATCAACGAACTGTTCAGCGGCGTGCGCAGTTCGTGGGACATGTTGGCGAGGAATTCGGACTTGTACTTGCTGGAGCGTTGCAACTCGTCGGCGCGCTCTTCAAGTTGCATCTGCACCTGATTGAGTTCGGTATTTTTTACGTCCATGGCGTCGCGCTGATCGGCAAGGATTTGCGCTTGTTCGGCCAGTTGTTCGTTGGTCTGTTCCAGCTCGACCTGCTGGGTTTCCAGATGCGCCTGGGATTCCTTGAGGATGCGCGACTGCTCTTCCAGCTCTTCGTTGGCAGTCTTGAGTTCTTCCTGCTGTACCTGCAACTCTTCGTTGAGCTGCTGGGTTTCGGCGAGCACTTCCTGCAGGCGCTGGCGATAACGGGCGGCCTCAATAGAGGTACCAATGTTGCCGGCAATCAGTTCCAGCAATTCGACGTCACGTTCGTCCAGCGGACGCAGGAAGCCCAGCTCGATAACGCCATTGACCCGCTTGTCATCGCTGGTCGGCACTACCAGTACGCTGTGCGGGAAGCCGTTGCCGAGGCCTGAACTGACTTTGAAATAATCATTGGGTACGTTATCGAGGCGAATCAGACGGTTATTTTCCGCCACTTGCCCGACAATCCCCTCGCCGCTGAAGATCTGTTGATCGCGTTCTTCCTGCTCCCGCGAAAACCCGTAACTGGC
The DNA here is from genome assembly GCF_000690905.1 of Pseudomonas sp. Ant30-3. Classification (GTDB taxonomy): domain Bacteria; phylum Pseudomonadota; class Gammaproteobacteria; order Pseudomonadales; family Pseudomonadaceae; genus Aquipseudomonas. The sequence goes on along the minus strand of NZ_JMCL01000007.1, from coordinate 129,389 downwards.
GACGCGCTTGAGGCCGCCGTGCTCTTCACGCACATAGAGCGCCGCCACCGCGGTGTCGAGGTATTGCGCGCAGAACTGCAGAATGTTGCGACCCAGCAGGTTGAGCGACAGTTGCCCCAACACTTGCTCGGCCAGTTCGGTCTGGCCATTGCGCAACCAGGCCTGTTGCTCCAGCCTGCGAGCGCTGGCCTGTTGCGCAGCCAGATTGGTGCTGTAGCTTTGCGAAAGATTGAGCAAATCACGGCGACCGATATAAGCGAGCAAGGCGCTGATGCCGACGATAAACAACACGTAGAGGCCGATGCTCCAGAGCGTGGTACGGCGCACTTCAGCGTTACGCGCGGTACGCAACTGCTGCTCCATGTCGATCACGTCTTCAAACTGCTTACGGATCTCGTCGGTCAGTCGCTTGCCACGCCCTGCCTTGACGGCCCCGCGGTAGTCACCGTTGGTTCGCTGCAGATCGATCAGACCTTGCGCATAGGTGGCCCATTCGATTTGCAGGGCCTGCAGCCTTTTCAGCCGATCGGTTTGCACCGGGTTGTCCGCAGTCAGTTCGAGCAAAGTATTGAGTGCGACGGTGACCCTTGGCCGAGCGGTTTCATAGGGTTCAAGGAATTTTTCGTCGCCACTGAGCAGAAAGCCGCGCATGCCGGTTTCCAGATCGACAGTCAGCTTGATCGCTTCGTTAGAATTATTGATTACCCGGTCGGTGTGCTCGACCCATTGAATCACCGACAGCAAGTAAGTGATCAGCGAGACAAAGAAAACCGCGCTCAGTACGCCCACGCCCAGTGGCAGGCTGACGTTGCGGCTTAAAAGTTTGCGGAACCGTTGCTCATCAACCGAAGACGCCATGGTCATAACGAAGCCTTGTCGAACTGTTGAAAACCCGGGAGTTTGCCCCAGAACGGCTACATTGATCCAATCTTCTGACGTGTTTTTACTCAAATTCCTACATTCATCTGCTCTCGGGCGCCGTAGGGGTTATCCTTATCGACTCTGGTGCAGCTATTCTTTTTGCAGCGAGTTTGGGAACTTGTCGGGTCACCTCAGTTACTCATGCATGGCCGCGGCACATTAGATTGATCGGCCAACGCACTTTCCATTTTTGAGAGCCTCACTATGTCCACCGAAAAATCCATCATCCTGGTCGTTGAAGACGACAACATCGTGCGCATGCTGATTGTCGATGTGCTCGAGGAGCTGGAATTCCAGGTGCTGGAGGCGGACGGCAGCGAAAAGGCCCTGGAGTTTCTCAACGATGAAGATCAGTACATCGACCTGATGATGACGGACGTCGGCCTGCCCGGCATGGATGGCAAAGAGCTGGCCAAGCAGGCGCGAATGCTTCGCCCCGAACTGCCTATCCTGTTCGCCAGCGGTTACGCGGAAAGCATCGATGTACCGGACGGTATGCACGTCATCGGCAAACCGTTCTCCATTGATCAACTGCGTGACAAGGTCAAAGGCATGCTCGCCTGACAGCGATTGATGCGGGCTGAGGATCTGCCAGCGGCTGTGGTTTAATTGCGCCCCGCTGTCATCCCGGCCCCGCTTCAAGGAAATGCCCCTCATGAATCAACCCCGCGCAACCAAAGTCCTGATGATTGGTTACGTCTGGCCTGAACCCCGATCTTCCGCAGCTGGCGGGTATGTCATGCAGTTGCTCGGGACGTTCCTGCAACAAGGCTGGGACGTCACCTTCAGCAGCCCGGCGGGCGCTGGCGAGCATCAGGAAGATCTGACGGCGCTGGGCATTCGTGAAGTACCGATTCAACTGAACAACAGCAGCTTTGACGCCTTTATCAGCGAACTGGCGCCGGACATCGTCGTGTTCGAGCAATTCATGATGGAAGAGCAGTTCGGCTGGCGCGTCGAACAACACTGCCCCGACGCGATACGTGTGTTGGCCACCCAGGACCTGCAAAGCCTGCGGCATGCCCGGCATCAGCGCCTCAAAGACCGTCTGAAAGCCAGCGACGACGGCAACGACTTTAGCGAGTTGTTCGCACCGGCGTTGCCTGAAGAGTTTGCCCTCATGGCCAACACCGATCTGGCCAAGCGCGAGATCGCTGCGATTTATCGCTGTGACTTGAACTTGATGATTTCGCAAGTGGAAATCGAGTTGTTGGTAGAGCAGTTCAACGTGCCGCGCGAGATGCTGCAGTGGTGCCCGTTGATGGTTGATATCCCGACTTCAACGCCGACGCCCTTTGAAGACCGTACGCACTTTCTCAGTATTGGCAACTTCCGCCATGCGCCCAACTGGGACGCCGTACTCTGGATGAAGACCACCCTGTGGCCGATGATTCGTGAACAGTTGCCGACCGCGCAATTGCACATCTATGGCGCTTATACGCCGCCCAAAGCCACGGCATTGCATAACGCGGCGCAGGGGTTCCATGTGATGAACTGGGCAGAGGATGCGTTGCAAGTGATGTCGGCCGCGCGAGTGTGTCTGGCGCCACTGCGTTTTGGCGCCGGCATCAAAGGCAAGATCGTCGAGGCGATGCTCTGTGGCACGCCAAGTATCACCACGCCGATGGGTGCCGAAGGCATGCATGGCGATGCGCCGTGGCCGGGAGCTGTCGCCAGCACCGCTCGGCAGCTGGCCGATCACGCAGTGCGGCTGTACAGCGACGAGCAGCAGTGGCAGAACGCGCAGTGCCTGGGGTTTGCGCTGTTGGGCGAACGTTACCGGCAAGCGGTTCATGGTCCGGCGCTGATCGACAGACTGATGCACTGCCAGCAACAGCTTGATCAACTTCGCACAAACAATTTTACCGGGAGCATGTTGCGTCATCATCAGCACAAGAGCACTCAATACATGGCGCAATGGATCGAAGCAAAGAATCGCCCTTAGTAAACAGTCCGCGCTAACCTGAAGGAACCAATCGAGTTGTTGGCAGATACTTCCTGTATCAAGCCGACACTTGGCCACCTTGCCGAGGCTGATTATAAAGTCAGCCGTCGCGCCCGAAAACCTCATGGCTCGATACTGATTTAATCACCTCTCTCCAGGACGGAGAGACGTCAGCCACAAAGGAATGCTCATGACTCGCACCCAATCAGATCACCTGAATAAAAAAACCTGGATGAGCAACGTCCTCGACATCGACACGCTCAGACTGACCGATATTGTCTGGCCAAGCGCTCATAACGCCGGCATGGATAAAAAAGCACCCAATTACGAAGTGATCGTCGGCAACTGGACGACCTGTCAAAACGATTCATTTGCCTGGCAACTTGCCAATGGCGCACGAGTGTTCGACATACGCCTCGGTTTTCGCGAAGCCGCCGATCAGTCGATCTTCTACTTTCATCACAATGGTTTTCAGTCGCACCGCGTACTGGACGACTTGATCGAGGCGCTGGTGGCGTTTCTCGACGCCAACACCAACGAGTTCGTCGTTCTGGATCTTCATCAACTGGGTGATGGCGATAAACCGTTCAATCATCAAAAGCTTGGCGAGATCCTCCTGAACCGGCTCGGGACGCGTTTGATCTCCTGGTTCGACTCGACCAAGACGGTCGGGCAACTCAAGCAGGACAGCTCACGCCGCAGGGTCGTCATCTCTGCGGTTTCCAGGCCCGGCCTGGATGGCGAATACATCTGGCGGAATATTCCACACAAATGGTCTGGCAGCGGCATTACCGATACCGATCAATTGCAGCGACTTATCGTCAAGACACTCGCTGAAACACCGAGTACTCCACTCCTGTGGTCGCTGTCGGCAACCACCTATACCCGGCTCGGCGGGCCTCAACATATTAAAAACCATATCAACGATTGGTTCAGCACTACCGGCAACTGGATCACGCGTTGCAGCATCATCAATACCGACTTTTTCGAAGAGTCCAACCTTGTTCGATATTGCTGGAGCGCCACGAGCATGAAAGCCGTTTACGGTGACAGGCTGCATGCCCGGCCCTGACTCGAGCTGGCTGAGCACTGGCATAAAGCGTCGGGAAAAGGGCATGATCGGGGTGCGATAACAATAAAAGCAGCCCGACATGAACCGAACGGCCAGAGTGACCGACCCCTCCTACGAATTGATGGACGACCACAACGGGTTGTCCATCATCTATCGCCAGCATGGATTCCCGTGCCCGCTGGTGCGCTGGCACTTTCACAAGGAGTACGAGTTGCACTTGATCGTCGCCAGCTCCGGCAAGGTGTTCATTGGCGATTACATCGGCAACTTCTACCCGGATACCTTGTTCCTCACCGGCCCCAACCTCCCGCACAACTGGATCAGCCAGGTAGCCGAGGATGAAGTGGTACCCAAGCGAGACATGCTGGTGAATTTCACCGATGAGTTGTTTGAAGGCGGTCATCAGGTATTTGCCGAATTGAGATCGCTTGCACCTCTGCTGGAGCGCGCCCAGTACGGCATTGAGTTTCGCTGCAAACATACGATTCGCCAGGCCACCGATTTGATGCAGCGGATCGCCGACTCCAGCGGCGTGACCCGGCTCGGGCACTTCTTTATTTTGCTGGAGCTGCTGGCTGCATCCGACGATTACCAACTGTTGTCGGGTGCGACAACCCCGCAACTGGCAGACGAACACAATATCGATCGCACCAACCGGGCGGTGGATTACATCTTTGCCCACTATGCCCGCGAGCTGCCTCTGGAAGAGGTCGCCGGGCATCTGGGCATGAAGCCGACTTACTTCAGCCGTGTGTTCAAGCAGGCGACCGGGCGGTGCTTTATCGAGTTTGTCAATCGGTTGCGCATCAGCAAGTCCTGCGAGTTGCTGGCCGATGGTGACAAGCCGGTGACCGATGTGTGCTTTGAATCGGGCTTCAACAATATTTCCAACTTCAACAGGCGGTTTCAGCAGCTCAAAGGCATGACGCCTTCGCATTACCGGCGCTTGGCAGTACAGCGGCTGACTGAGCGCAATCAGCACTGATCACCCCCTGTAGCAGCTGCCGAAGGCTGCGTCCGCCTGCGCAGCAGGCGCTGGATCCCTGTCGTAATTGAATGCCGGCGACTGCTTCGCCTCGGACCTTCGGCCGCGGCCCGAGCCTTCGGCTGCTGCGACAGGAGGCATATTAAATCCTGGCCAGATCAGCCCAGTGCAAAAAAGTATTGGTTGAAGTGCGATGGACGATTTGTTTCATCCGCTAATCAAGGCTGTAATCAGTGCACATTCTTCCAGCCCTCGGAAGACACAAAAACAATAACTGTCCTTCTGTAACCCACCGGTGCAGAAAAGGAGTGCTTGATGCAACCTTGTGTAAAAACTTTGCTCGCCCTCACCTGCATGACCCTCAGCAGCGTCAGCCTTGGCGCCCAGACTCTGACCATCGCCACCGTCAACAACAGCGACATGATCCGCATGCAAAAACTCTCGAAAACCTTCGAGACCGAGCATCCGGAGATCAAGCTCAATTGGGTGGTCCTGGAAGAAAACGTGCTGCGTCAGCGCCTGACAACCGACATCGCGACCCAGGGCGGCCAGTTCGACGTGCTGACCATCGGTATGTACGAAGCTGCACTGTGGGGCGCCAAGGGCTGGCTGGAACCGATGAAGGATTTGCCGGCAACCTACGCGCTCGACGATGTCTTCCCTTCGGTTCGCGAAGGCCTGTCAGTCAAGGGTTCGCTGTACGCGCTGCCGTTCTACGCTGAAAGCTCGATCACCTACTACCGCACGGATTTGTTCAAAGAGGCCGGGCTGACCATGCCAGAGCGCCCGACCTGGACGCAAATCAGCGAATTCGCCAGCAAACTGACCAACAAAGACAAAGAGCAGTACGGCATTTGCCTGCGCGGCAAGGCCGGCTGGGGCGAGAACATGGCGCTGATCACCACGGTCGCCAATGCCTATGGCGCACGCTGGTTCGACGGGCAATGGAAACCGGAATTCACTGGCCCCGAGTGGAAAAACGCACTGAACTTCTATGTCGATACCATGAAGAAATCCGGCCCGCCGGGTGCTTCCAGTAACGGCTTCAACGAAAACCTGGCGCTGTTCAACAGCGGCAAGTGCGCAATCTGGGTGGATGCCAGCGTTGCCGGTTCTTTCGTGACCGACAAGACCCAAAGCAAAGTCAGCGAGCATGTCGGCTTTACCTTCGCGCCGCATGAAACCACTGACAAAGGCTCGGCCTGGCTCTATTCCTGGGCACTGGCGATACCCACCAGTTCCAAAGCCAAGGACGCGGCGAAAACCTTCAGCGCCTGGGCGACCTCGAAAGAATACGGCGCACTGGTCGCGGAAAAAGACGGCATTGCGAACGTGCCGCCGGGCACCCGTGCCTCGACCTACAGCGAGGCTTATATGAATGCCGCGCCGTTCGCCAAAGTCACGCTGGAGTCGTTGAAGGCCGCCGACCCAAGCAAGCCTAGCGCCAAACCGGTGCCTTACATCGGCATTCAGTTGGTGACCATTCCGGAGTTTCAGGCTGTCGGCACGCAGGTCGGCAAGTTGTTCTCGGCGGCGTTGATCGGCCAGACCACGGTCGACCAGGCCCTGACTGCAGCACAGCAAACAACCGAGCGCGAGATGAAGCGCGCGGGTTATCCGAAGTAACCCCAACCCCCTGTAGGAGCCGGCTTGCTGGCGATGAACGGTAACGTGGTCTACCTGTCGATCGGCGTTGCACCTATCGCCAGCAAGCCGGCTCCTACAGGGCTTGCTGCAGGTCTGCTCTTGCTCCCAATCGGTTAATCGCCATGAATACCTCAACTGCCAAAGCTCACATGGACATCCCCCAACCGGTGCGCAAAAGTCGGTTGGCCAATCCCGGCTGGTTTCTGGTCAGCCCCTCGGTGGCGTTGTTGCTGCTGTGGATGATCGTGCCGCTGGGCATGACCGTGTATTTCTCGCTGATCCGCTACAACTTGCTCTACCCCGGTGAAAACGAGTTCGTCGGGCTGGAGAACTTCACGTACTTCCTGACTGATTCGGGCTTCATGCCCGGCGCCACCAACACCCTGCTGCTGGTCGGCAGCGTGCTGTTAATCAGCGTGGTACTCGGCGTGCTGATCAGTGCGTTGCTTGAAGCCAGTGAGTTTCTCGGCCGCGGTATCGTGCGGGTCATGCTGATCTCGCCGTTCTTCATCATGCCCACCGTCGGCGCGCTGATCTGGAAGAACCTGATCTTCCATCCGGTCTCCGGGATTCTCGCCTACGTCTGGAAACTGTTCGGGGCGCAACCGGTGGACTGGCTGGCGCACTACCCGCTGCTGTCGATCATCATCATTGTGTCCTGGCAATGGTTGCCGTTCGCGATCCTGATCCTGATGACCGCTATGCAGTCGCTGGATCAGGAACAGAAGGAAGCCGCGCGCCTCGACGGCGCCGGCCCCGTCGCAATCTTCTGGCACCTGACCCTGCCGCACCTGGCGCGGCCGATTGCTGTAGTGGTGATGATCGAAACCATCTTCCTGCTCTCGGTGTTCGCGGAAATTTTTACCACAACCAACGGCGGCCCCGGATACGCCTCGACCAACCTCGCCTACCTGATCTACAACCAGGCGCTGGTCCAGTTCGATGTCGGCATGGCCTCTGCCGGGGGCCTGATCGCGGTGGTGATTGCCAACATCGCGGCCATCGTGCTGGTGCGAATGATCGGCAAAAACCTGACCGACAAAGCCTGAGGCCTGCCATGACTCTTCAACAATCCCGTCGTTTGCAAAGCCTGTTGCTGGGCACCCTCGCCTGGGCGATTGCGATCCTGATTTTCTTTCCGATTTTCTGGATGGTGCTGACCAGTTTCAAGACCGAGATCGACGCCTTCGCCACGCCGCCGCAGTTCGTCTTCACGCCGACGCTGGAAAACTACCTGCACATCAACGAGCGCAGCGATTACTTCAGCTTCGCCTGGAATTCGGTGGTGATTTCCTTCAGCGCCACGGCACTGTGCCTGCTGATCGCGGTGCCAGCGGCCTACTCGATGGCGTTCTACGAAACCCAGCGCACCAAGGGCACGCTGCTGTGGATGCTCTCGACCAAAATGCTGCCGCCGGTGGGCGTGCTGATGCCGATCTACCTGCTGGCCAAGAGTTTTGGTCTGCTCGATACGCGTATAGCGCTGATCGTGATCTACACGCTGATCAACCTGCCGATCGTGGTCTGGATGATTTACACCTACTTCAAGGACATCCCCAAGGACATCCTCGAAGCGGCGCGGCTGGACGGTGCGACGCTGTGGCAGGAAATGGTCCGCGTGTTGCTACCGATCGCCAAGGGCGGCCTGGCCTCCACGGTGTTGCTGTCGTTGATTCTGTGCTGGAACGAGGCGTTCTGGTCGCTGAACCTGACCTCGTCGAAAGCGGCGCCACTGACCGCGTTGATCGCCTCGTATTCAAGTCCTGAAGGATTGTTCTGGGCCAAGTTGTCGGCGGTGTCGACGCTGGCGTGCGCACCGATTCTGATTTTCGGCTGGATCAGCCAGAAACAGCTGGTGCGCGGGTTGTCGTTTGGTGCGGTGAAATGAATTCCCCCGTACTCCTGACTCAATGCGAATCCCTGTGGGAGCGAGCCTGCTCGCGATAGCGGTGGGTCAGTCGACATCAATAATGAATGTCAGGCCGTCATCGCGAGCAGGCTCGCTCCCACAGGTTCAATCGAATAACAGCATGCGGAGGCCCATGATCATGGCCAACCTGAAAATCAAGAATCTGCAAAAAGGCTTCGAAGGCTTTTCCATCATCAAAGGCATCGACCTGGAAGTGAACGACAAGGAATTCGTGGTCTTCGTCGGTCCTTCTGGCTGCGGCAAATCCACCCTGCTGCGCCTGATCGCCGGTCTGGAAGAAGTCAGCGGCGGCACCATTGAGCTCGATGGCCGCGACATCACCGAAGTCAGCCCGGCCAAGCGCGATCTGGCGATGGTGTTTCAGACCTACGCCCTGTACCCGCACATGAGCGTGCGCAAAAACATGTCGTTCGCGCTCGATCTGGCGGGCGTGCCCAAAGCCGAAGTCGAGAAAAAAGTCGGCGAAGCGGCGCGCATTCTCGAACTCGGCCCGATGCTTGAACGCAAGCCTAAACAGCTCTCCGGGGGCCAGCGCCAGCGCGTCGCGATCGGTCGGGCCATCGTGCGCAATCCGAAAATCTTCCTGTTCGATGAACCGCTGTCCAACCTCGACGCAGCGTTGCGCGTGCAAATGCGCCTGGAGCTGTTGCGCCTGCACAAAGACCTGCAGGCCACCATGATCTACGTGACCCACGATCAGGTCGAAGCGATGACCATGGCCGACAAAGTAGTCGTCTTGAACGGCGGCAAAATCGAACAGGTCGGCTCGCCACTCGACCTCTACCACCAACCGGCCAACCTGTTTGTCGCGGGCTTCCTCGGCACGCCGAAAATGGGCTTCCTCAAAGGCACACTCACCCGCGTCGACAGCCAGCACTGCGAAGTCCAGCTGGACGCCGGCACGCGCATCACCCTGCCGTTGAGCGGTGCCACGCTCAGTGTTGGCGGCGCTGTGACATTGGGTATCCGGCCGGAGCATCTGCAACTGGCGCAGCCCGGAGACTGCACGCTGCAAGTCACCGCCGACGTCAGCGAACGCCTGGGCAGCGACACCTTCTGCCACGTCATCACCACCGCCGGCGAAGCGCTGACGATGCGCGTTCGCGGTGACCTCGCCAGCCGTTACGGGGAAACCCTGAGCCTGCACCTGGACGCCGAACACTGTCATTTATTCGATGCCGACGGCGTGGCACTGACCCGTCCGCTGCGCGTTGCTGCCTGATTTCAGAGAGCCTGTGATGAAACTCAATAAACTGAACCTGCACCACCTCGCGCCTGAAGTGATGCTGCCCGCCTACGCCCTCGGCGATACCCGCCAAGGCATCGCGCACATCGGCGTCGGCGGTTTCCACCGCGCCCATCAGGCTTATTACACCGACGCCTTGATGAACACCGGCGAAGGCCTCGACTGGGCGATTTGCGGCGTTGGCCTGCGCGCCGAAGACCGCCGAGCCCGCGACGATTTGCGCGAGCAGGATTACCTGTTCACCCTGTTCGAGCTCGGTGACAGCGACCACACCGAAGTCCGCGTCATCGGCGCGATCCGCGACATGCTCCTGGCCGAGGACGGCGCGCCAACGCTTATCGACAAACTCGCCAGTCCCGAGATCCGCATTGTCTCGCTGACCATCACCGAAGGCGGTTATTGCATCGACGACAGCAACGGCGAATTCATGGCGCACTTGCCGCAGATCCAGCACGATCTGGCCCACCCGGACCAACCGAAAACAGTGTTCGGTTTCCTTTGCGCGGCCTTGGCCAAACGCCGCGCCGCCGGCACCCCGGCGTTCACGCTGATGTCCTGCGATAACCTGCCGCACAACGGCGCCGTCACGCGCAAGGCGCTGCTCGCCTTTGCCGGCCTGCGCGATCCGGCGTTACGCGACTGGATCGACAGCCACGTCAGTTTTCCGAATGCGATGGTCGACCGCATCACGCCGATGACCAGCACCCAACATCGCCTGCAACTGGCCGACAAACACGCGGTCGACGATGCCTGGCCGGTGGTCTGCGAGCCGTTCGTGCAGTGGGTGCTGGAAGATAAGTTCGTCAATAGACGCCCAGCGTGGGAAAAGGTCGGCGTGCAGTTCACCGACGATGTCACGCCGTACGAAGAAATGAAGATCAAATTGCTCAACGGCAGCCATCTGGCGTTGACGTACCTGGGGTTTTTGAAGGGCTATCGATTCGTCCACGAGACCATGAACGACCCATTGTTTGTGCGCTACATGCGCGCGTACATGGACCTGGACGTGACGCCGCAATTGTCGCCTGTGCCGGGAATCGACCTCACGGAATACAAGAACACCCTGGTGGCGCGTTTCTCCAATCAGGCGATTGCCGATCAGCTGGAGCGCGTGTGCTCGGACGGCTCATCGAAGTTTCCCAAATTTACCGTACCGACGATCAACCGGCTGATTGCCGATGGCCGTGAGACCCGGCGCGCGGCGTTGGTGGTGGCGGCGTGGGCGCTTTATTTGAAGGGCGTGGATGAGAATGGCGTTACCTACACCGTCCCGGATCCACGCGCAGCATTTTGCCAGGCGATGGTGGCCGATGATGCGTTGATTACCCAACGATTGCTGGGGGTTGAGGAGATTTTCGGCACGGCCATTCCACAATCAGCAGAGTTCGTCGCGGCTTTTGAGTGGTGCTGTAACAGCTTGCGTGAGGTTGGGGTGACACGGACGCTGGAGCGGGTGCTGGCTTAGCGTTATCGCGAGCAGGCTCGCTTCCACATGGGATCGAAGTCGTACCCAAAGTCCGTGCCCACCGAAATCCAATGTGGGAGTGAGCCTGCTCGCGATTGGCTTCACCCAGATTGACCTGACACTCCAAGGATTCACCATGGCAAAGCAACAACTATTCCTCGGCATCGACTGCGGCACCCAAGGCACCAAAGCCATCGTCCTTGATGCCCGCAGCGGACAGGTCCTTGGCCAGGGTGCCGCCGCGCACACGCTGATCAGCGGCGCCAACGGCCGCCGCGAGCAGGACACGTCGCAATGGCTTGAAGCGTTCACACTGGCAACTCGCGATGCATTGCTGACAGCGAGCGTCGACGGCCAGCATATTCTCGGCATTGGCGTCTCGGGCCAACAACACGGCCTGGTGTTGCTCGATGACCATGGGCTGCCGCTGCGCCCGGCCAAGCTGTGGTGCGACACCGAATCCACTGCGGAAAACGATCAATTACTCACCCACCTTCGCGGCGAAAACGGCTCGCTGGCACGCCTCGGCGTAGTCATTGCGCCGGGTTATACCGTTTCCAAATTGCTGTGGAGCAAAAATCACCACCCCGACGTTTTTGCCCGCATCGCTCACATTCTGCTGCCCCACGACTACCTGAATTTCTGGCTCACCGGCCGCGCCTGCAGTGAATACGGCGATGCCTCCGGCACCGGTTACTTCAACGTGCGCAATCGCCAGTGGGATCTTGAACTGTTGCGTCACATCGATCCCGGCGGACGTCTGCAGGCCGCGCTGCCGGAACTGATCGACGCGCAGCAAGCGGTTGGCACGATCCTGCCGGACATCGCCGCGCATCTGGGGATCAACCCGCGGGCGCGGGTGTCCAGCGGCGGCGGCGACAACATGATGGGCGCGATCGGCACCGGTAATATCCGCCCCGGCGCAATCACCATGAGCCTGGGTTCCTCGGGCACGGTGTACGCCTACGCCGACCAGCCGACCGTCAGCCCCGACGCCTCGGTAGCGACGTTCTGTTCATCCAGCGGCGGCTGGCTGCCGCTGATCTGCACGATGAACCTGACCAACGCCACCGGCGTGATTCGCGAACTGTTCGACCTCGATATCGACACGTTCAACCATCGAGTCGCGCAAGCACCCATCGGTGCCGAAGGTGTGTGCATGCTGCCGTTTTTCAACGGTGAACGCGTCCCCGCCCTGCCCCATGCCACCGGCAGCCTGCAAGGTTTGACCATGACCAACCTGACCCAGGCCAACCTGTGTCGCGCCGTGGTCGAAGGCACGACCTTCGGTTTGCGCTACGGGCTGGACCTGTTGCGGCACAATGGATTACAAAGCCGCAGCATCTGCCTGATCGGCGGCGGCTCGAAAAGCGCTGCCTGGCGACAAATCGTCGCTGACATAATGAATACCCCGGTCATCTGCACCGAGCAAAGTGAAGCCGCCGCCCTCGGCGCGGCGATTCAGGCCGCGTGGTGCGTGTCCCGGGAAGATGGCCGGGAAGAAAGTCTCGCGCAGTTGTGCGAGCGCTGCGTAAAACTCGATCCGGCCAGCGAAACCCGGCCGATCCCGGACAATGTCGCGGCCTGCCAGCAGGCCTATGAACGCTATCAACAGCATGTCGCAACCCTTTAAAGAGCGAGCAATTATGTATCTGGTGTGTGGCGAAGCGCTGTTCGATTTTTTCAGTGAAGACGACGCCAGCGGGCTGGCTTCAAAAATCAATTTCAAGGCGATTGCCGGTGGCTCGCCGTTCAACGTGGCGGTCGGTTTGCGCCGCCTGGGCGTGGACGCGGCGCTGTTTGCCGGGCTGTCTACGGACTACCTGGGCCGGCGCTTGCAGCAAGTGTTGCAGGAAGAAGGCGTGCGTCCGGATTACCTCATCGACTTCGCAGCGCCCACTACTCTGGCGATGGTTGCAGTCGGCGCCAATGGCTCGCCGCACTACAGTTTCCGCGGCGAAGGCTGCGCGGATCGGCAGTTGAAACCGGAACACCTGCCGTCGTTGGGCCCGGAAGTGCGGGGCCTGCATATCGGCTCGTTTTCGCTGGTGGTGCAACCGATCGCCGACACCTTGCTAGCCTTGGTGCAACGTGAGAGTGGCAAGCGCCTGATCAGCCTCGACCCGAATGTGCGCCTCAATCCGGAACCAAACATCGAGCTATGGCGTTCCCGCGTGGCCACGTTGGTGGCTCTCGCAGACTTGATCAAAGTCAGCGATGAGGATTTGAGCCTGTTGTATCCGGAGCAGGATCCTCAGCGGGTTATCGAAGGCTGGCTGCAGCAGCGCTGTCAGTTGGTGTTTCTGACCCGCGGTGGCGACGGCGCGACAGTGTTCAGCCGTCAGCACGGTTCATGGTCGGTGCCGGCGTGCGCCGTGAAGATGGCTGACACCGTGGGCGCCGGCGATACGTTTCAGGCGGCGCTGATTACCTGGCTGACCGAGCATGAACTGGATTCGATTGAGGGCGTGGGTCAGTTGAGCCGCGAGCAAATCGACGCGATGCTGAAGTTTGCCGTGCAGGCGGCGGCGCTGACCTGCAGCAAGACTGGCCCGGATTTACCGTATCGGAGGCAGCTGGATCTTCGCTGAGGCGGATGACCTCCTCGCTCCTACTCTGGATTTCGGCGAACAGGTTCAGCGTTCGAGTCGATCCACTGTGGGAGCGAGCCTGCTCGCGATGGCTTAGTGCCGGGCACTGCATTTTCTTCGGCAAGGACGCTGACTCGATGACGGTGTTGATTGTAGTTCCCATGAAGCAAAACCTCCCTATCCATTGGCCAAAACACTCGCCATCAGAGATTTCCCTATGCCGCAAGGGCGTTTCACCTACGCCATTTGCGCCTTGAACCAGTCGCTTTAATGCTGCACCATCCGCCCCAGCTTATCCAAAGGACGGAATTCAAGGCATGCTGGACGCGAACGCAACCCATATTTCCCTTACGCTGGAAGGCGTTTCCGTTGACCTTCAAGTGCTCAGTTTCGTCGGTCGCGAAGCCCTCAATCAGCCGTTCTGTTTTGACATCGAACTGGTCAGCGCTCGCCCCGATCTGAAACTCGAAGAGTTACTGCACAAGCGCGGCTGCCTGACCTTCGGCGCCACCGGCAAAGGCCTGATCCACGGCCTGGTCTATCGCATCGAGCAAGGCGACTCCGGCAAAAGCCTGACCCGCTACAGCATCAGTCTGGTCCCGCAACTCGCCTACCTGCGGCACAACCATGATCAACAGATCTTCCAGCATCTGACCGTGCCGAAGATCATCGCCCAGGTGCTGGAGGCGCGCGGCATTCTGGCCGACGCCTACAGCTTCCAGCTCGGCGCGATCTACCCGGAACGCATCTACTGCGTGCAGTACGATGAGTCCGACCTGCATTTCATTCAGCGTCTGTGTGAAGAAGAAGGCATCCACTTCCACTTCCAGCACAGTGCCAGCGGCCACACTCTGGTATTCGGTGACGACCAAACCGTATTCCGCAAACTCGCCGCCGTGGCCTACCAGCAAGACTCCGGCATGGCCGCCGAGAAACCGGTGATCAAACGCTTCAACCTGCGCCTGGAAACCCGCACCTCCCGCGTCAGCCGTCGCGACTACGACTTCGAAAAGCCGCGCATCCTGCCCGAAGGCGCCGCAAAAAGCACGTTCGCCCCGGACCTGGAAGACTACGACTACCCCGGCCGCTTCACCGACCGCGCCCGTGGCAAACAACTGGCCACTCGCGCCCTCGAACGCCATCGCAGCGACTACAAACTGGCGGAAGGCAAAAGCGACGACCCGACGCTGGTCAGCGGCCACTTTCTGGCCCTGAGCGAACATCCGCGCAGCGAATGGAACGACCTCTGGCTCCTGCTGGAAGTGGTCCATGAAGGCAAGCAACCGCAAGTGCTCGGCGCGAACGTCACCAGCGACGTGACCCAGAACAAAGACGATTTCCACCAAGGCTATCGCAACCGCTTTCTCGCCACCCCGTGGGACGCGCACTACCGCCCTGCCCTCGAACACCCGAAGCCGCAAGTGCTTGGCAGCCAGACCGCCATCGTCACCGGCCCGCCGGGTGAAGAAATCCACTGCGACGAATACGGCCGCGTCAAAGTGCAATTTCACTGGGACCGCGATGGCCAAAGCAACGACGCGACCAGTTGCTGGCTGCGCGTCGCCACCGGTTGGGCCGGCAGCGCCTACGGCGGAATCGCCAGCCCACGCGTCGGCATGGAAGTGCTCGTCACCTTCCTCGAAGGCGACCCCGACCAACCACTGATTACCGGCTGCCTGTACCACAAGGAAAACGTCGTCCCCTACGACCTGCCGGCCAACAAAACCCGCAGCACCTTCAAAACCCTCAGCTCACCGGGCGGCCAGGGCTACAACGAATTTCGCATCGAAGACAAAAAAGGTGCCGAGCAGATCTACCTGCACGCCCAGCGCGACTGGGATGAAAACATCGAGCACGACCAGAAAATCCGCATCGGTAACGAGCGGCACGACACGGTCGAGGCCAATGTTTACAGCGAATTCAAAGTCGAAGAACACCGCATCACTCACCTCGATCGCAAAACGGAAGCGCGGGCGGATGATCATCTGACCGTGGCGGTGACCCAGCATGTGAAGGTGGGGACCGCGCAGTTTGTCGAGGCTGGGCAGGAGATCCACTACAGCGCTGGGGAAAAGGTCGTGATCGAAGCTGGCATGGAGCTCACGGCCAAGGCTGGCGGGAGTTTTGTGAAGGTGGATGCGGGGGGTGTGACGATCAGCGGAGCACAGGTCAAGGTCAACTCGGGCGGTGGACCGGGCTCGGGCACACCCGCCGCGCCATTGTTGCCGGGCCCCATGAAGGCAGCAGACGCCGACGTGGCCGGCAAAGCGCCGCTCCCGAGCCGCCTCAACGAGTCAGGCATCACGCCGCTGTGCGGCAAACAAAGCAACGGCGCCTGCAGCCGTAAGGATTGCACATGCATGTAAGCGCGTTGAACGCCCTGCTCGCCGAGCCTCGTTACGAATTCGATTCGCTACCCAGAGAACAATCGAGCCAGGCCCTGTGTTTCATCATCGACCGCACTCGCCAACCCGAAGCCATGAGCCGCCTCTACCGCATCGGCGAACCGATGAACGCCCAAGGCTTGTTCATCGGCACCGATTTCGCCGAACTCGCCGCCGATGGCCCGTTGTGGCTTGTGGCACCGTGGGGCAGCCAGTTGGCAGCCGAAGCTGCGCGGTTGTGTGAGGAGAACTATTCCGGAATTGCGCTGGTAGCAGAAGACGCGACCGCGGCACTGGCGCACGCGCGCTGGTTACTGCGCGCGAACGACGGGTCTGGCGGGCAGAGTCTGTTGAGTTTTCACAAACCGAGTTTGTGGGCTGCGTTGGTGTATACGGCGGGAGAGGCTTCGCAGCAACTTTTTGGTCCTTGGCGGGGGGTGTTCTCGCCTGGGCCGGTTCACTTTGGTGAAGAGCGTGGTGGGTGGTTGAGTTGGCCCCACTCGAAACTCAAATGGCAGGGTGACTTCTCGGCATTCAACATCCCGGAACACGCTCCAAAGGTTCAACAAGGGTTGGCCTGGGCTTATTGGGTCGACGAAAATTACGAGGCCTTCGGCAAACCCACTCCGGAAGAGCTGCCCCGCATCGCGGAAAACCTGGACCTGCTAGTCAACTACAACGTCTATGAAGGTCGCCATTTACTGAAATTGGCCCGCATAACCAACGGCGCGCTATTCAACGCGCAGCCACAGGCCATGGCCATCCTGCAATCCAAGGAAGAGTCATTCATCAAAGTTGAACAGCTACGGCAACTTGCCATGAGCGCCGCCTGATGAAACCGTCCGCGTCAAGAATGAATGGAAGCATTTATGGAATCTGAAGCAGATAACACAAAGGTTGTCCCGCCTGTCGCAGAAGTCTGTGCGCCACCCCCTCGGGATATTGGTGAGCAGCCCGGCGCCCCCGAGGAATCACTCGCCTCCTTCGACAAAGTGAAAACGCCGTGTTCAACAACATACGGCAGCGCGATCTATGACACAGAAAATGAATCGTTCTGGCTGCTTCCAGAACGTACGACGTCAGCCTTAAAAGAAGCAGCGAATGACCTCGATCAAAAAGTGAATTCAAGCAAAACCGCTGAGGAGCGCAAGAAAGGCCTCTACAGCACGGGTCTACTGGAATACTTCCTTGAACCGAAGCTGGGCAATTTTCTCGCTGGCGAACAGCAAGCTCGAATGCTGGAGATCGAAGCGCAATATCCGACCATCAGTGACCTGGATGCCACGTTACAAGAGGCGCAGCAGCGCAGAAAAGCTAAGGCACCCATCGCATCAGAGACGTCAGCGGCTCTGACCCGTGCCGAAAAAGATGACATCAAAAAGTCTGAATGGATGGCAGCACAGCAGGACGCCACTCTAGTGCGCGGAGTTCATAGTGAATGGCAAAAGTTGAAGCGCGTTGCCATCGCGGCTGCTAAAGAAAAGGGTTATGCCTACGAAAGTGGAAGCCTGTACTCCCCCGAAGCCATCGCCGCACGCGAAGGCGTTCAGCGCTATCTAAAAGCTCGAGAAACGTTACTCAAAGTAAAGGACCTGGCAACTTTGGGCTCCGCAGAATTGGCCCCGTTATTGGCGGAAGACAAAAAGCGGCTGGACGAGGTCGCGACTTGCGGGACCAATAACCATCTTCCCCTGTGTACTTATGTGCGTGATCAGGAAGTACAGCGTTTAACTAGAAAGGCGATTTATGTCGCTTATCTGGATTCGATTACCAACGTTGCTCAATATGGGATCGCTCTCCCCGAATTTGCCCTGATTCCCACTAGCGGTGCTTCGTTGGAAGGAGGCGTCGATCTGTTCAAGCAGTACCTCGCATTAGAGCAGCAGCAGAAAGAAGTCAACGAGCGTCTGAGCACGAAATATAAAGGATGGATAGAAGCAAGCGGCCGGCAGGCCAAAGCCCCTGCGAATTTGGTTGCGCTGGAACGAGCCGAATGGGACCGGTTACAAGCTGAAAAGGAAAAGCTGAGGCAGCAAGCGGAGAAAAATACAGAAACGGCACCTGTCCGCCGACACCTGCTCTGGGAGCCGGAACAGTTTCAGCCCAAACCGATGGACAGGCTAGTCAAGGACGGCTTTCCGCTTCACGAAATGAGCATGCTTGATGACCTGAAGAAACCACTCACTTACCTCAGCATGTATTCGCTCCCGAGACTCCAAGCGACAATCAAAAACGACTGGAGAAAAGTCGGCGCTAAAGTCAAGGACTTGAGTAAGCGGCCAGGCGATAGCAGCGGCAAAGCTGCGGCAGACAGTGAGTTGAACTTGTTCGGCCAATGGCTTCAGCAAGAAGGTGCCCTCCGGATCAAAGACCAGGAAAGCGATTGGTTTTCAACAGAGGGCTGGTTCGACATCGAAAAATTTTACGCTTACTTGCAAACCCGCAATTACAAAGTCACATCACTCGATAGCGCCGGCAACCGTAAAGAGTGGGGAACCCGACTGCAGCAGGTTCTATTCAAAGACAACGTTCGCAAGACTTTCCGCATTTTTGATGTCAGCCCACAAGCGCAATTGGTACGTTGCCTGACATCGTCGTCCAGCGAAATCATCCACGGCTCAACAAAAGTCGAAGGTCCGGCCTTTACCGTAGCTGAAGGCTTTCAAGCGTCTGCGAAAGCTTCATTCGGCGTTGATCTCGCACGTGGTGAAGTGGAACTTTTCAAAGTGGATTTGCCTGACCGCAGCAAAGCCAAAGAAATCACGTTTAACTACCTGGATGCCAACAGCATCCAGCAAACACTGAATCTCGGTAGATTTTCGCTGTATCTTGGCGCCAAAGCGTGGGGCTACGCGGGTGCATCTCTACTGCTGTCTTCCGAGATAGCGCTCGACGTTGGAAATGCAGGGTTCCACTTGGCACCGCCCGAGCCCGTGGTACGTACCGGCGACAAACGCGACTTCGCTCACACCGCAACCAGCACTCAAATCAAAGGAGCCCCTGCGAATCTCCAAATACAGCAAGGCGGTAAAGCAGCTTTCAATTTATACGCGGGATTGCAGTCAGGGATCATGGTGACCGGCGCGTTGAACTGGGCCCCACCTTCGGAAGTCGCCATGCTTCAACGAGCTCCCACGTCGGGATCTAAAGATCCGATGAAGACCAACGAGTGGTTCAGTCTCGCTCGTCTGACCGCAGAGCTAAATGTCGCTGCAGGTTTAGGCGCAAAAGGTGAGGCAAGCATTTCGCTGCATAACGGCAAATTAATCCTTGTACTGAAGGCATCGTTAGTCGCTGGCCCCGGTGTCGGTGGCGCATTTAAATTTGAAGTGGGCTACGACGCTGTAACAGAGTTGATTAACCTGTTCCGGCGTGAGCTTTATAAAAACAAGCAAAATCCGTTCATCATGGTTGATGACGAAGCACTTACCGTAATGTCGAACCTGAATGCTTTGGCAGTTTGTGGGTTTGATGTTGGGATGGTGTATTTACTTGGGATCGACACCATTATGTCGATTTATGAGTCTTTGACTGCTTCGGAAAAAGGCGGCCCGATTGCAGATACGATCATTAATTATGAAAATCAATCAGAGCTCGAGGAGTGGTGCGTTAACGCTATTCCTGGAGCCCTTGGAGCACTATTAAACACACTAATAAGCCCTCCCGTTGATTTTTCCGTTACTCGTACGAGCTCCACGGGTGAATCAAATAGAGAGCTTAAGTATGGAAAGTCCGACACTCACCTTTTACAGCAGCAAGCGATCGAAAGAATACTTGGCTGGATATTAAATAATGCAAAGTCGAAAGGATCTATCGATAAAGCCCAACGACAATTTGAAGATATCTGCATGAGCATGAACAAATTTGGCGAGATATCTAAAGATGACGGACAGACATACTGCGAAGCCAGACTAGCACTTGATAGCTTTATGGCAGAAAGTGTTCTCAGCTTGTTCAACGATCAAAGTGATTCGATACGCGCCGCTTACAAAAAACACGTGACAACCCTTGGCGCCAATATTGATGGATTTTGTAAAAGAAGCCAATATCGTGGAACAACATATATTCCAAGCGGCACCGTTAAATATATCAAAGCGGATTTATCGGAAACTTATGATCACACATAAAGCTACACATAAAATAGTCGCATTTGTATTAATGTGTTTTGCAGCCCATGCGTTCGCGCAGTTAAACCCAACGCAAGAAGCGGCAAAAATCCGCGGGCTCGAACTTTACAACCAGATGAAGGCTGTTTCGGCAGTCCCTCTTTTGTCTATTGCGGCTGAGGCCGGTGATGGCGAGTCTCAATATTTCTTAGCCGAAGCATTGCGAAAAAACCATCACTACATGACTCTCGAAGCCCTTAAATGGTATGAGGAATCAGCTGAACAAGGCAATTTATATGCAATGATTCAATTGGGTAGAAGTTCGAACGATACGTGTAGGACTATGAAAAATTGCCCTACATCCAACAAACAACCTATCGAATGGTTGAATGAAGCGCAAAAGCTTGCCAAGCCAAAAGCCGAGCAAGGTGACAGCGAAGCAATGTTTATAATGTATCAAATTACAATAGAGGAAGACTGGTTGGAGAAATCCGCAAACGCAGGTTATCCAATTGCGCAATATTGGAAGGCGATAGGCGAACAAGAAGGGAGCGGAGTGTTTTTGCTGCCTTGGAAACGATCGGAATCTATATCAAAATGGCTAAAGCTATCCTCCGAGGGTGGTTATCCCAAGGCCATGATGGCATACGTCGCAATATTATACGAAGAAGGCGACTTACCAGGCGTTCGTTATTGGCTGGAAGAAGCAGCTAAGACCGGCGATCAGAATGCCGTTAGCACCTACGGAGCATACTTATCTCACACACCCGACAGAGTAGGTTTTCAATTGGACTTAGTAAAGGGATACGGACTGGTTTCTCTTCTTAAGGAATTGGATGGGGGCGGCAGTGCTAAGACATATCTTGAAGGAAAGCTGCCTGAAATTGCTGCCAAAATGACACCAGACCAATTAGCGCAAGCCAGCGAATTTGCAAAGAAATGGAAAGCAACCCACCCGCCGCTATCATTTTTTCCAGATAAACTGAGTCGCTAATGTAGATGAAAAGTTTAACCATCCTTCTGGCGTGTATAGCATGGGCGAACGCAGCGTCCGCCCAGCTATCGCCAGAACAGCAGCACCGAGACCGTGGGATTATTCTCTTCAACCAGTCCAAAGCCCAAGTTGGTGAAGAAAA
This sequence comes from Pseudomonas sp. Ant30-3, assembly GCF_000690905.1. Classification (GTDB taxonomy): domain Bacteria; phylum Pseudomonadota; class Gammaproteobacteria; order Pseudomonadales; family Pseudomonadaceae; genus Aquipseudomonas. The sequence continues at coordinate 107,961 of NZ_JMCL01000007.1, read as the reverse complement.
ACAAAAAGGGATCATCTTTTATAATCAATTCAAAATTTCTTCCGCGATAACTCATTTGAGTTTGGCTGCAGAAGCAGGAGACGCAGATGCTCAGTATTATCTGGGCGAATCTCTGCGAAGAAAGAACAGATTCATCACACTTGAAGCTCAACATGCTTATGAAGCGTCAGCGCTACAAGGTAATGTTTACGCGATGATCAGACTCTCTCAACGGGACAATGATCTTTGTAACACCATGAAAAACTGTCCAACAAGTCTGAAAGAACCACGCGAATGGCGTAAACTGGCCACGACTTCCACCGAACAAAGGGCCGAGAATGGGGACGCGGAGGCCATGTATTTGATGTTCTATATGACTGGCGAGAATAAATGGCTCGAGTTATCTGCAGAGCACGGATACCCCTTCTCTCAATACTATTTGGCGACCGAATACCTTAGTGGAAAAGGATTGTTTATACTCCCATCCAAAAGAGCTGAAGCCGTCGAGCGCTACATGAAAGCTTCGGCTGAAGAAGGCTATCCATTAGGTATGATGGCTTACGCAGAGATACTCGCAAATAAAAAGGACTACGACGGTTTCAGGTCGTGGAATATCAAAGCTGCAGAAGCAGGATATGCAAGCGCAGTGTTTGGCTATGGTTCGTACTTATCCGAGAAGCCTTCACAATATGGATTTGAATATGACCCAATTAAATCATACGCCCTGATCTTTACATTACTCGAACTCGATGGCGGAGGCGGGATGAAAGACTATGCAAATGACATACTTCCTGAAATTGCAGCAAAATTGACTTCCGAACAAATAGAACAAGCAAAGCAGATGTCGGAAGAATGGAAAGCGAATCACCCTCCTCTTTCATATTTTCCAGATAAATTATGAAAGATTTTTTCAAAAAAGCGATGCGACTCGGAATATTGCTCTTGCTGGTTTCTCCTCACACCCGGGCTCAATTATCAGCGGAGCAATATGCTGCTAAATTGCACGGAATAGCTCTTTACAATCAACACAAAGCCGTCAGTGCAATGCCCTTTCTCAAAACTGCAGCTGAGGGTGGTGACGCTGAGGCGCGCTACTATCTGGCCGAAGCCATTCGAAAAAACACGCGGTACATAGACGCTGCGGCCAGGGAAGCCTATGAGGCTTCCGCGGAGCAAGGAAATATCTACGCCATGATCCGACTGGGTGAGATGGACTCTGATCTGTGTGTGGCGATGAACAACTGCTCCAAAAGCCGAAGGACGCCTCAAGAGTGGATAGCAACCGCAAAATCGACGGCATTGGCACAGGCCTCCGAACACGATGCAGAATCGATTATTTGCTCTACGAATTGACTGGCGAGAAAACATGGCTTGAGCAATCAGCTGAAAACGGATTTGCACTGTCGCAGTATCTTCTCGCGACTGAGTACCGTGAAGGTAGTGGGTTTTTCATCACCCCCTCACGCAGGGCGGATGCTGTCGAACGCTAGATGAAAGCTTCTGCAGAAGGAGGGTATCCGAGAGCGATGACCAGTCTTACAGCAGTTTTGTTGAGAAAAATGACTTGGAAGGCGCGAGAAATTGGACCGAGCGGGCCGCATCGACAGGATATGTCGAGGCTGTGTTTAACTACGCCTATTACTTATCGGGCGAAAACACTGATTTCGGTTTTCCCGTGAACCTCGTGCGATCCCATGCGCTGCTCTCGCTATTCTCTGAGCTTGATGGCGGAGGCGGCGCGAAGGAAGACGCAGACTATCTCATAGCCAAATTTAGAAGCTCGATGAGTCCGGCGCAGTTGGATGAGGCAGGAAAGATGGCGTCGCAGTGGAAAGAAAATCACCCGGCGCTTTCTTATTTTCCGTTTAAATTGAGTCGTTAAGCGAGCGCTCGTCGATACTGATTACCGAATACTAAAAACGGTGGAGTCATGATTAGATTATCCAGGTAAGCTATGAACATATTGCCTCAGAGCGCTGTAGTTTTTGGATTGATTTGCTTAATAGTTTCGCCATCTACTTTGGCCGGGCTTACCCCAGATCAAGAAATTGCTAAGACAACTGGAATCGCTCTCTTTAACCAGTACAAAGCGATTTCCGCGGTTCCTCACCTCAAGATCGCTGCCCACGCGGGTGACCATGAAGCGCAATACTACCTTGGGGAGGCGATTCGGAATAACAAGAGATACATGACTACGGAAGCACAGACCGCGTATGAGGCTTCTGCCGCAATTGGTGACGTATATTCGATGATCAGGCTTGGTCAAGCATCCGACGACCTGTGCGTCAAGATGAATAACTGTCCCAAAGCACAGAGAACTCCGAAACAATGGATGGACCTGGCCAATAAAACCGCAAATCAAGGAGTCGAGCGAGGGAATGCAGAATCCATGTATTTGATGTACAAGAAAACTGGCGATGATGAATGGATCGAAAATCAGCGGAGAATGGATTCGCGCTTGCTCAGTTCCGCTTAGCTACAAAGTATCAGGAAGGTGGTGGGGTTTTCCTGCTTCGTGGCCAGCGCGCTGACGCTATCGAGCGCTGGATGAAAGCCTCTGCAGAAAATGGGTATCCACCTGGCATGATGGGACTTGCCGCCATATACATTGAAAAAGAAGATCTCAAAAATTTCAGACTATGGAACGAAAAGGCGGCCAATACTGGCTATGTCGAAGCAGTTTTCGGCTATGGATCTTATTTGGGAAATGACCAATCCGCGTTTCGATTCGTACAAAATCTGGTTAAATCCTATGCGTTGCTTTCACTACTGTATGAGCTTGATGGCGGAGGCAACGTGCGAAGGGACGTTGATGACGTATTTTAGCTAAGCAGTTCTCCCTGGCACTCCTGGCTTAGCCGCCAATTTTGCATGGGAGCCGCAGACCGATAGCTCCATAAATTTTATTGGCGTTTATGACACAGCTGCAGCGATCGCCAACCCGCTCATTGGGGATTTGGATGGTAATAACGCCTACAAATCTGGCATCAACATAATTTTAGCGCCAAACGCCGCAAAAAAATCGTACAATTGGTTGCCAGTCATGAACGACGTTATAATTCTGCTCTGAACAGCATTGGGGCGGCGGATATTGTTTTACCAGGCGTGCATTCGGACCTGGGCGGTGGCTATTTACCCAGGGCGATGGAGCGAATATTGCTCAGCAAACCTCGCAAAAGCGACATCGAAGAGAAATTATCTTTCATAGAATCGAATAGTTACAAGCTGGCCCAATAGGACTTGAGGCGTCTTACACAGGAACTTTCCCAATACAACCTCCCGCTGGAGGTAAGGACTTGGGAAGTCCCGTTCCGTGGCACTGGCAAGAATAATCGCAAAAATATGAAACATGTTTATGCGGCTGTCAGCAGCCAACGCGAAGTTCGCAGTGATCTGTCATTAATCTATTTTCGAATCATGCGGGAATTGGCAGTACAAAACGGCGTACCGTTTTTACAGATCCCCGAAGAAGATCCAAGATTAGCGCTTCCCGTCGAGCTCATCCCAATTTATGAGAAGCTGATGGAATACGCTCAGGGAAAAAGAAAAACGCCAGGTCTGACTTCACGAAGACCGCGGATGTAATTGATGTTCAAGGGCAAGTCTATCGGCGCGCCATGAGCGGTACCGCTGCGATACAGACACCTCCAAATAATGGCGGGAATCCGAAAGGATGGCCTGAAAATCCTGGATGGGGTAAAGGAAAGTACGTGACAGGCGCAGATTTACCCAAAAAAATCTATGTGCGTTGGCAATCGCTCGTCGAACCTCAGACCTATAAGATGGTAATCGAAATACCAGAGTCGACGAGGGAACTCATGCGCAGAGAAGAAAAAGTGTTTTGCGCTTTTGATGGAAAGTTTATAACAGACTACCGCGAAGCATTGGTTGTGAATTTGGCCCCCGGGGGGATCGCCAAGGTCTGGGTACTGGGCCCGTGCCTGCCACCGATCGAAGTGACCACGGTGAAAGCAGAGATTGATCCTCGTGGCCCCTATGAAGGTAAATCTGGTGGCAAGTACGACTCTCTCACTGATGTTTCCAAAGCCTATGTCGAGAAATTTGGTGTGCCATACGGCTCATGGGAGTGACCCGCATCAAGATCCTGATAAGTAATTTTATACGCGTCGCTCTTCCCGCCTTGCTGCTGAGTGGCTGCACATTCGCCAACAGCGAGTCAATGCCTTACGATTCTTGGGAATTGGGGTTTTCGGCCCCCGATTATATGGAGGTTTGGATCGAAACAGCGGATGTTGTCGATGTTCAGGACCATGTGTATCCACGTGCGTGGAGCGGAATTGCCTCAATATCAAAGCCTTCGAACAATTCCGGCGACCCGCGAGGCTGGCCTAAAAGAGCAGCCATCGGCGGCGGCAAGCGTGTGACAGGGGCTGACCTGCCCAAACAGATCTATGTCCGCTGGCAATCGCTGGTCGAACCGCAAACCTACCTGATGGTGATTAATATCCCAGAGGCTACTCGGGAGCTCATTCGCAGGGGAGAAAAGGTTTTCTGCAGATTTGATGGTAAATGGATCACTGGATATCGCGATTCGATCGATATAGGACTGGCGCCTGGAGGTATCGCCAAAGTCTGGGTGGGCGGTTCATGCCTGCCACCGATTGAAGTGACTATGGTCAAAGCCGTGATTGATCCACGTGGCCCGTATGAAGGTAAGTCCGGCGGACACCATCGGCCTCTTTCAGCCGTTTCCAAAGCCTATGTCGAGAAATTTGGGGTGCCATACGGCTCTTGGTAACTCCGGAAGCCTAATAACCCAATGAGGACTTTTTTTCAAAACTAAAAGAAAAAGAGCTCTGCGAATGCAAACACTGCTGGCTATTGCGCTTTTCTACGGGACTGTTGGAATCCAACACTCAGCTACGTTAACCACCGCTTAACCTTCCGGCCTAAAAATCCCTTGGACCGCACGCCACAGAGCTGTCTGACGCCCAGTGCGGCACACCCGACTCACCGTCGAGGTGACTCATTGTCCGCAATGGAGAACGTTCATGAACATGCGCGCTTTGCTAATTCCCACCGCCCTCGCCTGCACCTTATCTGTTGGTGTGACACACGCTGCAGACGACGTGTCGCCCACCGCAGCGTCGTATCGATACGGAATGCCGTTGCATGTGGCCAGGGTCATTTCCCTGACCGAGACGTCCACGGTGGAATGTGAAGTGGTGTCGGCCAATATGAAATACATCGATCCCGCCGGCCGACCTGCGGAGATCACTTATCGCAAACTGTCCGAAGGATGCCGGCTGCAAAACTGACTGAGATGCAGCGTCGGCGGGCAGTTACAGCGCGCGCCTGTTCGGGTGCAGAAGCTGAGCGTTCGTCTGACGCTGCAAGTCGGTGCGCAGGCCAGCAATGAGTTCGCTGATCGCGCGGCTACTGTTCAACTTGCTCGCGTTGATGCCGGTCACCAGCAGCTCGACCTGCTCAGTTCTCGTGTCGGCGAACACCTTAACCGTCATCTGCAGATCGGGTGACAACGTGCATTGGCAGCGTTTCGGTAAAAAACCGGTTTCAACAATGTTGCGAATTTCCAAGGCAGACAGAAACATGGCAGTACTCTCCTAAATGTGAGATAGCCAATTAATGATCAATGCTGGCTCTGTATAAATCCGGTCAGCTTCAACAGACATCTACAGCATAAAACATGCCTCAATTCCTGCGCTGCAGCTCATCGGCGAATCAAGGACTTAGCGAAATCACCCATCGAGTGCCTCATGCAATTTGCAAGATAGGCTTCGATTCTCATGCATTTTGCAAACCCGTCACTCTCGTTTGCATTGGCAGCAAACGGCAGTGAGAATGCAGTCTGTCAGTTCAGTATCCGCTGACCTCACTTACACGCAAGGAGGCAACATGGGTTCACTGACCTGTGTCACTACCGTTGGGCTGATCGCTACGGCGCTGTCCTCATTCGCTGACGCCGCGCCGCTTGAAAAATTTGCTCCATTCCCCAAGCCTGAGGATGGCTTCACCCGCCAGGTCATTCATCTCGCTCCACAAACCCGGGAAGACAGTTTTCAGGTCGAGATCCTTGCCGGCAAAACGCTTACCGTAGATTGCAACCGACAGCGCCTGGGCGGCATGCTTGAGGAAAAGAATCTCGAGGGTTGGGGTTATCCGTTCTACCGGTTGGAAACGGTTATCGGGCCGATGAGCACTCAAATGGCCTGTCCCGATGGCGAACGTAAGCAAGACTTCGTGCCGGTAGTGGGTGACGGCTTTATGTTGCGCTACAACAGCAAGTTGCCGATTGTTGTTTATGCACCCAAGGACGTCGAGGTTCGTTACCGAGTTTGGTCGGCTTCGGAAACAGTCGAGAAAGCCGTTCAGGAATAATCTAAGGGAGCGCTCGATTTGATTACCTGCCATGTCAAATATGTGATCGACCCCTATCAACTGCCGGAATTCGAGGCCTACGCAAAAGCGTGGCTGCGTATTGTGGAGCGTCTCGGCGGCACGCATCACGGATACTTCTTGCCCTCCGAGGGAGCGAGCAATATTGCTTACTGCCTGTTCAGTTTTCCTTCTCTGGCGGACTATGAAAGTTACCGGCACATCACGATGACTGACACGGAAAGTACCGCGTTGGTGGCGTTGTTAGTCGAGAAGAAGTTTATCGTCAGTTATGAACGAACGTTTTTACGGCCGTTGATGGCCTGACATGGAACTGCAAATCCATTTAAACCAAGGAAGGCCATCATGAAATCTGTCGCCCTGCCCCTGCTCGCTTTGATCGCATTCTCTGGTTATACCCTTTCGGTAATGATGCAGGCCGAGCAGTCGCTGATCGATTTTGGTATCAGTCTGATGTCCCGGCCTGATACTGCGCAGGTGGTGATTGATCTGTATTTGCTGGCGACTCTGGCGGGGATCTGGATGTACAGGGATGCGCGCAAGCGTGGGCACTCGGGTTGGTCTGTGTTGCCTTATCTGTTGATCACGGCTGTTTTTGTTTCGGTTGGGCCGTTGTTGTATCTGGTGGTGCTGGGTTGGCGGGGGCGGGAGTTGCGTGGATGATTTAACTTGACCGCTGCTGCGCAGCCGGACGCAGGCTGCGCCAGCTGCTACAGGGATCGCGTGGACGCAGGCTGCGCCAGCTGCTACAGGGGTCGCGTCTAGAACGCTATTTCAGGCCGACTTTGAGTAGCTCGCCGTCGTCATCATCGGTCAGCACGTACAAATAACCATCCGGACCCTGACGCACGTCGCGGATGCGCTTGTTGAGTTCACCCATCAAGCGTTCCTCATGCACTACGCGGTCGCCGTCGAACTGCAAACGGATCAGCTCCTGGGTGACCAGCGCTCCGATGAATACGTTGTGCTGCCATGGCTTGAAGCGGTCGGCGTCGTAGAATGCCATGCCGCTCAGGCCGGGAGATTTTTCCCAAACGTGATGCGGGGCGACGGTGCCCTCGGCTGTTTTGCCACTGGCTTCGGGTATCGGCTGGCCGGAATAGTTGATGCCGTGGGTCGCTGTCGGCCAGCCATAATTCTTGCCGCGCTCGATGATGTTGATTTCGTCACCGCCACGGGGGCCATGCTCGTTTTCCCAGAGCACTCCGGTCCATGGATTAAGCGCGGCGCCTTGCGGATTGCGCTGGCCGTATGACCAGATTTCCGGGCGTATGCCGTTTTGACCGACGAAAGGATTGTCGTCGGGCACCTTGCCGTCCGGGTAAATGCGCACCACTTTGCCTTGCAGCTTGTCGAGGTCCTGCGCCGTCGGCCGGTCGTTGTTTTCACCCAGGACGATAAACAGATAGCCATCGCGGTCGAAGACCAGCCTTGACCCGAAGTGATTGCCGACCGAGAGCTTGGGCTCCTGGCGGAAGATCACTTTGAAGTTCTTCAGCGTCTTCAAGTCTTCAGACAATTGCCCGCGACCGACCGCTGTGCCGGCCTTGTCGCCAGCACCGCCACCTTCGGCATAAGACAGATACACCGTGCGGTCCTCCTTGAAGTCCGGTGAAAGAACCACGTCGAGCAAACCGCCCTGCCCCTTGGCCCAGACTTTCGGCACGCCCTCCAGCGGCGCAGAGAGTTTGCCGTCTGCGCTGACCACGCGCAGGTTGCCGGGGCGCTCAGTAACCAGCATGCCCTGTTGATCAGGCAAAAACGCCAAGGCCCACGGGTGATCGAGGCCCTTGGCAATTTGGGTAACTTCGAGCGTCCCCTGTTCGCTTTTCAATTCCTGGGTCGACGCCGCAAAAACCGGCGATGCAGTGGTGATCAGTGCGCTGGCGCAGAATGTGGCCAGAAGGGTTTTACGCAACATGCACGATTCCTTTTGTCGTCAAAATGGCTAACAAAGCTTTATGCCCTGGGATCAACGGTTGCCGGTGGGTGCATCTCGGTGCGGTGGATTGGAAATGAATTTCGGCGGGCTGACGGGCGCCGAGCGGTCTTGCGGGTAGCGATTGCCGATGCCGCCATTGTCGAGCGTTGGCGGTCGCGGCACGGGCACGGTGTTCGGCCCGCGAATCGCCGGCGCGCTCGGTTGAGTGCCTTGCATGCTGTTGGGATTGGCCCGACGAATCGGGCTGTTGTACGGATTGCCGGCATTGCCCGTCGGGCTTTGCGCCAATAACAGGGGCGACGTGGCGACCTCAGCCTGCGCGGAATGACTCAGCACGCCACTCAACGTCAACACGCCAAGGCCAAGCATTATTCGATTCATGGCAACCTCTCTGTAGGCTCACATCAACAGCATGCCTTTCGATAGCACGCTACGCCGAGGGTTCGGATTTGTTAACCCAAACCTGTCCAGCAAGATGTAACACCCTTTGACCGTACCGCTGATCCGCCCGTATAGCCTGGGGTAAAGCCGCTGAAACTTTTTCGCGTGGGCGCCGGTCACCTGATCATCACTTGCGAGTAGACGACGATGCCACGTGCAATCTGGAAAGGCGCAATCAGTTTCGGACTGGTCCATATCCCTGTGGCGCTGGTTTCAGCGACGTCATCTCAGGGGGTGGATTTTGACTGGCTCGATGGCCGCAGCATGGACCCGGTGGGCTACAAACGGGTGAACAAGGTCACCGGAAAGGAAATCGACAAGGAGAACATCGTCAAAGGCGTCCAGTATGAAAAGGGCCGCTACGTGGTGCTCAGTGAAGAGGAAATCAAATCGGCGCACCCGCTATCCACCCAAACCATCGACATTTTCTCGTTTGTCGACAGCGAACAGATCCCGTTACAGAACATCGATAAGCCCTATTACCTTGCGCCGGACAAGCGCGGCGGCAAGGTGTACGCCCTGCTGCGTGAAACCCTGAAACAAACCAATAAGGTCGCCCTCGCCAATGTAGTGATACATACAAAGCAGCACTTGGCGGCATTGATGCCGCTGGAAGATTCAATGGTATTGGTGATGTTGCGCTGGCCGGAAGAAGTCCGCAGCCTCGACACGCTTGAACTGGGCAGCGACGTCAAAGACGTGAAATTGGCCAAAGGAGAGCTGGAAATGGCCAAGCGACTGGTCGAAGACATGGCCGGCGACTGGAGCCCCGAGGATTATCGCGACAGTTTTGAAGACAAGATCATGGCGTTGGTGGAAAAGAAAGCCAACGAAGGCAAGATCGAGGACGTGGAGACGGTGTCGGGCCAGGAGGAACGCAAGACTGCCGATGTTATCGATTTGACCGAGCTGCTTAAACGCAGTCTTGGCGGTAAGGCACCGGCGAAACCGGCGGCCAAGGGTAAAACGGCGGCGAAGACGACTGAGAAAGCGGCTCCGGCAAAGAAGGCTTCGAAGCGGTCGAGTGGTTGATGAGTTGTTGGATGGCCGCGGGTTTTGAGGTGAATCTCAGGGCCTCTTCGCGAGCAGGCTCGCTCCCACATTGGCTCTGTATGCGCCGCGATTTCATTGTGGGAGCGGGTTTGCGCTGTGCGGCATTCCGAATACGGCGTCACTAACGCAGTAGGCCAATTAGATCCAGACAAAAATCGCCAACAACCCGGCAAAGATCGCCCACTTCTCCAGGTAATACAGTTTGCGATTACGCTTCTTCAACGCTTTACCACGCAGACGGATCTTGTAGATTTTCGCGAACAAACGATTCAGTCCACCGGTCTTGTCGCCGACCTCGTTCGGTGCGCCGGCTGCCGACATCACATTACGGCTGAACCAACGATTGAACGCCGCCGCCCAGCGGTATTTCATCGGCCGCTCAATGTCGCAAAACAGGATGATCCGGTTTTGCTGGGTGGCGTTTTCCGCGTAATGAATGAAGGTCTCGTCGAAGATCACCGCTTCACCGTCACGCCAGTGATAATTTTCACCGTCAACGTTGATGTAACAACCCGGGTCGTTCGGCGTGTCCAGGCCTAGGTGATATCGATAGGAGCCCGCATATGGATCGCGGTGCCGCACCAGTTTCGAGCCCGGTGGCAGCTCGGCGAACATCGGCTGCCTTGATCGATCCGATGCTCTGCACCAGTTCGGTGGTGCGCGGGCACAGCTTCATCGCCGAAGGATGGCTGTCGCCGTACCACTTCAGATAAAAACGCTTCCAGCCGGTTTTGAAGAACGAGTTGAAGCCGACATCATCGTATTGATTCGAACGCTTGATCTCGCCCGCCTGAAGCAGGCTCTGCCCTTCCGCGCGGATCTCTTCCCAATGGATTTGCAACGGGCTGAGGTCCGGAAAATCGGCCGGGTCGAGGTAAGGCCGGTTGGGAATTTTCGAGCACAGATACAGGAAGCAATTGATCGGCGCCAGGAACGTCGAGTGGTCGCTCAGTTGCCGGCCCAGTTTGTGGCGCACGTGACCGCGCAGATGAACGTACGCAATCGAAACAACATAGATAGCAGCGATGATCAGTTTCAAGGAAATCGTCACACGTCAGAAGTGAACAAACTGCGCCTCTTCCGGCCATTCGCCCGAGGCTTGAGCAGCGTCTGAATTCGATCCAGCGTTCCTGAAGCGCGTCCTTGAGCTATGCCGACCACCGGCATCAGGGGAAAGATGGCATTTTAGTCACAATCTGTAACCTATGGTTAACCTTCAAATGTGAAAATCTGTCCACTCATGCCGCCAATGCTCCCGTGCGGCCTTAACGCCCTATCGTTTAAAGAGCCAGACCAGTACAATCGCCGCCAAACATTATGCGCCTCCCTTGGTTGATGACGGTTTGAAACGTCTTCAGCGCACTTTGACTCGGGCCAAGCGCACCTCATGCTGCTGTCCACTTATTGCCAGATGGACCTTCCGCTTCTGACCGGGATGCATTTCCCGTGGTCTGGACAACGGACACGGGTACTGAATCGGTACTGCCGCACCCCTGGATACTCTGAATGCTTCACAGGAAAAACCTTTGATCTCTACAGCTAACATCACGATGCAATTCGGCGCCAAGCCGCTCTTCGAAAACGTCTCGGTGAAATTCGGCGCGGGCAACCGCTACGGTTTGATCGGTGCGAACGGTTGCGGCAAGTCGACGTTCATGAAAATCCTCGGTGGTGACCTCGAGCCGTCCGGTGGCCAGGTCATGCTCGAGCCGAACGTGCGTCTGGGTAAATTGCGCCAGGACCAGTTCGCTTACGAAGAATTCACCGTGATCGACACCGTGATCATGGGTCACGAAGAGCTGTGGAAGGTCAAGGCCGAGCGCGACCGCATCTATTCGCTGCCGGAAATGACCGAAGAAGACGGCATGGCCGTCGCGGAACTGGAAACCGAGTTCGCCGAGATGGACGGCTACACCGCCGAGTCCCGTGCCGGCGAACTGTTGCTGGGCCTGGGTATCGGCATCGAGCAGCACTTCGGCCCGATGAGCGAAGTGTCGCCAGGCTGGAAACTGCGCGTGTTGCTCGCGCAGGCGCTGTTCTCCGATCCGGAAGTGCTGTTGCTCGACGAACCGACCAACCACTTGGACATCAACACCATCCGCTGGCTGGAAAATATCCTGACCCAGCGCTCCAGCCTGATGATCATCATCTCTCACGACCGTCACTTCCTGAACAGCGTGTGCACCCACATGGCTGACCTGGATTACGGCGAGCTGCGCCTGTTCCCGGGCAACTACGACGAGTACATGACCGTGGCGACCCAGTCCCGCGAGCAGCTGCTGTCGGACAACGCCAAAAAGAAAGCGCAGATTTCCGAACTGCAATCGTTCGTCAGCCGCTTCTCGGCCAACGCCTCGAAAGCCAAGCAGGCTACCTCCCGCGCCAAGGCGATCGACAAGATCCAGCTGGCCGAGGTCAAGCCTTCGAGCCGCGTGAGCCCGTTCATCCGCTTCGAACAAACCAAGAAACTGCACCGTCAGGCGGTCATCGTTGATCGAATGGCCAAAGGTTTCGACGGCAAGACGTTGTTTAAAGACTTCAGCTTCCAGGTTGAAGCGGGCGAGCGTGTGGCGATCATCGGCCCGAACGGTATCGGCAAAACCACCCTGCTGCGCACCCTGGTCAACGAACTGACCCCGGATGCTGGCACCGTCAAATGGACCGACGCCGCGGAACTGGGTTATTACGCCCAGGACCACGCCCACGATTTCGAAGACGACTGCAACCTGTTCGACTGGATGGGCCAGTGGACTCAGGGCGGCGAACAAATCGTTCGCGGCACCTTGGGCCGCATGCTGTTCTCCAACGACGAGATCCTCAAGTCGGTCAAGGTCATCTCCGGTGGTGAACAGGGTCGCATGCTGTTCGGCAAACTGATCCTGCAGAAGCCGAACGTGCTGATCATGGACGAACCGACCAACCACTTGGACATGGAATCCATCGAAGCGCTGAACCTGGCGCTGGAGAACTACCCGGGCACGCTGATCTTCGTCAGCCATGACCGTGAGTTCGTATCGTCGTTGGCGACCCGCATCATCGAGTTGAGCCCTAGCGGCGTGATCGACTTCAGCGGTACGTATGACGATTACCTGCGTAGCCAGGGTGTGGTGTTTTAAGAGCAGCTTTTAGTTTCAAGCTGCAAGCTGCAAGTCAAAGCCCTGTCCTGGTGATGGGGCTTTTTATTGGCTGAAGATCAGAAGATCGTTCCTACGCTATGCAGACCGGGACGCTCAGCTTCCCTTCTGGTGCCGAACGCGGAGCGTCCGCTGCGGCATTCCCACGCAGAGCGTGGGAACGAGCAATCCGAGTATATAGTTAGCCTGCTTTCCTTTATCTCACAGCCACGCCATGATGCTGATCTCCCACCGCCGCCCGCGAAAGAGCCCTCATGTCCGTGCAGCAACTGCCTACGCCGAGTTCCATGGCGATCACTCTGCAGATCGTTTCCATCGTTTTCTATACCTTTATTGCCTTCATCTGTATCGGACTGCCGATTGCGGTGTTGCCGGGGTATGTCCACGAACAACTCGGATTCAGTGCAGTTGTTGCCGGATTGACGATTGGCTCGCAGTACCTGGCGACTCTACTCAGTCGGCCGATGGCCGGGCGGATGTCGGACAACATTGGCACCAAGCGTGCGATTGTTTACGGGTTGTCGGGGATTGTACTGAGTGGCTTGTTGACCCTGTTGTCGGTGTTGCTGCAAAGCTTTCCGTTGCTAAGCCTGCTGATTCTGATTGCCGGCCGTTTGTTGCTGGGGGTTGCGCAGGGTTTGATCGGGGTCGGCACTATCAGCTGGTGCATGGGCCAGGTTGGGGTCGAACACACGGCGCGTTCGATTTCGTGGAACGGCATTGCCGCCTATGGCGCGATTGCCATCGGAGCGCCGCTGGGCGTGGTGATGGTCGCGGAATTGGGCTTCATGAGCCTCGGCATCGCTCTGTCGCTACTGGCCCTGTTCGCACTACTACTGATCCGTAACAAACCCTCGGTGCCGGTGGTTCGCGGCGAGCGGCTGCCCTTCTGGGCGGTGTTCGGGCGCATCGCGCCGTTTGGCGCGGGCTTGAGCCTGGCGTCGATCGGCTACGGCACCCTGACCACTTTCATCACTTTGTATTACTTGAGTCGTGACTGGACGGGAGCGGCGTACTGCCTGACGGTGTTCGGCATCTGTTTCATTCTGGCGCGACTCATATTCATCTCGAGCATCAACCGTTTCGGTGGTTTCACCACTGCGATTGTCTGCATGAGCATCGAAACCGTCGGCCTGGTGCTGCTGTGGCTGGCGCCGTCGACCGGGTTTGCTCTGATAGGTGCGGGCCTCGCCGGTTTTGGCTTGTCGCTGGTGTACCCGGCGCTGGGGGTCGAGGCGATCAAGCAAGTCCCCACCTCCAGCCGTGGCGCGGGGCTGAGCGCCTATGCGGTGTTCTTCGATCTGGCACTGGCGATTGCCGGTCCGTTGATGGGCGCCGTGGCGTTGAATATGGGTTATTCATGGATTTTCTTTAGCGCGGCGTTGTTATCAGTGACGGGGTTGGGTTTGACCTTGGTACTGAAACGCCGCGCGATGGCCTGATCGACACGCAATCTGTAGGAGCCGGCTTGCTGGCGATAGCGCCTTCGAGCACGCCATCGCCAGCAAGCCGGCTCCTACAGGGCTCAGGCAGGCCAAGATATCGCGATCTATTGATCAGCAGTTTGCAGACCGGCTCGGTTGGGTTTGCCGAGCGCATGGGCAAAAAACCGCCCAGCCTCGGTGATCATCGTCCGGTGAATGTCCTTGCGATCAACGCCATCCGCGTCGGTGCACAACGCCGGCATCGCGGCAATCTGCTCTTCATTGCACGGCGCCATGAACACGAAGTGCCCTGCCCCCGCGAGCAATTTGAAATCCGGGGCGATCGGTAGTTTGCGCGCCAGCGCCGCGGCGTTCTTGTCGAAGGCCACCAGCTTGTCGCCGTCGCCGCTGTAAAGCAGCACCGGCACGTGCACATCGGCCAGGGTATGCCGGCCGAACTTGAGGCTCAGCGGCGCCATCAACAGTAGAGCGCGAACGCGCGGATCCGCTACCGGTTGCAGGTCATCGCGATCGGCAATCAGCTCGCCTTGAGTGTTGCAGGCGTCCTGATCGTCTGGACGCTCCCTGCAATACTGGCGCAGACGCTCCAGATCAGGCGTCGCGCCCGACAGAATCAACGCCGTCTCGCCGCCCGCCGAATAACCAATGACACCGACCTGATCGGCATTGACGAATGGCGCGAGCATGCGATCACCCAGCGTTGCGGTGATTGCTTCAGATATCTGGATGGGCCGACCGTAAAGATTGCTCAAGGTGCCGAGACGGCTATGGTCTGTGGAATTATCGCCCGGATGAATCACCGCGACCACGACGAACCCCTTGCGTGCCAGAGAGGTCGCGAGGTCGTGCAGTGCCAGCGGCGTTCCGGTATTGCCATGGGACAACATCAGCAGCGGGAAACGGCCGATGGCGACCCGCACGTCTTCGCTCGCCTCCACTTCGTAACCCTCAAGCCTGCTGACGTGTTCGCGGGCGCTGGAAGGATAGAACGCGATGGCACGCATCGGTTGCAGATCCAGCGGATCGAGCACACTCATCTCATGGAAACCGACGCTCCAGTGATGCCCGCCAGGCGCGGCGAGCACTGGATTAAGGCTGCCGAGCAGGCACATCAGCAGAATCGCACAAAGACGCAGCATCGATGCAACACCCCGTTACCTGACCGAAGACCTTGGTTCCGGACTGCATACTCCGCGCCAGCACCGGTAATGGCCAGAAACAAAAAACTCCGCATCTGCCACTTGCGTGACCAGAGTACAGAGTTTTTTGGGTGTGGCTTGGTTCAGTACCAAGCTCAGGCCTTACGCAGCGGCGAACAGTTGCTCGCTGATTTGCGCCTGCGCGTCACTCATCGCTTTGGTGCGGACTTCGTCACCGTAGGCCAGGCCATGAGCGCGGACGAACTCAATGTCGGTGATGCCCAAGAAGCCGAACATCACTTTCAGGTATTCCTCGTGTGCCACGCCGGTGGCCTGACCGACATGCAAGCCGCCGGAGGTCGAAACGATCACGACTTTCTTGTTGCCACACAGGCCTTCAGGGCCGGCTTCGGTGTAGCGGAAGGTTTGACCGGCCACCGCGATGCGGTCGATCCACGCTTTGAGCTGGGTCGGAATAGTGAAGTTGTACATCGGCGCGGCAATCACAACGGCGTTAGCGGCGAGGAATTCGGCCAGGGTCGAAGCGCTGAGGTCCGCTTCGTGCTGCTGGGCAGCGTCGCGCAATTCTGCGGTGGTGCCGGCGGCAACCAGAGTATTTGCGGAGAAATGGCTGATAGCATCGGCAGCGAGATCACGATAAGTGACTGCAACGTTGGGCTCGGCAACCTGCCAGGCGTTAACCACTTCGCGGCTCAGGAGGCGGGAGGCCGAGTTGTCGCCGAGGATGCTCGAATCAATGTGCAACAGTTTCATGTGGGATCTCCAGGTGAGGACCGCCACGGGGCGATCTGATGAACTCATCCTACAGATGAAAGTAATAGCTGATTAGACGCCAATAATGCGATAGTTTGTCCCACTGATAGAACAATAGAGCCTGCAGATGCAAGATCTCAACGACCTGTATTACTTCGCCAAAGTGGTCGAAGCCGGTGGATTCGCGGCGGCCGGCCGCCTGATCGGCATTCCGAAATCACGGTTATCGCGACGCATTGCCGAGCTGGAAGAACGTCTGGGCGCACGCCTGCTGCAACGCACCACTCGACAACTCAAACTGACCGCCGTGGGCGAGCGCTATTTGCGGCACTGCCAGGCGATGCTGCTGGAAGCCGAGATGGCTGACGAAACGGTGGCCAGCATGTCCAGTGAACCGCGCGGACGCTTGCGGGTGTCTTGCCCGGTAGGCCTGGCGCACGAAATTTTGCCGGAGATCATCGCGCAATTTCTGGAGAAATGTCCGCTGGTACAACTTGAGGTGATGCTGCTGAACCGCCGCGTCGACCTGGTGACTGAAGGCGTCGACGTCGCCCTGCGCGTGCGCGAGTTGGGTGATGAAGACCCCTTGCTGGTCACTCGCCGCTTGCGTCAGGCGCAAATGCTGCTGGTCGCCAGCCCGGCGTTTTTGCACGGACAAGTGATCAATCAGCCCGATGACCTGAAGAAACTGCCGGTGCTCGGCGCCCTGGAAGCGGATCGCATGGTGCACATCCGCATGCTCGATCAGGACGATAAACGAGTTGACCTGAGCCTCGAAGCCCGGCTGGGCATTGATGACTTCATCGTGCGCAAAGCCTGCACGCTTGCCGGCCAAGGCTTCACGATGCTGCCGATGATGTACTGCGAACAAGAATTGAAGGACGGCACGCTGGTGCAATTACTCCCTCAGTGGTCGTTGCCGGGCGGCTGGCTGCAAGCGGTCTACCCTCATCGGCGTGGGGTGATGCCGGCGGTGCGCGCCTGGATCGACCATATGGTGGAATCATTCGACGCCTGCGGGGAGCGTTTGCTATGAAGGCGGGACTTATGAGCGAAGACGACGTTGCAGCTTTCTGCCTGTCACTGCCCGGTGCGCGGGAGGATTACAAATGGGGCGGCGTGCGGGTATTTTCAATTGCCGGGAACAAGATGTTCGCCTTGCAGAACCTGCGCGGTGATTCTCTGGCGTTCAAAGTCGACAAGGATGTGTTTCTGGGCCATTGCGACCGCCCGGGCATTCACCCGGCGCCTTATCTGGCGAGGGCGCAGTGGATCATCATGCAGACGCCCTACCCGCTGGGCGCCGCAGAACTGAAAGACTTGCTTCAACGTTCACATCAGTTGGTGGTGAGCAGATTACCGAAGCGCACCCAGGTCGGCCTGCTGCTCTAGAACAGTGCCAGCAGATTAGCGCCGAGAAACAGCTGATCTATCCAGAACACCTGATGCAGCAGCACGATGGCCCAGAACAGTATTTGGAACGAGACCTTGCGGGTTTTGTGCCGAAACACTTGCTGGGCCAGCAACGCGCCCGGCCAGCCACCGGCAAACTCGACAGCGTGCAGAACGTTTTCCGGCGTACGCCAGCGATCAGTGCGCGCCTTGCGTTTGTCGCCCCAATACAGAAAGAACGCCAGCAGGCTGACGATGCCGTAAGCCGCGAGGGGCACCATCGAAATCCCGCGCAGCCACATCGTCACTGAACCCGACAACGGCAGCGCGCACACGATCGCGAACACCAGCAGCTTCAGCCGTGGATTCTGGATTGCTCCTTTGGAAGGATTGCGCGCGCTGGCGTTATTCATGGCTGAACGGCGGTCCAGTCGACCCAACCGAATTGCCACGTGGCCAGAATCACCAGACCGAACGCGATCCGATACCAGGCGAACGCCGCGTAGCTGTGGCTGGCGATGAACTTGAGCAAACCGCGAACGGCGATCATCGCGAAGATGAATGCGGTGACAAAACCGATGGCAAACACCGGGAAATCAGCCGGGACGAACAGGTCGCGGTATTTGTAGCCCGAATAAACCGCCGCAGCGACCATGGTCGGCATCGCCAGAAAGAACGAGAACTCGGTGGCGGTTTTGCGCGACAAGCCGAACAGCAAACCGCCGATGATCGTCGAGCCGGAGCGCGAGGTGCCGGGAATCATCGCGAGGCACTGAGCGAAGCCGACTTTCAGCGCGTCCTGCCAGGTAATCTCATCGACTGTTTCAGCGTGCACCTCATGCTGACGCTGCTCGGCCCACAACATCACGATCCCGCCAACCACCAACGCCGCTGCAACGGTAATCGGGTTGAACAGGTATTCATGAATGAGATCGGAGAACAGCACGCCCAGAACCACGGCGGGCATGAAGGCGATCAACAGGTTGGCGGTGAAGCGTCGTGCCCCGGGCTGAGTAGGCAGGCCGGTGACCACATCGAGTATTTTGCGGCGGAACTCCCAGACCACCGCCAGAATGGCGCCCAGCTGGATAATGATGTTGAACGCTATGGCGCGTTCTCCGCCGAAGTCGAGCAAGTCCGCGACAATAATCTGGTGCCCGGTACTGGAAATCGGCAAAAACTCCGTCAGCCCTTCTACAACCCCAAGTATCAATGCCTGCACGGCGGTCCAAAGGTCCATCAATCCCCCAGGAGGCGATGCGCTGCGGCATGCCCCGATAATAATTTTAAAACGTTCACTGCGGTCAACGTGTCTGCCCCGCGCTTCTTCCTCGGACGACACCGAAAAGCATCGGTGAAATATCGTTCGGTATTCAGGTTTTCCCGCGCGGGGCCGAAATCCTATCAGACAAGCCTGATTAACGCTGCCACGTTATAAGACTTGCGTCGGACACGTCCGGAGAGCAAAGCGTGCAGGGATGCTGGCGATCATTTATGACCAGAACAAGAAACAGGAGTGACAGCGGTATGAACAGCTTGCGAACCATGTCGATCAGCCGCCGTTTGTGGCTCATTCTGATCGTGGCGGTATTGATGCTTTTGACCTTGGGCGTGCTGATGCTCAAGCAGATTCATGAGGATCTTTATGACGCCAAGGTGGAAAAAACCCAACACGTGGTGCAGACGGCCAGCGGCATTCTGACGTATTTCCATGGTCTGGAAACCGCCGGCACCCTGACCCGCGACGCTGCGCAAAAGCAGGCGCTGACCGCCGTACGCGGCCTGCGCTACGACCAGACCGATTACTTCTGGATCAACGATCTCACGCCGGTCATGGTCATGCACCCGGCCAACCCGAAACTCGATGGGCAGAACCTCGCGGCGATCCGCGATCCCGACGGCTTTGCGCTGTTCAATGAAATGGTCGCGGTGGCCAAGAGCAAAGGCGCCGGCATTGTCGATTACCGCTGGCCAAAACCGGGTGCCGACGCACCGGTGGAAAAAACCTCCTACGTGAAACTGTTCGAACCCTGGGGCTGGATCATTGGTTCGGGCGTGTATATCGATGACATGCAAGCCGAATTCGCCTCCCAAGTGTGGAAGGCTACATTCGTTGGGCTGGTGATTGCCACGATCATGGCGCTGCTGGTGATTCTGATTGCCCGCAGCATCGTTCGCCCTCTTCAGGAAACCGTGAGCGCGATGGCCAACATTGCCAGTGGGGAAAGCGACTTGACTCGCACCCTCGACACCCATGGCCACGATGAAGTGACGCAACTGGCGCAGCATTTCAATGCGTTCACCGCCAAGCTGCGCCTGGTGATCGGCGAGCTGCAAATCTCCGCCAGCGCACTCGGCCAGTCCTCCAGTGAGCTGGGTAACGATGCGGCCCAGGCGCAAGAGCGCAGCCAACAGCAATCGCAGCAAATGGAGCTGGTGGCCACGGCGATCAACGAGGTGACTTACGGCGTGCAGGACGTGGCAAAAAACGCCGAGCACGCGGCGAGTGAAATGCGCGATGCCGAGTCGCAGGCGCAGCAGGGTCAGGTCAACATTGACGGGAGCCTGCAGCAGATCGACAAATTGTCTTCGACGATCAATCAGGCCGTGGAAGTGATCCGCACCCTGGCAGCCGAAAGCACGCAGATCGGCAGCGTTCTGGAAGTGATTCGCTCCATCGCCGAACAGACCAATCTGCTGGCGCTCAACGCCGCGATCGAAGCGGCCCGAGCCGGCGAGCAGGGACGCGGATTTGCCGTTGTAGCCGATGAAGTCCGGTTGCTGGCGCAGCGCACTCAGAAGTCGACGGCCGAGATTCAGTCGATGATCGAGCGTCTGCAAAATCATTCGGAAGCGGCGGTCAAGGTGATCGGCGATAGCAGCCGCGCCTCGCAACTGACCATCGAACAGGCTGGCCTTGCCGGTGCGAGCCTGAATGCGATCGGCCAGGCTTTGCGCAATCTCAACGGATTGAACGCGTCGATTGCCAGCGCGACCCTGCAACAGGCTCAGGTGGTCGAGGACATCAACCAGAACGTCACCCAAGCGGCCGGCTTGTCCCACAGCACCGCAATGGCGGCAGAGCAATCGAGCATGGCCAGCGTTAGGCTCAAAGAGTTGAGTGAACAGCTGAACGGGTTGCTAAGGCAGTTTCGCGTTTAACCGCGCGGCATGATCTTGTAGCAACTGCCGAGGCTGCGAGGCTGCGTTGATTTTGTAGCAGCTGCCGAGCCTGCGAGGCTGCGTCCGGCTGCGCAGCAGTCGTAAACCCGGAGAACGCGGTTTTCCTGATGCACCGCATTGCCTGTTTTACGACTGCTGCGCAGCCGGACGCAGGCTCGGCAGCTGCTACAGGATTTGTGTCAGGCTTCGCAGGCTCGGCAGCTGCTACAGGATCCGTCAGCCTCGCTGGCTCGGCAGCTGCTACGGGGCTGGTGTCGGTCCTGGAGGTTCTCCTTTGGCTGCGCCTACCGTTACAATCGCCACCCTTCGCGACTTCCCCAAGGAAACTCCATGTCCGGGCTTGAACTGTTTGCCGCCGCCCTCGGTGTCATTGCCGTTTGGCTGACCGTCAAACAGAACCCGTGGTGCTGGCCTGTCGGGCTGGTGATGGTGCTGCTTTACAGCTGGATTTTCTTCGAAGTGAAGCTCTATTCGGACATGCTGCTGCAAGTTATTTACGCAGGTTTGCAGCTCTACGGCTGGTGGCAGTGGACGCGGGCGGGCGACGCGCATCAAGGTCGGCAGGTCAGTCGCCTTGGCACGCAAGCCGTGGTGTTCAGCCTGACCATCGGAGCCATCGGCAGCCTGTTGCTCGGCGCCGCGATGGCCCATTGGACGGACGCAGCGCAGCCGTGGCTGGATGCCGCGCTGACCGGTTTCAGCCTGGTCGCGCAGTTATGGATGGCGCAAAAGCGCGTGCAGTGCTGGCCGCTGTGGATTGTCGTCGATGTGATTTTCGTCGGCCTGTTTGTCTACAAAGGGCTGTACCTGACTGCTGCGCTCTACGGGCTGTTCACTCTGCTGGCGGTGCAAGGCTGGCGCGAGTGGCGTGCCGATCCGGTCTTGCGCACATGAAAGTCCTGGTGCTGACCGGCCCCGAATCCAGCGGCAAAAGCTGGCTGGCCGCAGAACTGCAGGCGCAGTTCGGCGGCCTGCTGGTCGATGAATACGTGCGTTGGTTCATCGAGCAAAATCCCCGCGAGACGACGCTGGCCGACATACCCGCCATCGCTCGCGGCCAGCTTGCATGGGAGGACACGGCCCGCACGCAGCAACCGCCGCTGCTGATTCTCGATACGCACCTGCTGAGCAATGTCCTCTGGAGCCAGACCCTGTTTGGTGACTGTCCGGCATGGATCGAACAAGCCCTGCTCTCGCGCCAATACGACCTGCACTTGCTGTTGTCTCCCGAACAGGTTGAATGGACCGACGATGGCCAGCGATGCCAACCCGAACTCAGCGCACGCCGGGCATTTTTCGAGCAGACACTGGCCTGGCTGGAGAAGCATCGACAACCGCTGCAAATCTTGCGGGGCGACTGGGCCGAACGTCGGCGCCAGGCATTCGAAGCAGTCAAACACCTGCTGGGCCCGTAACCGCAGCGGGCATTTTCGTTTCAACCGCCCTAGCGGATCTGATGCTTGTGCAGCAAACGGTAGAAAGTAGGCCGCGACACACCCAGCACGCGGGCGGCGACGCTTAGATTGTCGCTGTGACGATTCAACACATCGCACAACGCCTGGCGTTCGGCGCGAGTCTTGTAATCCTCAAGGGTACCCATCGGCGCGGAGACGGCGTGTTGACTGATCAAACCAAGGTCGCGAGCTTCGATCTGTCGTCCTTCAGCCAATATCAGACCACGGCGCACGCGGTTGGCCAGCTCGCGAACGTTGCCCGGCCAGTCGTGTTTGCCCATGGCAATCAGCGCGTCTTCGCTGAAACTACGCGGCCGCCGCCCGGTTTCATGGCTGTAGAAATGCGAAAAGTGGTTGGCCAGCATCGACAGGTCGCCATGCCTCTCACGCAGCGGCGCAGTCACGACCTGCAGAACGTTGAGGCGGTAATACAGGTCTTCGCGAAAGCGCTTCTTCTCGATGGCCGCTTCGAGGTCAACGTGAGTCGCAGCCAGAACCCGCACATCCACCGCAATTGGCTGACTGCCGCCGACCCGCTCAATGTGTTTGTCCTGCAGGAAGCGCAGCAGATTCGCTTGAAGTTCGAGAGGCAGATCACCGATTTCATCGAGAAACAACGTGCCGCCGTTGGCCGCTTCGATGCGCCCGACCTTGCGCTGATGCGCGCCGGTGAACGCGCCCTGTTCGTGGCCAAACAATTCGGACTGGATCAAGTGTTCGGGGATGGCACTGCAATTGATCGCGACAAAGGGTTTGCTGTGCCGTTGCGATTGCCGGTGCAGGGTGCGCGCGACCAGCTCCTTGCCGGTGCCGCTTTCGCCACGGATCAATACCGGCGACTCGGTCGGTGCGAGTTTGTTGAGCAATTTGCGCAGTTCACGAATCGGTTTGCTGTCGCCCAGCAGCTCGTGCTCAGGCTGATTGATATGAACCGTGCCCTGCCCGCGCAGCCGTGCCATGCCAAACGCACGGCCCAGAGTCACCTGTACCCTCGACACGTCGAACGGCAATGTGTGGAAATCGAAAAACCATTCACAGACAAAATCGCCGACGTTTTGCCGCCGCAGGACGTCCTGATTGAGCACGGCAATCCACTCCGTGCCACTGCGACTGATCAGCTCCTTGACCGCTTCCGGTTGGTCCAGATGAAAAGGTTGCAAGCGCAGAAGTCCGACATCGCAAGTCCGATCAACAGCATCTTCGAGCGTGCAGCTGTCGACGTCCCACCCTATTGATCGCAAGCCCGGAAGCAGACGATGACAATCATCACAGGGATCCACTACCAATAATCGTCTTGGAGCAGGCGCTTCGATCATGACTGTTCCTTGGCGTCAAATATAAGAAATAACATTAAAAACAGTCGTTTGGCGGACCTGGCTGTAACATTAGCAAGAATTTGACGGCGCCTTGTACCGATTGACTATAGCGTTTGTATAAAATCAGTTATAAGCAAAAATGCACTGTTAGCTACCTAACAAAGTTGCATCTTTCATTGTGCTTTCGCCAGCCAATCAACCATTGACCGAATGAAAGAAAGTTGAAATTTCTTTCGCTCAAGTGTGACCCGGACCCAGAGTTCGGACATCAGTACAAGTAACCAGCCGCACGGTAAGCCCAACCGACGGCACATCACTTGATTGGGCATAGAGAGAGACAATCCCATGACCGCCCCGCTCCGTATCAACGAAGCTCTTTTGATTGCCGACCGTGCATTCCAACCTTTCCAATGCGTGGCCTGGGCCCCACAGGACGGTAACGGCGAGCTCAGCCTGACCGTCATCGATCGCACAAGCACCCGCATCGGTCGCAAACAGATTCCCAGCAGTGCCTACACCGACCCGGCGCAACTTGAACACGTGCTGGAACAGGCGCGTGAAGAATTGAGGAGCGATGGCTACACGTTGCAATCTTGGTCGATGCCGCACTGATATCGGCGCGGATTACTGCAAAGGTAATCCGCGCTTTTTTTTGCAATGCGGTTGTGCCCGGCGCGTTTATTCAGAAAGCCGTAACTCGAACTACGGTTACTTGTCAGGCTTTGAAGTGGGTCGTAAAGCCACTGTTCTGGCACACAACGACCCTCAATCTGTAGTTGTGTACCAACGTGTTCAGCGGTTGAATACCTCTCCTATATAAGTCGCCTTCCAATCCCTGGACCAGGACGACTCGCAAGGAGAAGCGTGCATGTCCGTCCAGAACGATCCCGCACTCACTCCAGAGCTATCTGACGCTGGAACACTCGACAAGACTTTCGCTGCCGCCGGCAAAACCCATGTGTACTTCCCCGGTAGCGTTTCCAGCATGGCCAACGGCGTTGCCATTGATGGCAGTGGCCGATTGTTGGTGGCGGCGAAGGTCGGTACTCCGGGCGGCAGCCGTTTTGGTCTGGCGCGATTACTCCAGGACGGATCGGCCGATTTGACGTTCGCTCATCAGGGCAGCGTGGTCGGGCAGTTTCAACACGGCTTTGAGGCCATGGCCGGGCAAGTTCGTGTCCTGCCCAGCGGCCATATCCTGGTGGCCGGCCTGCATTACGAAAATGCCCATCGCACACTGCCTGCGCTCGCACTGTTTGATCAAAACGGCAAACCGGTGCAAGCGTTTGGCGACAACGGCAGCTGTGTCGTGCGTCTACCGGGCAACCTTTCCCTGGGGGTACGCGATACATGGTTGCCACCTGGCATCCCCGGTGCCGAGGCGTGCGCCATTGGCGTGCAGGACGACGGTCGAATCGTGCTGGTGGCCAATCATCATTTCGAGCTGGCGGACCAGGCGGCGATGCTGATTCGGCTGAATAGTGACGGGTCGCTGGACAAGTCCTTCAACGGCCGTGGCTTTGTGATGGTCCGGCATTTGCTGATGAACTCCAGGCTCGGCAGCTTGCTAGTACAGGCCGATGGACGAATTCTGGTCGGCGGATCGATGAATTTCCCTGAAGAAGGCCTGCTGGCGCGCTATCTCCCCGACGGTCGGCTGGACGAGTGTTTCGCGGTTGACGGGTTTATGAGTTTCACCGCAAGGGGGCGCAGTGTTCAGGTCAGCCAGCTTGTCCAACTGACCGACGCAGACGTGCTGTGTTTTGGCAGCAGCCGCGACCCGATGCATTGCATGGCGTTGAAAATTCACAGCAACGGTCGTCCGGACCAGCATTGCAACGGCGGCCTGGCGCAATTGCTGGAAATCGGCCAGTACGGTTGCCAATGGACCGCCGCGCAAGCGCAGGCGGATGGCAGCGTGGTGTGCGCTGGCGCTACGATTGGCGGTGTCGAAGCTGATTTTATTCTGGCCCGCTATCGGCCGGATGGTCAGCTGGATGAGTGTTTTGGCAACGGCGCTGGCTGGGTACGCACGCGTCTGGGGCGCAGCCTGGATACCGCCACATCGTTGGCGGTACAGCAAGATGGCAATATCGTTGTCGGCGGCTATTCACTGGACGGCAACTACCGGGCGGTCGTCGCACGCTACTTGGGATAACCCTGAATTACTTGGCGGCCATCAGCCGATTGACTTCACTGCGCACCATGTTCGCGAACTCCGGAGGCGACATGCCATCCAGCTCCGAACGGACCCACTCGGCCCATTTACCCTTGCGCTTGGCGCGCTCACCAAACAAACGTGCGGCCTCGCCTTTGGCTTTGCCCAGATTGCTTTGCCACAAATCGAACAGACGGGACTTTTCATCTTCGAGCGCCGCACGCTCGGCATGGGGTTTGTCGGCCAGATTGAAGCTCATGGGATTTTCCTGCTGCGTAAATAGGCGACATCTTACACCGTAGGGCGAAAAGTCCGGCGCTGGATTTTTTCCAGGGTCAGCCGAATGCGTTCAACCTGTGCAACTTTTCAGGCGCTGGGGGACTCCATTGTTCACTGCTCATTTAACTGCAAGGAGTAACCTCAATGGCTCGGAAAACTGCCGGACAATCCGCCGAAGAACAGATCAAGGATCAGGCTTTCAGCGAACTTCATTCGCTGATCGAAGAGTCAGAAAAGCTGCTCAGGAGCAGCGCTTCGCTGGTCGGCGAAGAAGCGGAAACACTGCGCGGCCAGATCGCCCAGAAGTTGCAGCAGGCACGGGACTCGGTCGGCAACGTGCGCGACCGTACAATGCCAGCGGTTCAGGCGACAGAAACCTACATCGGTGGCCATCCTTGGCAAACCGTAGCGATCTCCGCCGGTTTTGGTCTGGTCGTTGGTCTGCTACTGGGTCGTCGTTAAGCGCCAATGACTGAGTAACGCCCGGCGGGAATCAATCACCCGCCGGTCTGCAACACGCTACCTACGTTCAAAGCCCCGCCAATCCCCGCAAATGCTCCAGCGTTTCATTGTCCAGTCTGATGCCCTCCTCCGCGGATCTCGCCCGCTGAGAATGACGCCGATCACCCGGCAAGCGCTTCAATCCCACCCCATGCATCTGCCGCACCAGCTCTTGGCTGCGTTCTGCGAAGCTTTGCCCCGCTGCCTTGCTCGGATCAATCACGATCAGTAGCTGCCCGGTCCATGGCGTTCTGGCGCCCGGGTGATTCGACCAGTCAAACTCGAACGAAAAATTGCCGCCCGTCAGCGCCGCTGCCAACAGCTCCACCATCATCGACAGCGCTGAGCCCTTGTGCCCGCCGAACGGCAACAATGCGCCGCCCTCAAGAATCGCTTTCGGGTCCTGAGTCGGCTGGCCCAGGCTGTTGACGCCCATGCCTTGCGGCAAACGCTCACCTTTACGTGCAGCGATCTGCACGTCGCCATGGGCAATCGCGCTGGTCGCCAGGTCGAACACAATCGGCTCGCCATCGGCACGCGGGGCGGCGAAGGCGATCGGATTGGTGCCAAATAACGGCCGGTCAGCCCCATGCGGCACCACGCAGGTCATGCTGTTGACCACGCTCAGCGCCACCAGCCCTTCATAGGCAAATGGCTCGACATCTGGCCACAGCGCGGCGAAGTGATGGGAGTTACGAATCGCCAGCACCGCGATTCCGGCACTGCGCGCTTTTTCTACCAATAACGAACGAGCGGCTGCGAGGGCCGGCTGGGCGAAACCATTGCCGGCATCAACGCGGACAAACCCCGATGCCACATCTTCGACCACCGGCACGGCCTGACCATCCACCCAGCCGCTCTTCAGGGTCGACACATAGCCGGGGATGCGAAACACGCCGTGACTGTGGGCGCCATCCCGTTCAGCACCGGCGCAGTTGAGCGCGAGGGTGCGGGCGACATCGGCAGAGGTGCCGTGGCGCAGAAAAATCTGCTCGAGCAATACAACGAGCGCGTCGAATTCAAGCGAATGCACGGGTGCACTGACGGCTACTTCGGGCGTTGCGGTCATCTGAAGCTCCAGTTTTGTTATTGAGTACGGGCGACAGGCTCAGGCGAAGGATGCAGGGCATTCCACAACCAGGACCGATTAAGTGCTGTTTCACCAGCGTGCTGTCAAGTCTCGGCAGCGCAGTGGCGCCCAGCAATATGTACCGCACTCATACATTGGCCTGCCCCTAACCTGCTTCCTCGATTCAACGCCTTGCGATCAGCGTCGGTCGCAACCCCCGAGGAAACACCCATGACAATATCCCCACTGCCGTATTTTTTTGACGAGGCAACCACCGCCTCCAGGTCCAAACAACCACGCGATCGTGAAAAGGCCCTCAACTTCAGTATCGAAGACCTCAAGTGGCTGCAGAACGTGTATCTGGCCACGCAGGCAGCGCGCGTAGCCCATAAAGAGCCAATGCTTGCGAACCGGCTCCTGTTAACGGGCACCGGCATCGCAAGTACACCACTGGCAGGCGCGTTTGCGTTGAGCCGGTCCAACGGCAAAGAAGTGATGCTCTACACGCCTTGGAAGGGCTTGATCAAATTCGCAGACATGGACGATCTGAAAAGCAAACTGAAGGAGTGGCTTGCGCTGGACGACGGCAAGCGCGAGTTGTTGCGCTTTCTGTCCATCGAGCAGCGCAGCGTCTGGGCGGATACCGCGGTCGCGGACATTTCTACCGAAGAGATTGACGGTGCGGTGTTCGAGGACCAGGAAGCACTCCTTGAACTGAATCAGCAACACAACCTGCAGTTGATGAGCACCGAGCTGCTCAAAACACCGACCCTGCAATCGATGCTCGACGAATCCCTGAAGAATGCGCTGCGTAAACCGTTCCCTGCGCTAGACCAGCGCCTGACCCGCTTAACCACTTACCTCAAGACCATTTCTGCATTTGATGGCAGTGACTACCTTCACACGCATTCTTCGCTCTCGCTGAGCGATGCACTGATGTATTTCTACTTGCACAATCAGTGGCCTGCGGGCAGTTCCAGAGTTTTCAGTAACCCGCGCCACAGCGTGAGCACCGACGCCGACAATCAGGCGTGGGAATCCGCCGTCAAAGAGATTGCGCAAAGTTTCACACCGCATCTGCAAAGCCTGATCGAGACATTCTGGAATTCACCGATGGGTACCGGTAAATCCCGTCTGGCATTTTTTGGCGACGCAATCCGAGACACCTATTACACAAAAATCCTGTTGCAGCGCCAGTCGGGCGTTCTCAAGGCTGACGAGTATGTGCGACTACGAACTGTCGGCGAGGCTGCCGATGCGGATGCGCTCCTCAGCATCGAAAAAGTGCGAGTGACGGCGCCCCTCAAACATTACGCAGAGCTTGCCTCAACGTTGACGATTGGCAGAGAAAATACACTCGGTTTTCTTTACACCCAGTCCAGGGGACTCGAAGCGACTGACGACCTGGCCGCTGCCAAATCCGTCGTATTGGACATGTTGAAGAGCGAAGGTCATGAGGACACGTTGCTCAACTTCATGTCGCTGGAAGAGCGCGGCACCTTTCTCGCGTTGCCGGCGAATGAGCGCGAGATCAAAGGTGTGCCCATCAACGGCGCAGTGTTTGAACAACTGATGAGCAGCATCCTCGGCAAGCAGCAGGACAACCTGTCCTACGCACTCAACCGGTTCCGGGAAAGTGAAGGCGCGCTCGACCCTGGCGCCCTGTGTGACAGTGCGCTGGACGTTCGCGGCCTGATAGATGACCGGCTCCTGACCACCGAAACTGGCGGGCGCTGGAGCATCCGCGTCGACCAGCGCTGGAGCTCGCGTCCAGCCACCGTGCGTGCCGAGTCGGCCAAGGAGCAGCTGACCGTGCTGACCACTTTCGAGCAGGCACTGGAAAAACGTCTGGAAGAACGCCCCGCCATCACGCCGACCACCAAGACGGTGGCCGAGGCCGAGCTTTTGATCAATTCATCGCTACCGGGCCTGCAGGCGGACGTCACGCACGTGATGACGGCGGCTTTGCGCAGTGAACTCAAATTGCGCGCCATCGACCGCTCACTGGACGCCCCGGAACAGGCAATTATCAAAACGCTGCTGGACAGCCCCGTCCGTTCGCAGCGCGCGGCATTGAACGGCTTTTTCCCCGACGTGTATGCGCTGACGCTCAAGCCAGAGCCCGCGGCCGACTCACTCCAGCTTGCGAGCTGTTTTGTCGTCACCGAACGGGGCGGCCTGGACGCCAGACATTCAGGCAAAGCGATACTGTGGACTCCAGCGCAGGGTTTTGAAACTTTTCCGAGCGTGCGACCTTTGCTGGACGAGCTGAATCGTCGCCTCAAGGACGAAGACCTTCGCACCTTCCTGCTGGAGAACCTCGGACGCAGCGAGCGACTGTCTGCCAAGACGTACGCCTTGGCACCGTTGCAGCGGATCGATGAGCATTTTGTTGAATACCTGCTAAAACCCAACGTCCAGCTGGACAAGGCGAGTGTCACCGCTGCGCTGGCCACCGAACTGTCCGCGAAGACAAAAACCAACCTGCTGAACCTGGTCGCACTTCGCCAACCACAAACGGGGCTGCACCGCGCCAGCAGTATTGCCGATTACCTGGCAACGCCGGAGAAACTCCCGGCATGGCTAGCCAGAGCGTCCGTTGAAGATCAGGTACTGCACGCGGAACTGGCCCAGCAATACCTCGATAACGTCAGCAGTGACCAGGATTTCCTCAGCGGGATGGACACGCTGGCACGCACGACGCATCGGGAACTACGCAAACAACTCAAGGCTGACACTTTCGATCTTGACCCGGACAAGGTGCAAATCAATCCGCGCCTGATGTCTGCCGCCAGCGAGCAAACCCTGACGCAGTTCGCCCTCACTCATTTGCACGATCTGGAACAGGCGCGGTTCACCGTCAAGTCGCTGGACGCCAGCACAATTCCGCCCGGGCTGACCGAGAGTTACATCAAAACCCTGATTAAAAAGCTGAAGGCCGGTGAACATCTGCAGAAAGCGTTAACCGCCGCGTTCGCCGACACAGACACCGGCGCCACCGATCGCAAAAAGCGCTTTGCCGCGCAGTTACCCTGGCAGCTCATGCTGCACGCCCACGCGGAAAAATTGCAGGAGCGCTTGAGCCCGGCGGGTTTCGACCTCATCTGCCAGATCATGGACATGCCCGACGCCACGGCACGCAAGGCTGTGGAAGGCACGAACGCAATCATCCGCCCGCTGGAACTCATCGGCATCAAAACCGGGGCCACGATCAAGGTGCCAGGCATGTGGCTGATTGGCCCCGAACAATCGGCCTCGGGACGCCAGATCCTCATCGCGCCGCACAGCCCGACGCACAGCGTGAAAGAATACGAAGACGAAAATCAGCTACTGACCGAGCTGAAAAACGAAGGGCCATTGCAGGATTGGACGCTAAACAGTTTGCCCCCCGCCGACCGCACGTTGTGCAAGGCGCACTGGGCTGCGCAGGCGAAAAAAATCTCTGCGACCCTTGCCTCTACCCCGATCAAAGGCGGACTGTTCAAACAATTACTCGACGATAACGTTGCCTTGCTCGGTCGACTGCTCGGCTGCCAAGGCGATACCGACTCCCGGGAAGAGTGGGCAGCGATCAAACAGGTCTTTGGTGAAGACATCGACGTCGCCAGCACCTTTGTCATGGGCAAACTCGCCTTCCCCATCACGGTCTGGCGCAGCTTTCGCAATATCAAACAGTCCGCTGAAGATTTGCAGACGCACAAGTGGGGCGCAGCCTTCAAGGAGTTCATCGGTGCCATCGCACAGTTAGTGATGTTGCGCAGATCGGTGGAAGGCCCGGCGGACAGTGTCTCGACTGCCGACGTAGCGGCGCCCGAGGCAGCCACACCCGCGCCTTGGCGAGACGTTGACCTTACCGCTCCCGATCGCACGCACCTGCAGAAACTGGCGAGAAATGACATTGATCTGAGCGCTCTGGCGCACGACGTCGCCGAGGGTCTGTACACCGACAACACCACGAAAACGACTTACGCGCCGATTGCCGGAAAAGTCTTTCCTGTGCAAAAAAAAGGAAAGCAATGGCGCATAACCGGAGGCAAAGCCCGCGGGCCCAAGGTCTTGCAAAACCTGAAAAAAAACTGGGTGTTCAGCAGGTCGGCTTCGCCAGCCCGCTACAGCCTTCTGAAACGCCTGGATACCGCTGCCGCGGTCTACGGGGACATGAACGTTGAAGCCCGGGGTATGGAGAGTATTCGTCTGCTGTATCCGATCAAGGCGCGTCAGATCAATGAAGCACTGGACCAGGCGACGCGCTACGCCTGGAACAGTCTGCGCAACTTGCAGTTGCTCAAGACTACGGACGACAAGATCACGCCAGTGCATCAATTGATCATGGATTTCCTGGATGTGAAAGACATCGATAATCTCTTTGTGGTCAAGCTCGAGAAAACCATCGGTGACATCTTTTCCGCTCTGCTGGAGCCCACGCTCAGAAACGCGAAATCCAAACGTTTCGTAGTCGGCCGGCTGTTGGAAGATGGCGAGCACACCTTCGCCTTCACGGTGCCGACCGATGAGAAAAACAAGATTTATCTGGCCGAAAAATTCTTTAGACCCCAATACGATTACTACCGCCGCTATTTGTCTGACACCTCCTTCCCGATCAAATCGCATGCCCGAGCTGTGACGCTGATCCATGAGCTTTCGCACCTGGTCGGCGGTACGGAAGATATCTGTTACGTCGAATCCTCCAGGCCATTCCCCGATCTTATTGATGAATCCACCGCGATAGGTAAAGAACTCAAGACGTTGCTGGTCGATACGCAGAAAAATGCACTGTCGCGCCATACGCCCTACACGCAATTATTCATGTACCAGCATCCCGATACGGGCGATTGGGAAGACTTGGGCGATACCTACCCTGAACAAACCTTTCTGGCGAAGAACATAATCCTGAAGTTGACCGGCGCAGAAAACCTCGCCGGCGCAAGGGAGAAGTTCAAGAAAGATCCGCTGATCAGGCTCTCGGTGCAGCTTGCCAATGCTGACAGCGTCGCCTGGCTGATCTCACATCTGGGTCGCGAATTGCACGTCAGCACGCCATGACAGGAAAATAACCTGGTGTTTGATAGGCAATTGCCATGACGGTTGTTCTCCAAGCATTCGTCTCAGGGTTAGAATGCGGGAAATCAGGATGAGTCAATGACCGACACACTTCCCTCGCAAGCCCAACATGACGCCATCACCGATGCCGCAGCGCATTGGTGCATGCGTCTGCACGCCGGCGACTGCACTGCGCAGGAACGGCAGGCATTCGAGCACTGGTTTAATGCCGATCCGCAGCATGCGATCGAGTACGAGGCCATGCTTGAAATCTGGAATGTTGCGGGGGATTTGCCAGGCCTGGCCCAGGTTGCACCCGCCGCTCGCAGCAAACCGGCCACACCCTGGCGCACCTTGGGCATCGCCGCCGCCGTATGCGCGGTGGCGTTGCCATTGGCGGCCTTTACCGGATGGAATTTTGGGCTGCTGCCCAATTCCTGGCAGCGTTTCGAAGCAACCAATGCGGTGCGTCAGGTCACCCTGAGCGATGGCACTCAGGTCGAGCTGAACCTTGGCACGCAGCTGACGTTCAGCAATTACAAGGATCAGCGCCGGCTGACCCTGGAGAAAGGCGAAGCGTTCTTCAGTGTCAGCCACGACGCCACTCACCCGTTTATCGTCAAGGCTGCAGATGGCCGGATTCGGGTGACTGGCACTAAATTTAATGTATGGATGTACGAAGACCAGGTTCGCGTGAACCTGATTGAAGGTTCGGTGCTGGTCAGCAGCAACGATGACCTGCCGGGCGATGGTCTGCGTCTGAGCCCGTCAATGCAGGCGCGCTATAAACGAGGCGACTACACGCCTCGCATCAGCCAGACAAACGTCGGCGACAACTCCCTTGCCTGGCGTCACGGCAAGCTGGTGCTCGACAATCTGGCGCTGTCCGAAGCCTTGCCGTTGATCAATCGTTATCTGGGCAAACCGGTGATGCTCGCCGACAGCGGTACCGGTGCGATTCGTCTCGGCGGCATCTACAACATCAAGGAGCTGGACAGCCTGTTGGGCTCCCTGCCCAAGGTCCTGCCGGTGTACGTGACTCGAAACAAGCACGGCAATCCGGTGCTTAATTCCATTCCGCAGCAACCGCCAAAAAGCTGAAGGCCGCGACCCTTACGGGTGCGGCCTTCTTTTTTGCCTCAAACTTTTTACTGTCTGGCCACCTTCCCGGTCTTTTCTTCCTGCTCTCGAATCGTCAGCACTTGGTACTGAGGGTCTGCGGTGATTTGCTGCTCGGTGAATGGCAACACGCTCAGCTGTTTTTTCGAGAAGGCCAGCGTTTGATCACTGGCGTGTTTCGAGGCCGGGTCGCTGGACAACGACATCGCCAGCAGCCCGCGCGCCTGCGGACCTTTGTCATCGAAGGTCACTAATTGCAGATAGCTGGTGCCACTGACAACTTCGCGCTTGCCGTCAGACCTCGGCACGCTCTGGATGGCGTTATACACCCCCAGCGTGCCCGGCCCGCCGTGTATCGGTGTCTGCTGTTTGCCACTGCTGACCACCTGTATATCGCCCCATTGCGTCGCCGCATCGACTCCCGCTCTGTTGAGCATTTCCACAGAGCCCAGCATTGCATCGCGGATTGCCTTGGCCGCCTCTGGTCGGTCTATTGCCAGGCCACGCGGTGTGTGCTGCGGATCTTTCGGATCGAACGCGACTTGCCACACATCAGGTAATTCCTCTAATGCGTGCATGACATTCTGGAAATGCAGCAGACCCAGACCGCTGTCCAGATTCGCACCGCGGTCCCATGATTTGAGGCTGGCACACACCGGCGCCAGGGTTGGCGCATCAGCGTCGAGACGCGCGCACAAGGTGAGCAAGTCGGGCATCACCAGCGCCGCCTGATAGACCTGATCGTCCATCACCATGCTTTCCAGATCCTTCGTTGAGACCTTGCCGGCCTTGTTCAACGTCGCCAGACGGTCAAGCGCAAACCTCGAACGCAACCCCAGTGGCTGACCCTCCTGGCTGATCAAAGGCGAAAAACCCGTCAGCGGTTGCGACGGGTTGGCCATCCACGCCGAATCGTTGGAATGCTGAACAAAATCCCGACGGTTCAGTTGCGGCAATTTATCGGCCGCGTAGATACCGGTTTGGGCTGCTGCGGGGTCGTTGTCCCAAGCGCAGCCGCTGTTGGAACCGTCGAGCACGATCATGCTCAGCCCCGCGCGCGGATCACTGCAGCTGGCCAGTTTGGCGGCACTGACGTTGGGCACCACCGACAGGTTCATGTACAGCGTCTGACCTTGATCGTCGGTAGCCAGTGTGTTGACCCACGGGATGCCCTGAATCTTGTGAACCGAGGCTTGCAACTCGGCAAGGCTGGCGGCGCGGTTCATCGCGTACCACTGCTGCAGCACACGGTCGTTGTCCAGATTGGCGTCGCGCAGACTGTACGCAAACTGCTTGTCCCAATCGAGTTTCCCGGGCCACTGCACCACCGGACCGAACGGCGAACTGTAGATCACTCGGGAAACCGCTTTGACCTGGCCATCCGCCTGGTTCACCTTGATCGTCACGGTCTGCTGCGTCATGGGCGTGGACTTGCCATCGAGCATGAAACGGGTCGGATCCTTGGGATCGAGTTGCAGACGGTACAAGGTGAAATGCTTGGACGAATCGACGGTGTGGGTCCAGGCCAGGTGTTGGTTGAAACCGATATTGATCATCGGCAAACCGGGCAACGCAGCGCCCATCACATCCAGCTTGCCCGGAATGGTCAGGTGCATTTGATAGAACCGCATGCCGCCGACCCACGGAAAATGCGGATTAGCCAGCAGCATGCCGCGACCGTTGAACGAGCGCTCACTGCCCACCGCGACCGCGTTGCTGCCACGCTCCAGGGCAAAGCGTTGCAGACGCGAATCGGCGACCTGAAACGCCGCCGCATCACGAAGCGACGCAGTGGCCGCGTTGGGTGGCGTGGCACCGGCGAGCGCTTCGGCGAACTGCCCGACTCCGCCTTCGACCAGCAGACGACGGGTCAGCTTGACCATGTCGAGCGCGGTGATATCGCGGACCCATTCGCCCTGGCATTGTTGCGGCAAACCTTGAGCCCGGCGTTCTGACAATGCTCGGTTGTAACCGGCTGCGTAGCCGCCAATCAGGTCGCGAACCTCGGCCGTCTGCGCTTTCCAGAAAGCATCGACCGCTTCAGGCGTGTTCAGCCAGGTGAAAAACAGGTCACTGACTTGATTGGGGCGCTCCTCGACCGTCAGCTGATCAGGCCCGAAATACCGCGAGCGTTCACCATTGACCGTGGTGATTTCGTTGGCCAGCAAACACAGATTGTCCTGCGCGTAGGCATAGCCAATCCCGTAACCGAGGCCACGTTCGTTCTCGGCGCGTATATGCGGCACACCGAACGTAGTGCGCCGGATGTCCACCGTCACTTGCTCCGGCTGGCTGCGTGCACTGGCCGCAAGACTCAAGCCCAGCATGACACCTGCAAGGCTCAGCCTCGTTAATTGCCTGGAAATAATCACGCTCGCTCCTGATCGAAAATCTAAGGTCACACCCTGCGCGTCGACACGCAATGAGCCTTATTCAGAAACGATTGTGGCAATAAAAATTTACCGCGCAGAAGCGCATTTTTGCGGGGCTTTGAGGCGTTGCGACGCGATGGAGACAAATTTTCTACATCCGGGTCTTCATGATTTGGCTTTCTCGTACGTCTTATTGAGTAAGAGCACCCATCACATTTTCCGGTTCAGGCTCTGAGAAGGAGTTTTTGCATGTACAACTCGCAACTGCCAACGGACGGTAGCAAGGCGCCAGTGGGAACATCCATGGGCTCAAACCTGTTCAATCACACCACCGAGCGTCGCGGCAACGAGCGGATTCGCGTGCTGCTCAAGAGCTTCGGCCTGCGTACCAGCCTAATCCGCCTCAAGGTCATCGACGCCCTGCTCACTGCGGCCGACGGCGAACGCAGCCTGGGCGTGCGCGGTGTGCACAGTCACCTGCTGGACCTCGACATTCCGCTGTCGTTTCTCAGTGTGCGCGAGGTTTTGAAACGCTTGTGCAGCGAAGGGGTGATCACGTTGAACGCGGATAAAAGCTACAGCCTGCACCCGCAAGCTGCCGCTGTGCTGCACGGCGAATAATCGCGCGTGAAGGCGTCGTTCAGGGTTTGACCTTGCGGCGCATCACGCCATTGATCACCACCACGATCACCGCCACGCCAATGGCAATGTACTGAAACAGCTTCTCGCTGATCACGCCGGTGTTCTGCAGATACGACAAGCCAAACATGATTCCCAGTACCACCAGGGAAATCAGAATCGAGTACTTCAAACGTTGCGACTGGGTCATTGCCATTTCCTGAAGCTGGGGTTTGCGGTGTGTAGTCAGTTGCCGGCCGGGCCTCGCCGGATTTCACCGACGGGCCTGCGGATCGGCGCTCATGTTAGCGCCGATGAAGCGATTTGGCTTCCCTGCCGCGTTATCGCCGCTCAATTCCTGACGTCACACCGGATCAACACCCCGGCTTCACGCTCTGGCCGAAAGGTTCTGGTCGGTAGGGACCGAGGTGCCGTTGCCCTTGCCGTAGTTGGCCAGGTTCTGCAGTACGTAGATGGCCTTCTTGTATTCAGGGATCAAGTAGTTGGCATACTTGTTACCTTTCAAGTTATTGTTCTGAATGGTGTCCAGTTGCGTGGCAAAGTATTCAAGCGCATTAAACGGCGCTTCAGAATCTTTCGGCACGCCGAAGCGGTCGAACTTGTCACCGGCATTACTCAATGTCACAGCTGTTACATCGCCAATCAGACCTTGCGCTTTAAGGAAGGCAGTCAGGTTGCCAAGTGACCTGGCCGAAACGTTTTCCGGGTTAAAGCCTTTTATTTGCTTGTGAATCTTCAGCTTGTCCATCTTCGCGATATCGAGCGCGTTGGGGTCGTTGCCGACCAGGGCCAGCATTTGCTTGACTTTGAAGCTGTGGGAAACGGGCTTGGCGCTGCTGCCGGTAGATTTCACGAGCAATCCGGCTTTGGAGGTCCAGGCGCCGGTATATCCAATCGTCATGGCCTAATTCCTTGTAAGGCAATCATTGAATTGTATGAAATAAGAAGACAGGCGCAGAAGTATCGGGACAAGTATTAACCCACGCCATTAAAATTTCAGGCGCTTACAGTTTTCGTACATTTGCTGCATGCTTTTGAAGTAAATGGACTACAGACTTTTCTTCTAATTGATTTCATTCAACGCATAGCTTTGGACGTTTTGGATAGTTAAGCAATCGACGAAAGCATCAGCATCTGCTTCACCGCCCGTCACTGACCGCTCAACTTGCACGCTTGTACCTCAAGCTGGGCGCTGCCGGGCCGATAGCCAAGTGACTTGCACGATCCCGTCAAACAAGACTGCTGCACCAAAAGGACCCGACTTCATGCCCGCATTCCGAACCATTCAGGCTCGCTACACGCTGTTTCTGGTCCTTTTCATGCTGTTACTGTCCGTGTTGACCGTAGTGGGCATCAGCCAACTGGTCGCGCCCAAGCTGCGCCAGACCGAAGAGCAAGTAGCGCTTAACCGAATCGCCGAGGTCGCCGAGCAGATTCAAGGCGAACTGAACAAAGTTCAGGCCCAGCAACGCAGCATTACCCAAACCATCCCATTGCTCGACAGCGCCGCTATCGACACGGTGCTGCCAGGCCTGGTTGATCAGTACGGCGAGTTGAAAGTTTTCGGCGGCGGCATTTGGCCGTTGCCGGGGCAGCGTGAAGCCGGGCGCAACAAGTTCAGCACCTTCTGGCACCGCGATGGCTCCGGCAAGCTGGCGGTGAATACGTTCTGGAACAGCGACGCCGCTCCCAATTACTACGACCAGACCTGGTACAAGGGCGGCATGCAAACCCCGCGCGGCCAATGTGCCTGGGCAGCGGCATACAAGGATGACGCGAGTGCCGAACCGCGCACCAACTGCGCCATGGCAATTACAAAGAACGGCAGCGCCTGGGGCGTATCGACAATCGATGTGACCCTCGGTTTTTTCAACGAACTGGTGGCGCGCAAGGAAAAAGACCTCGGCGCCGAAATGCTGATCGTCGAAGCCGACGGCAAGATAATCAGCAACAGCTCGCGCATCAGCGGGCCGATCGTGTTGAAGAACATCAATGAACTGGCCGGAACCTCACCGTTCGCCAATCAGGTGAAAGCGGGCTTGCAAGGCCGGGATCAGGCCCAGCGGGCCGAGTTCGATAACAACGGCGAAGCCAGCACCTTCTTCATGCGCCCCATCGAGGGCTCGCCGTGGTTCCTTGCCACTGCCGTGCCGACGCGTTTGATCACTGCTCAGCGTGATGATGTGCTCAACACTCTGAGCATGTTGCAAATCCCGATGGTGATTCTGCTGCTGCTGTTGCAGGTTTACGCCATCCGTAAGCTGATCCAGCGCATGAAAGCCCTCAAGGCCAACATCGACGCCTTGTCCGCTGGCGACGCGGACTTGACCAAACGCATTACCATTCGTGCTGAAGATGAACTCGGCGCCATCGGTCACTCGATCAATGCATTCATCGCCTACTTGCAGAGCATGATCGGTGAAGTCACCCAGGCCACCGGGGCCATGGCATCCGGCCTGGACAACCTGCAGCGCTCATCCGCCCACACCAGTCAGATTCTGATCCGCCACGCCTCGGAAACTGATCAGACCGTTACTGCGATTACGGAGATGAGTTCGACCGCCGAAAGTGTTGCGCAGAATGCTGCCGAAACCGCAGCGTTCACACAGCGCGCCAACGAAAACGCCGATCGCTCGCGGGTGGTGGTTGGTGAAGCGTCCAGCAGCGTAGTGGCGTTGATCGATGAAGTGGCGAGCGCGACGCGCAAAGTCGAAAGCATGCAGCAGGACGCTCAGCGCATCACCGAGATTCTCGGTGTGATCGGCGCAATCGCCGGTCAGACCAACCTGCTGGCGCTCAACGCGGCCATCGAAGCGGCGCGAGCCGGTGAACAAGGTCGTGGTTTTGCAGTGGTCGCCGATGAAGTTCGTGCACTGGCCGCCCGCACCCAGGCGAGCACCTCGGAAATCAATGAAATGCTGGCGCGCCTGACCCAAGGTGTCAGCTCATCTGTCAGCGCCATGGAAAACACTCAGGTCAGTTGCCAATCCGCCGCCGACGCGACTTCGAGGGTAAACACCGGACTGGACGAAATGGCGGGTTCCGTCAGCCATATCAACAGCCTCAGCACACAGATCGCGACCGCCGCCGAACAGCAAAGCGCCGTGACCGAAGAGATCAACCGCAGCATGGTGCAGATCCGCCACATGGTGGATGAACTGGTGAAAAGCGGTGAGGCGAGTGAACTCAATACCCGGCAATTGCTGGACGCCAATAGCCGCGTGAGTGCGATCATGGGGCGCTTTAAAGTCCGTTGAGTGAACCTGCAACCCTGTAGCAGCTGCCGAAGGCTGCGTCCGATCGCGTGCGATCGCGTGCGATCGTGCGATCGTGCGATCGTGCGATCGCATGATCGCGTCTAAAGCCGGACGCAGCCTTCGGCAGCTGCTACAGGATTCGCTGTACCTCACACTCTGAAACACTCTCTTGGCTCATGGTTGGCTAAAATGTTCAGAATGCATTTTTGCCCGCACACCGAGACGAGATCCCCCATGCGAAATCACCTGCGTCTGGCTGCCCTGAGCGCCCTGTTTGTTTCCTCCCTCGCCCAGGCCGCCGACCTCATCCCGATTGAAGTCCACCGCGACGCCAACTGCGGTTGCTGCAAAAAATGGATCAGTCACCTGGAAGCCAACGGCTTCAAGGTCGCCGATCACGTCGAAAGCAACATGAGCGAATTCAAGAAACAGCACGGCGTGCCTCCCCGTCTGGGCTCCTGTCACACCGGTTTGATCAACGGTAAATTTGTCGAAGGCCACGTGCCGGCCGAGCAGGTCCTGGCGCTGGGCAAACGCGACGATCTGCTGGGCGTTGCCGCGCCCGGCATGCCGATGGGCTCGCCGGGCATGGAAATGGACGGCATGAGCGACGCCTACCAGGTGATCGGTCTGAAAAAAGACGGCACTGATGTGGTCGTGGCGGACTACCCTGCCCATTGATCTTCGGTGCCTACATCGGGCTGTTCTTCGCGGCATTCGGCGCGGCGACGCTGTTGCCTCTGCAGTCCGAAGCGTTGCTGGTGGGACTGTTGCTCAGCGACCAATACTGGCTGTGGTTGCTGTTGACGGTAGCGACGCTGGGCAATGTCCTCGGCTCGCTGGTCAACTGGTGGCTCGGCCGGCGTGTCGAGCGTTTCCGCGAGCGGCGATGGTTTCCGGTCAGCCCCGCCAACCTCGACAGGGCCCGCGTTCAGTATCAGCGCTACGGTCACTGGTCGTTGCTGCTCAGCTGGCTGCCCATCATCGGCGATCCATTGACCCTGATCGCCGGGGTGATGCGCGAGCCGCTTGGCCGCTTCCTGCTGATCGTTACCGTTGCCAAAGGCGCCCGCTACGGCGTGCTGACGCTCATCACGATGGGCTGGTTGGGATGAACGATCTGCCCGCTCGATTGCCTGTGTTTAATGTCGCCCTAATCATGCCGATCCACGATCGGCGGATTTCCTACGGAGTTTTTCTATGCCCTTGACACTTTCCCGTTGGTTGCCCGGTCTGCTCCTGACCGCCGCCCTGCCCGCCCTGGCAGCTGAAGGTCCGGAATACGGACCGGAGCTGCAAGGTTTCGAGTATCCGTACACGGTCAAGCATTTCGCCTTCGAATCGCAAGGCCAATCCCTGCAGATGGGCTACATGGACGTCGCCGCCAACGGCAAGGCGAACGGGCGCAGCGTCGTGTTGATGCACGGCAAGAATTTTTGCGGTGCCACCTGGGACACCTCGATCAAGGCCCTGAGCGACGCCGGTTACCGCGTCATCGCGCCGGACCAGATCGGTTTCTGCACCTCGAGCAAACCGGCGCATTATCAGTACAGTTTCCAGCAACTGGCGACCAACACCCAGCAACTGCTCAAGGCCCTCGGTATCCAGAAAGCGAGCCTGCTCGGGCACTCCACCGGCGGCATGCTCGCCACCCGCTATGCGCTGCAATACCCCGATCAGGTCGAACAACTGGCCATGGTCAACCCCATTGGCCTGGAAGACTGGAAAGCCCTCGGCGTACCGTATCGCACCGTGGATCAGTGGTATGAACGCGAACTGAAAGTTACCGCTCAAGGCATTCGCGACTATGAGCGCAATACCTATTACGACGGCCGCTGGAAACCCGAATTCGATCGCTGGGTGGACATGCTCGCCGGTCTGAGCAAAGGCCCCGGCAAAACGCAGGTCGCCTGGAACTCGGCGCTGATCTACGACATGATCTTCACTCAACCGGTGTACTACGAGTTCAAGGACCTGAAAGTCCCGACGCTGTTGCTGATCGGCACGTCCGACACCACCGCCATCGGCAAGGACATTGCGCCGCCGGAAGTGAAGGCGAAAATCGGCCATTACGGGGTGCTCGGCAAGCAAGTGGCCAAGCTGATTCCGCAATCGACTCTGGTCGAATTCCCCGGCATGGGCCACGCGCCGCAGATGGAAGAACCGGCGAAATTCCACGCCGCCCTGCTCGACTGGCTGAACAAGACCAATCCGGTAAATTGAGTTGATGAGGCCAGGCCCATGACGGTGCAGATTGCTGTGATTGATGATTGGCAGAATGTAGCGCGGGACGTCGTAGACTGGTCGGCGTTAAGCGACGTCGGCGAGGTGCATTTCCTCCACGAATACCCTGCCGACAACGCCACCTTCGTCGGGCGTTTGCGCGAGTTTGAAGTGATCTGCGTGATGCGCGAGCGCACGCGGTTCGATGAAGACCTGCTGCGTCAATTGCCAAAGCTGAAATTGCTGGTCACCGGCGGTATGCGTAACGCGGCGCTCGACCTGCAGGCCGCTGCTGCCCTGGGTATTCAGGTCAGCGGCACCGACAGCTACAAACACGCCGCGCCGGAGCTGACCTGGGCGCTGATCATGGCCGCCACACGCAACCTCGTTGCCGAAGCCAACGCCCTGTGCGCGGGTGAATGGCAACAAGGCCTGGGCGGCGACCTGCATGGCAAGACACTGGCGATTCTCGGTCTGGGCAGCATCGGCCAGCGCGTGGCGCAGTTCGGTCAGGTGTTCGGCATGCGCGTGATCGCCTGGAGCGAGAACCTCACCGCTGAGCGGGCTGCCGCCGCCGGCGTGACTTATGTCAGCAAGCAGGAGCTGTTTGAACAGGCCGACGTACTGTCGGTGCATCTGGTGCTCAGCGAGCGCAGCCGGGGGTTGGTCGATGCGCAGGCGTTGGCCTGGATGAAACCTGCAGCGCTGCTGGTCAACACCGCGCGCGGGCCGATTGTCGATGAAGCAGCGTTGATCAAGGCGTTGCAGAAGAAGCAACTGGCCGGCGCGGCGCTCGACGTGTTCGAGCAGGAGCCCTTGCCGGCTCAACACCCTTTCAGAACGCTGGAGAATGTGCTGGCCACGCCGCATGTCGGATATGTCAGCCGGCAGAATTATCAGCAGTTCTATTCGCAGATGATTGAGGATATCCAGGCTTGGGCGGCCGGGGCGCCTGTGCGGCTGTTAGGCTGACAAGGCCTCAACGAATGGCCGCCGCCTCCGATTCGACCGGACTGTTCACATCCGTTCGACCTTCCTGACCATGGCGATGTCCCAACAGTGATCACCCCGAATTGTGCATCAGCGCAGTCGGGGCATGATTCGACTGTAATGCAACACTGCGTGGAGCATCCGTCATGAACATTCGTTTCGCTATATTCGGCACGCCACTTCTGCTGGCCGTCGCACTTTCAAGCTCTATGGCGCTCGCTACCAGCGACAAACAGAAAGAAGAGCCGGAAAAAGCCAATTGCCCCAAAGGCCAGGTCTGGGACAGTAAATCCCAGCGCTGCCTGATGCAAAACAGCAGTCTGGTCTCGCACCTGTCTCGCACGATATAGATCCCACCACTGCCACCGCCACCGCCCCCGTAGCAGCTGCCGAGCACCGCGAGGCTGCGTCAGGGGTTGCGTGGTTACCAACCGGCCCAGAAACCGCAGCGCGGCCGACGCAGCCTCGCGGTGCTCGGCAGCTGCTACGGGGATTTGCGTCGGGCGGAGGTCGGTATTCAGAAACGTCAGGCGGGGGAGGGAAGCCACAGACGGAAGCGTGCGCCCCCCAAGGGAGACGGTTCGACGGTCAGTGTTCCGTTTTGCGCTTCGAGGGCGCGGCGGCTGATGGCGAGGCCCAGGCCGAATCCGCCCGTGGCGCGATCACGGCTGCGATCCAGCCGATAAAACGGCTCGAAGATGCGCTCACGCTCATCCTCCGGTATGCCGATCCCGTCGTCATCGACCCAGATCTCGCACCCCTTCCCGCTGACTTGCACGCTGATCTGGATGCGAGTTTCGCAATAGCGCATCGCGTTGCGCAGCAGGTTCTGGATCGCCCGCGCCGTCAGACGTGGGTCGAGGCTGAAGCGCGCAAGCTGACCGTTCAGCAACACATCGATCACGATGTCCGGCGAACTCAGCTCCTCGTCAACGCTGCCAAGAATGCTGTCGACAAATTCGTCCAGCGAAACCTCGACCTGTTCAGGAACCCACGCCGGATTTTGCAAACGGCTGTACGACAGCAATTCGAGCACCAGCTCGTCGAGTTCGCGGATATGCGCCACCAGCCCCTGCAGACGTTCGCGACTTGTGGCCGGCAAATCGTCCGACAGTGCCAGAGCCAAGCCGAAATCCAGACGGGTCAGCGGTGTGCGCAGTTCGTGGGAAACCGCATTCAGCAGGTCGCGCTGCTGGTTGAGCAGGTGTTCGATGTCGCTGGCCATGGTGTCGAACACATGCGCCAGACTGCCAATGTTGGAATGCGCAGGGATCTGCGTTCGCTCGCTTAAGTGACCCTTGCCGAAGCGCTCTGCAGTGCCTTTGAGCTTTTCCAGATCACGCCAGTGCGGGCGCAACCACAGCAACAGACAGGCGAGCAACGTGGCGCCGATCAGCACGTTGATGCTCCAGTACAACAGGTCCACATCCATCGGGTCCGGTGGAACCACCATTTGCACCACGGTCTGCTC
Source organism: Pseudomonas sp. Ant30-3 (assembly GCF_000690905.1). GTDB lineage: Bacteria > Pseudomonadota > Gammaproteobacteria > Pseudomonadales > Pseudomonadaceae > Aquipseudomonas. The sequence continues at coordinate 63,213 of NZ_JMCL01000007.1, read as the reverse complement.
GTTCAAGGGCGTGACTGCCAGCGTCCGCCAGCCCCAGTCTCCGATTCGCACCACATTTTCGCCGCGGCGCAAACGCTGCTGTTCCACCGGGGTGAATTGCTCGTCGTCAGTACCTGCCAGAACGATGTGCAGGGGCTGAAATTCTTTGTCCATTTGCGCTGCCAGCGCCGGCCACTGCGCCTGCGGCACCGCGTGGAACTGCTTGACGATGAGCGTTTGCAGCCCTCGCGAATAGTCGAGGTTGTAGGTAACAAAACGCTCATGGAAGAGTTTGATCACCACCTCGGGCACCAGGTAAATCGCGGCGCTATAGGAAACGATCGTCACCAGGTACAGGCGAAACAGCAGTCTGAACATGGGCTCAGCATTCCCATTCAGAGCGGCTGAACAAATACCCTTTGCCCCACACCGTTTTGATCTTGCGCGCTTCGCCGGCGTGGTCGTCGAACTTGCGCCGCAGCTTGGAAATCGCCACGTCCACCGAGCGGTCGGTGCCGTTGAATTCAATGCCGCGCAGGCGTTGCAGAATCTGGTCGCGGCTGAGCACCTCACCCGCGTGCCGGGCCAACACCACCAGCAAGTTGTATTCGCCACTCGACAGTTCGACCGGTTGCTGGCGCCAGGTCACGGTGCGCTCGGACAGGTCGATGCACAGGTTGCCCATCAGAATGCGGTCGTTGGCGCTCTGCGGTTCGCTGAGGCTGCTGCGACGCAGCAAAGTGCGCACCCTGGCCAGCAAAACCCGCGGTTCACAAGGTTTGCTGACGTAATCATCGGCGCCCATTTCCAGACCCAGCACCTGATCGTGGCTATCGTCACGGGCGGTGAGCATCAGGATTGGCAGCGCTGCCGAATCGGCGCGCAGCAAGCGGCACACTTGCAGACCGTCCAGCCCCGGCAGCATCAGGTCGAGGATCACCAGATCCGGAGGATTGGCCCGCGCTCGCTCGCGCACCTGATCGCCACGGCTGATCACGCTGACGCTATAGCCGTTGCGCTCCAGATAACTGGCGATCAGTTCTGAGAGTGCGGAGTCGTCTTCGACCAGGAGGATGTTGGGCATGGGGTGTTTCCAGAAGGTGCGGTGGCGTATGTGCCACCGCTTTCGCGGCAAGCCCGCTCCCACATGGGATTGGCGATGTTCCGGAAATGGTTGACACACCGGAGATCAAATGTGGGAGCGGGCTTGCTCGCGAAAGCGGCCGGACAGGCGCAAAAATTTCAAGACCTGAAGGATATACGCCCTCCTGCCTTCCTGCGTAAAACCCTTACACAATTTCACACAGCAACTACAAAGCTTCACCGCTACTCTCGTCGCCTCCCCGTAGGATGCCGGGGATCATTAGTGGGGTAATTCATGTCGAACAATCTGCTCGCCAGGCTCAGCCTGATTGCATTGGCGTTGACGCTGGGTGCATGTGACAAGGCCACGACCGCCGAGGAAGCGGCGCCGTTGGCCAGCGTGCGCATCGAGACCTTGTCCGCCCGGCCACTGTCGATCAGCAGTGAACTGAGCGGGCGGATTGCCGCGCCGCGCATTGCCGAAGTGCGCGCGCGCGTGGCCGGCGTGGTCCTGCAGCGGGTCTTCCGCGAAGGCACCGACGTGAAAAAAGGTGACGTGCTGTTCCGCATCGATCCGGCACCGTTCAAGGCTGACCTGGACAGCGCCGAAGCGGACTTGCGCAAAGCCGAGGCCAATGCGTTTCAGGCGCGCCTGCAAGAGCAGCGTTATGCGCAACTGGTCGAAGGCAACGCCATCAGCGGTCAGGATTACGACAACGCCCGTGCCGCGGTTCGGCAAACGGCCGCTGAAGTCGCCGCCAACAAAGCTGCCGTCGACCGGGCGAAACTCAACCTCGGCTATGCCACGGTCACCGCTCCGATTGCCGGACGCATCGGGCGTGCACTGGTCACCGAAGGTGCGCTGGTCGGGCAAAACGAGACTACGCCGCTGGCGCTGATTCAGCAGCTCGACCCGATCCATGCCGACCTCACCCAATCGACCCGCGAACTCAACGACTTGCGCCGCGCGTTTCGCTCCGGTCAGTTGAAAGAAGTCGGCCGGGGCGAGGCTAAAGCCACGCTGATTCAGGACGATGGCAGTCTCTATCCGCTGCCGGGCAAGCTGCTGTTTACCGATATCACGGTGGATCCCGGTACCGGCCAGATCATCTTGCGCAGCGAATTCCCCAACCCGGACCTCGACCTGCTACCCGGCAGTTTCGTGCGCGTGCGGCTGGAACAGGCGGTCGATCAGCACGGTATCAGCGTGCCGCAACGGGCCATCCAGCGTGACAGCGCGGGCATCGCGCAAGTGCTGCTGCTCGATGCGGATCAACGCGTCGGCCTGCAGCCCGTCGAACTGGGCGCCGTGCAGAACGATCGCTGGATCGTCACCGGCGGGCTGAAGCCCGGCGACCGCATCGTCACCGAAGGCCTGCAACACGCCAAACCCGGCGAGAAAGTGCAGATCGACGACACCCCTCTTCCACTTGCCCAGGCTTCTGGTCAGTAAGCAGGACGCTTTTTATGCCGCAGTTCTTTATCGACCGCCCGGTATTCGCCTGGGTGGTTGCGCTGTTCATTCTGCTGGCCGGCGCGCTGGCGATTCCGCAGTTGCCCGTGGCGCAGTACCCCGACGTTGCGCCGCCGCAGATCGAAATCTATGCCGTGTACCCCGGCGCCTCGGCGCAGACCGTTGACGAGAGCGTGGTCAGCCTGATCGAGGAAGAGCTAAACGGTGCCGATCATCTGCTGTATTTCGAATCCCAGAGCAGCCTCGGCAGCGCGACGATCAAGGCCACGTTTCAGCCGGGCACCAACCCAGAGATGGCCCAGGTCGACGTACAGAACCGCCTGAAAGTGGTCGAGTCCCGTCTGCCGCAAGCAGTCAACCAGCAAGGTTTGCAGGTGGAAAAAGTTTCCGCCGGATTTTTGCTGCTGATCACTCTGACGTCCAGTGACGGCAAGCTCGACGATGTCGCGCTCAGTGATTATCTGGCGCGCAACGTGATGAACGAGATCAAGCGTCTGGACGGCGTCGGTAAGGCGCAGTTGTACGGCGCCGAGCGGGCCATGCGCATCTGGATCGATCCGCAGAAACTGCTCGGTTTCAACCTGACGCCGGCCGACGTGAATGCCGCCATCGTCGCGCAGAACGCGCAGGTTTCGGCCGGCAGCATCGGCGATTTGCCGACGCGCAGCACCCAGGAAATCACCGCGACAATCCTGGTCAATGGGCAGCTATCGACGCCGGAAGAATTTGCCGACATCGTGCTCAAGGCCAATCCCGACGGCTCCACCGTGCGCATTCGCGATGTGGCGCGAGTTGAAATCGGCAGTCAGGATTATCAGTTCGGCACACGCCTGAACGGCAAGCCTTCGACCGCGGTCGGCGTACAACTTTCGCCGGGCGCCAATGCGCTGAGCACCGCCACGCTGGTCCGGGCGAAGATGGATGATCTGGCGCGCTACTTCCCGGCCAACGTCGAATACAAGATCCCTTACGACACCTCGCCTTTCGTCAAGGTCTCGATCACCAAAGTGGTTTACACCCTGCTCGAGGCAATGGTGCTGGTGTTCGCGGTAATGTTTCTGTTTTTGCAGAACATCCGCTACACGCTGATCCCAACACTGGTGGTTCCGGTGGCCCTGATGGGCACCTTCGCGACCATGCTGGCGCTAGGCTTCTCGGTCAACGTGCTGACCATGTTCGGCATGGTGCTGGCCATCGGCATTCTGGTGGACGACGCCATCGTGGTGGTGGAAAACGTCGAACGGATCATGGTCACCGAAGGCCTGTCACCCAAGGACGCGACGCGCAAAGCCATGAAGCAGATCACCGGGGCGATCATCGGCATCACCCTGGTGCTGGTCGCGGTGTTTATCCCGATGGCATTCATGCAGGGTTCGGTCGGCGTGATCTACCGCCAGTTCTCGTTGTCGATGGCGACGTCGATTCTGTTCTCGGCGTTTCTCGCGCTTACCCTCACCCCGGCATTGTGCGCGACGTTGCTCAAGCCCATTGCCAAAGGCGAGCATCACGCCAGGGGCGGGTTTTTCGGCTGGTTCAACCGGCGCTTCGAGCAACTCACCGAGCGTTACTCGGGTTGGGTAGCCTATGCGCTCAAACGCAGCGGCCGCTATCTGCTGATCTATGGCGTGTTGCTGATCGCATTGGGTTGGTGCTTCAGTCTCCTGCCGTCTTCTTTTTTGCCGGTGGAAGATCAGGGTTACACGATCACCGACATTCAACTGCCGCCCGGCGCGAGCCAGAACCGCACGGTGCAGGTGGTCAAGCAGATCGAGGCGCACAACGCGACCGAACCCGGTGTCGGTGACAGCACGGTCATCCTTGGTTTCAGCTTCTCCGGCAGCGGGCAGAACGCGGCATTGGCCTTTACTACATTGAAAGACTGGTCAGATCGCGACAGCGACGACTCGGCCAGCTCGATCGCCGACCGCGCCAATATCGCCTTCAGTCAGATCAAGGATGCCGCGGCGTTCTCGGTCCTGCCGCCACCGGTGGACGGCCTCGGGACCTCCAGCGGTTTCGAGTTTCGCCTGCAAGACCGTGGCGGCCTTGGACATGCGACATTGATGAAGGCCCGAAGCGAATTGCTCGAAGCCGCCGAGAGCAGCCCGATCCTGATGAACGTGCGTGAAAGCGCCTTGGCTGAAGCGCCGCAAGTGCAGCTGGAAGTCGACCGCAAACAGGCGAATGCTCTGGGTGTGTCGTTCGCCGACATCGGTAATGTGCTGTCCACAGCGATAGGGTCTGCTTACATCAACGACTTTCCCAATCAGGGACGGATGCAACGGGTGGTGGTACAGGCTGAAGGCGATCAACGCAGTCAGGTTGCTGACCTGTTGAAGATCAACGTGCGCAACGATGCCGGAAAGATGGTGCCGCTGTCCGCTTTCGTTGAGGCGAAATGGACTCAGGGGCCGGCGCAACTGACCCGTTACAACGGCTACCCGGCGATCAGCATTTCCGGCGAGCCGAAACCGGGTTACAGCACCGGTGAAGCCATGGCGGAAATCGAGCGACTGGTCGCACTGGGGCCGGCAGGTCTGGGTCAGGAATGGACCGGGCTGTCGTTGCAGGAGCGCTTGTCCGGCAGTCAGGCACCGATCCTGCTCGGCTTGTCGTTGCTGATCGTGTTTTTGTGCCTGGCGGCGCTGTACGAGAGTTGGTCGATCCCGACCTCGGTGTTGCTGGTGGTGCCGCTGGGTGTGCTCGGTGCGGTGTTGGCCGTGAGTTTGCGCGGCATGCCCAACGACGTGTTCTTCAAGGTCGGGCTGATCACCATCATCGGGTTGTCGGCGAAGAACGCGATCCTGATCATCGAGTTCGCCAAGAGCCTGTACGACGAAGGGCACGACCTGATCGACGCCACGTTACAAGCGGCGCGCTTACGTCTGCGGCCAATTGTCATGACGTCTCTGGCGTTCATTCTGGGCGTCGTGCCGCTGGCGATTGCAACGGGCGCGAGTTCGGCAAGTCAGCAAGCCATCGGCACCGGGGTGATCGGCGGGATGATCACGGCGACCTTGGCCGTGGTGTTTGTGCCGGTGTTTTTTGTGGTGGTGATGAAACTGGTGCGTAAGCGCCACACACAGCCCTGACCCACCGGTATGGGATAAATCCCCTCCGTAGGAGCTGACGAGTGAAACGAGGCTGCGATCTTTTGATCTTGCTTCTGCGACCCCAAGTTCAAAAGATCGCAGCCTCGTTTCACTCGACAGCTCCTACACAGCTCATACACAGCCGCTACGCAAAGCCCAGTGGCGTGCGCTATGGTGCACAGACCCGCCGCCATAGTGAGTCCCCATGCCCCACCTCGCCCGCACCCACCCTCGCCTGTCCGCTGCCGCCACACTCGGTGTCGCGGTGGGGATTCTTACCCCAACCGATTCAATCATCAGCAAAATCCTCTTCGGCTGGAATGCCGGCGTATGGACCTACCTGCTGTTGATGTTCTGGCTCAGCGCACGAGCCAAGGCACCGGACGTTAAACGGATCGCCGAGGTCGAGGATGAAAACGCCGGGCTGGTGCTGTTCGTGGTGTGCTTCGCGGCGATCGCCAGCCTGGCGACCATCACCTTCGAACTGGCGGGCAGCAAAGACCTGGAAAGCACCAGCAAACTGCTGCATTACGGATTTACCGCCTTCACCGTGATCGGCTCGTGGCTGCTGATCGGGGTGATCTTCAGCGTGCATTACGCCCGTCTTTTTTACACGTGGGGTGGCAAAGACCCAGCGTTGCGTTTCGCCGAGGGCCTGAAAACGCCCAACTATTGGGACTTTCTGTATTTTTCGTTCACCATCAGCGCAGCCGTGCAAACCTCCGATGTCGGGGTGGCTACCCGGGATCTGCGCAAGATTGTGCTGGCGCAATCGCTGATCGGATTTCTCTTCAACACGGCGATACTCGGGTTCTCGATCAATATCGCTGCCGGGCTGTTCAACTGACGCCTGCACAAATGTTCTAGGCAGGCGCTGGCTACCAGCGTTAACTGTCCCGGACCTCCGTCCCACAGGTGCACCATGACGACTCATAACTGGATCGACCTCGCCCAGGACGCCGACACCGGCATTGAGACGTTGCGCGCGCATTTTGAAGGTCACGCCTACGACCCGCACTGGCATGACAGTTTTCTGGTGGGCGTTACCGAGCAAGGGGTTCAGCAATTCAATTGTCGTCGGGCCAAACACCAGAGCACACCGGGCGAAGTGTTCCTGCTTGAGCCAGGCGAGATCCACGATGGGGAAGCGCCGACGGAAGATGGCTTCACTTACCGAATGCTGTACCTCGATCCAGAGTGGTTGAAACGCGAGCTGAGCGAGGTATTCGACAACGCCCCTGACAATACTCAACTAAGTTTTGCCCACACCCTGACCGGCGACGTGCGTCTGGCCCATGCCACCCACCAGGCGTTTCAGACACTGCACCGCGGCGAACTGAAAATTGTGCGCCAGACCGCCCTGGATGGCTTGCTCGAGCGCCTGACTGCCCACGTACATTGGCGCGCTCGATACGGCGAAGACCCGCGTCTGCCACGCGTGGCGCAACAGGCCCGCGCGTTTTTGCATGCGCACTTCCAGGAAGACATCGGGCTGGATCATCTGAGCGTTGCGACCGGCGTCGACCGCTATCGGCTGACTCGGGCGTTCAAGGCTGCTTTTGGCATCGCGCCGCACGCTTATCTGGTGCAATTGCGCCTGGCCAAGGCACGTCGCCAGTTGGCTCGTGGTGAACAGCCAGCAGCAGTGGCGATGGCTCTGGGTTTTGCCGATCAGAGCCATCTGGGCCGCTGGTTCGTGCGGGCCTACGGCTTGACGCCGGCGTTGTATCGCAGGCGCTGCTCAAATCTTCCAGACGCATGACAGCGGGACAGAGAAGATAAGCGATCTTCTCTGGAGTTGCCCACCATGTCATCCAGCTTACCGACGTTACTGCCCTTCGCGCTGTTCGCCTTCGTAGCCTCGATCACGCCCGGCCCGACCAACGTTCTGGTGTTGAGCAACAGCGCTCGCTACGGCTTGACTGCCACCCTGCCAATTATTTTTGGTGCCTGTGCCAGTGCCGCGATACTGGTGCTGCTGGTGGGTGCCGGCGCCGGTTCGACACTGACATCCTCGCCGATGCTGCAGACGACAATGCAGTGGATTGGCGTGCTGTGGCTGAGTTACCTGGCATGGCAGATTTTCACTGCGCCAGCTGAAGCGCTCGCCCCCGGAGACACGCAGGCACGGCTTGGATTGGTGGGGGCCGCCAGCCTGCAACTGATCAACCCAAAAACCTGGATGATGGCGCTGGCCGTGGTCAGTGTATTTGCAAGCAGCGGTGAGCAGCGTTTCAACCATGTGTTGATTTTGTCATTGGCGTTTTTTCTGATCTCCCTGCCGTGCCTGGGTGTATGGGCGCTGCTGGGCGCCGGGTCGGCGCGGTGGCTGCGTTCGCCCAAGGCGATGCGACGCTTCAACCGGTGCATGGCGCTGTTGCTGCTGATTTCGGCGTGGTCGACCGTGGGAATATGAGAGCCATCCGTCGGCTTGAGGCGTTTGCAATTTCACCTGAGGGTTGACGCAAGGTACGTTTCTGGTGTCTTCTGAAACCGGTTTCAGTGCAACGCACCAAACCTTATAAATCCAATAAGAAGGTTTCAGCCTGTGAACGATTTCTCCGCCGCCCAGCGCAGCCGCGTAACCATGCTTGACGTGGCCGAACACGCCAAGGTCTCCAAGGCCAGCGTGTCGAGATTCATCGGCGATGATAGAGCCCTGTTGTCCGACGCGATTGCCTTGCGCATCGAGCAGTCGATTGCCGAACTCGGCTACCGCCCCAACCAGATGGCTCGTGGTCTGAAACGTGGCAGAACCCGCCTGATCGGCATGCTGGTCGCTGACATCCGCAATCCCTATTCGATCGCCGTGATGCACGGGGTGGAAACCGCTTGCCGTCAGCACGGTTACAGCCTGGTGGTGTGCAACACCGACCGTGATGACGAGCAGGAACGCCAGCACCTCGCCCTGCTGCGCTCATACAATATCGAAGGGCTGATCGTGAACACCCTCGGGCACCATCGCGATGAATTGCAGGAACTGCAGCGGGAGATGCCTTTGGTGCTGGTGGACCGCAAGGTCGAGCAGTTCGACAGTGACATGGTCGGGCTGGACAACCCGGCGGCCATCGCCATCGCACTCGACCACCTCGAAGAACGCGGCTATCGCGATGTGATGCTGGTGACTGAGCCCTTCGACGGCACGAGTTCACGCATCGAGCGGGTCAGCAGTTTTAAGCAGCAAATCGCGCAGCGTTCTACCCTGCGCGGCGCCATCGTAGAGACCGGCAGCGAACTGACCGCGAACCTCAATACGTTTCTAAAATCTCCCGGCCCTGGTCAGAAAGCACTGTTCTGCGCGAACGGTATCGCGGCGCTGGCCAGCACTCATGCCCTGCGCGAGCTGGGGTGCAAGCTGTTTGACGATGTCGGGCTGATCGCTCTGGATGATCTGGATTGGTACCCGTTGGTGGGCAGTGGCATCACCGCACTGGCGCAGCCGACGGCCGAGATCGGCGGGCGTGCGTTTGAGTGTTTGCTTAAGCGCTTGCGCGGGGATGACGGGCCGGTGCGGACTCTGGATTTTGCGGCGCGGTTGGTTGTCAGGGGTTCGACCCTTGGGAATCTCCGGTGAATGTGATGGCCCGCGAAACACACGAATCTATTTTTTTGAACAAAAATGAAACCGGTTTCAGAGGTCGATAACAAATGAAAAAACCACCTGTCTCCATCAGCCTGTCGAGCTACGGCGCCGACCTTGTCCGCCAACGCGGCCAAGGCTCGTTCATCGAAACGCTGGCGAGCGCCGGCGCCACCCGCATCGAATGGCGCGAAGAATTGCTGACGGTCGAAGATCCCGCTCAGCTCGCGAAAGCCACCGAGGGCCAGAATCTGCAAAGCGTGTTTTCGTCGCCGCTGGAGCTGTGGCTGGCCGGTCAAACCAGACCCAATCCCGAACTGATCAACGCACTGCAACGCGCCGAGGCTTTCGGGTCCAGATGGCTTAAGGTCTCGCTCGGGTACTTCACGGATAACAGCGACCTTCAAACCTTGAGCCAGGTACTCAGCAAAAGCCCGGTGCAACTGCTGGTGGAAAACGACCAGACCTTGCACGGCGGTCGCATCGAACCGTTCCAGCGCTTTTTCGCCGAAGTCGAGCAGCACGGTTTGCCGATCAAAATGACCTTCGACATCGGCAACTGGCACTGGCAGGACCAACCGGCCGCCAGCGCCGCGCGCCTGTTGGGTCGTCACGTCGGCTACGTGCACTGTAAAGCCGTTCAGCGCCGCGCCGACGGCAAACTGGTCGCCACACCGCCCGCTGTGAGCGATCTGCATGAGTGGGAACAACTGCTGCGCCACATGCCTCAGGGCGTGATGCGTGCAGCTGAGTATCCGCTGCAGGGGGACGACCTTGTACAACTCACGACTGAGCATGTCGCCACCCTCGCCCGCCTTGGCCAAACCCGACTGGAGAGTGTTGATGTCTGAGATCGATATCCTCTCGTTCGGCGAAACCATGGCGATGTTCGTTGCTGACTACAACGGCGACCTGGCCCACGTCGACCACTTCCACAAGCGCATTGCCGGAGCGGACAGCAACGTCGCGATCGGCCTGTCACGGCTGGGTTTCAACGTGACGTGGTTGAGTCGGGTCGGTGATGATTCTCTCGGCCGTTTTGTGATCGATACGCTGCAAAAGGAAGGCGTGGATTGCAGCTATGTCGCCATCGACCCGACACACCCGACTGGTTTCCAGATGAAATCCCGCGCCGACGATGGCAGCGATCCGCTGGTTGAATATTTCCGCCGCGGGTCGGCGGCGAGCCATTTGTCAGCGCAGTCGATCATGCCCGAGCTGCTCAAGGCTCGGCATTTGCACGCCACCGGCATTCCACCGGCGCTGTCTGCGACGGCTCGGGAAATGTCTTTTGAATTGATGACGCGCATGCGTGAGGCCGGGCGCAGCGTGTCTTTCGACCCCAACCTGCGCCCGAACCTGTGGGCCAGTACGCAGCAAATGATCACCGAGATAAACCGTTTTGCGGCCCTCGCCCACTGGGTGTTGCCAGGGTTGAGCGAAGGACAACTGCTCACCGGTTTGGACGACCCCGCTGACATCGCCGCGTTTTATCTGGACAAGGGCGCTGAGGCCGTGGCGATCAAGCTCGGCCCGCACGGTGCTTATTACCGGACTCATCTGCACGCTGGTTTTGTGGCCGGCGTAGCGGTGGAAAAGGTAGTGGACACTGTAGGTGCCGGTGATGGTTTTGCGGTAGGGATGATCAGCGCACTGCTGGAAAACCTCAGCTTTGCCGACGCCGTGGAGCGTGCCAACTGGATTGGCAGCCGCGCGGTGCAGAGTCGTGGGGACATGGAGGGGTTGCCGAGCCGGTCGCAGATGTCCGTCGAATTCGAGGCCGCCATCGCGAGCAGGCTCGCTCCCACAGGAGATTTGCGGTGTTCACACCGCCCATGTCCTACAGCGGATCTGCAGAGCTTAGACAATCCCTGTGGGAGCGAGCCTGCTCGCGATGAGGCCCGCCCAGTCACTGAAGATCTTTAACCGTTACCTGCTGCGACAAAAACAACAAGCTCAGGAGCACCCTCATGAAAACTGCAACACTCGCCGCCCGCCGCTGGTGGTACATCATGCCCATCGTGTTCGTCACCTACAGCCTGGCGTATCTGGATCGCGCCAACTACGGGTTCGCCGCCGCCTCCGGCATGGCCGACGACCTGATGATCACACCCGGGATGTCTTCTTTGCTCGGCGCGCTGTTCTTCCTTGGCTACTTTTTCTTCCAGGTGCCGGGCGCGATCTATGCGCAAAGGCACAGCGTGAAGAAGCTGATTTTCGTCAGCCTGATTCTCTGGGGCGGCCTCGCGACATTGACCGGGGTGGTCTCCAGCGCCTACTGGCTGATCGTCATCCGCTTCATGCTCGGCGTGGTCGAAGCCGCGGTCATGCCGGCGATGCTGGTCTACCTCTGCCACTGGTTCACCCGTGCCGAACGCTCGCGGGCCAACACCTTCCTGATCCTCGGCAACCCGGTGACCATGCTCTGGATGTCAGTGGTGTCTGGCTATCTGGTGCAGCATTACAGCTGGCGCTGGATGTTCATCATCGAAGGTTTGCCGGCGGTATTCTGGGCGTTCATCTGGTGGCGCCTCGCGGATGATCGACCGTCCCAAGCGAAGTGGCTGAGCGATGAGGAAAAGCATGACCTGGAAAGCGCCCTCGCCGCCGAACAGGTTGGTATGAAAGCGGTAAAGAACTACGCCGAAGCGTTTCGCTCGCCGAAGGTGATTATTCTGGCGCTGCAGTTTTTCTGCTGGAGCATCGGTGTTTATGGTTTTGTGCTGTGGTTGCCATCGATCCTCAAGGCTGGCGCGCAGATGGACATGGTTGAAGCGGGTTGGCTCTCGGCATTGCCTTACCTGGCCGCAGTGATCGCCATGCTGCTGGTCTCTTGGGGCTCGGACAAACTGCAGAAACGTAAACGCTTTGTCTGGCCGCCATTGCTGATTGCTTCTATAGCTTTTTACGGTTCCTACGCCCTCGGTGCCGAACATTTCTGGTGGTCGTACACCTTGCTGGTGATTGCCGGTGCTTGCATGTACGCGCCTTACGGGCCGTTCTTCGCGATTGTGCCGGAGATTCTTCCAGCCAACGTTGCGGGGGGCGCGATGGCGCTAATCAACAGCATGGGCGCACTCGGTTCGTTTGGCGGTTCGTATCTGGTCGGCTATTTGAACAGCTCCACCGGTTCGCCCGGAGCATCCTATCTGTTAATGAGCGGCGCGCTGATGCTGTCCGTGGTGCTGACGATTTTCCTCAAGCCCGGCGCCAGTGACCGGGTCGTTGCCAAACCGGTTGGGCAACAGCCGATGGCAACTCATTCCTGAATTGAAGTTGAGATGACGACGATGAAAAAGCACGTTGTGTTGTACAAAAAACTCTCGCCGCCGCTGATGGCTCGATTGCAGCAGCAGGCCGAGGTCACGCTGATCGAGAGCCTCGACGCCGCCGGCCTGGCGCAACTACACGACGCCCTGCCCCGTGCTCACGGGTTACTCGGGGCCAGCCTCAAACTCGACGCCGCGCTGCTGGATCTGGCGCCGCATCTGCAAGCGATTGCCAGCGTTTCGGTAGGCGTCGACAACTACGACATCGACTACCTGACCGAGCGCCGGATCCTGCTCAGCAACACGCCGGACGTACTCACTGAAACCACCGCCGACACCGGTTTTGCGCTGATCCTGACGACAGCCCGGCGGGTGGTGGAACTGGCCAACATAGTTCGCGCCGGCGAATGGACGCGTAATGTCGGCCCGGCGCACTTCGGCACCGACGTGCACGGCAAAACCCTCGGCATCATCGGCATGGGGCGTATCGGTGAGGCTTTGGCTCAGCGTGGGCATTTCGGGTTTGGCATGCCGATCATCTATCACAGCCACTCGCCAAAACCGGCGGTGGAACAGCGGTTCGATGCGCAATACCGCAGCTTGGCGGCGTTGTTGCAAGAAGCGGATTTTGTCTGCCTGACATTACCGCTGACCGCTGAAACCGAACGGCTGATCGGTGCAGAACAATTTGCGCAGATGCGCCCGGAGACGATTTTCATCAATATCTCTCGAGGCAAAGTGGTGGACGAAGCGGCGATGGTCGATGCGTTGCGTGCGGGGCAAATTCGCGCGGCGGGGCTGGATGTGTTCGAGCGTGAACCGCTTGGCTCTGACTCGCCATTGCTGCAAACGCACAACGTGGTAGCGACACCACATATCGGCTCGGCGACCCATGAGACTCGGGAGGCGATGGCAGCGTGTGCGGTGGACAATCTGCTGGCGGCGCTGGCGGGTGAACGGCCACAGAATCTGGTGAATACAGACGCGTGGCAAGGCTAAGGAATTCAGCACCTGTCAGCCAGTCTTCGCGGGCAGGCCGCGCTCCCACAGGGTCTTGGCGTTGAACACATATATTGTGAACACCGCAAAACCCTCTGTAGGATCAAGCTTGCTCGCGATGAAGCCAACACACACACCATAAAATCTTCAGGCGCGCCGCCCTTCGATAAGATCCCCTGCGCACAACGCAATCCGCCGGCAGGCGTCGGCCAGTTTCAATTGGCTCACCACCAAACCAATACGGATATGCCCCGCCGCGCTCGGGCCGAAGGCTTCGCCCGCCAGCACCGAGACGCCATATCCGTCCAGCAAACGTTCGGCGAATCGCTGCGCACAGAGCCCGGTCTGGCGAATATCAACCATCACGAACATCCCGCCATCAGGCCGAATCGGTCGAATGCCCGGGCAGCGGCTCAGGCTCGCGCACACCAGGTCACGCCTCTGACGATACTCATCGCGCATCAGCGCCACTTCCGGCAGATCACTTTCCAGCGCCGCCTGTGCCGCTTTTTGGACAAATTCCGGAATGCCAAACAACATGCACAGCGACAGGTGCTCCAGATGGTCGATCAACGTTTTCGGCCCCAGCACCCAGCCCACCCGCCAACCGCTCATGGCGTGGGATTTGGACAGGCTGTTGATGGTCGCCGTGCGCTCGGCCATGCCGGGCAAACTGGCCGGACTGATGTGGTGGCCCTCGTACAAAAGCTCGCTGTAAACCTCGTCACTGATCAGCCACAGGTCGTGATGAATGCACAGCGCTGCCAACTGCTGCCAGATCATCAATGACAAACTCGCACCAGAAGGATTATTCGGACTGTTGAGCACGATGACGCGAGTTTTGGCCGTGATCTGCGCCGCGACGTCTGCCGGATCGATGCGAAAGCCGTTCTCCGGACGCACCGCCACGGGCACCACTTTCGCCCCGATGGCGCCGAACACGCCTTCATACGTCACGTACATCGGCTCGGCGACGATGACTTCATCACCTGGATTCAACAGGCATTGCGCGACCGAATAGACGCCGCACTGAGCGCCGGGTACGACGATCACCTGATCGGCCTCCAGCACCTGGCCGCAGTGCCGTCGATAGCGGTTGACGATGCTGTCGCGCAATCCGCGAATCCCGCGCACGTCAGGATAATGCGTGTCACCCGCCAGCAGGCTGTCGACGCAGGCCTGGACGATGGGTCGGGGGGTGTCGAAATCCGGATCACCCACCGACAGCAACAGCACGTCGACGCCCTGCTCGCGCAATTCCAGCGCTCGATAATGAATCTGCCAGGCCGCCGCTCCGTCACCGGCGATTCGTTGGGTCAAGGCTGAATAGCGCATTTACTTCTCCTGTCGCGCGGGATCCAGTCTCAACCCTATCTCAAATCACGAATCGCGCCACCATCGCGTTCAAATCTACAGCCAGGCGCGACAGTTCATGCGTGGCTGCGCTGGTCTGGTTGGCGCCAGCGGCGGACTGCGTGGCCAGGTCGCGGATATTCACCAGATTGCGGTCGACTTCACGGGATACTTGCGCCTGTTCTTCCGAAGCGCTGGCGATCACCAGGTTGCGCTCATTGATCAGCTGGATCGATTGAGTGATCTGATCCAGGGCCACGCCAGCGGCACGGGCCATCTCCAAAGTACTCTGAGTGCGATGATTGCTTTGCTGCATCGAGGAGACCGCTTCACCGGTGCCGTTCTGGATGCCGGCGACCATCTTCTCGATTTCCTGAGTCGATTGCGCCGTCCGATGGGCCAACGCCCGCACCTCGTCCGCCACTACGGCAAAACCACGACCGGCTTCCCCGGCACGCGCCGCTTCGATGGCAGCGTTGAGGGCCAACAGGTTGGTCTGCTCGGCGATGGCGCGGATCACGTCCAGCACTTTGCCGATATCGCGCCCCTGAGCAGCCAGGCCTTCGATCATCAGGGAGGTGTTCTGCACGTCATGGGTCATGGTCTGAATAGCGTCGACGGTTTCCACCACTCGATCACGTCCATCACGTGCCACCTGGGTCGAATGGTTCGAGGCTTGCGAAGTCGAAACCGCATTGCGCGCGACCTCTTCCACGGCCGCCGTCATCTCGTTGACGGCGGTCGCGGCCTGTTCGATCTCGTTATTCTGTTGTTGCAGCCCGCGGGATGCTTCTTCGGTCACCGCGCTGAGTTCCTCGGCTGCGGCCCCCAACTGAGTGGCGGAACCGGCGATTTGTTCGATGGTCTTGCGCAAGTTGTCCTGCATGGCGGACAAGGCGCCAAGCAAACGCGCCGGTTCATCCTTGCCGTCGACCTCGATGACTTTACTCAGATTGCCGCTCGCGATGGTTTGCGCGGCTGTCAGCGCGCGATTCAATGGCGTGACGATGCTTCGAGTCAGCAACCAGGCCAACAATACGGTCATCAATGCGGCAACAACAGACACAACAATGATGCCGGTAATGGCGTTGCGGTATTCTTCGCCCGCCTGCGCCAGGGCGCCCTTCGCGTAAAGCGTATTGAGTGCCACCAGTTTGTTGAGCTGCTCGCCCATTTGGTCGGTGCCGTCCTTGATCCGCGTATTGATCAGGCTGCGCATTTCATCGAGATTGCCCTGCCGCGACAACTCTAACATTTGCGTTTGCGCTTGCATGTAGCTGTCGAGGGTCGCGGTGAATGTCTTGTACAGCGCGATCTCTTCCGGCTGAGCCGGCAGCGCCGCATAACTGGCCTGCGCACTGCGGAGCTTGTCGACGAGAACGGCAATTCGTGCCTGAGCTTCCTGCAACGCGGCCGGATCACGGTTGACCAGCACCCGGAACGAAAGAATGCGCATACGCAGGACATTTTCGGTCATGTTGCCGAGGAATCCGACGCTGGGCAGCTGTGTCGCGCCCATGTCCATGGAAGCCTTGTGGATGATCGTCATACGGCTCGCAGCGAACATGCCCAGGACGACCACCAGCAAAGCAATAAAGGCAAAACCCAGAAATGCTCGGGGCGCGATGTTCAGATTACGCAGGGACATAGGACGATACTCGGATGATGAAACGGCGAGCGTCCTTGCCGAGGTGACTGAATGGCCGGGTTTGCGGCACCCGGTTCAGTTTGGCGGCACTGATGTAAGAAGGTGGGTGCGCCTGTTAGCTGTATCGGCTGGTGTTAAGAATTCCCGCGTGCACCCGCGAAAATATATTTGAGTCTGTAGCAGCTGCGTCCTGATCTGTAGCAGCTGCCGAGCCTGCGAGGCTGCGTCCGCTGCTACGCTCTCCCCCATCATTGCGGGCGTATCGCTCCCATCCACTCAAATTTGATCAGGTGTTGCGCGTGGCCAGCCGCCAGACCCGGGCGATATCGGTGGCTCGCTCTCGCAACAACCGTGGCGCCTCGGCGCACGCTTGCTCCAGCGTCATCGGCCCGCTGGCCAGCGCGAATGCGGCGTCGATGCCATGCTTATAGAGAGCCTGATAATTCTCGCCCAGCGTGCCAGCGAGGACGATGACCGGCACCCGCTGGTGCCGGGCAATCCGCGCGACACCGAAGGGCGTTTTGCCGCGCAAGGTCTGGGCGTCGAAACGACCTTCGCCGGTGATGACCAGATCAGCCTCTATCACCGCTTCAGCGAGACCGACCAGATCAGCCACCACCTCGACCCCGGCCTTGAACTGCGCCCCCAGAAACGCCTTGGCCGCAAACCCCAGGCCGCCTGCAGCGCCGCTGCCCGGCTCGTCGCGGACGTCTTTGCCCAGGACGCCGGCACAGTGTTGGGCGAAGTGTCCGAGGGCGCTGTCCAGTTGCTCGACCTGCTGCGGCGTGGCGCCTTTCTGCGGTCCGAAGATCGCTGAGGCGCCGTGGCGGCCGCACAGTGGATTGTCGACGTCAGCGGCAATGTCGAAGCGTACCTGCGCGAGGCGCGGATCAAGTTCACTCAGATCGATCCGCGCCAATTGCGCCAACGCCAGGCCGCCCGGTGGCAATTCCTGATCCTGAGCATCTCGCAGTTTCACCCCCAGGGCTTGCATTGCACCCGCGCCACCGTCATTGGTGGCGCTGCCGCCAATCGCCAGGATCACCCGCTGCGCTCCAGCATCCATCGCCTGACGAATCAGCTCGCCGGTGCCGAACGTAGTGCTGACGCACGCATCCCGCTGCCCTGTCGGGACCAGTTGCAGCCCGCTGGCCTCGGCCATTTCGATGATGGCCGTGTGGCTGTCGGGCAACCAGCCCCAAGCGGCATCCACCGCAGCCCCCAACGGCCCGCGAACGCTGGCCCGACGCAATTGGCCTGAGCAGGCCGCCAGCACCGACTCGATCGTGCCTTCGCCGCCATCGGCCATCGGACACTTGATCAACTGCGCATCGGGCCAGACGTCCGCCAACCCCAACGCGATGGCGTCGGCCACCGCCTGGGCACTCAGGCTGTCCTTGAACGAATCGGGGGCGATGACGATTTTCATGGGAATTCTCCGCTGGGCAATGCCTTCATGCTGCCATCTGCCCCGGACAATAACGCCGGTCGGCTGCACAAGCGGCAGAGAGGATTATTGTTCATTCTGACAAACCCGCTGCCCGGACGCAGCCTCGCAAGCTCGACAGCTGCTACAAATAAGCCTCGCGGCCTCGCTACCTGCTACAGCGCCGGGACTTCGTGGTGCGGGAGCAGTTGAACGCCCAGGTACAGCGCGAGCATGCCGTCGAGCCGCAGCGGATCGACGCCGCTCAACTCGGCGATGCGCTCCATGCGATAGCGCAGACTGTTGCGATGAATGCCCAGCGCATCGGCGCAAGCCTGGCTCTGGCCATCGTGATCGCACCATCTGCGCAACGTCGCCAGCAACTGGCCGTTACCGTCTCTGGCGATGACTTTGCGCAAAGGGCTAAGCAGCTCGTCCAGCGCATCATCAGCGCGGTGCCGCCATAGCAACACGGGTAGCTGATGGCGGCTCAGCGTCAACAATCGTGATGCGGGCAAAACGTCGCGCCCATACGCCAGCAGATCTGCCACCTGCCGATAACAACGGCGCAACCCCGCCAGGCCCTCGGCCTGCCCGCCCACGGCAATGCGCAGAATATTCCAGCCAAGGCCTTCCAGCTTTTCCAGCAACCGTTCGTTTTCAATCGCCTGGCTGGCCGGTCGGCACCAGAGCAATGAAGACTTCGCGGAACTCACGCACCAACTGTCCGGATAACGGCTGGTCAGCCAGGCGCCAAGAGCGTCAACGGTTTGCCCCGGTCCGTGTTCCATGCCCAGCTCGAACAGACAAGGCACCCGGTTAAGCTGCGGCTTGAGGCCGAGCTGTTGCGCTTCATCGATCAGCCGCGGCGAATCGCTAGCCTCAGTCATCAGCAATGCCAGCAGATCAGCGCAACGCTGG
The DNA here is from genome assembly GCF_000690905.1 of Pseudomonas sp. Ant30-3. Classification (GTDB taxonomy): domain Bacteria; phylum Pseudomonadota; class Gammaproteobacteria; order Pseudomonadales; family Pseudomonadaceae; genus Aquipseudomonas. The sequence continues at coordinate 44,389 of NZ_JMCL01000007.1, read as the reverse complement.
CGCCGCCATTGCTGCTCGCCTTGCTGGTTGCGTTGGCCCACCAGCATTTCCGCGGTCATGCGAACCAGCTCGGCATAAGTGCGCAATTGCTCGGGGTCGCCGGTAATGCCAAGCACGCCGATCAAACGCTGATCAAGCAGCAGCGGCAGATTGATCCCCGGCTGAACACCTTTGAGATGGATCGCGGTCTGCGCGTCGATTTCCACCACTCGCCCGTTGGCCAGCACCAGCTGCGCGCCTTCGTGGCGAGTGTTGACTCTTTCCGGTTCACCACTGCCCAGAATCAGGCCCTGGCTGTCCATGACATTGACGTTGTACGGCAGGATGGCCATTGCCCGGTCGACGATATCCTGGGCAAGGTCGTGATCGAGTTCGAACATAGGGTTGATCCTTGGCAGCGTGACGAATTGGCGGTTGTTCACTTGCACAGAGCAGATCGGCAAACCCCGCGCGCAGACACAACGAATGCGGTCCACTGGTGTGGCCGCAAAACGCTCAGAGCGATCAACGTTACCCTTAGCCTCGCAAAAAATCATGATAAAGAGAGAGCCTCCTTATCACCAAGGTGCCGCAGGCTGCGATCTTTTTCATTTGCCTCGCCAGACTGTTGTGGTATCTGATTGAGCCTTTCCCACTGGCAAAAGGATTTCGTCATGAGCTACCGCACGCTGGGTCATTCGGGTTTGCAGGTGTCCACCCTGACCCTGGGCACCATGATGTTTGGCGAACAGACCAGCACCGAAGATTCACTGCGAATCATCGACAAGGCCTGGGACCAGGGCATCAATTTCATCGACACTGCTGACGTGTATACCAATGGCCGCTCGGAAGAAATCGTCGGCGAAGCCATCGCCGGGAATCGCCACGAATGGGTGCTGGCCACCAAAGTGGGATTCGGTCCCGTCGACGGTGTGCCGAACCGCAGCGGCCTGAGTCGCAAGCACATTTTCAACGGCATCGACGCCAGTTTGACTCGCCTGGGCACCGACTACCTCGATATCTACTACCTGCACCGCGAAGATCACAACACGCCGCTGGAAGTGACGGTGTCGGCCATGGGCGACCTGATCCGCGTGGGCAAGATTCGTTACTGGGGCCTGTCGAACTACCGAGGCTGGCGCATCGCCGAGGTGATTCGTGTGGCCGACAAGCTGGGCATCGACCGACCGGTGATCAGTCAGCCGCTGTACAACATCGTCAACCGCCAGGCAGAGTCGGAACAGATCACCGCGGCCCAGAATTATGGTCTGGGCGTGGTGCCATATAGCCCGCTGGCGCGCGGCGTGTTGAGCGGCAAATATGCGCCGGATGCGCAACCGGACGCCAACAGTCGCGCCGGCCGCGCCGATAAACGCATTCTGGAAACAGAATGGCGCGTTGAATCGCTGCGCATTGCCCAACAAATTCAGCAATACACGCAAGGTCGTGGCGTGGGCATTGTCGAGTTCGCGATCGCCTGGGTACTGAACAACAGCGCTGTGACCTCGGCCATTGTCGGTCCGCGTACCGAAGCCCAGTGGGACGCCTACACTAAAGCGCAAACGGTGAAGATAACGGCCGACGATGAAGCGTTTATCGATTCCCTGGTGACCCCGGGGCATGCGTCTACACCGGGTTTCAATGATGTGAGCCATTTTGTGTCGGGCAGACAACCACGCCAGAACTGAGGAACACACACAGTCACTGTGGGAGCGTGGCTTGCCCGCGATGGCATCGACGCGGTCAGACTGATGAACCGCGGCGCCTGCATCGCGGGCAAGTCGGGTCGCCGCATCGCACGCTCCCACAGAGTTTGATGTCGATCACTCAACTATGCTTCGACTCATCCCACAGTTTTCGTATTGATCACTGGTCAATACTGTTGGCAAAAACCACGTATCCTCCGCCCCCCTTGTTTCACACTCTACTTCGCGAGGACAGTTTGTCTAAAGGTATCGCTCTCTCGGTGTCAGCCTCGGTGTTGTTTGCCGTCATGTATTACTACACGTCTCTGCTCACGCCGCTGAGCGGTGTAGAAATTTTCGGCTGGCGAATGCTCTTGACCGTGCCCTGCATGACCGCGTTCATGCTGGTGTCCGGGGAATGGAAACGGGTGGTCGAGATCGTCAGGCATGTGCGTGCCAAGCCAAAACTGATTGCCGGCCTGGTCGCCTCTTCCGCCCTGCTCGGTGTGCAACTCTGGCTGTTCATGTGGGCGCCGCTCAACGGCTATAGCCTTGATGTGTCGCTGGGCTATTTTCTGTTGCCGCTGACCATGGTCCTGACCGGACGTGTTGCTTACGGTGAGCGTCTGTCGTATCTGCAGAAAGTTGCGGTATTTTTGGCCTGCCTTGGCGTGCTCAACGAGATCTACCAGGTCGGTGGTTTTTCGTGGGCGACGTTGCTGGTGTGCGTTGGCTACCCGACGTATTTCATCCTGCGCAAGCGGCTGGCCACAGACAATCTCGGCGGCTTATGGCTGGACATGGCCCTGACGCTGCCCGTCGCGTTCTGGTTCGTGCAGACCGGCGAGCAAGGTTTTGCGGTGTTCGATCAATACCCATGGCTGTCACTGCTGATCCCGCTGCTGGGTGTCATCAGTGCCTCGGCGCTGGTGATCTACATCATCGCCAGCCGGCTGCTGCCGTTCAGCCTGTTTGGCTTGCTGAGCTATGTCGAACCGGTGCTGCTGCTCTGCGTGGCGTTGTTGCTCGGGGAGAGCATCAAAGCCGGCGAGTGGCTGACGTACATTCCGATCTGGCTGGCGGTGGTGGTGTTGGTGTTTGAGGGGTTCAAGCATCTGATGCGACAGCGACGGCCATAAGCTGCGATTGTTTGATCCAAAAAAAACCGGTCAGCGACCGGTTTTTTTATGCGACAGGTTTAGTCAGTGGACAACACACCCCGACGAACCTGATCCCGCTCGATCGATTCGAACAGGGCCTTGAAGTTGCCTTCACCGAACCCGTCATCGCCTTTGCGCTGGATGAATTCGAAGAACACCGGCCCCATCAGGGTTTCCGAGAAGATCTGCAGCAACAAACGACGGTCGCCCGATTCCGAAGAACCGTCCAGCAGAATGCCGCGCGATTGCAGTTCATCAACCGGCTCGCCGTGATTCGGCAGACGGCCTTCAAGCATTTCGTAGTAAGTTTCTGGCGGCGCGGTCATGAAGCGCATACCGATGCTCTTCAGGTGATCCCAGGTTTTGACCAGGTCATCCGCCAGGAAAGCCACGTGCTGGATGCCCTCGCCGTTGAACTGCATCAGGAACTCTTCGATCTGCCCCGCGCCTTTGGACGACTCTTCGTTCAACGGGATGCGGATCATACCGTCCGGCGCGGTCATCGCTTTGGACGTGAGACCGGTGTACTCGCCTTTGATGTCGAAGTAGCGGATCTCACGGAAGTTGAACAGCTTCTCGTAGAAGTTCGCCCAGTAGGCCATGCGCCCGCGATAAACATTGTGGGTCAGGTGGTCAATGATTTTCAAACCAGCGCCAACCGGGTTGCGGTCCACACCTTCGAGGTACACGAAGTCGATGTCGTAGATCGAGCTGCCTTCGCCAAAACGGTCGATCAGGTACAGCGGCGCGCCGCCAATGCCTTTGATCGCCGGCAGGTTCAGCTCCATCGGACCGGTTTCGATATGGATCGGTTGCGCGCCCAGTTCCAGCGCACGTTTATAGGCCTGTTGCGAATCCTTGACGCGAAACGCCATGCCGCACACCGACGGGCCATGCTCGGCCGCGAAGTATGAGGCGACGCTGTTAGGTTCGTTGTTAAGGATCAGATTAATCGCGCCCTGACGATACAGGTGCACGGCTTTGGAACGGTGGGTCGCGACTTTGGTGAAGCCCATGATCTCGAAGATCGGCTCCAGCGTGTTCGGAGTTGGCGATGCGAATTCGATGAATTCAAAGCCCATCAGGCCCATCGGGTTTTCGTATAAATCTGCCATGGTTTGGCGCCTCATCATTTTTCTTGTCAATTAACGAATCGTTACTAACGAGTAATGCTGAGACCGGCGGGTGGCGCGCAGGAGATGCCCCGCACGCTGCGGGCGAGGAAGTCACCGTAGATCAATTGAAACCCGAAACTCTTCATTGACGACCCAGGGCTGATACGAGCGAGGCTTCTGCTGCCAGAAGACGATTATTCTTATATGCGTAAACGGATTCTACACAGCGTAAATAGGTTTGTCCGTCTTCTGTATGAAATCCCCCTTTTCGCGGCCGGCGCAAGGCCCCGTCACACACGAAAATTGCCCACGTAAGCAGCACAAGCCGTCAAGGCCAACTATCATGGCCTGCTGATCGAACTCTTTTTGGGAGGCCGTTGACCTGCCAGCATTTTGATAGCCCTTTATTCGTCACAGGTTTCGCAAATGCCACTGAGCGTAAAATCCCGACGCAACCGCAGCGCCCGCATCGCTGTCACTGTGTTGAGCGGCTTGATCCCGATGGCACTCGGGGTCGCCATTCTTTACATGCAAGCCCAGCGTACTCTTCAACAGAGCACCGAGCACACCGCCGAAGAGGCCGTTCGTCAATTTGAATTGATGCTCGATAACACTGCCCAAGCGGCGCGGGAACTACTGCCGCTGGCGGGTCAACGTTGCGAAGAGGTCAAACTCGCGCTGCGTGAGCAGGTCACTCGCCGCCCGTTCGTGCGCTCGACCAATCTGGTGTGGGACAACGATCTTTATTGCAGTTCGTTGTTCGGCGACTTTCAAGAGCAGGTCAACCCGGGTGATTACACCGACGGAAAGTTGTGGCTGATGAACGGCAATCCGGTCACGCCCAATACGTCTCTGTTGGTGTATCGGCTCAGCGAAGGCAAACAGGGTGCGTTGACCACGCTGGACGGCTATCACCTGAGCAATGTGCTCCGTTTGATCGGCCGTAAAACCTCCCTGCTCTTGCAGGTCGGCCCAAACTGGCTGTCTGCCGACGGCAAGGTGCACCGCGACGCCCTTCCCGATCTGCCGGTCGCCGAAAGCAAACTCAGCTCCAGCCGCTATGCGTTCACTGTGGCTGCCGGTTTCCCCGAAGGTGAAACCTGGCGCTACATGAGCAGCGAGTATCCCCCACTGTTCAGCTTGCTGATTTTCTTTGGCATCGTCTCGGGTGCGATCGGGCACATCCTGCAGAAGCGCGCGACCTCACCCAGCCACGAAATGCAGCGCGCCCTGGAAGCGGCGGAGTTCATTCCGTACTTTCAACCCGTCGTGCATGGCGACGATAAAAAGTGGTCCGGCGCCGAGGTGTTGATGCGCTGGAATCATCCGAGGGAAGGCCTGGTGAGACCGGACTTGTTCATTCCGTTTGCCGAGCACTCCGGACTGATCGTACCGATGACGCGCTCATTGATGCAGCAGACGGCGCGCATACTCGCGCCTGTGCAGGCTTCATTCAACGGACCGTTTCATGTGGGCATAAACATCACCGCCAGCCACTGTAAAGATCTGGAACTGGTCAACGATTGCCGTGCGTTTCTCGATGCATTCGCGCCCGGTGCGGTCAACCTGGTGCTGGAGCTGACCGAACGCGAACTCATCGAGCCGACCGCCATCACCCATCAACTGTTCGAACGGCTTCACGAACTGGGTGTGATGATTGCCATTGATGACTTCGGCACCGGGCATTCAAGCCTGGGCTATTTGCGGCAATTCAACGTCGATTTTCTGAAAATCGATCAAAGTTTCGTGGCCATGATCGGCGCCGACGCGCTCTCTGGACACATTCTGGAGACCATTATCGAACTCTCGGCCAAGCTCGACCTGGGCATCGTTGCCGAAGGCGTGGAGACAGAAAAGCAAAGTGCATACCTCACTGCCCACGGCGTCAACTTTCTGCAAGGTTATCTGTATGGACGACCGATGTCCGGTGCTGATTTCATTAGCGCATTAAGTAATCATTAACTCGAATTAATTTATGGCAAGACAACGAGTTAACGCACCAAATTGAATCAGAACATTACACTTGTTACATGCAGACAAGGTCAAGATTTACTCTTTGCTGATTAACTACTACAATTTTTTGGTACCTGCCCTAGATGGGCGGATGAGCCTCTTATCACCGAGTCGCTTCAAGGCTCTTGGCTTGTAGCTTTGTTTGCGGTTGGTATCAGCCAAACCCATTATTGGAGTAAAGATATTGTCCAGACTCGCTGAATTCCGTGCAGCTGAAAAGGCTCTTCAAGAACAGCTCAAGCAGCTGGAATCCCTGAAGAACGACGCCGGGCTCAAGAAAGAAATCGAATTCGAAGAAAAGCTCCAGGGACTGATGAAAACCTATGGCAAGAGTTTGCGCGACATCGTTGCCATTCTCGATCCGAATCCGGCGAAATCAGGCCTGCAACAGTCTGCCGCACCGAAAACCCGCCGCGCGCGCGTGGTCAAGGTGTATCAGAATCCACACACTGGCGAATTGATTGAAACAAAAGGCGGCAATCATCGCGGCCTGAAAGCGTGGAAGGAAAAGTACGGCGCGTCCACCGTCGATTCCTGGTTGCGCGGTTGAGTACAACAGTCACTCGCAGTAGCCCTGTATGTGCAGGGCCTTTCATGAACTTCTTCTAAAGGCGACGAGCTGACCAGGATTTTTTTCGAATCGGGGGACAACTTTATTCTAATTTTCTAAGCAGTTATCTACGCGAACAAAACCACCCGAAAAATGCCTGTCATTAAAGTTTTAGACTGTTACGTGCAGCCTCTATCTCGACCTGGCTCGCCTTGTAAGCTCCAGCCTGACCTGCATACGACAAAACATAGGCCTTGTCAGCATCCACTGCCGCGACCAATGTCTGCGAGAGTACATGCCGCCCGTTCTGCGTAATGGTGCAGGTAGTTTCCAGTGCTGTCAGTCGGCTCAGGGTGGCCGGGTGAATCTTGTTGCAAACACTCTGATAACCGCTCTGAAAGAAATCCTTCTGCACCGACTTGCGCATCTCCAGCAACACCCCTTGGAGATTGACCTGATGGTCGCTCGCGACTGGCGTCATGGTCAGCTCCATCACGACCACCGGCGTGCCTCCCGCATCGTTTTTGACCGCCCGTTGGCGGGACACCTTGGGTGAGGCGTCATCTTGCGGCACTGCCTCGACTTCCCAGCCGTTCGGCCAACTGATCAACGGTGTGTCGGCGAGCGCAGCCTTGCCCCCGGACAATAGGCAAATCAGCACAAACAGAGTTTGATGGAATCGAATCATCGCGGGAAGACACTCGTGAATTGACCGTCAAAGTCTGAGCCTCACGCGACGGACAGGCAATAGCTGGCGGTTTGCGTTTGGTGATGCAGGCGCCCTTGCGTATCATTGACGCATCGACAGCCCCAACTATTTTCCGGAGGGCCCATGAGCCTGCAAGAACTGAACAACGTCCCGGGCGTCACCGCCCAACCCGACACCGCGACCCAGAAATTCGTGTTCAACCACACCATGCTGCGGGTCAAGGACATCACCAGGTCGCTGGACTTCTACACCCGCGTACTCGGTTTTTCGCTGGTGGAGAAACGTGATTTCCCGGAAGCGGAATTCAGCCTGTATTTCCTCGCACTGGTCGACAAAAACCAGATCCCGGCCGACGCGGCTGCTCGCACCGAATGGATGAAGTCGATCCCCGGCATTCTCGAACTGACGCATAACCACGGCACCGAAAACGACGCGGATTTTGCCTACCACAATGGCAACACCGACCCACGCGGCTTCGGCCACATCTGCATCTCGGTTCCAGACATTGTGGCCGCGTGCGAGCGCTTCGAAGCGCTGGGCTGCGACTTCCAGAAGCGCCTCAACGATGGCCGCATGAAAAGCCTGGCCTTCATCAAGGACCCGGATGCTTACTGGGTCGAGATCATTCAGCCTGCAGCGATGTAATTCCTGGCGTGAAACAAAAAACCCCATGATCGCTCATGGGGTTTTGTGTTTTCAGCGTCGGGGTGTTTACGCCGGGGCTGACGACCGGATCAGGTGATCGAATGCGCTCAGGGAAGCCTTCGCGCCCTCGCCCACCGCAATCACGATCTGCTTGTACGGCACGGTGGTCACGTCACCGGCAGCAAATATGCCGGGCATCGAAGTTTCACCGCGGGCATCCACAATGATCTCGCCGCGAGGTGACAGCTCGATGGTGCCTTTGAGCCAGTCAGTGTTGGGCAGCAAACCGATCTGTACGAAAATGCCTTCCAGGTTGATCGTAGTGAACTCACCCGAATCGCGGTCTTTGTAAACCAGACCGTTGACCTTCTGGCCATCGCCCTTCACTTCACTGGTCAACGCACTGGTGATCACGTCCACGTTGGGCAGACTGAACAGCTTGCGCTGCAGCACAGCATCCGCACGCAACTTGCTGTCGAACTCCAGCAACGTGACATGGCTGACAATACCGGCCAGATCGATCGCCGCTTCAACGCCGGAGTTACCGCCGCCAATCACCGCAACGCGCTTGCCTTTGAACAGCGGACCATCGCAATGCGGGCAGAAGCAGACGCCTTTGGCTTTGTATTCCTGCTCCCCCGGAACCCCCATTTCACGCCAGCGAGCGCCGGTCGCCAGAATCAGCGCCTTGGTTTTTAGCGTCGCGCCGCTTTCGAAGCGCACTTCGTGCAGTTCGCCAGGATTTTTCGCCGGGATCAGCGCAGTGGCACGCTGCAGATTCATGATATCGACGTCGTACTGCTTGACGTGTTCTTCCAGCGCGCTGGCCAGTTTCGGCCCTTCGGTTTCCTGCACGGAAATGAAGTTTTCGATGGCCATGGTGTCCAACACCTGCCCGCCAAAACGCTCAGCCGCAACGCCGGTGCGAATGCCTTTACGCGCAGCGTAGATTGCCGCCGAGGCACCTGCCGGGCCGCCGCCAACCACGAGCACATCAAAAGCGTCCTTGGCGCTGATCTTCTCGGCCTGACGTTCGATGCCGCTGGTGTCGAGCTTGGCGAGGATTTCTTCCAGACCCATGCGACCCTGACCGAAGTTGACACCATTGAGGTAGACACTCGGCACCGCCATGACCTGACGCTCATCGACCTCGGCCTGGAACAACGCACCGTCGATAGCGACGTGATGAATGTTCGGGTTCAGCACGGCCATCAGGTTCAGCGCCTGGACCACGTCCGGGCAGTTCTGGCAGGACAGCGAGAAGTAGGTCTCGAAGCTAAACTCGCCTTTGAGCGCACGAATCTGTTCGATGACTTCAGCACTGGCTTTCGATGGGTGGCCGCCGACTTGCAGCAAGGCCAGCACCAGCGAAGTGAATTCGTGACCCATCGGGATGCCGGCGAAACGCAGGTTGATATCGGCACCGGGGCGATTGATCGAGAACGATGGCTTACGGTTATCGTCACCGTTATCGAGCAGAGTAATTTGAGTGGAAAGACTGGAAACGTCTTTCAGCATTTCGAGCATTTCCCGGGATTTCGCACCGTCGTCGAGGGAAGCAACGATCTCGATCGGTTGGGTGACCCGTTCCAGGTACGATTTCAACTGGGCTTTAAGAGTGGCGTCCAACATACGGGCGATTTCCTTTTGACATAGACATAAAAAAACGCCCGAGCGAATCTCGCCCGGGCGTTTTTTGAGGGCGGTGCAGCTTACTTAGTAGGTGCGGAGTTCCGCCCTGATGGTGCGCGTCACAGACTTAGATCTTGCCGACCAGGTCCAGGGACGGAGCCAGAGTGGCCTCGCCTTCTTTCCACTTGGCTGGGCAAACCTGGCCTGGGTGAGCAGCAACGTACTGAGCAGCCTTGATTTTGCGCAGCAGCTCGGAAGCGTCACGGCCAACGCCGCCATCGTTCAATTCAACGATTTTGACCTGACCTTCAGGGTTGATCACGAAGGTGCCACGGTCAGCCAGACCAGCTTCTTCGATCAGTACGTCGAAGTTGCGAGAGATGACGTGGGTCGGGTCGCCGATCATGGTGTACTGGATTTTGCCGATGGCTGGCGAAGTGTTGTGCCAGGCAGCGTGGGCAAAGTGGGTGTCGGTAGAAACGCTGTAAATTTCGACGCCCAGTTTTTCGAACTCGGCGTAGTTGTCAGCCAGGTCTTCCAGTTCAGTCGGGCAAACGAAAGTGAAGTCGGCTGGGTAGAAGAATACGACAGACCATTTGCCTTTCAGGTCAGCGTCCGACACTTTCACGAAGTCGCCATTTTTGAAGGCGTCTGCTTTGAACGGTTTAACTTGGCTGTTGATGATAGGCATCAGTGACTCTCCGTCAGGGGTTAAGAACTTGATGGAGTGAACTCTACCGACTCGATGGACGGATGGCTCATTGGCAAACTTGATGCTGTTGATGGGTATTCGCTATTAGCCGAGGCTATTAATAGAAGAAAAGCGTCTCTAGCCTGGCATGACCTTTTCCTCAAGCCGCGCCATGCCAAGGAACGGACTCGCTTCGATGTAGCGCATCGCCGACTTCATGTCTTTCCAGCCGACGTAGCTCATCAAGGATTTAAGGTCCCAGCCGCTTTGATGCGCCCAACTGGCGAATCCCCGTCGCAAGGAGTGGCTGGTGTAATGCTCGGCGGCGATACCGGCACGCTGAAGTGCGTTTCGTAATAGCGGGATGACGCTGTTGGCGTGCAGCCCCTCCTCGCTCAAATTGCCCCAGCGATCGATACCGCGAAACACCGGGCCGCGGACCAACGCTGCATCGGTAATCCACGCGCTATACGCCTGCACCGGACATAACCGTTGCAGCGCCGGGGTCTGGTAAGTCTTGCCGAGGTTTTCGCGATCACTTTTGCTGCGCGGAAGGTACAGCGTGATGCCTGAGCCATCGACTGCGCGCACCTGCTCGATGTGCACGCGGCATAACTCGTCGCTGCGGAAACCGCGCCAAAAGCCCAACAGGATCAGGGCCGTGTCACGCCGGGCGCGCAGGAGTGAAGGCTGGTCGTGTTCTGACCTTGCAACCTCGGCTTCCAGTTCCAACGCGGCTACCACTTGCTCCAGATGCTGAAGCTGCAATGGCTCGGCCTGCTTTTCCTGCGCCGGATGCAGCGCCCTGATGCCTTTGAAGACCTTGCGCACCACGGGCGCCTTGGTAGGGTCGGCGAAGCCCTGGCTGTTGTGCCATTGGCCCAGCGCCGACAAGCGCAACTTCAAGGTATTGATCGACAACTCACCGGCATAGGCGACCAGGTAACGCGCAACGCTGTCCGCCGTGGCCGGGAGGAAACCGCCCCAGGTCACCTCGAAATGTTCAACGGCCGCGCGGTAACTGCGCCGCGTGTTATCGCGTGTGGCAGCTTCCAGGTATCGATCCAGATCGCTCATGAAATTAGCCTTTTGGATTCCCGTGTACATCGATCGTGGCATTTGCAGGCGATTAACGGCCTCACCTTGGGTAATACCAGTATATCCCGTATTAGAAACTTACAGTTCTTCTCTTTAACGTAGTCATGGTACATTACGTCATAGGTGGTACGTACCACAGTACGAAATCGTAGGAGAGCACATGGCTCGCGGCGGCATTAACAAAGCAGTGGTTCAAACAGCACGGTTGGCGATTCTGGCTCGGGGCGAACACCCCAGCATCGACGCTGTAAGAATCGAGATGGGTAACACCGGTTCAAAAACCACTATTCATCGTTACTTGAAGGAGCTAGACGACGGCGTAGAACCCGACGCGCCCTCCTCCGAACCCATCGACGACGAGCTGGCTGCGCTTGTTGCGCGCCTTGCACGGCGCCTCAAAGAGCAAGCCCAGGAACCTATTGATCAGGCGCGCGCACAGTTCGAGCAGCAACGCCAACAGCTGGCCAGCGAGCTGACAGATGCACAGGAAGCAAATGACGAGTTGCAGCAGCAATACGAGGTGCAAACCCTGGCGCTGACTCAGGAATCGGACACGCTGCAAAACACCCTCTCATTGCTGCAAAGCGAGCAGACGCGCAACGCCGGGTTGAACCAGGCGCTGGCCGATTTCGAATTACGCTTACAGGACAAAGAAGAGCAAATCCGCTCGCTGGAAGAAAAACACCTGCACGCGCGTGATGCACTGGACCACTATCGCAACGCGGTCAAAGAACAGCGCGAACAGGAGCAACGCCGCCACGAAGGTCAGGTGCAGCAGATTCAGATGGAGTTGCGTCAGGCCCAGCAAAGCGCGCTGATCAAGCAGGACGAGATCACCCAGCTGCACCGCGACAACGAGCGCTTGCTGACCGAGAATCGCGGCACGTTGCGCGAACTGAGCCTGCTGCAGGAGCAACTCAAGCAAACGCACACCCGGCAGGATCAATTGCTGGAACAGGTCAACCGCATCGACAGCGAACGCACCCTCCTTCAGGAACGCTTGCGCGCCGCGATGCTGGAAAGCCAGTCGCTGAAGCAGAACGTCGAGGAACAGTCGCAGATCAATAAGACGCTGGAGGTCACGCTACTCAAGACTCAGGCGAGCCTCGATGAAAGCGCGCGCCTGGCCGCTGTCGTTGCGACAGCGGCAGACGCCGACAAGGACGATTAACCGGCGACGGGCGTACGCATCGTCACGAACTCTTCGGCCGCCGTCGGGTGCACGCCGATGGTGTCGTCGAAGTCGCGCTTGGTCGCCCCCGCTTTGAGAGAGATGGCCAGACCCTGAACGATTTCGCCGGCATCCGGCCCGACCATGTGACAGCCCAGAACCTTGTCGCTCTTGCCGTCGACCACGAGCTTCATCAGCGTGCGCTCCTGGCAATCGGTCAGGGTCAGTTTCATTGGGCGGAAGCGGCTTTCGAAGACCACAACGTCATGGCCGGCTTCACGCGCCTCCTCCTCGGTCAGACCGACGGTGCCGATGTTCGGCAGACTGAACACTGCAGTCGCGATCATCTTGTAATCGACCGGTCGATATTGCTCAGGCTTGAACAAGCGACGCGCCACGGCCATGCCTTCAGCCAGCGCAACAGGCGTGAGCTGTACACGCCCAATCACATCACCCAGGGCCAGGATCGACGGCTCGGCGGTCTGATACTGCTCGTCAACTTCGATGAAGCCTTTCTTGTCGAGCTTGACGCCAGTATTTTCCAGCCCGAGGTTATCCAGCATCGGGCGCCGACCGGTGGCGTAGAACACGCAATCAGCTTCCAGCGCACGACCGTCCTTCAGCGTCGCCTTCAGGCTGCCATCAGCGAGTTTTTCAATGCGTTCGATGTCGGCATTGAATTGCAGGTCCATGCCACGCTTGGTGAGTTCTTCGTGCAAATGCTTGCGCACGGCCCCGTCGAAGCCACGCAGGAACAGGTCGCCGCGATAGAGCAAGGTCGTCTCGGCGCCAAGGCCGTGGAAAATCCCGGCGAACTCAACAGCGATGTAACCACCACCAACGACCAGTACACGCTTGGGCAGCTCTTTGAGAAAGAACGCCTGATTGGAACTGATCGCGTGTTCGTGCCCGGGAAACTCCGGAATCTGCGGCCAGCCGCCGACGGCGACCAGAATGTGCTTGGCGCTGTGGCGCTCGCCATTGATCTCGACCGTATGCGGATCAACGATCTTGGCGTGGCCTTCGTGCAGCGTGACGCCGCTGTTGACCAGCAGATTGCGGTAGATACCGTTAAGACGATTGATCTCGCGATCCTTGTTGGCAATCAGCGTCGCCCAATCAAATTGCGCCTCACCCAACGTCCAGCCGAAGCCGGCAGACTGCTCGAAGTCTTCGGCGAAGTGCGCGCCGTAGACCAGCAATTTTTTCGGCACGCAGCCGACGTTCACACAGGTACCGCCCAGATAACGGCTCTCGGCCACGGCCACTTTCGCGCCGAACCCCGCCGCAAACCGCGCAGCTCGCACACCACCGGAACCGGCACCAATCACATAAAGGTCAAAATCGTAGGCCATCTTCAATCTCCTCGGCAGGTTACCAGCATACCCGCGGGCGGCCGTTGAGCAAGCATTGCGCTGAAATGCTGATCGCTGCTGCACATTTCGATTTTCGTTTTCGATCAATGCCTTTCTACAAATTGCGTTTCTGGTGCCCGCAGAGTGCGCCAAGCGATCAAGATCGCCATGAGTGCCAGACCGAAAGCCACCCATGAGACCAAACCGATTCCACCTTCGAATGCCTTTCCTGCCTGCGCGATCAATTCGCGTGCTTGATCGCCCGACAAATCCGCCGCCACATGATAGGCGCCAGACAGCGTCTCAGTTGCCAGCATCATCTGTAGCTCGCTGAGGTACCCCGGGAGTTGCAGTGCTCCACGATAGTAGGCAGTGACGAGACCGCCGAGCACAGTCGTCCCCAACACGACTCCCACTTCATAGGCCGTTTCACTAATGGCCGAGGCGGCGCCCGCCTTTGTAGGCGGTGCGGCTGACAGAATCACATCATTTGACACTGTCGCGATCGCGCCTACGCCAATGTTCAGCAACGCAAAAGCAGCCACTAGAACGATCAGACTACTGCCCATGCTGGCCACCAGCAAAAATGCCGCTCCAGCGAACGCCATCAAAATCGGTACCAACACGTGCACTCGTAATCGCTGCGCAACGGGCACGACCGCCATCCCCACAATAACGGCCATGATCTGACCTGGGACCAACGCGAGGCTAGCACTCAAGGGCGACATATGAAGAACGATTTGCAGGTACTGGGTGGCAAAAAATACGAAGCCCACGAGAAACGCGAGGCTCATCAAATTGATCGCGACAGAGCCGCTAAAGGTGCCACTTTTGAACAGACTCAGGTCCATAAGCGGTACTGGCAGTCGTAACTGTCGGCGCACGAACATCCTGCCTGCCACCGCACCTACTGCAAATGTAGTCAGAGTCATCCAGTCGATACCATTACTGGCGCTGTGTTTGATGCCATAAACAATGGCACCTAAGGCCACCATCGATTGCAGGATGCTTACCGGATCGAGCGGTCCTGAAGCATCTCGCTCGGATTCAGGCAACAGTAATGGCCCCAGTATCAGCAGTGGCACCAACACAGGCACCGCCAACAGAAAAATTGATCCCCAACTGAAGAACTCCAACAACACCCCGCCCACTAAAGGCCCAAGTGCCGAGCCGACCGTCAACGTCGTCGCCCAGACGGCAACTGCTAGCCTGCGTTCTTCTCGATCCTCGAATACCGAACGTATCAACGCCAACGTTGAGGGCATGAGCATTGCACCGAAAACGCCCATACAAGCTCGCCCGGCAATCAGTTGCGTGGAAGTATCGGAATACGCAGTTATCACCGACACAATGGCAAAACCCAAGGACCCGGCCATCAACACCTTACGATGGCCGATTCGATCGCCCAGACTACCCATCGACACAAGCAATCCTGCCAAGACTAACGAGTACGCGTCGATCATCCATAACTGCTGGCTAGCGCTCGGACGCAGGGCCTCGGCAATCTTTGGTAATGCAAATGCGAGGACTGTGTTGTCAACGGTTACCAGCAATACAGGCAGCATCAGTACGCATAGGCCTGACCAACGTTTTATAGCTGTTTCGAAGGGTGACGCCTTACGGTTCACTGCCATTAACTTGACTCCCTGTCACATCAGGAAACTGGAATCTCTCAGAGCGCATCACAAATTAGCCCGAGCACATCCTTGCCCAAGGTCTAAACGACGCCATTAATGACTCCCCCTTCGCAGCCAGGCAACACAATAAGTATTTCCGCTTGGAAATATTTTACTTTTCATAAGCCCAAAAAAAGCCCCGAACAAGTCGGGGCATTTTAAGTGCCGCTAACAGATCAAACGCTATCAGTAAGCCTTGCCAGTCTTGTAGAAGTTCTCGAAGCAGAAGTTGGTTGCTTCGATGTAGCCTTCAGCGCCACCGCAGTCAAAGCGCTTGCCTTTGAATTTGTAGGCAATCACGCAACCGTTTTTAGCCTGCTTCATCAGGGCGTCGGTGATCTGGATCTCGCCGCCTTTGCCTGGCTCGGTTTGTTTGATCAGGTCAAAAATGTCCGGGGTGAGGATGTAGCGACCGATGATCGCCAGGTTCGACGGGGCATCTTCCGGGGCCGGCTTTTCAACCATGTTGCGCACGCGGTACAGATCATCGGCAATCAGCTCGCCGGCGATCACGCCGTACTTGTTGGTTTCCTGCGGATCCACTTCCTGAATCGCGACGATGGTGCAGCGGTACTGTTCGTACAGCTTGACCATCTGGGTCAGCACGCCGTCGCCTTCCAGGTTGACGCACAAGTCGTCCGCCAGCACGACCGCGAACGGTTCGTCGCCGATCAGCGGGCGACCGGTCAGGATTGCGTGGCCCAGGCCTTTCATTTCGGTTTGACGGGTGTAGGAGAACGAGCACTCATCCAGCAGCTTGCGGATGCCGACCAGGTACTTTTCCTTGTCGGTGCCTTTGATCTGGTTTTCAAGCTCGTAGCTGATGTCGAAATGGTCTTCCAGGGCACGCTTGCCACGACCGGTGACGATGGAAATCTCGGTCAGGCCGGCGTCCAGTGCTTCTTCAACCCCATACTGGATCAGTGGCTTGTTTACCACCGGCAGCATTTCTTTGGGCATGGCTTTAGTCGCTGGCAGGAAGCGAGTACCGTAACCGGCTGCTGGGAACAAGCATTTCTTGATCATATGAGTCCTTGAAAGGGCTGTGTGTACGAGTTTCGGCGCAGTCTAATCAGGCGGCGTGCACCTTACAATGCCCCGCGCTGGCTAACCGATGCCATCATAGAGAAATATTCAGGCTGATAGTTCCGCATATAGTTCCGCATCACTTCGCCGCCCTTTATAGATAGCAGAGATTCCAACCTGCACGGGCGGTTTCAAGACATCGCATCCGGACCACCATACGCGCATCAGCACCGGTTACGTGCATTTGGCGCTATCATTGCGCAATTGAACCAGCCAACGAGGCAGATAATGTCGGAAGCAAAAAGCGTCAACGGGTTCCTGATCAATCAGGCAAAAGATGGGCAGTGGTGGGTGGATGGCGTTGGCGGCGAGAATATCGCCGGGCCGTTCCCGACCGAAGCAATGGCTATTGAGGTAGCCTCCGTACTGGAGCTTGAGCACCCGGCCCCCAAACGGCGCGGCAAGGACAAGACCTGATTCCGCACGCCCCTGCACGACCAAGCCCTGCCAAGCGCAGGGCTTTTTTACGAAATCCTGAAACGAAGTGGCCTTTCGCTATAACCTTTTGACACCAGCGCTGTCACAGGCTTAGCCCATCAACATTGACGATGACCACGACATGACTAAATTTTTGCCACTGTTCGCAATACTGGCCCTGAGCGGCTGCGCAACTTCTGAAAAAACTTACCTCGACAACGGCCAGACCGGCCTGACCATCGACTGCTCCGGCGAAGCCAATTCCTGGGCCGCCTGCTATGAGAAAGCCGATGCATCGTGCGCCGGCACTGGCTATCGCATCGTCGGCACCGATGGAACGCCATCCTCGAAGGAAAGCGATAAGACCCTCGGTGTCGATGTCGGCAACTACAAGAACCGCAGCGTCGTGGTGGTCTGCAAGTAGGGCGCCCTGCCCTACATGTGAATTTCGGCGAATTTGATTCCGAGGCCGCGCACCGTCTCGATCAAATCGTCGAGACGGCCGAAGGATTCGACCTCATCGTTGTCATCGACCAGAAAAAAACTGCGACCTGCGCTCTTCTTGAAAAATACGATCCATTCCTCCGGCGTTGCCGGATTCTGGATCACATGAGTTGCGCAAACGTGTCCTTGCGCATGCTGCTCTCGTACCTGTTCCCGCTTCATGCCCTACTCCAGAAATGACAATGCCGTCAAAGCATGGCTTAGACGGCATTTATTTTTATCACGAGCAGTTTATCAGCCGGAGATGCACTCAGTCGCTGCGTTGGGTACATCCTTGGGCCGAAACGGCACATTGGAGATGCGCTCGTGCAGCTTGATGCCACTGCCACCGGAACGCTCTTCGATATCGAACACCGCAGCAGGGTCCGACGAAAATTTCTGCGGCACGATGACACGCACTCCATCCTTGTGCGACTCAACCTGCAGAGCGCCGCGGCTGCTGGCCAGTTTTTCGCTCAGGCATTGCGCGTACTCATGAGGTTTCTTGCCAGAAATCACGCTCATGGTCGGCAGTGTCTCGTTGATCTCGGTGACGCTCGCGCAGCCACTTATCAATAACGCTACCGGCAAGGCCCAGGCCGCCCACTTCATAGATAACCTCCGATAAACACCCTCCGACAGCACCAACGCTGGTTTTCTCCGAGGCTCACTGCTTTTATCGCTCATAGAATTCCGAATATCTGTTTTAAATTGTCAAAGCGGGGCTCGACGACCCGATAATAACCTGTTCGGGCTGATAAACTGCGCCAATCGCCCATGCTATCGTTTTGATTTTGTAGAAAAAGCCCTTCTGGAGGCGCCTCATGAAATTTATTCACCAACGCGAGCACCTCAACGAGGACGACATCGTCGTCATTCAATGCTCGCAAATGTGCAACATCCGCTTGATGAACGACGCCAACTTCCGCAGTTTCAAAAACGGCGGCCGCCATACTTACCACGGCGGAGCGTTCGACACCTTCCCGGCGCGAATTACTGCACCGAGTACCGGTTTCTGGAACATCACCATCGACACGGTCAATCGCCGCCCGATCAGCGTGACCCGCAAACCGACGCTGACTCACTCGATCAAGATCATCCGCCGCTCAACTACCAAACTGAGCTGATTGATATCCGATGCCAACGCAAGCAGGAATGACCGTGGCCCAGACGACCAAATACGTCATCAAATACAAGCTCAACGGTGAACGCCGCTTCGAATTCGCCCAGCTGGAAAACGGCACTGAAGAAGAAGCCAAAGCCGCGCTGGCCAAGATTCATGGTGAGAGCGAGGACGTCATCAGCGAGATCAGCGTGAGCAAAGCGCTGTAACCGACACGCTTACCAATGGACAGGATGTCCCGCGCTCCCCATGAGTTTGACCGCAAGTGCCGGGGTTCAATTACCGCTTCAACATCCCAGACTGACGACTTGATCCAAAGGATTCAGGAGTCGGTAAATGTATGACGCGCGTTCGCTTGAAGCAATCGACTGGGCGGGAGTGGAACAGCATCTCGAGCAGGACGGCTGGGCCATTATCAGGTCGTTGCTGAGCACTGAGGAATGCAGTGCGGTCAGCGCGCTCTATTCGCAACCGGCTCTCTTCCGCTCGCGCGTGATCATGGCCCGGCATGGATTTGGTCGCGGCGAGTATCAATATTTCAGCTATCCGTTACCGCAATGGGTCGCCGGATTGCGCCGCTCGCTTTACCCTCGGCTGGTGCCCATCGCCAACCGCTGGCACGAGCACATGAATCTGCCGGGCCGTTTTCCTGAAGCTCACGAGGCATTTATTGAGCGCTGCCATGCCGCCGGTCAGGAACGACCCACGCCGCTGTTGCTGCAATACGGTCCGCAGGATTACAACTGCCTGCACCAGGATGTGTACGGCGAGCAGGTGTTTCCGTTGCAGGTGGCGATTCTCCTTTCAGAACCGGATGAAGACTTTACCGGCGGAGAATTTGTCCTCACCGAACAACGGCCGCGCATGCAGTCGCGCCCTCAAGTGATCAGCCTGAAGCGTGGCGACGCCTTGATCTTCGCCGTTAATCAGCGACCTATTCAGGGTGTTCGTGGCTACTATCGAGTGACGATGAGGCATGGCGTCAGTCGCCTAAACAGTGGTAACCGCCATACCCTGGGAATTATTTTTCACGATGCGTTATGAGCCATGACACCTACCACTTTCGACCGGTTTGCCGACGCCGAGCCCGAACAACCGCCACGGCATGAAAAAATTGGCGAACAGTCCTACGTTTTGCGCGGGTTTGCCCTGCCGTGGCTGGAACGACTTCTGCCTGCGCTGGAGACAGTTCTGACCTCGGCACCCTTCCGCCAAATGATCACGCCCGGTGGTTTCACGATGTCCGCGGCCATGAGCAGCTGCGGCACCTGGGGCTGGACCACCGACCGCAGTGGCTATCGTTATTCCCGTGAAGATCCGCAGACGGGACGATCTTGGCCGCCCATGCCGGAGGCGTTCATGCAGCTGGCGCAGGCCGCGGCACGGGAAGCCGGTTTCAGCGATTTCCTGCCGGATGCCTGCCTGATCAATCGTTATATTCCTGGAGCAAAGATGTCATTGCATCAGGACAAAGACGAAACTTCCTACGCAGCGCCGATCGTTTCCGTCTCACTAGGGCTGCCGGCGATGTTCCTGTTCGGCGGGTTCGAGCGCAGCGATAAAAGCCAGCGGGTGCCGTTGTTGCATGGCGACATCGTGGTCTGGGGCGGTGTCGATCGCTTGCGCTATCACGGCGTATTGCCGATCAAGGAAGGTCATCATCCTCGCTTGGGCGAGCAACGTATCAACTTCACATTTCGCACGGCGCGATGATTGATGAGTTTGACCGCAAGAGTTGGAGTGCGGCGAGCTGGCCGGCTGATTAATCTGGATCAAACAGGTCAACGGACATGAAGCCATGACACGCCAAACCACACCCGTCGCCACTGAAACCGATCCACGCTGGGCCGCCGTGGTCGCCCGCGATCCCCGTGCGGACGACCAGTTCGTGTACGCGGTGAAAACCACCGGTGTCTACTGTCGCCCCAGCAGCCTGGCCCGCTTGCCGAATCCGCAAAACGTGGAGTTTTTCGATACGCCTGAGCAAGCGCAGGCAGCGGGTTATCGTCCGAGCAAACGAGCGGCAAAGGATCAGAGCGAGATTGCGTTGCAGCATGCCACGACCGTTGCCGCGGCCTGTCGGCAGATCGAACAGGCCGAAAATCTGCCGACCCTCAGTGAACTGGCGTCCGGCGCGGGTTTAAGCAGTTTCCATTTTCATCGGGTGTTCAAGGCTACGACGGGATTGAAGCCCAAGGGCTACGCCACAGCGCATCGCTCGCGCAAGGTGCGCGAACATTTGAGTGAAGGCGGTTCGATCACCGACGCCTTGTACGACGCCGGTTTTAATTCCAACAGCCGGTTCTATGAAGCAGCGGAGCAAATGCTGGGCATGAAGCCGGGCGATTACCGTGCCGAAGGTCAGAACAATGAAATTCGTTTCGCCGTCGGCCAGTGTTCATTGGGCGCCATTCTGGTCGCGCAAAGTGCTCGCGGGGTTTGCGCGATCTTGCTGGGCGATGACCCGCAACAGCTGGTGTGCGATCTGCAGGACAAGTTTCGCCAGGCCACACTGGTGGGCGCCGATCATGATTTCGAGCAGTTGATCGCTCGAGTTGTCGGCTTTATCGAGGCGCCGGCCATCGGTCTCGATTTGCCGCTGGACGTGCGCGGCACGGCGTTTCAAGAGCGTGTCTGGCAGGCGCTACGGGAAATTCCGCCGGGCAGCACCGCCAGCTACGCCGACATCGCCTTGCGCATCGGATCGCCGAAAGCGGTGCGCGCGGTGGCACAAGCCTGCGGGGCGAACAGCCTGGCCGTGGCGATCCCTTGTCACCGCGTGGTGCGCAGCGACGGCAACCTTTCGGGATACCGCTGGGGTGTCGAACGTAAACGGCAGTTGCTCGAACGCGAGTCGCACTGATCCAAAGGAAGCGCTCGCCCAACGACCGCCCCATGTAGCAGCTGCCGAAGGCTGCGTCCGGCTATGCGCCTGTCGCAAAACCTACCAAACCAGACGCAGCCTTCGGCAGCTGCTACAGGTGTGCGTCTAAATCCGCGTTCCTTTCTGGAAATATTCGCTATATATTCCGCTATACAGCGAACCACTCATTTTCAGATTCGGAGCCGTTTCATGATCGCGCGCGCCAAACGCTTCGCCCCACTATGCCTGGCAGGTCTGATTGCTGCTTCCGTGAGCGGCACTGCTAGTGCAGACGAAGTCCAGGTCGCCGTCGCAGCGAATTTCACCGCGCCGATCCAGGCCATCGCTGCAGACTTCGAAAAAGACACCGGGCACAAACTGGTCACCTCCTTTGGCGCTACCGGCCAGTTCTACACCCAGATCAAGAACGGCGCGCCGTTCGAAGTATTTCTCGCCGCCGACGACAGTACTCCGCAAAAACTCGAAACCGAGGGCGACACGGTCAAGGGATCACGTTTCACCTACGCCACCGGCGCCCTGGCCTTGTGGTCGGCCAAGGACAATTACGTCGATGCCAATGGCAAAGTCCTGAGCGACAACCAGTACCAGCACCTCTCCATCGCTAATCCGAAAACCGCGCCTTATGGTTTGGCCGCCAAGCAGGTACTGGCCAAACTGGACCTGACCGACAAGGTCAAAACCAAGCTGGTCGAAGGCCAGAGCATCTCTCAGACTTATCAGTTTGTTTCCACCGGCAACGCGGAACTGGGCTTTGTTGCCTTGTCGCAGATCTTCAAAGACGGCAAAGTCACTGGCGGCTCGGCATGGGTGGTTCCGGCCGATATGCACGACCCGATCAAGCAAGATGCGGTGATCCTCAACAAAGGCAAAGACAACCCGGCCGCCAAAGCATTGGTGGATTACCTCAAGGGCCCAAAAGCCGCGGCGGTTATCAAGTCCTACGGTTACCAACTCTAAATGACGTTATCGAGTGCCGATCTATCCGCCATCTGGCTGACCTTCAAACTGGCCTCCGTGACGACGGTCATCCTGCTGATCATCGGCACGCCGATTGCCTTGTGGCTCTCGCGCACCCGGTCCTGGCTGCGCGGCCCGGTCGGCGCGATTGTTGCCCTTCCCTTGGTATTGCCGCCGACGGTGATCGGCTTTTATCTGTTACTTGCACTGGGCCCGAACGGGTTCGTCGGTCAGTTCACGCAGGCGGTGGGCCTGGGCACGCTGACCTTCAGCTTCACCGGGCTGGTGATTGGTTCGGTGATCTACTCGATGCCCTTCGTGGTCCAGCCGTTGCAAAACGCCTTTTCCGCCATCGGCACTCGGCCTTTGGAAGTGGCAGCAACGCTGCGCGCCAATCCTTGGGATACGTTTTTCAGCGTGATCCTGCCACTCGCACGGCCGGGATTTATCACCGCCGCCATCCTCGGCTTCGCGCATACCGTGGGTGAATTCGGCGTGGTGCTGATGATCGGCGGTAACATTCCCGACAAAACCCGAGTGGTGTCGGTGCAGATCTACGACCACGTCGAAGCCATGGAATACGCCCAGGCCCATTGGCTGGCCGGCGCAATGCTGGTGTTTTCGTTTGTTGTGCTGCTGGCGCTCTATTCCAGCCGTAAAACCAAAGCAGGCTGGAGCTGATCAATGATCCATATGCGCCTTGCTGTGAACTATTCCTCATTCGCCCTGAACGTAGACTTGCAAGTGCCAGGCCGTGGGGTGACGGCGCTTTACGGCCATTCCGGCTCCGGCAAAACCACCTGTCTGCGCTGCATCGCCGGACTCGAACGTGCCGAACGTGCATTCATTCAGGTCAATGGCGACGTCTGGCAGGACAGTGACAACCATGTTTTCGTCCCTCCACACAAGCGCGCTGTGGGCTATGTGTTCCAAGAAGCGAGTCTGTTTGCGCATCTTTCCGTGCAGGCCAATCTGGAGTTCGGTTTTAAACGGGTTCCCAAGCAACAACGCCGGGTGAACATGGCGCATGCCACCGAATTGTTGGGGATCGGCCATTTGCTGCACCGACACCCGCACAATCTCTCGGGCGGTGAGCGCCAGCGGATCGGCATGGCCCGCGCGCTGCTCACCAGCCCTGAACTGCTGTTGATGGATGAACCGTTGGCCGCGCTGGATACTCAGCGCAAAAGTGAAATCCTGCCGTACTTGCAACGCCTGCACGACGAACTCGACATCCCGGTGCTGTACGTCAGCCATTCCCAGGATGAAGTCGCGAGACTCGCCGACCACATTGTGTTGCTGAGCGACGGAAAAGCGCTGGCCAGCGGCCCTATCGGCGAAACCCTGGCACGACTGGACTTGCCGTTGGCGATGGGTGATGACGCGGGTGTGGTCATCGAGGGCCACGTCAGTGAATACGACGCCGATTACCAGTTGCTGACGTTGCAACTGCCCGGCACGGCGTTGAACATTCGCGTCGCGCACACGCCGATGCACATTGGGCAGACGCTGCGCTGCAAGGTCCAGGCGCGTGATATCAGCCTAAGCCTGCAAAGTATCGAGCACAGCAGCATTCTCAATCGCCTGCCGGTGACGGTGATCAGCGAACTGGCGGCCGACAATACCGCTCACGTGCTGATTCGCCTGGATGCGGCCGGCACGCCGCTGCTGGCGCGCATCACCCGTTACTCTCGGGATCAATTGAATGTGCACCCCGGCCAGCAACTCTGGGCACAGATCAAAGCCGTGGCGGTGCTGGCGTAAATTCGCTGGCACGACTGCAAGGGCGTGCGGTCAATGGCTTATCGGCCCTTTGATCTTCGCCAAGGATTACCGCCATGCCCGATTCCGCACTACTCGACGGGCTCCCGCCCGACCTGCACTACGTTGACGACACGCTGCCCGGCATCACACGCAAGAAATTGCGCGGCAAGTTCTGCTATTTCGACCCAAGCGGTCAACGCATAACTGACCCCGATGAAGTGAAACGCATCAATGCCCTCGCTGTCCCTCCCGCCTATACCGATGTGTGGATCTGCGCCGACCCTCGCGGGCATCTGCAAGCGACCGGGCGCGATGCCCGTGGACGCAAGCAATACCGTTATCACACACGCTGGCGCGAAGTGCGCGATGCCGACAAATACTCGCGCCTGTACCAGTTCGGCCTGGCGCTGCCGAAATTGCGCAAGCAGCTCGAGGCCTTGCTGGAGGCACCGGGGTTCAGCCGCGACAAGGTCATGGCCACAGTGATTACCTTGCTTGATGCGACGCTGATCCGTGTCGGCAACACGCAGTACGCTCGGGACAATCGGTCCTATGGGCTGACCACGCTGCGCAACCGTCACGTTGAAATCAACGGCAGCGCGATCCGCTTCCAGTTCCGCGGCAAGAGCGGCGTCGAGCATGAAATCACGGTGAAGGACCGGCGTCTGGCGCGGATTGTCAAACGCTGCCAGGAGATTCCGGGGCAGAATCTTTTTCAGTACCTGGATGAAAATGGCGAACGCCACACGGTCAGTTCTTCCGACGTTAATGCCTACCTGCAGACTTTGACCGGGGCAGATTTTACCGCCAAGGATTACCGCACCTGGGCCGGCAGTGCACTGGCTTTGTCGGTATTACGCAAGTTGCAGTGGCAGCCGGAAACGGACGCCAAGCGTCACGTAGTGGAAATGGTGAAGAGCGTTTCGCAGCAGCTGGGCAATACGCCCGCCGTGTGCCGCAAATGTTATATCCACCCTGCCGTGATGGACGGTTTCCTCGCGGGTGCACTTGAGCAGTTGCCGCGGCCGAAAGTGCGCAAAGGACTTAAGGCCGAAGAAGTGGCCCTGGCGATGTTCCTGGAGAAGGCCATGGAATCGGCAGACGCAGTACAAGTACTACGCTCCGCCGCCGAACCGACGAGTTGATCCGTACATTCTTTGCAGGAAGACGAATGACTTCTATAGTTGGGGGGGACACAAATCAGCTTCGGTGAGGCCATGGAAGACATTTTCGTCGTGAAGCGGTGTAACAAAATTATTATTCATGGTCGCCGAGCCGGAGAAGCCAGTCACTCGCCACCTGAAGCCGAAGTCTGGTATCGCATTGTCGATACTCGCACCATGGGCTTCATTGGCGACGGATTCGACACCGAAAAAGCCGCCGAGCGTGAGTGTAAGCAATTGAATGCCCGGTCGCTGGTATCCGTCCTGCAGGGCTGATCCCGCGGTCTATACTGACGGGTAGCTCAAGGACTGGCGCTTCATCAGCAGAACGCTCGCTCACGGCGGGCTTATGTTGCCATTACACGATTTCTTCAACGGAGGTGTTCACCATGTCCGAAAAAGAGTCCATCACCACCCTGCTCACCTTGCTTGATACTCGCCAGGCGCGCCTTGCAGCCGCGTGCAAGGAAATCGCCGACTGGGTCGACCATCAAGGTGGCCACCCGACAGCGCTGAGAATTCGTGATCGTCTCAACGAAGTAGAGAGAGACGCGCCACTGATTCGCAACACATTGTCGTCGCTCAAACCGGTCGACCGGCCATTGCCGCGGTTTAGATGAGCGACGTTTTTAATCCGCGGTACTGGAAAGTTCAGGACGCATGAACGGCGACCATTGTGTCACCGGGTGCGTCCTTGCCTGAGAGGCCAACCGTCTCACGTCACCCAGCCGAGCGCTGGGATTTTTTTGACTTGGATTTCACACGGCATTCACAACTGAAGCAGTACAGTCCACTTACTCCTTCTGATGAACCCCCCTTGGCCCGCCCGCATGCGGGCCATTTTTTTGTCCGCTTTTTATCGTTCAGGCAAGAAAAGCGAAAAAGTCAGAAGCCAGAAACAAACAAGGGCTTGCATCAGCTTTCGCCGGCAAACCCTTGATTTAAAATGGTGCCCGAAGCCGGAATCGAACCGGCACGCCCTTACGAGCGGGGGATTTTAAGTCCCATGCGTCTACCAGTTTCGCCATTCGGGCGGTAGCGCGATCAAACAGTCTTAAGACAGACCCATAAAACCTGGCAGTCCTGACGCTTGTATTGCAGAGGGGGAAATATATACACCCGCCCCCGGTGAAGCAAGTTCGCCGACGATCATTTCAAGACTAAATCTTGCAAGGTGGCGGCAATAAAAAAGCTCCGTAAATCATAGATCTACGGAGCTCGTTTAAAGTGGAGGCCGAGGTCGGAATCGAACCGGCGTAGGTGGATTTGCAATCCACTGCATAACCATTTTGCTACTCGGCCTCAAGCATCTGATGTCATGAAACACAACACCTAACGCGTACAAACTTGGAATTAGATTCAAGATCTAACTCCTTGAAAACATTGAGCTTTTTCAGCGGTCAGTGCTTTCGATGGCGTGAATTATGTACTGAAATCCGAAGGCTGGCAACCCCTTGATTTCAAAAAAAAATCTGTCCGGACAAATACCGGGCAAAAAAAATCCCGGGCAGCTGATGGACGCCCGGGACTCAAAATGCATAAACCGTGGTGGTGAACGCGGGGCGAATATTACTGAATATTTCACCTCGTAACAAGATGTTATGACTCACTATCCAGTTACTAAAAATCATAACCCTTTAAATATCCACACATTTTTAAGGGGGACTGCACCTATTGGGCAGCAGGTACGGGCGCTCACTCTGCCTTCGGCTCCTACAAGCAATCGCGCACAGCCTGACGCAACGCGCCAGATTTGGCCCACGGCGGTCCTTGGTACAATGAGACGTGGCTACCGCTCTTCGATTTCACAATGTCGAGAATCTCATCCGACGTGATAATGCTCGGGGCGGTGATTCGGTAGCCGTTGGAAATGCCCATCTGGGCCGACTTGGAGACGTGCGACTGCCAGATCGGCAACACGCAGGCGGCGTATTCCTTGGGCGGCTTTTCACTGTACTTGCTGACATTTGGCTCACCCGGTACCAGCGAAGCAGGCAACGAACATCCCGACAGCGCCGCCATCACCACTCCCCCAAACAACATCCGCATGATGCTTCCTTTAACCTAAAACGGGAAATGTAGCGCGTCATCGCGCAGACATCCAATCATTGAGCTGTTTATTGCGGTGCATTCTGATCGCCGGGGTCCGGGTACGACCTT
Source organism: Pseudomonas sp. Ant30-3 (assembly GCF_000690905.1). Lineage (GTDB taxonomy): Bacteria > Pseudomonadota > Gammaproteobacteria > Pseudomonadales > Pseudomonadaceae > Aquipseudomonas. The sequence continues at coordinate 16,873 of NZ_JMCL01000007.1, read as the reverse complement.
GCGTTCAAATAGGTCGTCCACCTTTCGTAGGCTTCATGCTGCCATTTGGAGACCCGCTCCCATTCCGCCCCGTTCAGTTGATGAGCGCAAATCAGCTTCATCATTTCAGTGGTGGCTGCGTCGAGGTCGACGATCAGTTCATGCGCGTGGAATCGAAAATCATCGGTGGTCGTCATTTTGAAGAGGCCTCAAGCGCCTGCGAGAATTAACTACCTTCAATACGACATCCGATCCAGACGATCACGTGCACCGTCCCGACAAAAGGTGCTACCGCCTGTTCACAAAGGCCAGGCGAGCAATTTATTGACCCGATCCCAAAAAAAACCCCGGCAAACCGGGGTTTCAATAGTGTTATTTATCGGCCTTTTGACTCACCGAAGTCTTGGCTCGCGATCGGTAGCCCGGCAGCGACGCCGCGAACGCCAGTGCCTCCTCCCTGCTGGCGAAAGAACCGAGCCGATCGCCTTGAGTGCATACCCGCCAGGGCCCATTATTCACGCTGAGTACGTCATAACCGTTCATGTGCATCTTATTCAGCATCGGAACGCTCATAAGTCACCTCCATTTTCGGTACTGATATCCAGAACTGACCAGCCTACCTTACACCTGCGCCCGACAAATTGGCCGACCAGACGTCGTGATGTCCTCGGGATCGATCGCACGATTGCAACAATCCAGTACTCAAATCGATGAGATCTCGACACTCCACCTCGCGCCCGTACATAGCATTTACATGACACTTTTGTGACACCGAGCGGTCAGGTAATACATGAAAATACGCGCAACCGTTATTTGTGAACAAGACCGACATATCCTTCTGGTGCGCAAGCCAGGAAGTCGCTGGGCCTTGCCCGGTGGAAAGGTCGAGCGAGGTGAAACAACGGCGGGTGCGGCGAGGCGCGAGTTGCGCGAAGAAACCGGTCTGGGTGTCGATGGCCTGCTGTACCTGATGGAATTGCATTCGCGCAGCACCGAGCATCATGTCTACGAAGCGTCGGTGCTGAATTGCGATGAAGCGCGGCCGCAGAACGAGATCTTCGATTGCATCTGGTACCCGCTGGATGCCGTGCAGAATCTCGACACCAGTGACGCCACGCGCAGGATCGTCCGGGCATTTCAGCGTCGCTTGTAGTTGCCGTCAGCCCTGATCCCCGCCGCCCACCGGCATGACCATACCCGTGATAAACGAGGCCTCGTCGCTGGCCAGAAACAGGATGGCCGCCGCCTGCTCATCGAGAGTGCCATAGCGGTTCATCATACTGCTGCCGAGCGTCTGATCGACGATTTGCTGATACCAGATCTTTTCCTGAGCAGTCTGTTCGGCGCTGTTGCGCGGGATCTGCCGCGGCGGCGCTTCCGTACCGCCGGGTGCGGTCGCATTGACCCTCACGCCGCGCCCGGCCGTCTCGAATGCCAGGCACGCCGTCAGCGCATTCACCCCACCTTTCGCGGCGCCATACGGCACGCGGTTGATGCTGCGCGTGGCAATCGACGAAACGTTGACGATGGCGCCGCTGCCCTGCTTCAGCATGAACGGCAGAGCCGCATGGCAGCACCACAGCGTCGGGAACAGCGAGCGACGGACTTCGGCTTCGATCTGCGCCGCTTGGTAATGCTCGAACGGCTGGGCCCAGATTGTGCCGCCGACGTTGTTGATTAACACGTCAAGACGTTCGAAGCGCTCCACTGCGGTTTGCATCACACGATTGCATTCTTCGTATTGCTCGAGATCGGCCGTTAACGCCAGCACCTGGCCCGCCGCCCCCAACTGCTTTTGCACCTCGAACACCCGCTCGGAGCGATCGACCAGAATCAGTCGCGCCCCTTCCGCCGCCATGCGTTCGGCGACGCGCAGGCCAATGCCTTGTGCAGCGCCGGTGATCAGCGCGACTTTGTCTGTGAACCTGTTCATGGTCGCTCCCGATCACGCCGCGCTGGCGGCAAATTTTTCATAGTAGAAATTCGCTGGCGCGATGCCCTGTTCGCGAATGAACTGACTGACCGCCTCGACCATCGGCGGCGGGCCGCACAGGTAAACGTCGACGTCGCCATCGTTCAGGTGCTTCGGTTCGATGTGCTGAGTCACGTAACCTTTGAGCGGATGCTGGCTGGCAGGGCTGGCGACGCAAGCATTGAAGCTGAAGTTGGGGATGCGCGCCGCGAGGGATTCCAGACGATCCATTTCCACCAGGTCGAAATCGTGGGTCACGCCGTAGATTAAATGCAGCGGATGTTCACTGCCCAGTCCGGCGATTTTCTCCAGCATCGCAGTGAAAGGCGCCAGCCCGGTTCCACCAGCCAAAAGCAGTAGAGGACGCCGAATCTCGCGCAGATAAAAACTGCCCAGGGGCCCGGCCAGGCTAATGCTGTCGCCCGCCTTCGCCATGCCGGTAAGAAAACTGCTCATCAAGCCACCCGGCACGTTGCGGATCAGAAAACTCACCTCTCCATCACGCAGCAAAGAGCTGAACGAATAGGCGCGCGTCTGCTCGCTGCCGGGAATCCCGAGGTTAACGTATTGCCCTGGCAAAAATGCGAGGGTGCTCAGCGATTCGCCTTTGATCGACAGCCCGATGGTGCTGGCGGACAACTGACGCACAGCGCTGATCGCCGCCTCGTAGCTGGCCTGGCGGGTTCGGCAGACTTGCGATGAGGTGGGCACGCGGATCACGCAATCGCTCCGGGCGCGCATCTGGCAGGTGAGGACGAAGCCCTGCTCCGCCTCTAGCGGGCTGAGGGCCTCTTCGATGTATTCCTCGCCCAAATCATAGTGCCCGGCCTCGGCAAAACATTTGCAGGTGCCGCACGCGCCGTCGCGGCAATCCAGCGGAATATTGATGCCCTGGCGATACGCGGCATCGGCCACGGTTTCGCCGTTGTTCGCGCCGATGAAACGGGTGACGCCGTCTTCGAAATTGAACGCGATGGAATGAGTCATGACGGCCGCCTCAGAGGTGGTAGACATCGATGACCTGTCGAACGTAGTCGTTCTTCAGGATCACTTTCTTGGCCTTGATCAGCGGGTTTTCACCGCGCAGGTCGAGGGTGTAGAAACTGCTGCCAAAATAGCTGTCGACGGTCTTGTAGCGAAAGCTCAATGTGTGCCAGTTGAAGCGCACCTTGCAGAAACCGTCGGCCTGTTCCAGCAGCTCGATATTGCTGATGTTGTGCGAGGTGCGTGTGTCCGGAATGCTCGCGCTGGAACGCTCGGTCTTGATGCGGAAGATGCGGTCTTCGAGGCCGGTGCGATTGCCGTACCAGATCAGCGAGATTTCCCGCTGCGGGTCTTCGGTCAGCTCGTCGTTGTCGTCCCAGGACGGCATCCAGAACGTCGCGTCCGGTGCATACAGTTCCAGCCAGTCGTCCCATTGTTTGTCGTCGAGATAGCGCGCTTCGCGATAGAGGAAGTCGCGCACGGCATCATGAGAGATGGTCATTGCACGGCCTCCACTGCGATCAGTTCGGACTGCTGGCCGGCGAGCGCCTTGAGCATGGTTTCCTGCCAGTATTTGTGTTGCAGCACGAACAGACCTTCGTCCTCGGTACGCACGCCGCTGAGCAGCGGGTGCAAGTCGATTTCCCTGGCGGCTTCGTCGGCGCCTTCGATCCAGTGCTCGGCGCCGCGGGACATGTCGTTCCACGTGGTCACGCTGCCCTCGTAGCTGGCCTGGCAAGAGCGAAACTCTTCAAGATCGTCGGGCGTGGCCATGCCGCTGACGTTGAAAAAATCTTCGTACTGACGAATCCGGCTCGAGCGCGCCTGGTCACTTTCGCCTTTGGGCGCGATGCAGTAGATGGTGATTTCCGTGCGGTTGACCGAGATCGGCCGGGCGATGCGAATCTGTGAGCTGAACTGGTCCATCAGGTATACGTTCGGGTACAGGCACAGGTTGCGCGAGTTCTCGATCATCCAGTCGGCACGGGCCTGGCCGAAGTCTTGCGCCAGCTCATCACGGCGTTCGTACAGCGGGCGATCCTCGGGGTTGGACCAACGCGTCCAGAGCAGCATGTGGCCCTTGTCGAACGAATAGAAACCACCGCCCTGTTTGGCCCAGGTGCCGGCGCTCATGGTCGGGTTGCTATCCCCCGCTTCGCGCTGCTTGCGTTGATTCTGCGTGGCAGCGTAGTTCCAGTGCACGGAACTGACGTGGTAGCCATCGGCACCGTTTTCAGCGGTGAGTTTCCAGTTGCCTTCGTAGATGTAGCTGGACGAACCGCGCAGCACTTCTAAGCCATCGGCGGACTGGTCGACGATCATGTCGATGATCTTGGCCGACTCGCCGAGGTGCTCGACCAGCGGCTCGACATCGGCCTTCAGGCTGCCGAACAGAAAGCCGCGATAGGATTCGAAACGGGCGACTTTGGTCAGGTCGTGGGAGCCGGCACAGTTGAAGCTGGCCGGGTATCCCGCTTGCGCCGGGTCTTTGACCTTGAGCAGTGTGCCGGAGTTGTTGAAGGTCCAGCCATGAAATGGACAGGTGTACGAACTCTTGTTGCCGGATTTATGCCGACACAGCGTCGCGCCGCGATGGCTGCAGGCGTTGAGGAACGCGTTGAGCACACCGTCTTTGTTGCGCGCAATGAAAATCGACTGGCGCCCCATGGTGGTGGTGTAGAAATCGTTTTTGTCGGGGATCTGGCTTTCGTGGGCGAGGTACAGCCAGTTGCCTTCGAAGATGTGTTCCATCTCGAGATCGAACAGGCGCGGATCGGTAAACATTTCGCGCTTACAGCGGTAGATGCCGGTTTCTTTGTCATCTTCGAGCAGGGAATGAAGATATTCGGGTCGCAGGGTCATGGCCGCCGCCTCCATTGTTATTGTTCAGGCAGGGCCATGCTAGGACGGGGCAATGGGGAGGACTATCCGCGGGGTGCAGAACTTTGTCCGATTAGTGCAGCACTCATTCCACATCAGCATTTTCGGAATCGGACTACATAACTGCTTACATGTTTTGCATAGACTGCCCCCCTGACTACAAGGAGTGGTTGTATGGCTAATCACGGTTACATGACCATAAACGGCACAGCCCAAGGATTGATTTCAGAAGGCTGCTCGACCCAGGATTCCATTGGCAACAAATATCAGGCAGCGCACACAGACGAAATCATGGTGCTCGCCTACAGCCACAACATCACCACGATCGGGAACCTCAACAGGTCAACACACAACCCGATCATCATCACGAAAGGCGTCGACAAATCATCACCGCTACTTGCTCAAGCGCTTTCCAACAGAGAGGAGATCAACTGCACGATCAGTTTCTACCGAGTGTCACCCGCCGGAATTCAGGAGAAGTTCTATACCGTTTCGATCAATGGCGGGGTCATTGCCGACCTGACGCTTGAGATGCCTCATGCCATTTTTCAAAACGACGCAGAGCCCCAAGAGCAGGTGGCGATTCGTTACCGCGATATCAGCTGGACCCACCATCTGGCGAAAACGGCCGGATACAGCTCGTGGGGCGAGGAGGGATGAATTCAAATCATGACATCAGGGAGGTCAACAGTGCGGCAGGCAAACTTACAGCACAGGCCCGGACAATCAGCGCCCGTCACTTGGTACACGGTGTGGCACGCGAGCGGTTCAATAGAGAAGTCGCTCTCTATGCCAAGCGCATAGCAGATGATGTCGCGCAGGGCCACCGAACGCCGGTGCACGGTTTACATGCCCTACAGCAAGAACAACTGGACTTGATCATCCAATCGCAAGCACTTAGGCGGAACGCTAAGGTTGCGATAACCCCACGGGTTAAAAGAGCCCAGGCCTCAACGCTTATACAACCCGCTTCAAAGCCTGACCCGGAGCGTCTACTGCGCTATGTGCATGCGCAAAATCTCAAGTCGAATGCTACGAATTCACTAAACGTATTGAAGGCAGCACCCTCGCCCCATCCAGTGCCGGATTTGAAATTTTTCCCCCAAGAGCAATGGCCAGCGGAAGTACCCCAGGAAGAACCTGGTTTTTATGTCGTACCCAGAAGTACAACGGCTGACAAACTGGAAGCTCAGCTTTTTAGTTCAGCCTCCCCCGCGGTCATTGCGAAATTCAGAACCCTGAACCCGAATCTGGATCAGGTAAAAGCCGGGACGCTGATTGTTCTCAGTGATCCAGACAATCATCTCTGTACCTTCGAAGATGCGTTGTTAATGCAAGCGGCGGAAACCGTAAATAAAGCGCTGGAGCCGCTCAGCGCGGAAGAGGCCGACTTCATGGCTCGCCACTATGACGAAATCGCGTTCCTTGTTTCCAAAGGATCGCTCGGAGCCAGCGCCGGGCTGGCGATGTTCTCGAAGAATCTGAATGACGTGGATGCTGTGTTGCGTGCCATCGATAAGTTGCACACAAAAACGTTTCAAACAAACGGTCACCTCAACTCTCCTGATTTCTATGCCGAGCGCAAACGCCTGCTGACTCAACTGGATACCCAACTTACCAAACTAACAAAGAAAAGCATCGGGTTTCCGGATCATCCCAACCTGAAAAACGTGTTAGGTCTATCGACTAAAAGACTTGTCCATCGCTGGAGGAAATCCGGGGCCGCTGGACAGATCCCCGGTTATGCCACGCATATTGATGCTGTTTCCAGGGCGGCAAAGTATGTGAAGTATGGCGGTTGGGTTGGTACGGCGGTTGGAGGTGGAGCGTCAGCACTCAAGGTTCAGGGTGTTTGTGCAGAAGGGAATGTGGAGGCTTGTGAGAAGGTTAAATATACCGAAGCAGGTGGTTTTCTCGGGGGCATGACCGGCGGAATTGCCGCCGGTGTGTTCCTAAGCGGCACCGCTACTGGGGTAGTTTGTGCCGCGCTTGGGGTGCCTACCGGCGGAGTGGGAACCCTAGCCTGCGGCTTATTAATAGTTGGCGTGAGTTCCATGGCGGCAGGGGAAGCGCTAGGAAGAGGTGGAGAAATCATGGGAGAAAAAATCTATGAGGCAATTAAATGAGCATAAGCACCGCTGACAAAATATTCCTCTGCGTCGGTTTGATAACCTTTGGAGGCATATTTATAGTAATTGGCGCTTCACTTCACCTCGCCTATACAAAAATGGATGTGATGCTTGATCATTTAAAAAACTGCCCAGCAGTTATGATTCGGGCGCCTTTCAGAAACGGTGGGCCATGGGGACATATGTTTGTACTCGGCGCAATCATGGGAGTAATGACTACACCCCGCCTGTATCTTCGCGACGGAGGCGCCTGCGTTGAAGACCTGAAAAACTTCCCCGTCAGCCTTAAGCGGAAGCTGGTGATCCTGCAATGGACCGGATGGGCACTTTTACTTGCGATGGTTGGCCTCGTCGCAACGGCTGAGCTCGAATTAATCTGAATAGTTGCGGGGACGCAAATTGCATTTATGAGATTACTAATCTGATCATTTTGGGACCAATAATCCAGTAATTGCCTGGATTGGATTAATTTATTTTCTAAAGGCTTCAACTGTGGTCATGGCACAACCTGTGGCTAAAGCATTCCCTTGTGGCAAGGGGGCTCGCCCCCGTTGGGGCCCGAAGCGGCCCCCGATGTCAGCAGGCACAGAGACGTTTTGATCTGACAAAATTTAGGCCGGCTTCGCCACCCAGCGGGGGCAAGCCCGCTGGCCACAGGTGGTCAATGCCGCCCCTTGAGGGTGTCCGACGGCAACTCGCCAAACTGCTTGCGGTAATGATCGGAAAACCGCCCCAAATGCACGAACCCGTAATCCATGGCGATTTCTGTAACGTTGCGCACGTTGCAGGTCGGGTCGCTGAGGCAGGCGTTGATCCGTTCGAGGCGTTTTTGGCGGATGTAGTTTTTCGGCGTGGTGCCGGCGTGGCGCTCAAACAACCCGTACAACGAACGCAGGCTCATCCGGGCCTGGCGCGCCAGTTCCTCGCTGTCGATGTCGTGCTTGAGGTGGTCGGCGATGTAGTCAGCCAGTACATCGAACGTGGCCGTCCGTGAGCTTAAGCTGATGCGGCTGACATTGGTCTTCATCAGGCTGAGCATCTTGCTGACGATGATTTGCGCGTAATGCTCCTGCACTTTGGGCACCTGATCGGTAGCTTCGGCTTCCTGGCAAATCATCGCCAGCAATCCGACAAATCCTTCCAGCTGATCAAGCTGATAGCGGTTTTCCAGAAACCGCACGCCCTGCCCCGGATAGCGCCAACGCTGCTCGTCGCAGACAGACTGGAGCAGCCTAGTGGGGATTTTCAGGATGAATTTTTCGCAATCAGCCGAATACGTCAGGTCCACTGTATCGTCGGGATTGATCAGCAGTAATTCGCCGGGAGCGAAGTAATGTTCCTGACCGTGACCGCGCCACAGGCAGTGACCGCGCAGCATTACTTGCAGGTGATAAACGCTTTCCAGCGCACCCGATGTCACGCGCACGCTGGCCCCGTAACTGATACGGCACAGGTCGAGGCTGGCGAACTTGCGATGATCGAGGCTGGCCAAGGGTCGCCCGACCCTGGGCATCCGGATGCAATGATTGCCGACGTGCTGGTTGACGTAGCCCGACACCGCGTACGGGTCGGCATGGTCAAATATTCTGCTGCGCTGACTCAGTAACTGCGCTTGCATCGTCGGGTCACTCTCATTGTTGTTATGGGGTTTCATTGGCAAACACTGTGGGAGCGAGCCTGCTCGCGCAGTTTCAGTCAACATGGATGTTGTTGCTGAACGCCTCTTCGAGAGCAGGCTCGCTCCCACAGTGCGCTGTCAGTCCTCGAGCGCGCGAACCCGCTCGATGCGCTGTTGCTCTTCGGGTTGCGCGGAGCTCTGCAGGGTGAAGTCGAAATCGATTTCGGCAAAGCGCCCGCTCACACCGTACGCCGCTGCACGCTGCTGATCGTCGCTGAAGGTGATTTTCGCAATCAGCTCATCACGTGTGGCGTAGGCGAAATCGTCGTGCAGGTACTGGTCGCCATCCAGGTTGATCTGGGTGGTCAAGTGACGATGATCCGACGCGGAGATGAAGAAATGGATGTGCGCGGGACGCTGACCATGTCGGCCCAGTTGGTCGAGCAACTGCTGGGTCGGACCGTCCGGCGGGCAACCGTAGCCCGACGGCACGATGCTGCGAAAACGGTAACGTCCTTCGGCATCGGTGACGATGCGGCGACGCAGGTTGAACTCCGACTGCGTGGTATCGAAATACGAATAGGTGCCGCCGGTGTTTGCGTGCCAGACATCGACGACCGCCCCGGCGAGCGGCTCACCGGCCGTGTTTTTCACCTCGCCCTGCATGAACAGCACCACGCCAGGATCGACGCCGTCATCCAGGCGCGCTTCGAAATCCGACAACGGCGCACCCGCCACATACAACGGCCCTTCGATGGTCCGTGGTGTGCCGCCGGCCGTGCCGTTTTGTTCGTCTTCGGCATCCATCAACAGGTCGAGGTAGTGCTCCAGGCCGAGCCCGGCGACGACCAGTCCGGCCTCCTGCCGCGCACCCAGCACGTTCAGGTAGTTCACGGCTTTCCAGAATTCTTCCGGGGTCACGGCGAGGTCTTCGATGATATTCACCGAGTCGCGCAGGATGCGATAAATCAGTGCCTTGGTGCGCGGGTTACCGGCATCGTTGCTCAGCCCGCTGGCCTCTTCGAGAAACTTCTGGGCGCTGGCAGTGTGGGAAATCTTGACGTTCATGGTGGTTCCTCATCTTGTAATTATTGGCGTAGCGAACTGCACAGGCTCGGTTCAGCGGTCATCCTCGCGAATGGATGAAGGATGCCGGCACATTGCGGTGACTTCGATCGCCATGTACGGGTAAAGCGGCAATTGCATCAGCAGGTCGTGCAGTTCCTGAACGCTGTCGACATCGAACACGCTGTAATTGGCGTAAAGCCCGGCGATGCGCCACAGATGGCGCCACTTGCCCTGATCCTGCAGGCGCTGGGCCAGGGCTTTTTCTTCAGCCTTCAGACTGGCGGCCGCTTCGGGATTCATGTCGACCGGTAGATTCACGGTCATTTTTACGTGGAACAGCATGATGCTCTCCTTAGACTTGATGGACGACAGTAGATGACTTGTCGCGACGGAAAAACGCCAGGCGCTCTTCATCCAGATTCAGGCCCAGGCCCGGTGTTTGCGGCACGTGCAGCTCGAAATCGCGGTAGATCAGCGGTTCGCCGAGAACATCCTCAGTCAGCAGCAACGGTCCGAACAGCTCGGTGTCCCAAGCCAGTTTGTTCAGGGTGATGAAGGCGTGCGCAGAAGCCATGGTGCCGAGGCCGCCTTCAAGCATGGTGCCGCCATACAGGCCAATGCCGGCAGCTTCGGCAATCGCGGCGGTACGCAGCACGGCGCGTGGGCCGCCGTTCTTGGCGATCTTCAAAGCGAATACCGACGCTGCGCCCTCGCGCGCCAGGTTGAACGCGTCCTCCACACACTCGATGGATTCGTCGGCCATGATGGGCGCCGGGCTCATCAGGTTCAGACGCGCCATGCCGGCGCGGTTGTTGCGTGAGATCGGCTGTTCGATCAGGTCGATGCCGTTGCTGCCGAGGATCCGGCACGCGCGCAAGGCAACCGCCTCGTCCCAGGCTTGATTGACGTCGACCCGAACACTGGCGCGATCGCCCAGGGCTTTTTTGATAGCGATGACGTGAGCCAGGTCGTGATTGACCTCGCCGGCGCCGATTTTCAGTTTGAAGATGCGATGTCGGCGCAGGTCGAGCATCTGCTCCGCTTCGGCGATGTCCTTGGCCGTGTCGCCGCTAGCAAGGGTCCAGGCCACCGGCAGCGCATCGCGAACGCGGCCGCCCAGAAGTTCGCTGACAGGCAGGCCAAGGCGTTTGCCTTGCGCATCGAGCAACGCGGTTTCGATGCCGGATTTGGCAAACGTATTGCCACGGATGCTGCGCTCCAGGCGCAACATCGCAGCGTTGATGTTGCTCGCGTCCTGGCCCAGCAGCAGCGGCGCAAAATGTCGATCAATGTTGGTCTTGATGCTTTCCGGGCTTTCATTGCCATAGGCCAGGCCACCGATAGTGGTCGATTCACCGAGACCTTCGAAGCCGTCGGCGCAGCGCACACGAATGATCACCAGCGTCTGGTTCTGCATGGTGTGCATCGCCAGCTTGTGTGGGCGGATAGTCGGCAGATCGACAATGATCGTCTCGATCGATTCAATGGCTGTTGCACGCATGGCGATACCCGTCAGGTTCTTAAAGTTCTTGAACCGATTCTCGTACGGCTTTTTCCGGGCGGCCAATATAGAATTGGTCTGGCTTGATACCTTTAAGGTATGCAAACTCATCTCGGAGGTCCCATGGAACTGCGTCACCTGCGTTACTTCCAGGTGCTGGCTCAAACCCTCAACTTCACCCGCGCCGCCGAGCTGCTGCACATCGCTCAGCCGCCGTTGAGCCGGCAGATTCAGCAACTCGAGGATGAACTGGGTGTGCTGCTGCTGGAGCGCGGACGGCCGCTGAAGCTGACCGATGCAGGGCGGTTTTTTCATGAACATTCCATCGCGCTGCTCGAGCAGCTGGGCAAGGTGTGTGACAACACCCGGCGCATTGGTCTTGGCGAAAAAACCTGGTTGGGCATCGGTTTTGCGCCATCGACTTTATATGGTGTGCTGCCGGAACTGATACGCCGGCTGCGCAGCGGTGAGCCTCTGGAGCTTGAGCTGGGGCTGTCGGAAATGACCACGCTGCAGCAGGTACAAGCGCTGAAGGCCGGGCGCATCGATATCGGCTTCGGTCGAATCCGCATCGACGATCCGGCGATCATTCAGACGGTGTTGACCGAAGACCGCCTGGTTGCCGCCCTGCCCGCCGGTCACCCGTTACTCGCCGGCCCGATCAGCCTGCGGGAACTGGCCAAAGAACCTTTCGTGCTCTACCCCGGCAATCCGCGCCCGAGTTATGCCGACCATGTGATCGCCTTATTCGAATCCTGTGGTGTGAGCATCAACGTAGCGCAATGGACCAACGAGCTGCAAACGGCCATTGGTCTGGTGGGAGCCGGGATCGGCGTAACACTGGTGCCGGCCTCGGTGCAACTGCTGCATCGCGACGACATCGGCTTCACGCCTTTGCTGGAAGACAATGCCACCTCGCCGATCATCCTAAGCCAGCGCGTGGGCGACGGTTCGCCGGGGTTGAAACATTGTTTGCGGATGATTGAGGAGTTGTTGCCCCGCCAGTGAACTTTTCGGCCCTCCCAACCCTTGTAGCAGCTGCCGAAGGCTGCGTCAGCTATCAAACGATCTCTCTGTTTCAGGAATCACTCAACGGCTATCACTGCCCCAAATCCAGTTCCACATCCCCGGCAATGCCGCCGGTTCTGAACTGTCGCGAACCGTGCGCGCCATGGCGGCTCGCTGCAGTTCGGCGTGATCATCGTAAAACGCTTTAGGGGCAAGATTCACGCCAGTGGCCCGGGCACTGTCGATCAGTATCTGCAGGTATTCGCGCAGGTGGCGGGCGGTGTAACGGTTGAGGTCGTGGAAGGTCACGACCACCGGGATCACCCCGTCCACCACAGGCAACTCACCCCGCGCTACCCGCTCGCGCACTTCGGATAACTGGCGCAGCATGTTGGCACGTCGCCGGGGGCTGGCGTTGAAACCCCAGATTTTGCCGTCATGGGCGCTCAGGTCGGTCAGCAGCACATGCAGGCCATGGCGTTGATAGGCTGCGAAGGTGCGTTTGTCGTAGTTCCAGAAAGGTGGGCGAATCAGGCTCGGCGGCGATCCGGTGATTGACGCGATGTCCGCGCGGCCATACCCGAGCGTTTCTTCCAGTTCTGCCGGACTCAGCAGTCGATGGTTGCTGTGGCCGGATGTGGCGGTGTGCAAACCCAGGATATGGCCCTCAGCGTGCTCGCGGCCCATTAGCTCGCGCCCCTGCTCACTGCCGCCCGCGCGGGAAGCGCGAGTCTGGACGAAAAACACCCCTTTGATATCGGGCTGCAGCGGATTAAGCGCCAGGCTATCGAGCACGGTTGCGGTCGGATTCCACCAACTGGACGCACTGGGGCCATCGTCGAAGGTCAGCAGAAAGCGGATCGGCGGTTGCTCGCGCAGACACTGCTCGGTTTCTGGTGTCAGGTCGATGGGCGCAGCGATGCATCCGAACAGGCTGATTGCCAGGGCGAACATCGAAATAACCTTGAACAACTGCTTCATGTGTACCGTGCACTCTGACGTCGTGCCCGCCAAAGGTGCGAGCACGGGTAGGAACAGGGTACACAGGTTTTGTTCCGGACTTGTGCGGGTACAACGTTGGTCCACTGAACTGAGCCTCTGTAGCAGCTGCCGAAGGCTGCGTTCGGACGTGCCGGAGTCGGACGCAGGCTGCGCCAGCTGCTACAGAGTCGGCATTACAGCTTTGGGCATTTTCGGGAGAGATGAATGGGCTTCAGCGGGGATGGGCAAACCTAGGGGCAGCACTCTATGATTGGGCTCATGACAACCCCGCTTTCGATCCGCCAACCCTGCCCGCCCGGCGCTTGCAACTGCGAGCGCGAACCGCTGCTGGAAAAGCCGGATGCAGACATTCGAATTCTGTTGCTGACGCGCAATGAAGAAAAGCGTCTGCTCGATCGCCTGGAGAATCTGCAGAGCCTTAGCGACCTCGAACGGCTGCAACAGCGCATGTTTGAACAGCTGGGGATCCGGGTCGCGATCGCGCCCGGTTTCAATGAAGTGCGTACCATGCGCGGCATCGCCATTTCCATCGACGAAATGCCGGGGCTGTGTCGCAAGACCCGCCAGGCGATTCCGGCAGCCATCCGCCGCGGCCTCGAAAAGCGCCCGGAAATCGCCTACGAATTGCTTAACGCCAACGACTTGCTGCGCGACGCCTGAGCGGCCATTCCCACTATTTCTTCATCCCGACCCGACGGCGCATCTCAGCGGTGATTGTCTGCCTGGCTTTCTTCCAGTCCGCCCACGGCTCGTTGCCGACCTCGACCAAACGCTCATGGGCGTTGTGCACGTTCCACTGATTGCCGCCCTTGAGCTCCGCCACTTCTTCGCGAAAGATCGGCATGGACACCGGCAGGCCTTCGCGCGTGCGGGCCGCGTAGGCGCAAATGGTGGTCGCGCCCAAGCCGTTGCGCAGGTAATCGATGAAGATCCGCCCTACCCGGTTCTTTGGCCCGGACACGGCGGAAAAACGGTCTGGCAGCAGCTTTGCCATATGGGTGACGATGGCGTGGCTGAAATCCTTCACCTCATCCCAGCCGGCCTTGCGAGTCAGCGGCACCATCAAATGGATGCCCTTGCCGCCGCTGGTCTTGAGAAACGCCTTGAGCCCCAACTCCTCCAGCACCGTGAGCGTCAATTGCGTCGCCTCGACCATGCTTTTCCACGGCAGCGCCGGGTCCGGGTCGAGGTCGAGAACGAAGCGGTCCGGTTTATCGAGGTTGACCGAGGTGGCGTTCCAGGTATGCAGCTCGACGGTGCTCATCTGCACCGCGCCGATCAGGGCTTCAGGATTATTGATCAGCATGACCGGCTGACCAGTCAGCGCTTTGTCCAGCGTGCTGATCCCCGGGATCGCCAGGCGCTCGGCGTTCTTTTGAAAAAACAGTTCGCCGGCAATCCCGTCCGGGGCTCGCACCAGCGCCACCGGGCGATCTTTCAGCTCGGGCAGGATCCACTCGGCAATGCTGGCGTAGTACTCGGCCAGCTGCAACTTGGTGGTGCCGCTGCTGGCGTCTATCACCCGGTCTGGATGGGTAATGCGCACTTTGCCACCGCCGAGCCCGAGCTGTGAGGGAGCGGTGTCGGCCTTGTCGGATTTCTTCACGGGAGCGGCAGCGGGTTTGTCTGTGCTGGTCTTCTTTGCCGCAGCGGACTTTTTCGCCGCAGCAGCGGGCTTTTCGGCGGAAGACTTTTTCGCCGCAGCAGCGGGCTTTTTCGCAGGATCGGCTTTCACGGCTTTCGGACGCTCCTCAGTGATGTCTTCGGCAGGCTTGTCGTTGCGCAAACCATGGAAGACGGCGTGACGCACCGAGCCCTCTTTGGTCATTTCCGCAAAGGCGACCTCCGCCAGCAGCGTTGGTTTGAGCCAGTGCACCCCTTTAGCCTCGAAGCCGGTCGGCGGGTTGACCACCGCCGGTTTCTTCGTCTGCAACGGTTTCAGCTGTTCGTAGATTCGCTTGAGGGTCGACTCATTGAAACCGGTGCCGACCTTGCCGGCATAGCGCAGTTCGCCGCTATCGCGGTCATGCAGGCCCAGCAGCAACGCGCCGAAGGCGTTACGCGATCCCTTGGGATCGGTAAACCCGACAACGACGAATTCCTGCCGATGTTTGCACTTGAGCTTGATCCAGTCATTGCTGCGCCGCGACACATAAGGCGAGCCGAGACGCTTGCCGATCAGCCCTTCCATTTGCATCTGACAGGCACTGTTGAGCAGTGCTTCGGGTTCTTCGCCAAACGAATCGGAAAAACGCAGCAGCGGGTCCTCATTCGGCTTGAGCACCGTGGCGAGCGCCGCCCGCCGCTCCTCCACCGGCACTTCGCGAAGGTCCACGCCATTGAGGTACGGCATGTCGAACAGGTAGTAAATGATGTTGCCACTGCGTCCCGAATCGAAGGCGTTTTGCAGTGCCTGAAAGTCCGGCACGCCTTGCTCGTTGGCCACCACCATTTCGCCGTCAAGCCAGGCCGATTCAAGGCCTAACGCCGTCAACGCCTCGGCCTGCTTCGGCAATTTGTGGGTCCAGTCATGGCCATTGCGCGTGAACAGTTTGACTTCACCGTGATCCAGGCGCGCCATGATGCGATAGCCGTCAAACTTGATCTCGTAGCTCCACTCGCCGCCCGGGGCTTTTTCCACAAGGGTCGCCAGTTCAGGTTTCAACGTGTCCGGCAACTTGGCTTTATGTGCGCCGGTCAATGGCGTGGGCTTGGCCTTGGGCGCAACGGCGGCCGGTTTTTTCACCGCTTTAGGTTTGGCCGCTGCTGTTTTCGATTTTTTCGGCACGATGGTGCGGTCGCTGAGCACGCTGTCTGGCGCGGCGACTACCACGTCATAGTCACTTTCAGGTTTGGCGGCGCTGTCCTGATGTTTGATCAGAAACCATTGCTCTTGCTTGCCAGGCATGTGCGTACGCACCAGATTCCATAAACCACCGAGCTTCTCACCTTGCAACTCGAACTTGAGCTTGCCCTTGGCATACGCCGTGGCAGGATCCTCTTGCGGAATCCACACGCCCCGGTCCCAGACGATCACATCCCCGGCACCGTAATGGCCTTCAGGGATGCTGCCTTCGAAGGTGGCATAGTCGAGCGGATGGTCCTCGACATGCACGGCCAAGCGTTTGACGTGCGGATCCAGCGAGGGGCCTTTGGGCACTGCCCAGCTTTTAAGCGCGCCGTCGAGCTCCAATCGGAAGTCATAGTGCAGACGCGAGGCGTCATGTTTCTGGATGCAAAATTGCAACGCATGGTCTTTCGCGGCTTTGCGCTTGGAAGGCTTGGCGGCCGGTTCCGAGGTCGCCGAGAAATCGCGCATGCGGTTGTAGTCATCCAGATTTTTGCTCATGGCGCACCTGCCGATTCAACGCTGCCCCCGATTCCGGGGCCGATACGGGTGACGATCAAGGCGACCACCGCAATCCTTTCCACCCGTTGATAGCCGGGGGTCAGTAGCTCTTCGCCGAATACATCGGGGTCGAGCTCACGGTAGGTCCAGGCGAACAGTGGTGATTCCAGGCGCGGGATTAACGCGTCGAGAAACGGATCGTGACCGTCGATCATCGCCACCCCGGTGTACAGCACCAGAGAACCGCCCGGAGCCAGTCGATTCATGGCTTGCTCGACGATGCGCAAAGACAGTTGTTCGCCAAACTCGCCACCGCCATGACGATAGGCACGCTCGGCGGGATCGGCCATGTACGGCGGGTTGGCAACGATCAAATCGAATT
>NZ_JMCL01000006.1 GCF_000690905.1 Pseudomonas sp. Ant30-3 | reverse complement strand
TACACCACGCAGATGGGCCGGCAGCCGATATTCATCACACGCAACAAAGATGGTGAGCTCAATGCCTTCATCAATGCCTGCAGTCACCGCGGCGCCACGCTCTGTCGCTTTAGGAGTGGAAACAAGGCCACCCACACCTGCTCGTTCCACGGCTGGACCTTCAGCAATTCGGGCAAGCTGCTCAAGGTCAAAGACCCCAAGGGCGCCGGCTATCCGGACAGCTTCGACTGTGACGGCTCGCACGACCTGAAGAAAGTTGCGCGCTTTGCTTCCTACCGCGGATTTCTGTTCGGCAGCCTGCGCGAGGACGTCGCCCCATTGGAAGAATTCCTCGGCGAGTCGAGGAAGGTCATCGACATGGTCGTCGACCAATCGCCCGAAGGTCTGGAGGTGCTGCGCGGTTCCAGCACCTATGTTTACGAAGGCAATTGGAAGGTGCAGGTCGAGAACGGGGCCGACGGCTACCACGTTAGCACTGTGCACTGGAATTACGCCGCCACCCAGCAGCAGCGCAAGCTGAGAGAAGCGGGCGATGATATTCGCGCCATGAGCGCCAGTAGCTGGGGCAAGGGTGGCGGTGGTTTCTACTCCTTTGAAAACGGCCATCAGATGATCTGGGCGCGCTGGCCCGACCCGGCAGACCGTCCGCTGTTCGCTGATCGAGATCGCTTAGCCAGTGAGGTTGGTGAAGCCCGTGCCGACTGGATGATCGGTATCTCCCGCAACCTCTGCCTCTACCCGAACCTCTACCTGATGGACCAGTTCGGCTCGCAGTTGCGTATCACCCGTCCGCTGTCGGTGGATAGAACCGAAATCACCATCTACTGCATCGCGCCGAAAGGCGAGGGCGCCGAGGCGCGTGCCCGCCGCGTCCGTCAGTACGAGGATTTCTTCAATGTCAGCGGCATGGCCACCCCGGACGACCTTGAAGAATTCCGCGCTTGCCAGCAGGGCTTCGCCGGCAGGGGAATGAACGATATGTCCCGTGGGGCGACGCACTGGATCGACGGCCCCGACGAAATTGCTAGGGGGATTGATCTGCACCCGCTGATGAGTGGCCCGCGTATCGAGGACGAGGGCCTGTTCGTCATGCAGCACAAGTACTGGCAACAGCAGATGATCAGGGCCGTCAAGGCCGAACAGGATCGGCTGATCCATGCGGAGGGCGCGTAAATGACTATCTCCTACGAAGCCGTGCGCGATTTCCTTTACCGCGAAGCACGCTACCTC
Source organism: Pseudomonas sp. Ant30-3 (assembly GCF_000690905.1). Classification (GTDB taxonomy): domain Bacteria; phylum Pseudomonadota; class Gammaproteobacteria; order Pseudomonadales; family Pseudomonadaceae; genus Aquipseudomonas. The sequence goes on along the minus strand of NZ_JMCL01000006.1, from coordinate 626 downwards.
GACGACAAGCAGTGGGATAGCTGGCTGGAAATGTACGCGCCGGACGCCACTTTCTGGATGCCGGCCTGGGACGACCGCGACCAATTGACCGAAGACCCGCAGAGCCAGATCTCGCTGATTTGGTACGGCAATCGCGGTGGCCTAGAGGATCGGGTGTTCCGCATCAAGACCGAGCGCTCCAGTGCCACCATTCCGGACACCCGAACCAGCCACAACATCAGCAATCTGGAGTTGCTCGAGCAGTCCGACGGCTTCTGTAAGCTGCGCTACAACTGGTACACCTTGAATTACCGGTACAAGACGGTGGACCACTTCTTTGGCACCAACTTCTGCACCCTCGACACATGCGGCGAGAGCCCGCTGATTAAGGCCAAGAAGGTCGTTCTGAAGAACGACTACGTCCGCCAGTTCATCGATGTATACCACGTCTGAGGTGCCGCCATGACACACAAGGTTGCACTGAACTTCGAAGACGGCGTCACTCGTTTCATCGATGCTAATGCTGGCGAGACTATTGCTGATGCTGCCTACCGCCAAGGCATCAATTTACCCATGGACTGCCGAGACGGTGCATGCGGCGCCTGCAAATGCTTCGCCGAGAGCGGCCGCTACGACCTCGGCGAGGA
>NZ_JMCL01000005.1 GCF_000690905.1 Pseudomonas sp. Ant30-3 | reverse complement strand
GGCGAGGGAGCTTGCTCCCGCCGGGCCGATCCGCGTCCGGGCGAAGCGGCCCCAAAAATCTTCGCAACCAATGCACATTTTGTGAATGCTGCGCACTGGAGCGCCAGCCTGGCCAAGCGGGAGCAAGCTCCCTCGCCACAGGACCTCGCCGCATCAAGTCGCCGGGCGAATCGCCTTGATCAACGACTGCAATGAATACCCCAACCGCGGTGCAAGCCCTTCGGCCCGGGTCATCAAACCGTCGAGGTCCAATTCCTGATCCAGCTCCGACGGCACGATCAGAATCACATTGCCCTCTTTCACCGGCAATTCCCAATAGTGGCGATGATACAAACCACGAAACAGCGCCGCCCCCAGCGGTTTTCCGTCATCGGTCGCCCATTGATTGATCACCAGCCAGCCGCCGGGATTCAGGCGTTTCTGACAGTTCTCGAGAAAGCTCCAGGCCAGATGGCCGACACCCGGGCCGACGTCGGTGTAAAGGTCGACGAAAATCAGGTCGGCCGGCTCGGCGGTATCCAGCAATTCCAGCGCATCGCCCACGCGGATATACAGCCGTGGGTCGTCATCCAGCCCGAGATACTCGATTGCCAGACGCGGTACGTCGGGCCGCAATTCGATGGCTTCGACATCTTCCAGCGGCAAAAACTTCAGGCAAGCCTGCGTCAACGTGCCCGCGCCGAGACCCAGAAACAATGCGCTTTCCGGCTGCTCGTGGCACAACGCGCCGATCAGCATTGCACGGGTGTAATCGTATTCGAGCCAGCTCGGGTCGGCGGTGAACACACAGCTCTGTTCGATGGCATCACCGAACTCGAGAAAACGGTAATCGGCCACTTCCAGCACGCGAATCACACCGAACTCGTCTTGTACCTCGGCGAGCAAATGCTCGACGCGCTCCTCAGTCATTGGGTCTCCTGATCGTCACCGCTCGGGCAACGCGACACACCGCAACATGCAGCGGCAAAGGCGCGATTGTCGGCGAAGCGACGGCAGCGGGTCACGCACTAATTGCTGATAACATGAGCGCCCGAGCGTAAAACAACCGAGACCAAGATGAGCCAACCGTGGAGCCCTGACAGCTGGCGCGCCCTGCCGATCCAGCAACAACCTCAATACCCCGACGCCGCGCATTTGTCGCACGTCGAGCAAACCCTGGCCAGTTATCCGCCACTGGTGTTTGCCGGTGAAGCGCGGGAGTTGCGCCGCCAGTTTGCCGAGGTGACCCAGGGCCGTGCGTTTCTGTTGCAGGGCGGTGATTGCGCCGAGAGCTTCGCGGAATTCTCCGCCGCGAAGATCCGCGACACCTTCAAAGTGCTGCTGCAGATGGCGATCGTCATGACCTTCGCCGCCGGTTGCCCGGTGGTCAAGGTCGGACGTATGGCCGGGCAGTTTGCCAAACCGCGCTCGGCCAATGACGAAACCATCGACGGCGTGACCTTGCCCGCCTACCGCGGCGACATCGTCAATGGCATCGGTTTCGACGAAAAAAGCCGCGTGCCGGACCCGGAACGTCTGCTGCAGTCCTATCACCAGTCGACCGCGACCCTGAACCTGCTGCGCGCTTTTGCCCAGGGCGGTTTTGCCGACCTGCATCAGGTGCACAAGTGGAACCTGGACTTCATCGCCAACTCGGCGCTGGCGGAAAAATACAGTCACCTGGCTGATCGCATCGATGAAACCCTGGCCTTCATGCGCGCCTGCGGCATGGACAGCTCACCGCAGTTGCGTGAGACCAGTTTTTTCACCGCCCACGAAGCGTTGCTGCTGAACTACGAAGAAGCCTTCGTACGCCGCGACAGCCTGACCAACGATTATTACGATTGCTCGGCGCACATGTTGTGGATCGGCGACCGTACCCGCCAGCTCGATGGCGCGCACGTTGAATTCCTGCGCGGGGTGAACAACCCGATCGGGGTGAAAGTCGGCCCGAGCATGAACCCCGAAGACCTGATTCGGCTGATTGATGTGCTCAACCCGGACAACGATCCCGGTCGCTTGAACCTGATCGCGCGGATGGGTGCCAATAAGGTCGGCGATCATCTGCCGCAACTGATTCGCGCGGTCCAGCGTGAAGGCAAGCAGGTGCTGTGGAGCTCCGACCCGATGCACGGCAACACCATCAAGGCCAGCAGCGGCTACAAGACTCGTGATTTTGCGCAAATCCTTGGCGAGGTGAAACAGTTCTTCCAGGTCCATCAGGCGGAAGGCACCTACGCCGGAGGCATCCATATCGAGATGACCGGGCAGAATGTGACCGAGTGCATTGGCGGGGCGCGGCCCATTACCGAGGACGGGTTGTCGGATCGCTACCACACCCATTGCGACCCGCGCATGAATGCCGATCAGTCGCTGGAGCTGGCGTTTTTGATAGCCGAGACCTTGAAGCAAGTCCGCCGTTAGACCGCGTCGCACCTATCGCTAGCAGGCTAGCTCCCACATGGTTTTGTGTTCGCCACAGACCTGGTGCGGAGCTAGCCTCTATATGAATTTTGTGTTCGGCGCAGTTCCACTGTGGGAGCCAGCCTGCTGGCGATGAAGCCAGATCAGTCGACACCGATTTGAGCCAACGCCACCCGTAACCGCCCCGCACTCACCCGCTGACAATTCAACTGCACCCGCTCAAGCCCTAGCCAATCCGCCATCCTCTGCAAATTCATCGCCAGCGCCAGCATTCCCGCGTCATCCAGCCCCGGCTCTTCCTCGTGCACCGCATGCACCGCCAATCGCCCAAGCGCCCGCTCAGCGCGTAAATCGACCCGCGCGGCAATCCGCTCATTGTGCAAAAACGGCAATACGTAATAGCCGTAAATGCGCTTCGCCTGAGGCGTGTAAATCTCCAGCCGATAACGAAAATCGAATAAACGCTCGGTGCGACTGCGCTCCCAGATCAGCGAATCAAACGGCGACAACAACGCGCTCGCTTCAACCTTGCGCGGCAACGTGGGCTCGGGCTGGCAATAAGCCGGTTGCCGCCAGCCCTGCACTTCGCACACCTGCAACGCGCCCGCCTCCACCAATTCCGCCAGGCGCAGACGCGAATCGCCAGGGTTGAGACGGAAGTAATCACGCAGGTCTTTATCCGTCGCGACACCCAAGGCGCTGGCCGCATGCTGCAACAGCCCGCGCTGTGCCTCGGCCTCAGTGAGCAGCGGCTGCTGAAGTGTCGCTGCCGGAATCACCCGCTCCGGCAAATCATAAAGACGCTCGAACCCGCGCCGCCCAGCGACGCTGACTTCACCGGCGGCGAACAACCACTCGAGGGCATGCTTCTCGGCGCTCCAGTCCCACCACGGTCCGGCCCGCTCCTGCCGCGTCGACAGGCTGCCGGCACCCAGCGCGCCGAGTTGCTCGACCGAGGCCAGCACCCGGCGGATCGTGTCCTGCTGCTCCCGACCGAACCTCGCCAGTTGCTGATAGAGCCCTTCACCACGCGCCGCACGTTGCATGCGCCAGCGCATCAACGGGTACATCGACAGCGGCAGCAACGACGCTTCATGGCCCCAATATTCGAACAGCGTGCGTCGTCGGCCCGAACTCCAGGCGGCCTGGTCGAGCAGGTCGGGCGAATAATTACCGAGGCGAGAAAACAAGGGAAGGTAGTGCGACCGCACCAACGCGTTGACCGAATCGATCTGCAGAATGCCCAGTCGTTCGATCAGGCGATTGAGCTGAAGCGCTTTGATCGTCGCTGGCGGCTGGCGCCCGTGGAATCCTTGGGCAGCCAGCGCCAGACGCCGAGCCTGTTTAAGGGATAAGGACAGTGTTGCGGGCATGAGCATCTCCTTGTCTGCTCGCAACCTACCTCAACGGGAGACGGTGTGTGTAGTGATGGATGATTCATTTGTGCATCGGGTCATCCCAGAATGGGCGGATGGCTTCATGTTCGACGTCCGCCCGACTGATTCCGATGTCCTTCAGCGCTTCATCGCTCATGCTCGCCAGCAGCTCGCGTTCACGGTGCAATTCGTACCAGCGGCTGATCTTGTGCAGCAGAGCCGACACGACGTGGACGGAATGTTTCTCTACTTCGACATAACCTTTTTGACCTTTCATCTTGTTGCCCTCCGTTTGGGATGGCTCAAGTGTCGCGCCGGGCTTAAGATCAATCCAACGAATGTTTCTGATGCAACACATCTCGGAGATTGATGCATGTCCGCCTACCCGAGTATCGACACCGACGTGCTGCGCACCTTTGTCGCCATCGCCGACCAAGGTGGTTTCACCCGCGCCGGCGAGTTGGTCAACCGCACGCAATCTGCCGTGAGCATGCAGATGAAACGGCTGGAAGAGGATGTGTTGCAGCGCCAGTTGTTCCAGCGCGACGGGCGTCAGGTGCGCCTGACGGCCGAAGGTCAGGTGCTGCTGGGGTACGCGCGGCGCATTCTCAAATTGCACAGCGAGGTGTTCAACACACTGCGCGAGCCGCACATGGTTGGCACCGTCCGCATCGGGACGCCGGACGATTACGTGATGCGTTTTCTGCCAGGGATTTTGCGGCGGTTTGCCCAGTCCTATCCGCTGATCCAGATCGAAGTGCATTGCGAATCATCAAAACAATTGCTGCTGCGTCAGGACCTCGACCTGTCGATCGTCACTCGCGAGCCGGGCAACGAGATCGGCCAGTTGTTGCGCAAGGAGCGGTTTGTCTGGGCCGAAGCGCAGTGCTTCAGTGCCCACGAACAGACGCCGTTGCCGCTGGCGATGTTCAACAGCGACTGCTTCTGCCGGCTATGGGCATGCAACGCGCTGGACGCGATGGGCCGCGACTACCGCGTGGCCTACAACAGCTCCAGCCTGTCGGCAATCATGGCGGTGGTCAGTGCCGGGCTGGCGGTTACCGCGCAGCTGGAAAGCCTGATCACGCCGGACTTGCGCATTCTCGGCGAGGCTGAGGACCTGCCGATATTGCCAGAGGCCAGCATCATGTTGCTGCGTAACCTGCACAATCCTTCGCCGATCACCGAATGCCTGGCCGAGCACATCGTTGAAGGCTTCAAACTTTAAAGGCGAGCATCACCGCGCACAGCACCAGAAAACCGCAGAACAGCCCACGCAACAGCCGCTCCGGCAGAGCGTGGGCGATTTTCACACCCCAACTGATACTCAACAGACCGCCGACAGCCAGAGGCAAGCCAATCATCCAGTCAACCTGATGATGCGCTGCATAGGTGACGAGCGTGACGCCTGTACTTGGCAATGCCAGTGCCAGCGACAAGCCTTGGGCCACCACCTGAGTCATGCCAAAAACACTGGTGAGCACCGGCGTCGCGACCACTGCCGCACCTACGCCGAACAACCCGCCCATGATTCCGGATGCCGCGCCGAGCGCGCCCAGCCATGGCCATGAATAACGCATTTGCGCAGAAGCCGGTGCGTTGCCGGTGAACATCCGCACCAGGTTGTAAGCCGACAGCACGACCAGGAACGCGACGAATCCCGCTCGCATGGTTTGCGCATCAATGCCCACTGCCCAGATCGAACCTAGCCAGGCGAAAATGAACCCCGTCAACGCCAGCGGCAAGGCGTTGCGCAGTTCGATCTTGTTGCGCTGGTGATAACGCCACAGCGCCAGCATCACGTTTGGTACGACCATCACCAATGCGGTGCCTTGGGCTATTTGCTGATCAAGGCCGAACAAAACGCCCAGCAACGGAATGGCAATCAAACCGCCGCCGATGCCAAATAGTCCGCCGAGGGTTCCCAGGGCGGCGCCAAATACCAGATACATCAAAAGCTCGATCACGACTTGTTCCCTTCGTTAGCAGGCTTCCCATGCTACGCAGTCGAGTCTGGTGCGGAAACGCATAGCAACGCACAATGGCTATGCCAATCTCGCACAAGCACATGACACCATGAATCCCAATCAGCTAACCGACCAGTTAGGCCTGTTTCTCGACGTACTGGAGACCGGCAGCTTTTCCGCCGCTTCCCGGCGCCATCCTATGACACCCTCAGCCGTAGCGCGACGTATCGATAGTCTGGAAAACGCCGTCGGCAGCCAATTGTTCATCCGCAGCACCCACGCCGTGCGCGCCACGCCGGCCGGGCTGGCATTCGCCGAGCGGGCACGGCGGATCGTCGCCGAGTTGCAGCTCGCCCGTGCCGAAGCAGTGTCGTTGAGCAGTGCGCCGGAGGGCCTGATCCGGCTGGATGCACCAGCTGGTTTCGGGCGACGGCACCTGGCGCCAGTGATCGCCGATTTCTTGATGCTTTATCCCGGCCTCGACGTGCAGTTGCATCTGATCGAGAGCTTTGTCGACATGCAGGGCTTGAATCTGGGCAAGGTCGATCTGGTGCTGCGCGCCGGGCAAATGGCCGACACCCGGCTGGTGGCGACGCCCTTGGCGAGCATGGTGCGCGTTGCCTGCGCCAGTCCCGATTACCTGCAGCGGCGCGGGGTGCCGAGCGATCCGGCGCAATTGACGGAGCACGATGGCCTCGATTGGGATGGCCTCGCTCCACCGTTCGCCTGGCGGTTCGAACGCGACGGACAGATGCACTTGCATCGCCCTGGCCGTATCCGCATGAGCGCTAACAATGCCGAAGCGTTGCTGTGCGGTGCGTTGGCCGGGCTGGGAATCGCCCATTTACCCACCTGGCTGACCAGCGAATGCCTGCTGAGGGGCGAACTGCTGCCGCTGTTTTGCGAAAAAGGTTTGCCGCCCGCAGAGACCACCGGGATTTACGCACTACGTCTGGAACAGCAACCCAACTCGCGCAGCCGCTTGCTGCTCGAATACCTGAAAACCCGCTTCAGCCCGGCGCCACCGTGGGACCTTGCGCTGAAAACCACGCTGGACCGGCACTAGGTCAGAATTATCTGGCGCATTAAAGATTCGCCCGCTAGATTCATGACGATCACTGATCAAGGCTTTGAAATGACGACCAAGCGCAACACCCCGGATAACTGCGACGACCTGCTGCTGGACAATCAGGCCTGCTTCGCCCTGCACTCGACTTCGCTGCTGATGACCAAGGTCTACAAGCCGCTGCTGCAGGCTCTGGGACTGACATATCCGCAGTACCTGGCGATGATGGTGTTGTGGGAACAGGACGGTTTGACCGTGGGAGAAATCAGCACACGGCTGTTGACTGACCCGGGCTCGCTGACGCCCTTGCTGAAACGCCTGGAAGTGGAAGGATTGCTGAGCCGTACGCGCAGCCGTGAGGATGAGCGTGTGGTGATCGTTGAACTGACCGAACAGGGCCGCGCGCTGCGTGACAAGGCTCGCGGCATTCCGCAGTGCATCCTCGGTGCCAGCGGAATGTCGCTGGAACGGCTGCAGAACCTTCAGGCCGAGCTGCAAGCATTGCGCAGCCATTTGCAAGACAGCCTCTAATTCCCAAACAACATTAATCCGTAGGAGCAAGCTTGCTCGCGATAGCGGTACGTCATTCACCTTTTTTGCTGACTGACACACTGCCATCGCGAGCAAGCTTGCTCCTACAACCCGAGTCGTTTAAAAAATAATTCGCACGTCACCCTGCCCCCTCGATCGCTCTAGCTCAGTAATTTCACCGGAATTCGCTTTTACGCCATTTCGCTGACGGAAGAATTTCCAAAATTTATCTTGCGCGCTAAATATTTGCGCGATACATTCATCTCGCACTTACTTAGCGCGCAAACATTTAGCGCGAAAAAACTCAGATAGAACGAGGCTGACACCATGCAAACTCTCTACACCGCAATCGCAACCTCCACTGGCGGCCGTGACGGTCGTGCGGTTTCCAGCGACAACATCCTCGACGTCAAACTCGCCACCCCGAAAGAACTCGGTGGTGCCGGTGGCGCAGCAACCAACCCGGAACAACTGTTCGCTGCCGGTTACTCGGCCTGCTTCATCGGCGCGCTGAAATTCGTTGCCAGCCAGACCAAACGCAGCATCCCGAACGACGCCGCGATCACGGCCCATGTCGGCATCGGTCAGATCCCCGGCGGTTTTGGTCTGGACATCGATCTGCACATCAGCCTGCCAGGTCTTGAACAAGCCGACGCGCAGTCGCTGGTCGACGCCGCTCACCAGGTTTGCCCGTACTCCAACGCCACCCGTGGCAACGTCGATGTGCGCCTGCACGTCACTGTCTGATCCCTGAACCAAGGCCGAACAGGAAACCCACATGAACACTTTCAGCAAAGTCTTGACCGGTACCCTCCTCGCCCTGTCCATCCACAGCGCGATTGCGGGCGACGGCGTTGAACACAACACCCAGGCGTTCCTCGATGTGTTGAATGCCGGCACCGGCAAACCGATTGAACAGCTCACCCCGAACGAGGCCCGCGCTGTCCTGGTGGGTGCGCAGGCCGGGGTGAAACTGACGCTGCCAAAAGCCGATGTCAGCGAGAAAACCATCCAGGTCAATGGCCAACCGCTCAGCCTGACTATCGTCCGGCCGGCCGGAGTCAAAGGCGAGCTGCCGGTGTTCATGTTTTTCCACGGCGGCGGTTGGGTGCTGGGAGATTTCCCGACCCACGAGCGGCTGGTTCGCGATCTGGTGGTCGGTTCGGGCGCGGCGGCGGTGTTCGTCAACTACACCCCTTCGCCGGAAGCGCATTACCCCGTAGCCATCAACCAGGCTTACGCCGCGACGAAATGGGTGGCCGAGCACGGCAAGGAAATCAACGTCGACGGCAAACGATTGGCCGTGGCCGGTAACAGCGTCGGCGGCAACATGGCGGCAGTCGTTGCGCTGATGGCCAAAGACAAGGGCACGCCGGCTATCAAATTCCAGGTGTTGCTGTGGCCAGTGACCGATGCAAATTTTGACACGGCGTCTTACCAGCAGTTTGCCGAGGGGCACTTCCTCACCCGAAACATGATGAAGTGGTTCTGGGACAACTACACCACCGACGCCAAGCAGCGTAACGAGATCTATGCTTCGCCACTGCGAGCGACCACCGCGCAACTCAAGGGCCTGCCCCCAGCGCTGGTACAGACCGCCAGTGCGGATGTGCTGCGCGACGAAGGTGAAGCCTATGCTCGCAAACTCGATGAAGCGGGTGTGCCGGTTACCGCGGTGCGCTACAACGGCATGATTCACGATTACGGTTTGTTGAACGTGGTGAGTCAGGTGCCTGCGGTGCGTTCGGCGATGCTGCAGGCGTCCGAGGAATTGAAACAACACCTGAAGAAATAACGCATGATCCAATGGTGGGAGCGAGCCTGCTCGCGATGGCGGTGTATCAGTCGACACAAACGTTGAAGCTTAAATCGCCTTCGCGAGCAGGCTCGCTCCCACAGTGTTGGCCGTTGAATCTGAAACTACACACACAAAAAAGCCCGACTCAATGGTCGGGCTCTTTCATTCCTGAAGCTGTGCTTATTTGGCACGGCCTTTGTAGGAACCGCCTTCGCGGGTATCGATTTCGATTTTGTCACCGATTTCGATGAAGTCAGCAACTTGCAGCTCTGTACCGTTGCTCAGCTTGGCAGGCTTCATTACCTTGCCGGAAGTGTCACCGCGAGCGGAACCTTCGGTGTAGTCAACTACGCGCACGATAGTGGTCGGCAGCTCTACGGAAACCAGACGCTCTTCGAAGAAGATCGCTTCGCAAACATCGGTCATGCCTTCTTCAACGAAAGGCAGAACGGCTTCGATGTCTTCAGCGTTCAGCTCGTACATGGTGTAGTCAGTGGTGTCCATGAACGTGTAAGTGTCGCCGCTGATGAAGGACAGGGTCGCTTCTTTGCGGTCGAGGATCACGTCGTCCAGTTTGTCGTCAGCGCTGTAAACGATCTCGGTCTTGTAACCGGTCAGCAGGTTTTTCAGCTTGGTCTTCATGATCGCGCTGTTACGACCAGACTTGGTGAATTCAGCTTTCTGAACCAGCCAAGGATCGTTTTCGAGACGGATCACGGTACCGGGTTTCAGTTCTTTACCAGTTTTCATTGCGAATATCCGAATTTGGATGGGATTTACAAAAATCTAGGCCGCGTATCATATCCAATTTACATAAAACTGTACCAGCGCCGCGGCAAGATCCGCCTGCAAGCCCTGTTCCAGACACCACGCCTCGGCGTGTTCCTGCAGTTCCGGCCAGTGTTTGCGCATCGACTGCCAGTGGTCGGCCATTGCTTCATCGGCATTCCATGCGCGCCATAGACCGCTCATCGCTTCGCGTGCGGGGTCGGTCAGGCCCTTTGTGTAGAGCTCGATGAAGGCTTCAAGCTTGTCGAGGTGAATGTCTTCATCCTGCCGATAGATGTGCCAGAGCAGCGGTCGGCCCGCCCATTGCGCGCGGACAAATGAATCTTCGCCACGCACCGCGTTGAAATCGCAGCTCCAGAGCAACCTGTCGTATTGGTCCTGCCGGACAAACGGCAGGATTTGCACGGTCAGGGCATTTCGCACATGGATCGCGCCGGCCTGCAGGTATTTCAATCCGAGCCAACCCTCGACATCCGCGACAATCCGACCTTCCGGGACCAGCAGGTGCGTAGGCGTGGAATCGCTGGCCATGGTGTCGAGCCAACTGGCCAGGCCTTTATTCTCGTAGGCGAACAGCGATATCAGCTGCGCGCCCTGAGCACGATTGATGCCGAGACTTTGCAGGAAATTTCGCTGCGCCTCGGCGTCTTGCTGAAATTGCCGACGCCGTTCCAGCAGATTCTTTTCCCGCAGCAAACCGCCCGTACCCGGCTGAAAACCCGGGAAGAAGAAAAACTTCTGCACATTCTGATATTTCACTGAAGGCAAGCCGTGGCAGCCGACCACCCAGCTTTCAGCACTTAAATAATCGAGATTCATCCATAGCGGTGGTTGTTGCCGCTGCGCCATGGCATCCATGTAGGCGCCGGGCAATTGGCAGGCAAACGCGGCAATCACCACATCGGCAGCGTCGGCGGCTGGCCATTCTTCTGGCCAGTGACGCACCTCGACACCTTCCTGCCATTGCTGGCTCAGACCGATGTCGATCTGCGGGCAAAGTCGCTCGAAAGCACGCAAGTCATCCACCCATAAACGCACCGCCACCGAGTGCTCGGCCACCAGTTGCCGGGCCAGGCGCCAGGTCACGCCGATGTCGCCGAAGTTATCCACCACGGTGCAAAAAATATCCCAGCGGGTGTTCAGTTCAGGCATTCCAGGCTCCCGTTGGCAAAGGCGCCGATTGTCCACATTCCGATTGTCCGCATAAATGGCTTCGCACAGAAGAGCCGACGGCGATTAATCTTCATGCGACAATCGCCACTCGCCCGCGATCATCCGCCAGGAGGCAGCCATGCCCTACCGTTCCCACCCCCGTCGCCGCATGCCGGTGCAGCTCAGTACGCTGCAATTGACCGGCAGCATTGCCCTCGGTTTATGGCTGGGGTTCCTGGCGATTGCCCTGACCTGCTGGCTTGCCTCACGCCTCTTGTTCAGTGAGCAACTGGCGCCAGTGGCTCAGGCCGTGCAGCAACTGGCCAACCCGCCTGTAGCGCAACCTGCGCCGGAAGCCGAAGCGCAAACGCCGATGTTCGAGCAATATCAGGAGAACCTGCGCAACAACGAGCAACAGCAAATGGTCGAACAGGCCCGCAGCAGCAAGCGCAATCTGTCGAACGCCAAGTGTCAGTTCTGGCTGCAACAGGACCAGAACGCGCCGAGCGAGAAAAGCCGCGCCAACGTCTTGCAGTTCTGCGACTGAACATGAATAAGCACGCTGTCCACCAACTGATCATCGACAAGCTGCGCATCGATCTCGACATCGCCGAACGTGCTGCGCAAACCGCTTACGAAACCGCAACGCACGAAGAAAACATTGCCGAAAACAAGTACGACACCTTGGGGCTCGAAGCGTCGTACCTCGCCGCCGGCCAAGCCCGGCGCGTTGAGGAAATTCGCCAGTCACTGACCCTGTGTCAGAATTTGCCCCTGCGCGCGTATGACGAAAAGCGTGGCATAGAAGTCGGCGCCCTGCTGGGTCTCGAAGATGACAACGGTCGCGAACAGTGGCTGTTTCTCGCCCCCGACGCGGCAGGCTTGAAGGTCGATCTGGTTGGACAGCTGATTATTGTCATAACGCCTCGCTCACCGCTGGGCAAAAGCCTGCTGGGCAAGTTCGAGGGGGATGAAGTAGACATTCTGGTGGCGGGCGCTCGGCAACAGTTTGCTGTTACCGAGGTCATTTAAGCCGAGATCAATGAACCGGCAGTTCGACGCCGGCGAACAGCTCTTCCAGTTCCTGCTTGTTATGACATTGAATGGCTTTGGCCATGACTTCGCGCGTGAGGTGCGGCGCGAATTTCTCGATGAAATCGCACATGAAACCGCGCAGGAAGGTGCCGCGGCGGAAGCCGATTTTAGTCACGCTGGATTCGAACAATTCACTGGCGTCGAGTACCACCAGGTCGTTATCCAGTTTGGTATCGACTGCCATTTTCGCCACGATACCCACGCCCAGACCCAGGCGCACGTAAGTCTTGATCACGTCGGCATCGGCAGCGGTGAACACCACTTTAGGGGTCAAGCCGCGATGGCTGAAGGCTTCGTCGAGTTTGGAACGGCCGGTGAACCCGAACACGTAGGTCACGATCGGGTATTCGGCCAAGGCTTCCAGCGTCAGCTTTGACACCTTGGTCAGCGGATGGCCCTGCGGCACAACCACGCAGCGGTTCCAGCGATAGCACGGCATCATCACCAGATCACCGAACAGTTCGAGCGCTTCGGTGGCAATGGCGAAATCGACGGTGCCGTCAGCGGCCATTTCAGCGATCTGCATCGGTGAACCCTGATGCATGTGCAGGGCAACGTCCGGGTATTGCTTGATGAAATTGCTGATCACCGGCGGCAGGGCGTAACGGGCCTGGGTGTGCGTTGTCGCGATCGACAAAGTGCCCTTTTTCTCGTTGGAGAACTCCTGAGCGATCTGCTTGATGCTTTCTACCTTGCGCAGAATCTCGCCGGCGGTGGTGATGATGCGTTCGCCGGCCGGGGTGACGCGGGTCAGGTGCTTGCCGCTGCGAGCAAAAACCTCGACGCCCAATTCGTCTTCCAGCAGACGGATCTGCTTGCTGATGCCCGGCTGAGAGGTGTAAAGGCTCTGGGCGGTAGCGGAGACGTTGAGGTCGTGGTGCGCCACTTCCCAGATGTAGCGCAGTTGTTGAAGCTTCATATGAATCCCTCAAAGCAAGGTAGACGCCACGGGCATCAGCGACGGTATATAACTATATTAATGGTTTGAAGAATAAATCTAGAACTTTTTATCAGAACGCTACTATTTTGCGAGCCCGGCGATCAACGATCCCCTTGCCGTCGACGCTCCACCAGTGGCACCAGGTAGACTGGCACCCGGGCCAGTTGCAATACCCTCGCCGCTGTTCTGCCCAAAGGGGTTTCCGCGCCCGTCCCGTGGCTGTGACTCCCTACGATCAGCAGGTCAACAGAGAGTTTCTGTACCTGGTCGAGAATCACCTGCGACGGATCGCCCTGCAGCACTCGCACTGCCCGAATCCGCTCCAGCTCGTCTTCCTCACCGAACTCTTCGCGAAAACTGTCGAGTACCCGCTGCTCGATGCTGGCGATGACCGTGCTCAGCCCCTCCCGGTGAAAATCGTTGAGCGCCTGCTCATCGAGATAGCTCTGCAAAACGGATTCCGCAAACAACCCCATGGGCTCGACCGCGTGCACCACATACAGGTCGGCGTTGAATGTCCGGGCCAGCGTCAAAGCGTGCTGCATCACCAATGGCGCATACAGGCCGAGGTCAGTGGCATACAGCATCGACCGAATCATATGACCTCCTCGAGTGCCTACATGGCGGAGATTGATTCAGCTTAGCAGTGCCTTGGCGAGTACGACGGCCCGCGTAACGCGTTGAAGCACAGGCTTAAACTTTCTGCTCGTTGCTGATGCCGTGTGGCACATGACCGGTGGCCACTACCTCGCGCGCCAGCTCGCAATGGCCGGCTTGGTCGTCGAAAAACACGTCGGCGGCAAAGGCTTCAAGAAACGCCGACTTGGTCAGGCCACCCAGAAATAAAGATTCATCCAGACGAATATCCCATTCACGCAACGTGCGAATCACCCGCTCATGGGACGGTGCAGAGCGCGCCGTGACTAACGCCGTGCGAATCGGACACGCGTCATCCGGGAACTCGCGCTGCAACAGGTTGAGCGCCGCCAAAAAGCCTTTGAAGGGCCCGCCGCGCAATGGCTCGCGCGCGGATTCACGCTCGCTGGCCTGAAAAGCTTCAAGACCGCTGGCCTGGTAGACCCGCTCCGACTCGTCGGAAAACAGCACCGCATCACCGTCGAAGGCGATACGCAATTCATCACTTGCGGCGCGACTCGCGCCGCCCGACAGAATCGTTGCCGCCGCGAATCCGGCATCCAGCGCACTGCGCACATCTTGAGCGTGGGTGGAGAGAAACAGGTCGCAGCCGAACGCTTTGAGGTACGGATAAGGACTGCGTCCGCCGACGAATGCGGCGCGGGAAATCGCCAGGCCGTAATGGTGGATCGAATTGAACACCCGCAGCCCGGTATCGGCACTGTTGCGCGAGACCAGAATCACTTCGACCCGGGCGCGACCCAGACTGTTATTGAGGTTAAGGAGTTTCTCCACCAGCGGAAATGCATCGCCGGGCTCGAGGATTTCGTCTTCGTGCTCGATCTGATATTGCCGATACGCCTCGACGCCACTCGTCAGGTACACCTTGTGGCTTTCGCCGAGATCGAACAAAGCGCTCGAAGAAATCGCCAGCACCAGTTTGTCGTCAATCGTCTTTGCCATGCCTCTCCCCTCGTTTTGATCGACTCAGGTATTACGTCGATCAATAAAACTCAGACCACGATACAGCGCTTCGATTCGCGGCAATTCGCAGCCTGCCGCTTTGGCTGCTGCCAACGGCCTCGCGTAGATCGCCGCCAGTTCCAGCGGGCGCTTGTGCAGGAAATCGTGGTACATGCTTGGCCAGTAATCCGGCAGTTTTTCGGTCATCGTGAACAGATAATCGGCGCAACCTGCCGGCATAGTGTGACCGCAGGCTTCGGCGCCCAGCACCACTTCCGCCATCAGCGCCTTGATCAGTTCGCGACTGTCGGCATCGGCCATCAACTGCGTGGTGCCCGCGCCAAGTAGTACGGAAAGTCCGTTGTAGGGAATATTCCAGACCAGTTTTTGCCAGCGCGCCTGGTGCAGATTCGGCATGGCCTGGGATTCGATGCCGGCGCTGCGGAACAACCCCGCGCCCTCTTCGACTATTGCCATGCGCGCCGGTTCGTCTGCGGCCGGGCCACTGTGGTAGCCGACATTGACCGTGCCCAGCGCCTGATGGGTGATCGCGCCCGGTTCGGTGCGATGGACGCAGACGAGGCATAGCCCGCCAAGGATGTGCAGCGAATCGGGCAGCAACGGGCGGAGGCTGTCTTCGACGTCCAGACCATTTTGCAGCAGCAACACCTTGGCGTTCGGCGCCGCCGCCGCAATCAGCGCCGGAGCGAGGTCAGCATTGCTGGTGGTTTTTGCGCCGACCAGCAGCCAGTCGCAGGGCGGCATGTCTTGCGCCGAAGAGTAAGCCTGCACCGGGTTCAATGTCAGCGCACCGTGCACGGCACTGTCAACGTGCAGCCCGCGTTCGGCCACCGCGGAAAATTCGCTGCGCAACAAAAAATGCACATCGAAACCGGCACGCGCCAGCATCACCCCGTAAAAACCACCGATTGCACCGGTGCCGATGATTGCGACTCTCGGCCTGGCAATTGCACCCGTCATGGCAACTCCTCCGCTGTTCCGAGCAACGCCTGACGCACCGCTTCATTAAGCTCGGTGGCAGTCAAAAGCGATTGCACTGCTCCAAAAAATTCACCATCGCGCACGACATAGAGCGCGGGCAAATGAAAAACCCGATAACGCTCGACCACCCCGCCGTTGTCCCCGGCATCAATCCAGCACACTTGGTCGACATTCAGTTCGAATCCCGGCAGTTGTGCACGTGCGTAGCGACAACTGGCGCAGCCCACGCTGGTGAAAATCACCAGCGAAACACCACTCATCGCCAGCAGCCGTTGGTCGGCGTCGAAATCAGTCAATTCCAATTCGACCACTATACTGGGGGAAATAATGTCAGATGGCCGACACAGGGAGTCCGTGTTCATGGGACGTTTCATTCCTCATCCTGACGATGTGCCTGTTGAACTCACGTTGCTCACACCCGAGTGTATTTCCAGGCAACGGCTGCACACTATCAGCCTCGGGGGCATGGCTTGCAATTACCACCGTGCATGGCGGCACGGGACTGCATTGGAAGTGCGCATGCCGACGTTGAATCCCGACGCGCGCTATCCCGGCTATGTTGCCTGGTGCCTGCGCCGCAAGCGCGGCTATCTGGTGGGCATCGCTTTTGTTGATGAACAGACCCTGTTCAGCGCGCGAATGGGCGAACAGGTCTGCCAGATCGAACATTATTGCCGCATGCACGACACGCACAACGATCTGCAGGATATCCAGGCCCTCGCCCTCGAATGGGTCCGCGAGCACGCCGACGAGTTCTCCCATGACACGGTTCGCAAGGCTTTTGCACAGCCTGTGCTGGATTAAACCCGTGTCTGCCCATTGTCGAGCCACGGTGTAACGCGCTAAGGTTCGGCACCCCGACGCGCTTAAATTTGCTGTGCTCCGCCGCGCGGGTTCGCTGGCGGCCGGCACCCGTGACCTGACGAGTAAACGATGGCTGATTTACCGATCAACGACCTAAACGTCGCTTCCAACGAGACGCTGATTACTCCTGATCAGCTCAAGCGTGACATCCCCCTGAGCGACGCCGCCCTGCGCACCGTCACCAAGGGTCGTGAGGTCATTCGCAACATTCTTGATGGCACCGACCACCGCCTGTTCGTTGTCATCGGGCCCTGCTCGATCCACGACATCAAGGCTGCCCACGAATACGCCGAGCGCCTGAAGGTGCTTGCTGCGGAAGTGTCCGATACCTTGTATCTGGTCATGCGCGTGTATTTCGAGAAGCCACGCACCACCGTTGGCTGGAAGGGCTTGATCAACGATCCGTACCTGGACGACTCGTTCAAGATTCAGGACGGTCTGCACATCGGTCGTCAGTTGCTGTTGGACCTGGCCGAAATGGGCCTGCCAACCGCGACCGAAGCATTGGACCCGATCTCCCCGCAATATTTGCAGGACCTGATCAGCTGGTCGGCCATCGGCGCGCGCACCACCGAATCCCAGACTCACCGTGAAATGGCTTCCGGCCTGTCTTCGGCGGTCGGCTTCAAGAACGGTACTGACGGCGGCCTGACCGTAGCGATCAATGCGCTGCAGTCGGTTTCAAGCCCGCACCGTTTCCTCGGCATCAACCAGGAAGGTGGCGTGTCGATCGTCACCACCAAGGGCAATGCTTACGGTCACGTGGTATTGCGCGGTGGCAACGGCAAGCCCAATTATGATTCGGTGAGTGTCGCGTTGTGTGAGCAAGCGCTGAACAAGGCGAAGATCAAACCGAACATCATGGTCGATTGCAGCCACGCCAACTCCAACAAGGACCCGGCCCTGCAACCGCTGGTGATGGAAAACGTCGCCAACCAGATCCTTGAGGGCAACCAGTCGATCATTGGCCTGATGGTCGAGAGTCATTTGAACTGGGGTTGCCAGGCCATTCCGAAAGACCTCGCCGACCTGCAATATGGCGTGTCAGTCACGGATGCCTGCATTGATTGGTCCGCCACCGAAAACACATTGCGCAGCATGCATGCCAAGCTCAAGGACGTGTTGCCGAAACGTACTCGCGCCTGATTACTGTTCGCTGCACACAAAAACGCCGGGCTTGACCCGGCGTTTTTTTATGTTCGCTTTCAGCAGCTGATTACTGGCTCAGCTTTGCAGCATGACGCTGGTGACGCTCCATGTACCGCTCAACGTAAGAGCACGATGGAATCACGGTGTAGCCCATTTCATCGGCGTACTGCAGGGCCTTCTCGGTGAGGGCTGCAGCGATGCCGCGACCACGCAGCGCGTTGGGCACAAACGTGCGATAGATATCCAGAGTCTGTTTTCCCAGATCCATGTAGGTCAGGTAGGCACGATGACCGTCCACAGTGGTCTCGAACTGATGACCAGCCTGGTCATGTTGGATGGACAACGCCTCGCTCATCACTACTCCTCGCGGGTCTTGAATTCTGACCCCTACCTTACCGATGTTTTTCCGGCGAAGGAACATCTACGCCACCCAGTGCCTGAATGGACACCGAAAAAGCTGCACATCTCGCACAACCGGGCACATATGAAATAGTAGGCACCATTGGCGGTTTTGCTCAAGGTACGCTCGTCATCGCGCAGGTCAACGGGTGCTGCTCCGGGTTACGTAGAGGCGGCGCGACCGATGCTCTTTACAGGTCGACAGCCTGAACATTGCCGGATGTTGAGACTTAAGACGTGCATGCCCTTTTAAAGTCACCTCAACATGGATAAAGATTATGAGAGGCGCTACGCAAAATCCGTACAAAAGTGTAGACGAACGCATATACGCGGACTTTAGAGAAGACTGCAAAACAGTCGCATGAGCGCGGAACTTTCTCTGGCAAACTCGCTCTGTACGGGGGTTGTAGCTGGATATTTGTTAGACCGTGCAGTTAAAAGTTGCTCGAAAAAGAATCAACGCCTACAATTTTTTTGGCTTCTTGCTTCACGTCAGTTTACTTACTACAAGTAATGGGTAGTATGTACGCCGGCTATTTCCTCACTCTGAGGAGACAGCTACTTAATAGAAAGTCCTTGAAGGGGAACACGATGAACAACGTTCTGAAATTCTCTGCTCTGGCTCTGGCCGCAGTTCTGGCTACCGGTTGCAGCAGCGCATCGAAAGAAACCGAAGCACGTCTGACTGCTACCGAAGACGCAGCAGCTCGCTCCCAGGCTCGTGCAGACGAAGCTTACCGTAAAGCTGATGAAGCTCTGGCTGCTGCTCAAAAAGCACAACAGACTGCTGACGAAGCTAACGAGCGTGCTCTGCGCATGCTGGAAAAAGCTAGCCGCAAGTAATAGTCCTTCGGGATTGTTATCAAGCCGACCCATTTTCTGGGTCGGCTTTTTTATTGCCTGACGTTCGCTGCAGGCAATAAAAAACCCGCCGAAGCAGTCAGCCTCGGCGGGTTTTTTTCGAGCGTTACTGCAATGGGTCGAGCGGTGCACTCGATACCATCGGCGCCGAAGCGCTTGGTACGCCGATCTCGACCGGCAAGCCATCTTCAGCAGCCACCACGTCCCGCACCACATCCCAGTTCATGCGCAGGTTGTTGGTGATGTCTTCACGCTTGAGCATGGCGTTGATCACCGCAGTGTGTTTGTCGACCACTGAAGGATTGCCCTTGTCGTCCAGCGGCGTGTGCGCTTCGAGGTAAACCTTGCCGCCGCTTACACCGAACTTGTAAGGATCGCTGATGATACGCACCGATGTACCGACGGGGACCATATCGGCCATTTCCAGCACGTTGTTGTTGAACATGCGGAAGCAGCCGTGGCTGGTGCGCATGCCGATGCCGAATTTCTTGTTCGATCCGTGGATCAGGTAACCCGGCGTGCCCAAGGTGAACTTGAACGGCCCCAGCGGGTTGTCCGGGCCGGCTGGCACCACGTTTGGCAGCGGATCACCATCTGCGGCGTGTTCGGCCTTGATCGACACAGGTGGCGTCCAGGTCGGGTTCGGTGTCTTGCGAATGATGCTGGTGTGCGCAATCGGCGACCCCCAGCCTTCACGACCGATGCCCAGCGGGAAGGTGTAAACCACGTCCCGGCCCTTGGGGAAGTAATAGAGGCGGTATTCGGCCAGGTTGATGACGATCCCTTCACGCGGCCCCGGCGGCAGAATGAAGCGCGTCGGCAGCACGATCTCGGTGCCGGCGCCCGGCAACCACGGATCGACACCCGGGTTGGCCGCGACCATTTCCGAATAGCCCAGATCGTAGGTTGTGCCAAGGTCGGCAAATGTGTCTTCGTACTTGGCCTTGATCACCTGCACCTGGCCGATGATGTCTTCACCGGGTGGCGGCAGGGGCAGCTCCAATGCTGCAGCAGGACCTGCCACGCACAGGGCGGCAAGTGTCAGGCAGCGGGTGACGGCAGGAAAACGCGGCAACATCCGGAAAATCCTTCGCATGATCGACAAGGGTATAAAAACGCGATTGTACACTGACGTCCGTTATTTCGGGGAAGCTGGGGCGTGGCAGGCGATGCAAGGTGGTTTGCGCCAGAAAAGTGGCTGGCCGTGCCGGCCTCTTCGCGCTCCCACATAGGTTAGTGCCGTACGTGGCGTTTGTGCTCGCCACCACTGAATGTGGGAGCGAGCCTGCTCGCGATGGCGATTTAGAGCTCGAAACGCAGCTCAGGCCAGATCGGCGATGTGCCGCGTTTTTGCGACTCGAGGATGGCCCGGCACAGAGAACACAGGCGCTGATCCTGAAACACCCGGCGATCAACGGTGGACCAGCGCGGCTGAGCCGGCAACAGGCTGCCACACAATGTGCGATCCGCTGAGCCGCCGAGCTCGAGTTGACGCGTCACCAGATGCACCCGCACTTCCTGACAGGCGAACAGGTCCAGCTGCTCGTCAGGCTCGATCAGTTGGTAGGCAAAAAGGGACCAGGCGGGACGCGGCATCGGGGGCTCCAAATCGGGGGCGCCACCTTAGCCGAAACGTCGCCACTAGAAAAGCGTCAAAGCAGCGGTTTCAGTGCCGGCCAGACATTTTCCAGCAACTTGTCCTGAGCCCCCGCAGCCGGGTGCAAGCCATCGGCCTGCATCAGGTCCGGATGCCCACCCACCCCTTCGAGAAAAAACGGCACAAGCGGGACTTTTTTCTGCTCCGCCAACGAGGGATAGACCTCGGCAAAAGCCTTGGTGTAGCGCGCGCCATAATTAGGCGGAAGCTGCATACCGAGCAATAACACCTTGGCACCACTGGCGCGGGAGCTGTCGATCATCGCTGCAAGGTTTTGTTGCAATTGCGTCGGGAGCATCCCGCGCAAGCCATCGTTGCCCCCCAACTCGAGGATCACCAGTTCCGGCTTATGCTCTGCAAGCAGCGCGGGCAGGCGCGCCTGACCTCCGGCACTGGTGTCGCCGCTGATGGACGCATTGACCACCTTATCGTCGAAACCTTCGCGCTTGAGCCGCTGCTCAAGCAATGACACCCACCCCAAGCGGGTATCCAGGCCGAAACCGGCGCTGATACTATCGCCAACGATCAGGACTGTACCCGCCGCTGCGTTCTGGGCCATGCACATCAAGGCCAGGCCAGCACTCAAAAACCACACTCGCATCGGATTCTCCATGGGCGCAAGCATTCTCACCGCGAAGAACCTCAGCAAAGTGGTTCCCAGCGCGGAAGGTGAACTGACTATCCTGCACGAACTCAGCCTGGAACTGAACAAGGGCGATAGCCTGGCTATCGTCGGCGCGTCCGGTTCCGGCAAATCCACCCTCCTCGGCCTGCTCGCCGGACTCGACCTGCCGAGCAGCGGCGAAGTCACCCTCGCCGGCCAGGCACTGAGCAATCTCGACGAAGACCAGCGCGCACGCATTCGCGCCGAACACGTGGGTTTCGTGTTTCAGTCATTTCAATTGCTCGACAGTCTCAATGCCCTGGAAAACGTCATGCTGCCGCTGGAACTGGACGGTCGCAAGGATGCCCGCGAACGCGCCACCCAATTGCTGCAACGGGTAGGCCTTGGCCAGCGCCTGACTCACTCGCCGCGCCAGCTCTCCGGCGGCGAACAACAGCGCGTTGCGATTGCCCGGGCGTTTGCGGCCGAACCGGACGTACTGTTTGCCGATGAACCCACCGGCAACCTCGACAGCCACACCGGCGAGCGCATCAGCGATCTTCTGTTCGAATTGAACAAAGAGCGCGGCACGACCCTGGTGCTGGTCACCCACGACGAACGCCTGGCACATCGCTGCCGGCGCCTGATCCGCCTTGAAGCCGGCCTGCTGGTCGCCCCTCTGGAGCCTTGATGGCACGCCTGCCGCTGTTGCGCCTGTTCAGTATCGCCATCCGCCAATTGCTGCGCGATGCCCGCGCCGGTGAGTTGCGCGTGTTGTTTTTCGCCCTGCTGGTCGCCGTGGCCGCGAGTACCGCGATCGGTTATTTCGGCGCTCGGCTGAACGGCGCCATGATGCTGCGCGCCACCGAATTCCTCGGCGCCGACCTGCTCCTTGAAGGCAGCTCGCCGGCGCGACCGGAACAGATCAGTAGCGGCACCGCACTGGGGCTCGAGCACGCGCAGGTCGTGGAATTTTCCAGCGTCATTGCCACCGATAACGGCATTCAGTTGTCGAGCATCAAAGCGGCGGACGACGTCTACCCCCTGCGCGGCGAACTGAAAAGTGCCCCGGCGCCCTTCGCGCCGGAAGAAGTCGGCGGCGGGCCAGAACCCGGTGAAGCGTGGGTCGAAGCTCGACTGCTCACTGCGCTGGATCTGAAAATCGGCGACAGCATCGACGTCGGCATGCGCAGCCTGAAACTGGCGCGCGTGTTGACCTATGAACCCGACCGCGCGGGCAATTTCTACAGCCTGACGCCACGCGTGCTGATCAACCTCAGCGACCTGCAAGCGACAGGCGTGGTACAACCGGGTAGTCGCGTCAGCTATCGCGAACTGTGGCGCGGCAAAGCCGAGACGCTGGAAACCTATCGCCAATCCATCACTCCCGGCCTGGCACCGAATCAACGAATTCAGGATGCCCGCGACGGTAACCGCCAAATCGGCGGCGCGCTGGGCAAAGCCGAACGTTACTTGAACATGGCCAGTCTGGTGGCTGTTTTGCTGTCCGGCGTGGCGGTGGCATTGTCGGCGACGCGCTTTGCCACACGACGATTCGATGCCAGTGCCTTGATGCGCTGCCTGGGTTTGTCGCGGCGGGAAACCCTGCTGCTGTTCAGTCTGCAATTGACGGTGCTGGGGCTGCTCGCGAGCATCAGCGGCGCCGTGATCGGCTGGCTGGCGCAACTCGGCCTGTTTGCGCTGCTGCATGATCTGTTGCCAACCGACGTGCCACCGGGCGGCCTGTTCCCTGCCATCGCCGGGATCGGCACCGGGCTGGTGGCGCTTGCCGGATTTGCTTTGCCGCCACTCGCCGCACTCGGTCGTGTGCCACCGCTACGCGTATTGCGCCGCGACATGCTGCCAATTCCGTCCAGCACCTGGATGGTCTACGGCGCAGCGCTGGGCGCACTCGGCCTGATCATGTGGCGCCTGAGCCTCGATCTGGTCCTGACCTTCGCCCTGCTCGGCGGCGGCGTGATTGCCGCGTTGGTACTGGGCGGTTTGCTGTTGTTGCTGTTGAAGAGCTTGCGCCGAATGCTCGCGCGCGCTTCGTTACCCTGGCGCCTCGGCCTGGGCCAACTGCTGCGACATCCCTTGGCGGCGGCGGGCCAGTCGCTGGCCTTTGGTTTGATCCTGCTGTCGATGGCGCTGATCGCTCTGCTGCGCGGCGAGCTGCTGGACACTTGGCAAAATCAATTGCCGAAGAATGCACCCAACTATTTCGCGCTGAACATTCTGCCGGCGGACAAACAGGCATTCACCGACCGTCTGATCGAACTGTCGGCGCACTCGGCACCGCTCTACCCGGTGGTGCCCGGGCGGCTGATCAGCATCAACGGCGAGCCGGTGCAGGAAATCGTCAGCAAGGATTCCGCCGGCGATCGAGCGATCCAGCGCGACCTGAGCCTGACGTGGGCCGCGGATATGCCTGCGGGTAACAAACTCACGGCCGGCAACTGGTGGCCCGAGCAGCCGCCGGATGAAATCCCAGGCGTGTCGGTGGAAGGCAAGGTTGCCGAAAGCCTCAAGCTCAAGCTCGGCGATCACATGGTGTTCACCGTCGGCGGGGTCAATCGCGAAGCCAAAGTCACCAGCTTGCGGGACATCAACTGGGACAATTTCCAGCCGAACTTCTTCATGATTTTCCAGCCCGGCACCTTGAAGGATTTGCCAGCGACTTATTTGACGAGTTTCTATCTGGCGGCCGGTCACGACCAACAAATCGTCGATCTGTCGCGCAGCTTTCCGGCCGTGACCATTCTGGGTGTCGAGGCGTTGCTGGAACAGCTGCGCAGCATCCTCGCCCAAGTCACCCTGGCTGTGGAATACGTGTTGTTGTTTGTCTTGGCTGCCGGGATGGCGGTGCTGTTCTCCGGGCTGCAAGCGACGCTGGACGAACGCATCCGCCAGGGCGCGCTGCTGCGAGCGCTGGGTGCTGAGCGGCAGTTGCTGGTCAAGGCCCGGCGAATCGAGTTCGGTTTGCTTGGCGCAGTCAGCGGCCTGCTGGCGGCGCTGGGTTCGGAACTGGTGAGCCTGGTGCTGTACCGCTACGCCTTTGACCTGCCGTGGCATCCGCACCCGTGGTTGTTGGTACTGCCGGTGATTGGCGCGATCCTGATCGGCGGCGCCGGTGTGTTCGGCACAAGACGCGCTTTGAACGCCAGCCCCCTGACAGTGCTGCGCGAGGGTTGATAGACTCCAGCCTTCTCAACCACAAGAAGTCGCCATGAGCCGCTATCGCCCTCCCCGCACCGCCGGCACCGCGCTGATCACCCCTGAAGGTGAAGCGCGGATGCGGGCCGAGTTCCACGAGCTCTGGCACGTGCGCCGACCGCAGGTTACGCAGTCGGTCAGCGAGGCCGCGGCTCAGGGCGATCGTTCGGAGAACGCGGAATACACCTATGGCAAGAAGATGCTGCGCGAGATCGACAGTCGCGTGCGCTTCCTGACCAAGCGGCTGGAGGCGTTGAAGGTTGTCAGCGAAAAGCCCAGCGATCCGAACAAGGTCTACTTCGGCGCCTGGGTCACGATTGAAGACGAGGACGGCAAACAATCGCGCTATCGCATCGTCGGCCCCGATGAACTGGACTTGAAACAAGGCCTCATCAGCATCGACTCACCGCTGGCCCGCGCGCTGATAGGCAAGGCGCTGGACGCCGAAGTCCGCGTTCAGACGCCGACCGGCGAGCAGTGCGTGTATATCGTGGCGATCGACTACCCGTAAGCCTCAGCGGCGGGTGATCAGCCCTTGTCGAGCGACGCGTGTCAGTTGCTTGATGACTTCTGCCGCGTCCTCCAGATTGGGTGATTGAATCACCGCCAGATCGAAACTGTCGCTGGCAAAACGTGCCAGTGATTCGCCGTCTTCGACAAACTGGATCAGGAAAGCCGCAGGCCCGCC
>NZ_JMCL01000004.1 GCF_000690905.1 Pseudomonas sp. Ant30-3 | reverse complement strand
CGGTGCATGAGTGAACTGTTAGAGCACACCAGCCATATCGAGGACCGCTTGGTAGAGCTTGATAGAGCAATCAGCCAGATTGCTCGTGAAGATGATCGTAGCCGTAGATTGCTGCAATTGCGCGGGGTTGGCTCGACCACGGCGAGTGCCTTGGTTGCCAGTATTGGGGATGGGCACGACTTCAGAAATGGTCGCCAAGTGGCTGCATGGCTCGGACTGACGCCAGGTCAGTACAGTAGCGGTGGAAAGCAGCGTTTGGGGAGTATCACCAAAGCCGGGGATGCCTATTTACGGAGTCTACTGGTGCTCGGGGCTCGATCTGTAATGGCCAACCTGGGCGATAAACAAGATACATTCAGTCGCTGGATCCGCAATCTGATTGAACGTCGCGGTTACTGGCGTGCGGCCGTCGCGATTGCCGCCAAGAATGCAAGGATGGCCTGGGCCGTCCTGCATTACGGCGACACGTTCAAGCTTGAGCAGGTAGAACCAACTGGTGCGTAGGCCCTGGCTTCCTATTGCTCAACTTTTAAGGCGTCAGGGTAGAACCATGAGCAGATAAAAAGAGGATCAATGTGCACTGCCGTCGTTGATGTGAAGCGGGTTGGACCTACGTGGGGTATACCTGAAAATCGTATGGGGAATTCAGTCCCGGTTAGCGAACGAGGTCCTCACGTGCGTCTTTCATCAGGGTCCGAGCCATCAGCTCAATATGACCGTTTGTAGTACCGCAGTCCTTCACCTTCTTACGTCGATCCGGCACGCGCAGCAGTGCAGCAATACAGAACACAATCGCTATTGCGCTTGCGCTCAATGGGGAAGCCCTTGTAGTACGAAAATTTCCGTTTTCTCTATTCGCCCCCATTCGATGCGCTGCGCGCGATTCTCCTGAGCGCGGACTTCGTACCCGCACGAGGCGAAGTCCACACGGCCTCCGGATCGCCCTACCCACTTCCAGTCGCACCCACAGTAAAGATCGCCGGCTTCGCTGGTGTTGCGGTCGTAGTAGACCTTCTGGCGTAGCTCAACCTTGGCCTGCTCGAAGGTCGTAGGTGCGGAGGCAAGAGCGAAGTGAGACGTGGCCATCTGCATGGCCAAAAACATCATGAGGATCGATTTCACGGTCTTTTCCTTAAAACAAGGGTGATTCCAGGCTATTCAGGGGAAAAAAAACCCAAGCAAGGCTTGGGTTTGAGCGCTGCTCGCAGTAGCTACCGCAGCGGGGTAAGAAGCTCGCCAATGCGACGAACCCTGCGAAAGATAATTTGCGCGATCGATTCATGGCCCGTGGCAATGACACCAAACAACCCTGCCAGGAGAAGTGCCCAGAAGCTGTTGCGCTTCCAGTCGCTTGCCTCGGCCAAGGCACTCTGGCGATGCTGTTCGGCTCGATCAGAAAGAGACGGGCTTTCTGGGCCAAGCGCAGTTGCCTCGATGGCGTAGGCAATGCCGGCCGGCACGGAAAAGTCGCCCTTAATTTTTCCCTCTCGCAGATTTTTCGCTGTCAGAACAACCCACTTCGAGGAGCTGCCGCCGGCAACAGATGCTTGGGCTAGCACATACGCCCTGGCCACCTCGTCCAGATCCTCTCTGGAGCTGAGCAGACGCTGAAGCGTCGGTAGGTTCTTAGACTCAACCGCGGAATAAAACTCGCTGGGCTTGCTTGCCGTGCTTGCCGTGCCCGGATCTAGTATCCCCAGAAACGCTCCCATGATGTGCGGCATCATGCCGACCATGACGGCGGGAACGATGTTGAACAAGCGTCCGGTAATAACCGCAAGGCCTACACCCGCAATCATTGCAACCGCGCTGATCATTTTGAGAGCTGTGCTATTGAGGATCGAGTCGACGGCTGATTCGACCCCCATCAACCCGCCAATACCGCCGCCCTCGTGGCCCGATGCTTGGAAGGCCTTGGCGATCGCATCAGGAACCAGGATCTGGTCAATAGCCGTTGTTGGCTCTGCGGCGATACCCAGCGCGTAAAATACGCCCCCGAATACCGCCAAACCCAGGGCGGTACCACCGTAGATGAGCGTGCCTTTGCGTAGCTTCTTCGCCCGCGAGATCAGTTCCTGGAGGGGCGCGTCAAAAGGCGTCGGCGCTTTTGCCGGCAAAGCTGGTTCGGGTTGGGCTCGATGTGTCTTCTGCGCTGTCGGCTCTGCTTTCGCTTCGTTTGAGGCTTGTTCGTGCTTGGCGGTGACATGTACCGTTTGCCCAACCGGCTGCCGTAATAGCTTCAGATCCTGACCGAGCACACGCTGTGTCTTGCCTGCAACGAGACCACGAGATATTTCCTTTCTACGAGCACCGTAATTAGCGAGGAGCTTGTCGAGCTCTGCATCAGGAACGTCCTTCGCGGCGACTTTTCCATCAACAAGCAGCGTGTACAACTGCGGGTCAACCTCTGGAGTCTGCCTGGACAGTTCCAGCTCTTGACCGAGAACGCGCTCGGTCTGGCCAGCCATCAGCCTATTCAAGGTACTGTCCTCCACGACGCCATAGTCATTCAAGAGACTCGATAGCTGCGCTAAGGGAATGTTTTCCTTCGAAACGAGGCCGTCGACCCGCAACCGGAAAAGTTGGACTGGTTCGGTCATCAGTGAAGCTCCTTCACTTCATCAGTCCTGCCCAGGCGCTTCTGGAGATCGAGACGCATGCCCTGGATCTCTTTCTCTGCGGCCTTGCGTTGAGCTACGCCCTCACGCTGGATTTTGATTACGTCTTCGACGGTCTGGATCAGCGTGGCCTGGACCTTCTGCAAGGTGTCCACGTCGATTACCAACCGCTGGTTAGCTTTGGCCGTCTCTACGGAGTTGCGGTGCAGCAGCTCGGCGTTGCGTTTGAGGAGATCGTTGGTGGTGTCGTCGATTTTGGTGGCCAGCTGGACGGCGTTCCGCTGCTCGTTCAGCGTCAAAGCCAGCATGAATTGGCGCTTCCAAGCCGGCACAGTGATTTCCCGGATGGTGTGGAACTTGTCCACCAGCATCTGGTTATTCGCTTGAATCATCCGAATCGTCGGGAGGCTCTGCATCGCGGACTGCTGGAGCGCCGTGAGGTCGCCAATACGCTTGTCGAGGTTGGAGATCAGTGCATCCAGATCCGCAACTTGCTGCAAGCGGGCCGGGTCGTTCCCGATGTTCGCCCGAAGCTGAGAAACCTGCATCTGTAGCTCCGCAAGGCGCTGCTTACCGGCGGCAATGTGGATGCCAAGCAGGCGATGCTCCTCGCGTACCGCAACGAACATGGACTCGAGGCCGGTATTCCGAGCAGAAATGCCCGCTTGTGTTTGGTCGACTTCAGCAACGAGCTTTTCAATTTGCTCTCGCGTGGTGTCGAACTGACCCATGACGGACTTGCCGCGCAGGGTTACTTTGTCAATCAGCGGGCCGATGACAGGGATGCGCGAACGGCGATTGGAAAGCGCGCTGACATTGAGCGACTGCGCGACGGCAACCACCTCGCTCAGCTTTGCGCCGGCATCGTCCAGGTCGCTGTTACGAACCTGGTCGAGCAAGCTGTCGGCGTAGGAGGACGTGTGTTCTGCCACTTCCCTGCCGAACTGAGAAACCGAGAGCGGGTTTTCTGCCTGGATCAGTGCCGCTACAGCCTTGATCTGGGGGATGTCCTGTTCCTGGAGACCGAGAGCCTGAAGCCCAGCTGGGGTAAGCTCGGTGTTGGTAGTGGCGAGATCTGTCACGGTAATTTCCTGCTGCATGTTTTGCTCCTCAGTGCTTCACGCCATTCAGGCTTTCAGACAGGCTGGCCATCAGCGCCTGATGCGCCTTGCTGGCAGCCTCGACCATCGCCGGGCTCATGTGTTTGGTGGTGATCAGGGTAAGGGTGTGTTGCCGCCATACTGGAACCAGTACGGTGACTGTCTCTCGGAAGCGATCGAGCATGTCGAGGGCTTGGGCGCGGCTCAGCTTCATCTGGCTAACGCTCAGTTCGTGTGAGGCCAGAAGTGTTGCCAAGTTGGCGAGCTTTCGCGCCAGCCGCTCTCGCGGCCGATCAAACTCGATCTCCCCCTCCGCTACCGTCCCGATGAGAGGGTTCTCTTCGAGGAATTCGCGCCCGGCCTGGATGAACACTTTCAGTGCTTCCGCCTCTTCGGCGTGGGCAACGATCATTCTGCTGATGGCACTGACCGTATCGCGTACACCTTGGGCGTGTCCTTCAGCTTCGGCCAGTAGCTGTTCCAGTGTTGACCGGGCGACTTGATAGCGAACCTGCTTTTCCACGGCTCCGCCCAGAACCTTCTCGAACCAGGTCGGCTTCCGGGTAATCTGCTCCGGCGAGGCGTCGGCCATTTTCGAGAGGATTTCTGCGATTTTGGCCGCAAGCGCTGCCGCCGACCCGCTCTCCATGAGATCTGATAGTTGATCGATTTTGGCAGAGCTATCCGCTACGCCCCCGTACTCGCCGAGGCGAGCCGGGAAAGCAAACAACTCAGGGAGTACCTGCTGTTTGAGGTGGTCGATGTTGACCACTGAATGAGTCATGGCGGAAAATTTCTCCTTGGATTTGTTGGAGATCGTACCTGCCGTATTCCTTGGCGGGTTGTTATTTCAGACGCTTTTACCGACTGAAAGCGCAGCTCGAAGTCGTTGTATCGCGATCTCGAATTGACATCCTCCCCGGCCTAAGCGCCGGGGATTCCCTCTACAGGACGCTCATGTCCGAGCGCGAGAATGTTCCTGGCCGCGTTCTCGTCGCGGTCGTGAGTGACACCGCACTCACAGATCCATTCCCTTATTCCAAGCCCTGCGATACCTCTCGGCCTGCTGTCGGGCAATGCACCGCAACAGCTACAGGTTTGGGTGGTGTACGCCTCGTTCACAACCTTGAAGACGATGCCTGCGTGCGCGCATTTGTAGGCCAGCATCGTTTTCAGTTGACCCCAGCCGGCATCGAGCACCGACTTGGCCATCTTGGTTCTGACGAGTTTCTGCGGGCTGACATCGCCCACGATGATCGTGTTGCAGCGCTCGACCAGCGAGCGGCTGAATTTGTGCAAGGCATCCTTGCGCCGATTGGCGATCTTGGCGTGGATCGCCCGCACGCGAGCCTTCTTGCCGGCACGCTGGGCGCTCACCAGCTTGGGCTCAAGGTCGTGGTAGAAACGGCCATTCTCCAGCCGCTGCCCGTCGCTACAGGTGGCCACATCCTTCAGGCCCAGATCGATGCCAACGGCCCCTTGCCCCGTCGATAGCTGGGTTTCCAGCTCGACGACGACATTGAAATACCAGCGGCCACGAGCGTCTTCGCTGAAGCTGCCGGAGCGGAGGCGGTACTGGGCCAGCCCGTAGCTGTCCCAGACCTTGAAATAGTGACCGTTGTGGTAGACCTGGCCGTTCTTCCAACTGGCAGCCCCCGTGTTGAACGGCACCCACCCCAGCGACCGCCGCACACCGCCAGACTTGCGCCAGTTCAGCCGCGCCTTACGAGATTGTTTTCGCCGGGTGACGTACTCAGCCGCGACGTATTGCAGCGTCTGGCTGTGCAGGCCAAGTTCCTTACCTGCGCCCTTGGTATACGGATGCAGATCAAAGGCGGATAGAAACACCCCACGCTCACAGATTGAGCGATGGCTGAGTTCGTTCAGGTAGTTCCAGACGAGGTTGACCGACCGCGCCATCTGCCGCAGCAGCGGGGCGTGCTTGTCTCGAACGCGAACTTGGAGGGTCTTCGTATGGTTCATGATTTCAGCGTGCCATAGTTCTGGAATAACCCAAGGGCACCAACGTGACACGCACTACCCATCCCTCACTTGAGGTAAAGCGCAACCAGTACCACGTACAAGCGAACTGCTCCCTGCATGTGCAGAGAGGCAGGCCAATTGACAATCAGATCCATAAGCCAAAAACACGATTTCGCCAGCCGATCTTCGGGAGGTGTTGATTCCTCCAGGTGCTGCTTGAGTTCGTTGAACTGGATCTTGCTCCGCTGGAAATAACCTGTGTCCCGGCACATTTGAGCCAAGACCTGAAACTCTCTACGCTTCTCAATCAACATCGAGCGCATCTCAGTATCGTCCCGTTCCATCGTGGAAAGCAGGTCCCCCATGATGCTGTAAAACAGTTGCGCCTCGTACCTTGTGGCCTCGTTCATGACTCGCATACCTCTCTCCTTTGGCTTGTTGGGAATCGGGTTACCCGATAAGTAGGGAATTCCAAGCATGCAACAGCGAGTAAGGAAACCGGCGCGATTTCAGGCGTATTTTCCGCCCGAATACGAAGCTTCGACGCAATCACGAACGGTAAAATGGCTTAGGAGCGAGCCCAGGCCGGGCATATCTCTCTACGAGAAATCAAACACAACTAGAGACTTACTGACATGTCTAGCGAACACGATAAAGCTCTTCTTAAAACCGCACTCAGTTCGGCGAAAGCGTTACGGAAGTCCCTGGAAGCTCTTGTTACCGATGGGTCTCCATACCTCGGTGAGCTGGTCCTACTACAGGTAGATAGTGCGGATTTGATACTTCAGCGCCTTGCTCGGTGGGATCGATTATGCGCCTCGCACCTCGACGCTAACGACAGCGATAGCCCATCCCCGCCGGTGGCTGCTGGAAAAAAATGGAGCGTGGACGAGGAGGCTGAGATGTTGCGTCTTTGGCAAACGTACTTGATGTCAGCCGACTCAATTGCTGCTGAACTGGAGAGAACCGAAGGAGCAATCATTGCGCGGCTTGTCCATTTGGATATCTACCCTGACCGTGAATCTGCTCGTGAGGAAGATGAGCGCAGACGTTCAGCAATGGTCCTTTCCCGGCCAATCCATAGTCAAATGCAGTAATCCCCCGCCGCTTGAGCCCCCGCAAGCAACTGACTGCGACCTGCGAGTTTTGCGGGCAGATGAGTTTTGGTTTTGCGGCAGCGGACTGTGGGTGTGTCCTGGGCCAGCTCTTCCTGGAAGGGAAGAAGCCTGCATACCCCGGACGAGGCAGGCCGCGGGCCTCGAAATCAAGGGCTGCATCGTCAAGACGGTGACTTGCTCATCGCGGCAAGACAGCAAAAAGCCCAGCACTTCTGCTGGGCTTTTTGCTGTTCAGGGGCGCTTGCTAGAACAACCTCGAATCAGGGGTGAAAAGCTCAACCTGAATAGTCGCGCTCTGTGCTTCTGGGTGCCGAGGGTTGAACAGGTAGTTCACCGTGCTCGGTATGATAGCGCTGGGCACTGGCAGTAGCAGTGCGTTGCACTCATCAAGGAACTGGTTACCAATGCCTCTGGTGAGCTCGGTCTCTGCCGACCAACCAGCCGGCAAAGTGGGCATCTGGGCTTGTGATACAGAGTCAGGCACTTCGATACGGAGAAGCTGCATCGTCGCGGGAAAATCCTCTGGATCAATTTCCAGATGAACAAGCACCTCGAGCATTGCTCCCGGCGGGCTGGTCGCGGTGTAGACGACCGGTCTGCCGGCCTGGTGCCAACGGCCGCTCACGCGCAAGCCGCCTGTCCCGCTCAAGTCAGCATATGAGCTGATCCGCCACAGAATCACAGAGCGAAGCCTTCGGCGATTTGCAGCAGCATCTCTTCAACCTGGCTTGTGCCTTGCTGAGTTGTGAGCAGTTGCATGGGCGTCAACCCAGAGAATCGTTCCTTGGGCTTGGAGAGCCATCGCTTGGCCTTGTCGGCGTCCCCAAAGATAGCCTCGGCCATCGCGGTGATGTGCGCCGATCGGAAGAGCCGGTCGCTTTCCTCGACAGTGAGGGGCTGATCGCGCTCGATCCGGTTTTTCAGGGTGCGCAGCGGGATAATCTGGTCTCGCTCCAGCGGGGTAACCACACCCTCTTCAGTGAGCCTCATTAACCGCGCTGCGGAAAAGCCATGGCTGATTCTGGTGTGAATCTCGAAGTCGCTGGCAGACTCTGGGATCTCCAGCAGTATTTGTAAGCGCGCACGGTAAGCTGAATACCCGTGGTCGCGTAGGACTTCAGCAAGCATGATGGTTCTCCTATCCGGCGTTTCCCGGTTAGTATGCGGGAAACGCCGGAGGATGCAAGCTTACCGTTTGGGTGGCCCGGCTGGCGGTCGCCTGCCGGTGGGGATGTGGCGGTCACTTTCAACCCATCCAGGATGATGCTCGAGGAGCGCCTTAGGTGGGTCGGTCTACTGGCTGCGTTGGCCAAACATGTCTGCTTGTTGGTTCGCTGGATCTGTTTTCGGCGTGTTCAGCGGGTGGCCTAGCTGCCGGCGCACCTCGGCGAGCCACGCCTTGTAGGGGGTATTTTTTCGTGCTCCCCAAGGGTATGCCTCGGCCAGCGCCTTTCGGAGGGCCTGCTTGTCGCTTCGCCCTATGCGGCGAATTACCTCCCCAACAATCGGTGCTGCTCGATCTGCCCAGGACATGCCCTTTCCCTCAGCTGTCACGGCTGATGCGCCTCAGGCTGAAACTGAGCGACGTAGCCGAGCACGGCAGCAACCCGCAGGCCCGTCGCACTGCCCTTGTCGGTGCACTCGCGGTAGGCTTGGCCGCTCTGGACGATTTCGCCCAGCAGCTCGGCCGCGTCGTCCAGGTACTTCTCGGTTTCGTTGGTGTGCTCAATGAGCCGTTGGTGAGCCTGTTGCGACTCAACATGGCGCCGGGCCATGGCCTGGACGATTTCGAGCAAGCGATCGGTGCCAATTTCATCGGTATCGCCCAGGCAGTAGCGGTCGCCCACCTCCTGAGTACATTGGCAATCGTCGGTAAGTGCTTCCGAACTACCGACCCACCCGCAGAGAGTGCACTCGGAGGCATAGTAGCTCCCCTCTAGCGGCTTCTGCCCGATGCAGGATGGTATGCGTTCCTTCTTCTCAACGTTGCTCATGGCTGATTTCCTCGTTCAATTTGGCGATGGCCTCAGCATCTCACGAGGCCTCGGAAACCCAAGTACATCCCTGTTCAGCGATGCGTTGTGATCAGGACTTGGCAGGGAAAGGAGGGATATTTTTTCCTTTCGGGTCAGCCGCGGCATTCCACGACCACCACCCTGCCCCGCCGTACTCCCGATTGTACCAAGCCGTTTTGACGGCCTTCCGTTCCAGGTAGGCAGGTGTGCTCATGCCGAACACTTCCAGGGGGCAGTCCTTACCGGGGAGCCCGCAGAATCCGGAAAATAACGTACGCTAAGGATGAGGGTGTCCCGGATTATGTGTAAACGGGATTTCTATTAATCCTGCATCAATCGATCTTCGAACTGGATACTGAAGCGATTCAGAGCCGCTTTCCAGTCCCGTATCGGCATCGTCCACTTCTTGCTGATGTTGTTCAGCGCCAGATAAAACAGCTTGCTCACGGCCTCGTCAGTTGGGAACGAGGCCCGGGTCTTGATCACCTTGCGCAAACTCATGTTGATCGATTCGATGGCGTTGGTGGTGTAGATCACCTTGCGGATCTCGGCCGGATGGTCGAAGAACGGGATAACCCGTGCCCAGTTACGCCGCCAGGACAGGCCGATTGACTGGTACTGACCACCCCACTTTTCTTCAAACTCCGTCAGCCGTTGCTCGGCCAGTTCGACCGTCGCCGAGGTGTAGACCAGCTTCAGATCGGCGGCCACTTCCTTGCGCGCTTTCCAGGACACGAAGTTCAGGCTGTTGCGCACCATGTGCACGATACACAACTGCACGCAGGCTTTCGGATAGACCGTTTCGATCGCCTCGGGGAAGCCCTTGAGGCCGTCCACGCAGGCGATAAAAATGTCCTGCACGCCACGGTTCTTCAGCTCGGTGACTACCTGCAACCAGAACTTGGCACCCTCGGTTTGGGCGATCCACAGCCCCAGCACTTCCTTGTGCCCGTCCATATTGACCCCGATAGCCAGGTACACCGCCTTGGTCCGCACCGCGCCGGCATCGCGCACTTTGACGTGGATGCAGTCCAGATAAAGGATCGGGTACAGCGGATCGAGTGGACGGCCCTGCCAGAGCTTCACCTCGTCGCTTACCGCGTCCGTGACGGTCGAGATGAGGGTTGGGGAGACCTCGGTGCCGTACATCTCCTCCAGGTGCCCCTGGATCTCTCGTACGCTCAGGCCGCGGGCGTACAGCGAGATGATCTTGTCGTCGAAGCCCGTCCAGCGGGTTTGCTGCTTGGCCACCAGCTGCGGCTCGAACAGCGCCTGGCGGTCACGAGGGATGGCCAGCGGCAGTTCGCCGAAATCGCCCTTGAGGGTTTTGTCGCTGTGACCGTTACGGGCATTACCGCCGGCGTTGAAGATCGATCCACTCTTGCCATGCCCAGGTGCTCGGTCATCTCGGCTTCCAGCGCACGCTCGACCAGCATCTTGGTGAGCTGGCTTGAGCAGGCCGTTTTCGCCAATCAAATCTTCCGGTTTCTTGTAATTGACCAGCAGGCTGTCGGCGAGCTTAACGAGTTCAGGGTCGGGCTTCGCTCGCTTGGTGCGTTTTACTACGGTCATGGGTACTCCTTGAGGCTGGCAGTCTCCTGCCAAATGACCGTTTACACAAAGTTAAAAACACCCTCCTCAGGATGGCCTGAGGAAGTCCTTTCTCGGGAAAAAGAGCCCAGCAGCCGAGCGGGTTACAGCGCATCAATTCCGCGAAGCTGGGGCTTTTCAGAGTTTCCCTAAAGACGGAACATGTGCATCAGACGCTGAAGTTGGCTTGCCAGAGAAGCCAATTGCGTACTGGTGGCAACATTCTGACGTGAGGCTTCGCTAGTTTTTTCGGCAATCTGGCTTACGTTGGTAACGTTACGGCTGATCTCCTCCGCGACAGAGCTTTGCTCCTCAGCTGCAGAAGCAATCATGGCATTCATGTCATTAATGGTCGCCACAGAATTACTGATTTGCTCCAGCATATGGCCTGCACTGGCAACCTGCTGCTTACCAGCTTGTGCTTTGCTGCAACTGCTTTCCATGACAGCAACAGCACGATTTGCGCCGCTCTGCAGCTTTTCAATCATGGCCTGAATTTCGTTGGCTGACTGTTGCGTGCGCGAAGCAAGCGAGCGCACCTCATCCGCGACAACAGCAAAGCCTCGTCCGTGCTCACCAGCATGTGCAGCTTCAATAGCCGCGTTAAGGGCAAGCAGGTTGGTTTGTTCGGTAATGCTTCGAATGACATCCACTACAGAGCTAATACCAGCACTGTCTGCCTCAAGCTCATGAATCACAGTGGCAGCGTGTTCAACTTCACTGGCGAGGCTGTCAATAGAAGCGATTGTTTGATGAACCACGCGCATGCCGCTTTCAGACTGCTGATCGGCCTCCTGTGCCGCCCGTGCCGCACTGGCAGCGTTCCCCGCTACGTCCTGAACAGTAGCGGACATTTCGTTCATCGCAGTAGCTATCAGGTCTGTCTCCAGCTGCTGGCGGCGGATACCGTCACTGGTTTGACTACTTGCCTGGGCCGTCTGCTCAGCTGCAGCTGCCAGTTGCTCCACGGCACCTGCCAACTCTTGAAAGGTGTGGTGAAAACGCGAAGCCATTTCATTGAATGCGCTAGATATTTCGCCCAGCTCATCACGCCCCTGATAGGTAACTCGATAGCCCAAATTGCCATCAGCGAGCTGCTGACCGCCGACTTGAAGCTCCCGAACGCCTTTGGTGATACTTGGCACAGTGGCCAGAGCCGTGACTGTGACCAGAGACAGAGCCACTACCAGCGCCAGTCCTATCATCGCCACAAGACGCTCGAATTGCTTATCCGCGTTTTGAAAGCTTAATTCAGCTGCCGACGCCTCCGACTCAATAAGAGTGCGCAAGCTGGCATAGGTAGTCATAAAAGCAGGATCAAGGCGGGTTAGCAGGATTTGGTTCCCTCCCGCATAGTCGCCTTGGCGCATCGCATTGAGCGTCGGCAGAACACCATTATCCAAGTAATCAGACAATTTGTTCTGCAGCTCAGTGCTAAGGCGCTGCTGTTCTTTGCTCATTGGTATACGCTGGTAGTCAGAAAGGCGCTCACGGATGATGCTTACGCTTTTATCCACTCTATCGAAATGCATACTCGATGGATGATCATGCGCCTTCTCGAAGGCACTTCCGGGCTCATGCTGAAGGGCAAGCAAAAGCTGAGCACGCGCGTTGTGCATGTGGTTATTGATGTCGCCAAGCTTGTCGATCGGTAGCAACATGTTGTTGTACAGCCGATCAATCACTGCATTGCTGGTGCGCATTCCATTAAGACCAGCCATTGGCAAGCCGACAGCCATAGATGCTAGAAGCACGAGCAAGCCGATGAGACGGGTTTTTATTGAGAAACGGGCTAGCCAACCACTCATCGTGTCACCTCATTATTAGATATTTCAATGTGCCTTCATTGTATCGGCTGGTTCATTTGAAATCTTGAGTCAGGCTCCCCCTCAAGGCTTCTCGCCATATGGCCGGGGGAAATATTAGTACTCAAATCAAATACAAGACCTAAAGGCCGTCAGGTTGGGCTATGCCCCAACCGGACGTCAGGACAGCCTACCCAGAAACGTCCGGATAGACTCCATCGCTTAATTTATTGACACAAGCTGCGCAAGGTCATAGATTTATTCCTGACACTTTTCTGTTTGGGGGCATCTTGCAAGGTCAACGTATCGGCTACGTCCGGGTCAGCAGCTTCGACCAAAACCCGGAGCGGCAACTGGAACAGGTCGAAGTCGGAAAGGTATTCACCGACAAGGCATCGGGCAAGGACACCCAGCGCCCGGAACTTGACTCGCTGCTGGCCTTCGTGCGCGAAGGAGATACGGTGGTGGTGCACAGCATGGATCGCTTGGCCCGCAACCTCGATGACCTGCGCCGCCTTGTGCAAAAGCTGACCAGGCGCGGTGTGCGCATCGAGTTCGTCAAAGAATGCCTGACCTTCACCGGTGAGGATTCGCCGATGGCGAACTTGATGTTGTCGGTCATGGGCGCGTTCGCCGAGTTCGAGCGAGCATTGATCCGCGAGCGACAGAGGGAAGGCATCGCGCTCGCCAAACAGCGCGGAGCATACAGGGGCCGCAAGAAAGCGCTTTCGCCCGAACGCGCCGCTGAACTTCTGCAACGCGTCAAGGCCGGCGAGCAAAAGGCAAAGCTGGCCCGTGAATTTGGCATCAGCCGCGAAACGTTGTACCAGTACCTGCGCGAAATTGGAGCTTAACGTGCTTTATTTTCCGTTTTCTGAGACGACCCCTAGTAGACAACCTTTGTCTCGATGCCGTTGTTGCCCTCGAGCGAAGCCAATTTCAGTATCGGGTGTTTGTCGATGAGGGGGTTTATGACTCCCTCGATCTGCCGGCCGGCGCGAATGGAGTGGGTGATCTCGTGCTTGCGGAGTGTGCTAGCCCGTTGGTAGTAGCTCCCATCCAGGCGCTGGCATGCGTCACCCAGGGTAATCACGGGCTGGGTACAGCGGTCGAGAAATACCGAGAGTGGCCAGCTCAGGTCGTGAGCTTCATCGACAATGATGTGGGTGAACTCCAGACCTATGACCGCCTCATGAAGAAGGGTCATGTGCTTGATTCGGTGATAGCCGCGAAGCGGGAGCTGAAGGCGCTGATCGGTTGGTTCTATGGTCTGGTCCCACAGCCTTTGCGCATACCCTACCAGTACCAAGCGATCTACGGCATCGAGGGTAAGCCCTTTGGGGATGTGCTGCTCTGATAAGGCAAGGTCAGTGCTGTTGCAAAAGGAGGCAACCATCCTCGCGCAGGCCGTGGCTACTTGGGCTGAACTGAGCCTACTTATCGACCCGAAGCCTAACCGGGAAGCGATGTCTTCCGGGGTAACCTGGTGCCGAGCGGATGCCCGCTTGCCCGGCCTGTAATAACCGACACTTCGTTCAAGCACGTAGTTGGCGAGATCTCCGAACGTCATTCCTCTCACGTTCGCGGCTCCGATTCGCTGCATCAAGGCCTGGAGCTGCACCGCGGTGAACGCCAGCACGAGTGGTCGACATGATGAAAGCGAGTCCACCAAGCGTTCGATCATGTGGGTCTTGCCGGTACCAGCCAGGCCCTGGATATGGATGCTCTCATCGGGTTCGGCGTGAATAACGCGAAACGTCCGGCTCTGCTGATTCGACAGAGAAATTGTTTTCCCCGATGGGGTCTCGAACGAATGCTTGAGCGGGTTGAGCTTTTGGGTGTGCGCTGCACAGAAGTTGAAGTCCCAGTGGCCACCATTCAGGAATTGCGTCGCGTCCAGCGTCTCCTCATCCAGGAAGCGCAGCCGCAGCCGAGGCATGAGCGCCAGCCCTCTCTCAAACAGCTCACGCTTAAATCGGCCGGCAATCAGGTTAGAAAACGTACCTGGTGGAT
This sequence comes from Pseudomonas sp. Ant30-3, assembly GCF_000690905.1. Lineage (GTDB taxonomy): Bacteria > Pseudomonadota > Gammaproteobacteria > Pseudomonadales > Pseudomonadaceae > Aquipseudomonas. Next base: position 5,718 of record NZ_JMCL01000004.1, on the reverse strand, counting down.
GCGTGTGGCTCAGTTCTGTTCCGACCGAAATCAACTCGGCCAGGGCCTTCTCAACGAGCGTTTCGCTTTTCGGCTTACCGTCCAGGGCCGGCAAATTCTGGATGACAGCCACCGAAGCCACTTGGGGCACGTCCCACTGCCCCAGTAGGACACGAGCAGAACTACTCGGATCAACCAAGATGTCGGCCTGTGAAGCCAGCAGTGGGATGTAAAGAACCGGGTCGCTCACGCTTTTATCTCGGTGAAATGAACATCGTCGACCGCCACCAGCACTATCGCCGGAGGCGGGCCCAGCTATCCAGTGTATGCCAGGCCAGCTGGAGGTCACACTATCTCAACGCCGGTACCAGTTGAGCTGGTAGCACCTGGCGTCCTCGGGGATCTGATCGGACGGCCAGCGCAGGCAGTTCAGATACAGACGCTCAGGTTTGCTCGGGCTAGGCCGAGTAGCCTGCACCAGGTAGGCCGACCCACCGGAAGTGAGGATGTAGTCGCCAGCGCTTAGGTCGTCAGCGCCATCGATGTACAGCTTGCATGGGGTGAAGGGCTGGCGTCGGCTGGCCATATCCGCTTTCCTTGATCAGTTTTCGATTTCACAGCTATCAAGTAAGGATTTGATCCGGTCTTGAAACTCCGGGTGCTCAGCAGATATCTCCTGAAGCTCAGGTAGTCGCTCAGTCACAATATCGGCCGCATTTACCCCGAACTCGGAAACCAGCCTTTCGAGGCTGTTGATGACCTCTTCTGGTGCAATATTCTCTCGGACAGTGTTGCAAATAAGGGCTACTGCGGCCTTGGAATGATCATCGAGCTCCACGACACGGATAGGGACTATATCCATAGCCAGTTTCTTAGCTGCCAGCCAGCGAACCTGGCCACCGCCAGGGGTGATCTCATAGCGGTCACCAAGACGGGTAACCAAAAGGGGCTCCATGATTCCGTAACTGAGAATGCTCTCAGCCATAGCATCGACTTGGGCCTGACTGGGAGTTTTTGGACTGAGCTTGCTTCGCACCAGCTTGTTCGTTTGGACCGCCGTGGGGTTTTTCAAGTCTGTTTTCCTCAACCTTTCGGGTTAGTGCTCTGCGGTTCGCCACTCGCAGCCTTCTTCGGCAATTTAGATGGAATATTTCTGCTGCTTCATTGCGCTTTTGCCACTTCCGCAATGACATGGCCATCGGCGAAGGCCAGATCCAGCTTGCCTGCATCGCGAGCCTGCTGGGCACTACTGATTATCTCCCCACCAGGGCCACGGACTAAGGCAAAGCCTCTCCCGAGCAGTGCAAGCGGATTTGTCTTGTCGTAGACCGTGCATGCAAGCTCCAGGCGCGAAATTTCCTTGGCGATCAGCGCCCTACTCAGGGAAGCCACCCTCGAGGCGGCAAACAGCCCCCTTTGGCGCTCAGCTACACACAGACCAGCCCCAAGCCTTGAAAATCGATCCTGCGCGAGCTGGAGGGCCATGCGCTGTTGGCTGAGGAGGCGGTCCCGGCCTTTGTCGAGGCTGCTTTGCTGTTGCAACAGTTGCCGATGCTCCCCATGGAGCGTTTCCGTCACCCGCCGACTGAAGGTGCTCCAAGCGCGATCCAGATGCGGGGCTTGCCCAGACACCAGGCGCAAGATCATGCCGTTGGCCCGCTCGACCTGAGCCCGAGCAGTTGAGGCCTCAGACATGAGCGCTGTTTTGATGAACCCGATGACCTTCGATGGTGTGTCGAACCGGCGGTGTGCCACGAGGTCAAGCACGCATTCGTCGATCTCGTGCCCAATGCCGGTGAATACCGGAACAGGCAACCGGCAGACCCAAGCCGCAAGGTTCGCGTCGTTGAGCCAGGCCAGATCGCTTTTCGCTCCACCCCCGCGGATGATGCATACGGCGTCGAATGGCTGCTGCTGATGTTGCTCATGAACCGTCCGCAATGCAGAACGGATGCTGTCTGATGCATCACGCCCCTGGAACGTCGCTGAGAAATACTCGAAGCCGCACACCTCGGCCGCAGCCAACTGCTCTGCATCACGCCGAAAATCGGCCAGCCCAGCAGCCTCGTGCGGAGCCACAACCGCAACGCGCCAGAACCCCCCTGGAGAGGGAAGTCCCCGCTGTAGGTCGAACCACTGCCGCTCCTTCAGGGAGGCAATGATCTTCTGCATCTTGGCCTGCATGTCACCCAGCGTGTAGCTCGGGTCGATGCCGGTGACCATCAGGGAGAAGCCAAACTGAGGGGAAAAATCTGCCCTCACTTTCAGCAGGACGTTCATTCCTGCTTGGGGCAGGCCTCCGGTTGCCTGCTGCCACTCACCAAGTACCTTGCCGGCGACGTTCGCAAACATGGTGCACCGTGCCTTCGCGACCTCGGCTCCATCACGCGACTCCAAGATGTCCATGTAGCAGTGGCCGTTCGGGCGGCGCTTGAAGTCACTGAGTTCTGCAACAACCCAGCAGCTGTCTGGCACCGCAGCACGGATGGCCTTCTGGATCTGGGTAAGGTATGCGCTGAGAGTGAGGTGCTGCTCAATCGGATCAGGTGCGCTCACCGGCCTGTCCCTCTTCAGCGCCCAAGGTCGCTTGAACAACGCCCTCGATGCGGGTAAGCCGGTCGGCGCAGAACTTACGGGCATCCGCAAATTCGCGAGCAAGGGTCTCCAACTCGTCGATGCTCACTTCATTGCGTTCCAGGCGCTTTACCGTCTGGTCGATGAAGGCGATGTTGGCTTCGTAGGTATCTCGGCTCATGTGGGAAGTCCTGGGGAAGATGGGATCAATCAACGTGCCGATTGTCGCAGCTTCCCCAAAAGACCCAACCCTATCAGCCTTCAGGCTGAACCCACGTTGTCTGACCCTCTGGGATCACGCCTCGATTGCAGCCGTATTTGGACAGGTACAACACCCTGCTCTGCCGCAACCAGGCCTCAACGGTTGGAACGATCATCGCGGCATACTCGGCAAGGCTCGGGTGTTTCTTCCAGTCGCCATTGCCGATCGCGGATTCCAGCGAACGGTCATACCAGGCGTTGACCAGCTGCTCGACTCCAGCCAGTTCCTCGCCGGCGGACGGTGCGGAATGGATCAGGTTATGCGCCTCGCGTTTCCTTTGCTCTCGGGTGGCATGTGCAGCTGGTAACGCTCCGAGGGAGAAAAGAGCGTCCTCAAAATTGAGGTGACGCTTCTCGTGAGTAGTCGAGTCCTCGGCTACATCGGGGACGAAAGAAAAGCGGCAGAGCTTGCAGTAGACCACGCCACCGTCCTTCCGCTCGTAGTGCTGCTCTAACGAGCGAGCGACCCACTTACGAACTTCGTGATAGCTGCGTGCTTGAAGATGATGCTGCGCCATCAGGTTGAGGCGCTGCGCATGGCTCAGTCCTGGGTGAAGGGCCTTTGCCTGTTTGGCGAGCTTTTTGAGGTTTTCGATATCGCGGAGTGTGATTGGGTTTTGCATACGGCAGCCTCCAAAGGCTGATGCTCTGTGTCCACTTCGGAGCACCCATAAGGGTTCCGTTGGTTTGTCGGTAGTGCTTTCGCTTTGCCAATGTGGACGGCAGGCACCTACCCGTGTGCCGAGGGGAATATCTCTGTCTCGATTGCGAACGTCAAGTGTGATGTCGAATTTCGCCCTGCTGGTTGAAATTTGAGCATCGCCGGGGGAGCGTTCCCAGACCGCCACGCCAGGACTTTATCCACAGGCTTACCCCCACTTTCAGGGGACAAACCTCGGACGAAAAAAATCCCGCTCAAGCGGGACTTATTCCTGGGCGCGACCTCATTCCAACAGCATGTGTTCGTCACGGCCCATAGGTTTGTGCAGAGAGACGCTTTCACCATCCATTTTGCCCTGAATGTACGCTCGGTACGCATCCATATCCAGTTTTCGGCGTTTCATCTTTGTGATCGGAACACCAGGATAATGTCTTTGGGTATAAGCGTGGATTGCCCGCTCCCCTTCTTCCGTAACGCCGGCAAATTCCTCTACTCGTTTATGTACGCCGATGATCCACGCTTCTGCATACAGCACTCCCGCTCTGCGCCTTTGCACTGTGCCCTGAATGCTGACCCCTGAGAGGTATTTTCTCTTGGAGTCTTTCAGTTGCCGGATAAGCACCTCATACGCATAGGCCGACATTTCAGCGCTACCGATTTCTCCAATAAAAATCAGCGACTGCCCGTCAGGCCCATAGCTGTAGAAACTCACACAGCCAAACGCCTTAGAGACAGTCATCGACAACATGCGAATCCATTGTGGCGGAACGCTTTTGGCTTTACCGATCCGCAGGGAGAATTCTTCCGCCTGGGTAGCACGCACATCGCCTACTTCCAGCTTGAACTTGTCCATAAGTTTGCGGGCTTGCCGCATTGCTGCTTCGGCCTCATGCGGGTTGCTGGATTTTGCGAGCGCAAAACATTTCTTGATTCTGCCTAGTGCGCGAGCGCGCTTATCCATGTCTGCAATTGCGCACTCACTCACCAGCCAATCCTCCGCTTCGCGACACGTTATTAAGCATGACGCTTCAGCGACATCCAATATCGCCCTGTATTCGGGTTGCTCAGCAAATATACTTGCTCCATCCCTTCAAACGAGGTGTCCAGCTTTTTGACGCCCTCCCCGAAATAATCACCCAAACGCGACAATACTTTTTCCTGCTCTGATTGCGGATGATCTTTAAGTTCATCAAGAACCATCTTCAGCTCTGTGATAGCTGCGGTAAAAAACGTTCTTGCTCGCAACGCATCAGCCTGCCCGAGCGTTGACTCGTATTCACTAAGCACTACAGCCATCGCCATAGAACTTCGCTCACGCAACTTTGCACACTCTTGAGTCAGCACGATTGCAATTAGGAGATCATGACTGCCAGGAATGTCCGCATGCAGAACCTCTAATATTTCCTCAGACCACTCCTCGTCCCCAGGTAGGTTGTATCCATCGAGAGAAAAACTACCGCCAGCCCCGATCAACTCATTAACTCCGTACATAAAACATTTTCTCCGTAAATTTGTAGGTCACCGTAACGACCCGCATTCATCCGCTTCGCGACACAAGGGGGGCATCTACCACACCCACCAATGTCTATTTTATGGAAGTGAGCCGCTTCACTGCTAATACGGTTAAGGCCCAGTCGTCTTGCTGGATTCTCGCCTCACTGCTAATAACCTCTGCACATATAAACCACTCTTCAAATGTCCCTCCGAGGGCTTTACCCCAGGGCAGACAGGAAGACTCACTGCTAATAGCTGGCCTACACCTGCCGTTTTGACTCGTAGCTGATGCGATTCATCAGGCAATAGTCGACAGTGTATCCATCTATCCGGGTAACGATTTCCCCAGTCAAATCGAGCAGAGCAGATGCCCCTGCGTAAAATCCAATTCCGCCGCTGGCATATTTTCCGCTCCGAATCTGGAATCCTTTGGCGTCAGTGATGGATACGCCGGATATTTCGTGCCATAGGAGAAATACACCCTCCCCGTACAGGCCGTCATCCCGCACTGAAAAAAGAACCTGCCGGAGTTGGCTCCCATGGGCAACGCCTATGAAATCGCCGTTTGGTAGCACCGGCGGGAATAACCTGCCGCCATCTCTTTTTCTAAACTCCAAATGTCACCGCCTGTTCATTGCCGTGTTTCGCCGGCTCTTTATGTTCGATATCACGCTGGTGACAACCAATGCTGACTTGATCGACAAGCTTACGCAGCAAGCGATGCCGGTAATGCACATGCCAGTGAAAAT
>NZ_JMCL01000003.1 GCF_000690905.1 Pseudomonas sp. Ant30-3 | reverse complement strand
TTTTTTATGTGCGCCCAGCATGGGCGCAATCTTGTGGGTGAAAGTCCCGCCGTAAGCTGACCACAGCGAACGAAGTGAAGCGCAACTGCATGAGGGCGACCGAGTGTGGGGAGGAAGCGTGAATCGAAACCGCGAGCCGATGTACAAGAACCGGATACAAGGCGAAGCCGACCAGGGCGAGCGGGCATAAAACCGCGAAGCTCTTGTGGTCAAGGGTCAGGCAGCGTAAATCCGGCGGTTGTGCGGTGAAGGATTGCGTTCTTACCTGGGGAGATCTCGCCTTGTGCCTGAAAGGGCGACGGCGCGAGTCGGAGCGAGAAGTCAGCAGAGGCCGTAGTAGTCTTTTTTTTGACGAAGGGCCGAACGAGAGAAAGCGTCATAGGCCATGTTGATGCGAAAGACCGGAAGTCAGATGCCTGCCAAACGCGGGGCGGACGGAGATAACGAGCGGTGAAACCGTGAGAAATCCTGTCAGCGACGAGGTCAATCGCCCGCAAAATGAACCCGATAACGCAGGACAAGGGCTGCTGGAACGGGCCTTTGCGAGAGAAAACCTGAAACGGGCGTGGAAACGGGTCAAGGCCAACAAAGGTGCAGCGGGAGTCGACGGTCTGGATATTGATCAGACGGCCGAGTACCTGCTGACCCAATGGGCGGGGATTCGTGAACAGCTTCTTTCAGGAGTCTACCGGCCCAGTCCGGTACGGCGTGTGGTCATTCCCAAACCTGACGGCGGTCAACGCGAGTTGGGTATCCCAACGGTCACCGACCGTTTGATCCAACAAGCGTTGCTGCAAGCCTTGCAGCCATTACTCGATCCGACCTTCAGTGAACACAGCTACGGCTTCCGTCCGGGACGCTGTGCGCAGGACGCCGTTTTAGCGGCTCAGCGCTATGCCTCTTCAGGACGTAAAGTGGTGGTGGATGTTGATCTGGAGAAGTTCTTCGACCGGGTCGATCACGACATCTTGATGGATCGTTTGCGCAAACGGATTACGGATCAGGCGGTTATCCGGCTGATTCGCGCCTATCTGGATGCGGGAACGCTGATCAATGGCGTGGTCGAGAAAAGCCGCTGCGGGGCGCCGCAAGGCGGCCCACTGTCGCCGTTGTTGGCGAACGTGCTGCTGGACGAAGTGGATCGGGAGCTTGAACGCCGAGGCCATTGTTTCGTGCGCTATGCCGACGATGCGAACGTGTATGTGCGCAGTCAGAAGGCGGGGCAGCGGGTAATGGCCCTGCTGAGGCGGCTGTACGAAAAGCTGCACTTGAGCGTCAACGAGAGCAAGAGTGCAGTGACGAGCGCGTTTGGTCGCAAGTTTCTGGGCTATGAGTTGTGGTCAGCCCGAAGTGAAGTCAAGCGCGCGGTCTCTTATAAGGCGCAGAAACAGTTCAAGCAGCGTATCCGCTGGCTTACCCGGCGCTCCTGCGGGCGTAGCTTGCAACAGGTCGCAGATAATCTTCGGCCTTATCTTTTGGGCTGGAAAGCCTACTTCACGTTGTCGCAAACACCGGCAGTCTGGCGCAAGCTGGACGAATGGATACGACATCGACTGAGAGCGATCCAGCTCAGGCAGTGGAAGCGTGGCCCTACGATCTATCGAGAGCTGCGGACACTGGGGGCGAGCCAGCAGGTGGCGCAGAGGGTGGCCAGTAACTCTCATCGCTGGTGGCGTAATAGCCGTTTTGAGTTGAATCGTGTGCTGAATATTGCGTGGTTCGACAGGCTGGGATTGGCGCGCCTCTCATAACCTCAATCTCTCGAACCGCCCGGTGCGGACCCGCATGCCGGGTGGTGTGGCAGGGGAGCGGCCTATGAAGGCCGTCCCCTATGCCGAT
>NZ_JMCL01000002.1 GCF_000690905.1 Pseudomonas sp. Ant30-3 | reverse complement strand
CGAGGGGGCTTGCCCCCGTTGGGTCGCGCAGCGGCCCCAAGATTTTACGACTGCTGCGCAGCCGAACGGGGGCAAGCCCCCTCGCCACAGCTCAGGCGCTACGGCTCTGTTGATATTTCGCCAATGCAGGCAGCAACTGCCGGTCGATGGCCTCGCGCACGGCCGGCAGGATGGTCGCGCTGCTGGTGTACATGTCCTTGACCATCGTGCGCAACGTCATGGCTCGTTCATCATTCAACCCTCGCACCGCACACTCGCAAGCCTGCTCGGCGGTGGCGCCGCTCTGTACTTGAAAACCCAATGATTTCAGCTGGCCCAGCAAGTCTTCCTGATCAATCAAATCGGCGTGCATCATGACGCGAATCCTTCTTCGGAGAATGGGGTCGTGGTTCGATTCTGGGAGGGCCGAGAGGAGGCGGCAAGGCCGTTTTGTCGCAATGGCCGAGATACCTATGAACAGGTCGTTTTCGGCTAACTTGCCATCGGAGGGAGCGGGCACACTGGGTTCAGCTGAATTCCGAAGGTTTGGTCACCCTCGCGCAGCGGCTCCTCGACAGTACCCACCTCTGCCCCGATCCTGGCACGGCTTGATCGGGGTTTTTTTTTGCCTGTGAAAATAGCGCCCACAGGATTGAGGTCACTTGCCAATGCTTCGAGCGCCCCAGAACCTGTGGGAGCGAGGCTTGCCCGCGAAGGCGTCCGCCCTGTCACAACAATTGCGCGCGGCGATCCGACTTGGCCGCGATGAACGATGCCGCGGTCTACTGCTTCAACCGAGATTATTTTCTGACGGGCAGGGCGATCACACGGCCGATGTAGGCGGGAGCGGGAAGGTCTGCCTGATCGGCGACGATGGCTTGCAGTGTGCGCAGCGTTTCTTCGCTGAAAGGTGCCGAGCGTGGCCCGTCGAGGTCGACGTGCAGCAGCATCTGTTCATTCCCCGCCAGTTCCTTTTCATCGCCGATCAAATGCAGGCTGTGGTAGAGGTGCAGGCGTTTGCTGTCGTGGCCGATGATCTGCGTGCGCACTTCGACGTCGGCATCGAGTTTCACTTCGTGCAGGTAATTGAGGTGCAGTTCGAGAGTGAACAGTGAGTGGCCACTGGCCTCGCGGTTGTTGCTGTCCATGCCCAGGCGGTCCATTAAAGCGTCGGTGGCGTAGCTGAAAATCAACAGGTAAAAGGCGTCGCGCAGATGGCCGTTGTAGTCGACCCAGTAGGGGATGATTGTAGTTTCGTAGGTCGTAAGAGCAGGCATGCATTCAACTCCTGAAGTAACGAGGATTTGTAGGAGCCGGCTTGCTGGCGATGCAGACAACGCGGTGTTCCGGTGAGACCGCGTTGATTCAATCGCCAGCAAGCCGGCTCCTACGGGACGCGGTGGTGGTCAGTCTGCGAACGCCATCCCGTGCTTTTCCTTGGTGGCCTTCACCGCCTCCAGCACCGCCAGCAGGCAGTCATCACGATAACGCTCCAGCGCCGAAATACTGTGGTTGCCCAACTGTTCAGTGGTCCCGTCCACCACATCGTCAATCAACTTGTCGGTCAGTTCCGGCGCAGGCAGATACGTCCACGTCAACTGCAATGCCGGACCGAATTGCGCCATGAAATGCCGCATGCCGGCATCGCCGCCGGCGAGGGTGTAAGTCATGAAAGTCCCCATGAACGACCAGCGCAGCCCCGCGCCAAACCGGATCGCGTCGTCGATTTCGCCCGTCGTTGCCACACCGTCGTTGACCAGGTGCAATGCCTCGCGCCACAAAGCCTCAAGCAAACGGTCAGCGATAAACCCGGGCACTTCCTTGCGCACATGCAGTGGGCGCATGCCCAGCGATTCATAAACCTTCATTGCCGCTTGCACCGCTTCAGGAGCAGTGTTTCTGCCACCCACCACTTCCACCAATGGCAGCAGGTAAACCGGGTTGAACGGATGCCCGACCACGCAGCGCTCCGGGTGCGTCGAGCTCTCGTAAAACTCGCTCGGCAGCAGCCCTGAAGTGCTCGAGCCGATCAGCACATTCGGCTTAGCGGCAGCGCTGATTTTGCTGTGCAGTTCCAGTTTCAGATCCAGCCGCTCAGGGGCGCTTTCCTGGATGAAATCGGCATCGCGAACACATTCTTCGATGGTCGCGACAAAGCGCAGGCGGTCCTGAGAGGCGCCAGGCGCCAGGCCTTGTTTTTCCAGCGCGCCCCATGCGTTGGCGACACGTTTGCGCAGTGCGGCTTCGGCGCCTGGCGCCGGGTCCCAGGCCACCACATCGAGGCCGTGGGCGAGGGCGCGGGATACCCAACCGCTGCCGATGACACCGCTGCCGAGGGCGGCGAAGGTTTTGATTTCGGTGATAAAGGTCATGGCTACTTCCTGAAAAGTTCGGTGATCCCCCGTAGGAGCCGGCTTGCTGGCGATGGCGGCGTTCCTGCCGCAAAAAATGTGGCGGATGTACCTGCCTCATCGCCAGCAAGCCGGCTCCTACGGGTTTTGTGTATGTTCAGCCGCGCTGGGTCAGGCCCATTTTTATCCGGCCTTCCGCGGGCGTCAGAACCCGCGCGCCGAGGCGGCTGAGAATTTCCGAGGCGCGTTCGACCAGTTGGCCGTTAGTCGCCAGCACACCCTTGTCCAGCCAGATGTTGTCTTCCAGCCCGACCCGCACGTTGCCGCCCAGCAGCACCGCTTGCGCCGCCATCGGCATCTGCATGCGACCGATGCCGAAACCAGCCCAGACCGCGTCAGCCGGCAAGTTATCGACCATGGCTTTCATGGTCGTGGTGTCTGCGGGCGCCCCCCAAGGAATGCCCAGGCACAGTTGAAAAAGCGGGTTGTCGAGCAAACCTTCCTTAATCATCTGCTTGGCAAACCACAGATGACCGGTGTCGAAAATTTCCAGCTCGGCCTTCACGCCCAGCTCTTGAATACGTTTGGCGCCCGCACGCAATTGCGCCGGGGTGGACACATAAATCGTGTCGCCATCGCCGAAGTTCAGAGTGCCGCAATCGAGGGTGCAGATTTCCGGCAACAGTTCTTCGACGTGCGCCAAGCGAGTCAACGGGCCGACCAGATCAGTGTTCGAGCCGAACTCCATCGGATTCTCGCCAGCGCCGATTTCCAGGTCGCCGCCCATGCCGGCGGTGAGGTTGACGATGATGTCGACGTCGGCCTCGCGAATGCGCTCCATCACTTCGCGGTACAGCGCAACGTCACGGCTGAACTTGCCGGTTTCGGGGTCGCGTACGTGGCAATGAACCACGGTGGCACCGGCTTTGGCAGCTTCCACGGCAGCGGCGGCAATCTGTTTCGGGGTGACCGGCACATGTGGGCTTCTGGCGGTCGTGTCGCCAGCACCGGTCAGTGCGCAGGTGATGATGACGTCGTGGTTCATGAGGCGGGTTCCTGTTCTTTATGGAATGGCGGGCGTGATGATCCCGTTCGCAGCCCGGGCGGGCTGCGTTTCGCTGGTTCAATTTGGGATTATTTGGTGGTGAGTTTCAGGTTGTCGGCAGCTGGTTTTCCGTCGAAAGTGGTCACGCCTTCGAGCCAGCGTTGCTTGTCTTGAGGATGATCTTTCAGCCATTGTTTGGCGGACTCGAGGGCATCCTTGTGATCCAGCAGCGGCTGCATCATCCGGCTCTCGTCTTCAGCGGTGTAGGTCAGGTTGCTCAGCAAGCGACCGATGTTCGGGCATTGCTGCGCGTAGTTTGGCGAGGTGACCGTCCAGACCGTTGCCATGCCTTCGTTCGGACCCAGCGCGTCTTCGCTGCCAGAAAGGTAAGTCAGCTGCACATTGACGTTCATCGGGTGCGGCGCCCAGCCGAAGAACACCACCGCCTCTTTACGCCGCACGGCGCGATCCACCGCCGAGAGCATGCCGGCCTCGCTGGACTCGACCAACTGGAACTTGCCGAGACCAAACTGGTTTTTGGCGATCATCGCCTTGATCTGGGTGTTGGCGCCCGAACCGGGTTCGATGCCGTAAATCTTGCCGCCCAGCTCCTTCTCGAATTTAGCGATGTCGGCGAAGGTTTTCAGACCCTTGTCGGCGAGGTACGTCGGCACCGCGAGAGTGGCGCGCGCGTCTTTCAGACTCGGTGTATCGAGGACCTTGACCTGCTTGGCTTCGACAAACGGTGTGATGGTTTGCGTCATCAGCGGGTTCCAGTAGCCGAGGAACAGGTCCAGCCGCTGATCGCGGATACCGGCGAAGATGATTTGCTGGGAGGCGCTGGTTTGCTTGGTGTTGTAGCCGAGGCCGTCGAGCAGCACCTGGGTCATGGCGCTGGTGGCGATCACGTCGGTCCAGTTGACCACGCCCATGCGCACGTTCTTGCACGATTCAGGTTCGGCCGCCATGACGCTGGCGCTGAAGAAAGCGGTACCGCTGAGTGCAAGAACACAGCTGCTGATCAGTCGTTTCATGTCGGTTTCCTCGGCAGGCGTTATTGTGGGTCCGGGCGTCTGTGCGCCGGTGATGCCAAGTTACGCAGCTTGGCCCCCGCATAAGCGCACTACGGCGACCAGCACTTGCACTGTAGCGACCTGTGCTCTTGAATGCCTTGAGTGACCGGCGTATCAACGTCTCCACGTTGCCTGTCTCTCGTTACCTGTCTCTCGTTACCTGCCAGTCGAGCGCGTCTAATGCCTCAGGATTTTTACTTCTTGTTGATGCCGGGTTTTTCGGCCATCGGTTTCATCTCGGCCATCGAACCACTGCGCGTCGCCAATCGCTTTCGCGGCGAGCTGTATCGCTGGCATGTGCTGAGTGCCGATGGCGGCGCGGTGCTGGCCAGTAACGGCATGTCGGTCAACGCCGATGCCGCGCTGGAACCCTTGAAGAAAGGCGCCACACTGCTGGTGATCGCCGGTTTCGAACCGCTGAAGTTCGCCACTCCGGCACTGCAGCATTGGCTGCGCCGGCTCGACAGTGAAGGCGTGACCCTCGGTGCTATCGATACTGGCAGTTTTGTCCTCGCCGAAGCGGGCCTGCTCGATGGTCATCGGCTGACATTGCACTGGGAAGCCATCGACGCGTTCAGTGAATCCTATCCACAGCTCAGCGTGACCCAGGAGCTGTTCGAGATCGACCGCAAGCGCATCACCTCGGCGGGTGGCACCGCCTCCATCGACCTGATGCTCGACCTCATCGCCCAGGCGCATGGCCCGGAACTGGCGATCCAGGTCAGCGAACAATTCGTGCTTGGCCGCATCCGTCCACGCAAGGACCATCAACGCATGGAAGTGGCCACGCGTTATGGCATCCGCAACAAGAAACTGGTGCAAGTGATCGGCGAGATGGAGCAGCACAGCGAGCCGCCGCTGAGTACGCTGGCGCTGGCGGAATCGATCAAGGTGACGCGGCGGCAGCTGGAGCGTTTGTTTCGCCTGCATATGAACGACACGCCGAGCAATTTCTACTTGCGCTTGCGCCTGGACAAGGCGCGCCAACTGCTGCGCCAAACGGACATGAGCGTGCTGGAAGTGAGCATTGCCTGCGGCTTCGAATCGCCGTCGTATTTCACCCGCAGTTATCGGGCGCGGTTTGCCCGCTGTCCCCGGGAAGACCGGCGCACTGCAAAGGCCTGAGGACGTTCACACAAACCATTGTGGGAGCCAGCCTGCTGGCGATGGCATTTGGTCAGTCAACAATGTTGTTGACTGACACTCCCTCATCGCCAGCAGGCTGGCTCCCACAGTTGATTTGTGTTGGCCGCAGGTTACTTCTTCATCAGGCCCGAACACGCGGCTTTATACGCCTCATGCTGATACTTGTTCAGCGTCCCGGGCAGCTCGAAATTATGCTTCTTCGCCTGCGCATTGATCGTCTGCGGCGACCACAGCGTCACCTCGCAACTCTCCAGCAACTGAAAAACGCCCTCGATCTTGAACGTGGTTGGTCCGCCGGCAAACTCGCCTTTCTTGCTGCGCTTCTTGATCGCAATCCGGTCGATGGAATTCTCGCGTACAAACGATGCGACGTGCGCGGCGAAGACTTTGACATTCGCCGCCTCGTCGTCATCGTCGAGGGCAATTTTTTTGGTCGCCAGTGGTTGATGGCTCAACACCTGACCGTCGAGGGACGCCACGGCAATGATCGCTTCGCTGCCTTTGATTTCGATGCCGCAGATGTTCATGTTCATCCCTTTTACAAAGTGTGGGTGCAGCCTACAGCTCAAGTTGACTGGACGTGATGCCAAACGCCTTGGCAATTTTTTCGCGGGTCGCCTTACGCGGCTTCGCCACGCTCTCTTGCTGGGCAAAGGCCGGTTGAGAGACGCCCATGCGTACGGCCACTTCCTCTTGCGTAAGGTTCAGATATTCGCGCCGTGCGCGAATCGGAGTAGCGCTATCGACGATGCGACTGACCACTTCGTGGGGAATCAAAAGAGTTTCCATAGCGTTACTCCTGCCCAATCAACTCCAAAAACTCCGACCGCTCATCACTCATCCGCGCCACGCAGTCATTCTGCGCAATCGTGAAGGCCTTGCTGCCGCTGGTCGCGGGGAATGCTTCCACGGCGCAATCGGCGTCACGGGTTTTCAGCCATTGTTGCTGGGCTGTCTTGAGTTTGGCGGTGATGTCGCTGAGCTGCGCCGGGTTGTCGCCATAAAGCGACTGCATGCGCTCGCCGAGGCTGAGGTAGTTTTCGCCAAGCAGGTTTTCGGCGGCGGATCGACTGTAGGCCGAGCATTCCAGTGTCTGCACGTCATTTTCGACGGCGTCGCAAGGGTTGATGTCGGACTCTTCAGCGGCCTGTACGCCGGTCGCTATCAGTGCCAAAGCCAGGAAGATCGATTTCATTGCGCCGCGCCTTTTTATTGTGCCTGTCCGGTGGTGCGGCGAATTCTGGCGTATGCGCGAGCCCTTGAACAGGTAGCCCGTGAGCTTGCGCGACGACCCTTTGTCGCGGATTGACGCTTTCGGCAATTCCCCTGTCGTTTTTGCACCCGGTCGTCACGGCACCGAAGCATATGCTGGCCCCAAAGCGCCGACACACGATTCGGCGTACGAATCGCCAAAAGGGGACTGCCTGATGAGCCCAGCCGAATTGCACGCCGACAGCATCATTATCGACGGGCTGATTATCGCCAAGTGGAACCGCGAGCTGTTTGAAGACATGCGCAAAGGCGGCCTCACTGCGGCTAACTGCACCGTGTCGGTGTGGGAAGGTTTTCAGGCGACCGTCAACAACATCGCCGCCAGTCAGAAACTGATCCGCGAAAACAGCGACCTGGTCATTCCGGTGCGCACCACTGCCGACATCCGCAAAGCAAAGGAGCAAGGCAAGACCGGCATCCTTTTCGGTTTCCAGAATGCTCATGCGTTTGAAGACCAGATCGGTTATGTCGAAGTGTTCAAGCAGCTCGGCGTCGGTATTGTGCAGATGTGCTACAACACGCAGAACCTGGTGGGCACCGGTTGCTACGAGCGTGATGGCGGCCTGTCGGGTTTCGGTCGCGAGATCGTCGCCGAGATGAACCGCGTCGGCGTCATGTGCGACCTGTCCCACGTCGGTTCGAAGACTTCCGAAGAAGTCATTCTCGAATCGAAGAAACCGGTCTGCTACTCGCACTGCCTGCCGTCAGGCCTGAAAGTCCACCCGCGCAACAAGTCCGATGAAGAACTGAAATTCATTGCCGATCACGGCGGCTTCGTCGGCGTGACCATGTTCGCGCCGTTCCTTGCAAAGGGCATTGATTCGACCATCGACGACTACGCCGAAGCCATTGAATACACCATGAACCTGGTCGGTGAAGACGCCATCGGCATCGGCACCGATTTCACCCAGGGGCATGGCCAGGATTTCTTCGAATACCTGACCCACGACAAGGGCTATGCCCGCCGCCTGACCAGCTTCGGCAAGATCATCAACCCGCTAGGCATCCGCACTGTCGGCGAGTTCCCGAACCTGACCGAGACACTGCTCAAGCGCGGCCATTCCGAGCGGGTAGTCCGCAAGATCATGGGCGAGAACTGGGTAAGCGTCTTGAGCAACGTCTGGGGCGAATAAACCCCGATTCCCTGTAGCAGCTGCCGAGGAACGAAGGCTGCGTCGGGCTGCGGAGCGGCCCCCCGAGGGCGGTCCTGCGGACACGCAACGCAGCCTTCGTGCCTCGGCAGCTGCTACAGACACGACATCACTACGAATTTTTCTGGAGTTAAGTTTCCATGGCCAAGATCGCCCCGCAATTACCCATCGAAGTCGACAGCGAGACCGGTGTCTGGACGTCCGACGCCCTGCCGATGCTGTACGTACCGCGGCATTTCTTCGTCAACAACCACATGGGCATCGAGGAAGTGTTGGGCGCTGAAGCCTACGCCGAGATCCTGTACAAGGCCGGCTACAAATCCGCCTGGCACTGGTGCGAAAAAGAAGCTGAATGCCACGGCCTGGAAGGCGTCGCGGTGTTTGAGCACTACATGAAACGCCTGTCGCAACGCGGCTGGGGCCTGTTCAAGATTCAGGACATCGACCTCGAGAAGGGCACCGCCAGCGTCAAGCTCGAGCACTCTGCATTTGTCTACGTGTACGGCAAGGTCGGGCGCAAGGTCGACTACATGTTCACCGGCTGGTTTGCCGGTGCCATGGATCAGATTCTGCAAGCGCGCGGCAGCCAGATTCGCACCGTTGCCGAGCAAGTTTACGGTGGCTCTGAAGAAGGCCACGACGACGGGTTGTTCACCGTCAAGCCGTTGTAAGTCGAGGAATCCGTCATGGCTTTCGAAGCAATGTTCCAGCCGATCCAGATCGGCAAACTGACCATCCGCAACCGTGTGCTCAGCACCGCGCACGCCGAGGTCTACGCGACCGACGGCGGCATGACCACCGAGCGGTACGTCAAATATTACGAAGAGAAAGCCAAGGGCGGCATCGGTCTGGCGATCTGCGGCGGTTCGTCCGTCGTGGCCATCGACAGCCCGCAGGAATGGTGGAGCTCGGTGAACCTGTCCACCGACCGCATCATCCCGCACTTCCAGAACCTCGCCGACGCCATGCACAAGCACGGCGCCAAGATCATGATCCAGATTACCCACATGGGTCGTCGTTCGCGCTGGGACGGCTTTAACTGGCCGACCCTGATGTCGCCGTCGGGCGTGCGCGAGCCAGTGCACCGCGCCACCTGCAAAACCATCGAGCCAGAAGAGATCTGGCGGGTCATCGGCAACTATGCCCAGGCCGCGCGGCGGGCCAAGGCCGGTGGCCTGGACGGGGTCGAACTGTCGGCAGTGCACCAGCACATGATCGACCAGTTCTGGAGCCCTCGCGTTAACAAACGTACCGATGAGTGGGGCGGCAGCTTTGAAAACCGCATGCGCTTCGGTCTGGAAGTCTTGAAAGCCGTACGCGCCGAAGTCGGCCCCGATTTCTGCGTCGGTATCCGTCTGTGCGGTGACGAATTTCACCCGGACGGTTTGTCCCACGAGGACATGAAACAGATCGCCAAGTACTACGACGACACCGGCATGCTCGACTTCATCGGCGTGGTCGGCTCGGGCTGCGATACCCACAACACCCTGGCCAACGTTATTCCGAACATGAGTTATCCACCGGAGCCGTTCCTGCACCTGGCGGCCGGGATCAAGGAAGTGGTCAAGGCACCGGTGCTGCACGCGCAGAACATCAAAGACCCGAACCAGGCGACGCGCATCCTTGAAGGCGGCTACGTCGACATGGTCGGCATGACCCGCGCGCACATCGCCGATCCGCACCTGATCGCCAAGATCAAAATGGGCCAGATCGACCAGATCAAACAGTGCGTCGGCGCCAATTACTGCATCGACCGTCAGTATCAGGGCCTGGACGTGTTGTGCATCCAGAATGCTGCGACTTCCCGTGAATACATGGGCCTGCCGCACATCATCGAAAAAACCACCGGGGTGAAACGCAAAGTGGTGGTGGTCGGTGCCGGCCCGGCCGGGATGGAAGCGGCGCGTGTTGCCGCTGAACGTGGCCACGACGTGACCCTGTTCGAGAAAAAGGAATTCATCGGCGGGCAGATCACCACGGCGTCGAAAGCGCCGCAGCGCGACCAGATCGCCGGTATCACGCGCTGGTATCAACTGGAACTGGCGCGGCTGAAAGTCGATCTGCGCCTGGGCGTGGCGGCCGATGCGCCGACCATTCTCGACTTGCGCCCGGACGTGGTAGTGCTTGCGGTGGGCGGTCATCCGTTTGTTGAACAAAACGAGCATTGGGGGGCGGCCGAGGGCCTGGTGGTCAGCAGCTGGGACATCCTCGACGGCAAAGTCGCACCGGCGAAAAACGTCCTGGTGTACGACACCATCTGCGAATTCACCGGGATGTCGACTGCCGATTACCTGGCCGACAAAGGCAGCCAGGTCGAGATCGTCACCGACGACATCAAGCCGGGCGTGGCCATGGGCGGCACGTCGTTCCCGACTTACTACCGCAGCATGTACCCCAAAGAAGTGATCATGACCGGCGACATGATGCTCGAGAAGGTTTACCGCGAAGGCGACAAGCTGGTTGCGGTACTGGAAAACGAATACACCGGCGCGAAAGAGGAGCGAGTGGTCGATCAGGTGGTCATCGAAAACGGCGTGCGTCCGGACGAAGAAATCTATTACGCGATGAAGGAAGGGTCCCGCAACAAGGGCCAGATCGACGTCGAAGCCTTGTTCGCGATCAAGCCGCAACCGTGCCTGGAGCAGAGCGGCGACGGCTACTTGCTGTTCCGCATCGGTGACTGCGTGGCGCAGCGCAATGTGCATGCGGCGATCTACGACGCGCTGCGGTTGTGCAAGGATTTCTAAGAGCTTGTGGATAACCCCTGTAGGAGCGAGCTTGCTCGCGATGGATTCAAAGGCGCCGCGTTTATCCAGACTGCTCGCGTCATCGTTTACGTCCATCGCGAGCAAGCTCGCTCCTACAGTGAGGCGAGCACGGCATTCAGGTAGTTAAGCCCGAGGTCTTTGGGAGCAACACCTATGTTGAACACCCTTCTTCCAATCCTGTTTTTCGCTGCCCTGGGCCTTGCGGTTCTCGGTGCGTTACGGCGGGCAGCGATGTGGCGCCGCGGGCGAGCTTCGAAAGTCGACCTGATCGGCGGCCTGTTGGCCATGCCCAAGCGTTACATGGTGGATCTGCACCATGTGGTCGCGCGGGACAAGTACATTGCCAACACCCACGTGGCCACGGCCGGCGGCTTTGTCCTGGCGGCGGTGCTGGCGATTCTGGTGCATGGTTTCGGCTGGCACAGTCGCGTCCTTGGTGTCGCGCTGCTGATTGCCTCGGCGGTGATGTTTGTCGGCGCGATTTTCATGTTCATGCGTCGTCTGAATCCTCCGGCTCGTCTGTCCAAAGGGCCATGGATGCGCTTGCCGAAAAGCCTGCTGGCGTTTTCGGTCTCGTTCTTCCTGTTGACCCTGCCGGTGGCCGGCGTCCTGCCAGCAGATTTCGGTGGCTGGATGCTGTCGGCAATCCTTTTGGTTGGCGTGCTGTGGGGCGTTTCGGAATTGTTCTTCGGGATGACCTGGGGCGGGCCGATGAAGCACGCCTTCGCCGGAGCGCTGCACCTGGCCTGGCACCGTCGTGCCGAGCGTTTTGGTGGTGGTCGATCCACCGGTTTGAAGCCCCTGGACCTGAGCGATCCAAGCGCTCCATTGGGCGTGGAAAAACCCAAGGATTTCACCTGGAACCAGCTGCTCGGATTCGACGCCTGCGTGCAGTGCGGCAAGTGCGAAGCGGCGTGCCCGGCGTTTGCTGCAGGCCAGCCGCTGAACCCGAAAAAACTGATTCAGGACATGGTCGTCGGCCTGGCCGGTGGCACCGATGCCAAATTTGCCGGCAGCCCTTATCCAGGTAAACCGGTCGGCGAACACGCCGGCAATCCGCATCAACCGATCGTCAACGGTCTGGTCGACGCCGAAACCCTGTGGTCGTGCACTACCTGCCGCGCCTGCGTCGAGGAATGCCCGATGATGATCGAGCATGTCGACGCCATCGTCGACATGCGCCGCCACCTGACCCTGGAAAAAGGTGCGACGCCGAACAAAGGCGCCGAAGTCCTCGAAAACCTGATTGCCACCGACAACCCGGGCGGATTCGCACCGGGCGGGCGGATGAACTGGGCGGCGGACTTGAACCTGAATCTGCTCAGTGAAAGGAAATCCGTCGACGTGTTGTTCTGGGTCGGCGACGGTGCCTTCGACATGCGTAACCAGCGCACCTTGCGCGCCTTCGTCAAAGTGCTGAAAGCGGCCAAGGTCGACTTCGCAGTGCTGGGCCTTGAAGAACGCGACAGCGGCGATGTGGCCCGACGTCTGGGCGACGAAGCGACTTTCCAGTTATTGGCCAAGCGCAACATCCTGACCCTGGCCAAGTACAGCTTCAATCGCATTGTTACCTGCGATCCGCACAGCTTTCATGTGTTGAAAAACGAGTACGGCGCCTTCGACGGCAATTACCTCGTGCAGCATCACAGCACTTACATGGCGGAAATCATCGGCGCGGGTGCGCTCAATCTCGGCCAGCACAAAGGCAGCAGCGTGACCTATCACGACCCGTGCTACCTCGGCCGCTACAACGGTGAATACGAGGCGCCACGTGAAGTGTTGCGCGCGCTCGGAATCGAGGTGAAAGAGATGCAACGCTCCGGATTCCGTTCGCGCTGCTGCGGGGGTGGCGGCGGTGCGCCGATCACCGACATTCCGGGCAGGCAACGCATCCCCGACATGCGCATGGACGACATCCGCGAAACCAGCGCCGAGCTTGTGGCCGTGGGCT
Organism: Pseudomonas sp. Ant30-3; assembly: GCF_000690905.1. GTDB lineage: Bacteria > Pseudomonadota > Gammaproteobacteria > Pseudomonadales > Pseudomonadaceae > Aquipseudomonas. The sequence goes on along the minus strand of NZ_JMCL01000002.1, from coordinate 57,289 downwards.
GTCCACAGTGCACCGCGATGCTCGAAGGCGTGGTCGAACCGCGCCCGCTGATCAAAGACATCGCCGAACTGGTGGCCGACGCGTTGCTTGAAGACGCGCCAACCAACAAGCCGAATTCACCGGCCAAACGTGAACCTGCGGAGGCCCATTGATGAGCGACATTATCCGCCGCGACCCACGCGCCGAGTGGATCGCCCGCAACCGTCTGCACCCGCTGCACGCGGCCATGCAACCGCTGCAGCACAGCTGGATGGGGCCCAATGGCGTGATCCGCAAGAATCCCCATGGTATCGGTTTCATCGGCCCGAACGGGATCAAGCGTATCGACCGCAGCGGCGCTCAGCAGGGCGGGGCGAGTAAGCGTTCGGCTACCGTTGAAGCGCAAATGCCGCTGCATCAAGTGCCGCAACCAGTGTTTTACATCTGCGTGGTGCCGGACATGGTGGGTGGCCGCTTGAGCAGTCACGACCGCGATCTGCTTGGCTTGGCTCATCAGTTGGCCGGCAGCGATGGCGCGGTGTTGGCCGTGATCTTTGGCGAACATAAGGAAATCACCTTCGCCAATGCCGGCGTCGATCGCTTGCTGGTGCTGGAGGGTGACGAGTTCAGCGGTTATGCGCCGGAGCAGCGTGTGCAGGGTCTGCGCGCTGTGGATAACCAGTTCAACCCTCGTCACTGGCTGCTGCCTGATAGCCGTAGTGGCGGCGGTGAACTCGGTCGACGCTTTGCCGCCGCACTGGGTGAACGCCCGGCCACACGGGTCTGGCAGGTCAAGGATCAGCAGTGTATTGGCCGTGCCGGAGCCGGGTTGCAGGATTTGGCACGACCGGTTGCGCGTCTGATTCTGGCCGCCGCCGAATGCGCTGAACCGGTCAGCGAAACCCGTCATGAAGCTCTGCCGGTTGAGTTATCCACAACCGTAGCGCGCAGCCTGACGCGAATCGAAGATCTGGGCGCGGTGGCGGTAGATCCGGCTGCCATTCCGATGGCCGAGGCGGAATTCATTTTTTCCGGCGGCAATGGCGTCAAGGACTGGGCGCTGTTCCACAGGACCGCCCAGGCATTGGGTGCCACAGAGGGCGCGTCCCGTGTGGCGGTCGACGATGGCTTCATGGCGCGGGATCGCCAGGTCGGCGCGTCCGGTACGTGGGTCACGGCGCGGGTCTACGTGGCGGTGGGTATTTCCGGGGCGATCCAGCACCTGCAGGGCATTGGCGCTTGCGACAAGGTGGTGGCGGTCAATCTGGATCCGGGCTGCGACATGATCAAACGGGCCGACCTGTCGGTGATCGGTGAAAGTGCCGAGATTCTTCAGGCCTTGATCGATGCGGTCGCGGCTTACCGTAACGACGCCAAGCGCGATGCGGCATAAGGAAAGGAAAGGGTTATGAGCACAAAAATCATCAGCCTGGTGTCCATCGGCGCTCATCCAACCTCCGGTCGGCCACGTCGCGCGGAACAAGATGCGCGGGCTGTAGAACTTGGACTGCAGCTGGCAGGGGATAACTTGCAGGTGCTGCATGCTGGCGACGTGGCGGAACCGGCGTTGCGCGCCTATCTGGGCATGGGACTGGAACAGCTGCATGTGCTGGAACAGCCTGACGGTGCCGACGCCTTGCCGGCGTTGACTGCGTATCTGCGCGAGGCCGGAGCACAGGTCGTGCTCACTGGCAGTCAGGCGGAAACCGGAGAAGGCTCGGGTATGCTGCCGTTCCTGTTGGCCGAAAGCCTTGGCTGGCCGCTGGTGGTGGGGCTGGCTCAGGTTGAATCCATCGAAGGCGGTTCAGCGCTGGTACTGCAGGCGTTGCCGCGCGGCCAGCGCCGTCGCTTGAAAGTGCGGCTGCCATTTCTTGCGACTGTGGATAATGCTGCGCCCAAGCCTCGACAGAGCGCTTATGGTCCGGCGCGACGGGGTGTTCTGCAGGCTGACGACGTGGAGGTCATCGACGATGAGCTGCTCACGGTTGCGACGTTGCAGTCGGCCAAACCCAGGCCGAAACGCTTGAAAGTCATCAAGGCCAAAAGCGGTGCCGACCGCATGAAAGCCGCGACCGCCAAGGCCAGCGGTGGCGGGGGGCAAGTGCTCAAGGGCGTCACCGCACAAGCGGGTGCCGAGGCTATCCTCAAATTGCTGATTGAAGAAGGCGTGGTCAGGTAAGGCAACGAGTCTGCACCTCGCTTATGTAGCAGCTGCCGAGCCCGCGAGGCTGCGTTCGAGCGCGAAGCGGTCGCCTAAGATGACATGACCCTGCGCGACGGTGGTACCTGGTTTGACGAGGACTTCGTCCTCGGACGCAGCCTCGCAGGCTCGGCAGCTGCTACAGGTTTACTCACAATTGCTGTGAGTGTACCTGTGGATAACATGTTCGTACTTGTCCACAGCCCCTGTAAACCCGGTCCTGACAGCGTCAGTACGAAAAGTAACCAAGCTAACCTACGGTTTTATCGGGTTATTTTTGCACATCGCGCTGTTGAACTGACGATACTTGCCCCCAATTCCTGTTGGCGCTTCTGTGGATAAGATGTTCGCGAACGTCTGCAGCCCATACCCAGCGGCGCTTTCAGAGAGTTGATCATAAGTTGATCAATTGTGCTTTTTTGATCCGCAATGCGCCCCAGAAGGCCCAATTCACGCGGTTGTCAGCGGTTTTCCACAGCCTGGGAAAAGTTGCCCCCAAACTCTGTTGGTGGTTCTGTGGATAAGGTGTTCGCCATCGTCTACAGGCCTTGTTATCCGGGGCTTTCAATTGGCTGGTTACTATTTAACCAATACTCAAGCCAAACCGTAGTCCGGGATAAGTCACGGTTTTTATTCGCCTTTTTACGAAGAATATGGACGACATGGCGCACTTGTCCCCAATAGCTGTGGGCGGACGTGTGGATAAGTTGTTTGCGGAAGGCTGAGGGGCTGGTGATTATGGGGTGTGGGGCAGTTGATTAGATTTTGTGCAACCACGGCCGGGAGATGTGCTGAATATAAAGTCGCTATCGCGAGCAGGCTCACTCCTACAGGAGTAACTCATTCCAAATGTAGGAGTGAGCCTGCTCGCGATGCTTTTTGCTGTTAACCCTGAACCGGCACACCTTTGAGATAAGCCGCCGGCTCGGCCCCAAGATTGTTCAGCAAACGTTCGCTATACCAATCGACAAAATTCACCACACCAAATTCATACGTCTTGGAGTAAGGGCCAGGTTGATATGCCGTGGAGTTGATCCCGCGCTGGTTCTCTTCCGCCAGGCGACGGTCCTGGTCGTTGGTTGCATCCCAGACCTGACGCATGCGGTCGACGTCGTAATCCACGCCTTCAACGGCGTCCTTGTGCACAACCCATTTGGTGGTGACCATGGTTTCCTGGGCGCTGATCGGCCACACGGTGAACACGATGATGTGGTCGCCCATGCAGTGGTTCCACGAATGCGGCAGGTGCAGGATGCGCATAGAACCCAGGTCCGGGTTTTTGATGCGGCCCATCAGTTTGGCGCAGCCCTGTTTGCCGTCGAGGGTCATCGACACGGTCCCCTTGAGCAGCGGCATGCGCACGATGCGGTTGCGCAGGCCGAAGCTGGCGTGAGCGTAAGGAATCTTCTCGGCTTCCCACGCGGCGGCAGACGCCGCGACATGATCCTTGAAGGCCTGGTCGGCGCGCGGGTCGGTGACGTCGTCCCATTCCAGCAGGGTCTTCAGCAGTTCCGGATGCGACGCGTTGCAGTGGTAGCATTCGCGATTGTTTTCCAGCACCAGTTTCCAGTTGGCTTTCTCGATCAAGGTGGTGGTGATCGCCACCTTGGTGTTCTCCATGTCGTACGGTTCCATGTAATGGTTTAGCGTCGACAAAAAGTCATCAATGGCCGGCGGATTTTCCGACAGGCTGATGAAGATGTAGCCGCCTGCGGTCTTCACATTCACCGGTTTCAAACCGTATTGCTTCATGTCGAAGTCGGCACCCATTTCTGTACCGGCGAATAACAGGCGACCGTCCAGCTCGTACGTCCACTGGTGGTAGTGGCACACGAGTTTGGCAACCTTGCCTTTTTCGCTGGTACACAGGCGCGAGCCGCGGTGACGGCAGACGTTGTGGAACGCATGCACGACGCCCTCGGCGCCGCGAATCACGATGATCGGATTCTTGCCGATCTGCAGGGTCAGGTAATTGCCCTTGCCAGGGATTTCGCAGGTCATGCCAGCGATCAACCACTCTTTCTGAAAAATCTCCTGCATATCGATATCAAACAGCCGCTCGTCAGAGTAAAACGGCTGCGGCAGCGAGAACGTGCGCTCACGCTCTTGCAGCATCTGTGCGGTGGCCTTGCGTGCGGGTTCCAGCGGATCGCCCAAGCTGATTTTTGCGGTGACGTCCATCGATTTGATCCTCATGGCCATTCTGTGTGGCCGGCGAAAGTGGCTAATCAGGTTGCTGTTCGGAATAGCTACGCAAGGTGTAATGAATGTGTATTGGTTTGCAGCGAGTGTGGGGCCGACGCACACCAGAACCTTATCCACGAACGACATGGCCCACTCTGTTCCCGACGCGCAACTCCCGGTAGTTGGGGCCTGGTCGCGATAAGTATGTGAATGTCGCAGATAGGTAAATGGGCGATCTGCGCTATACGCAGAATCGCCACCATAAGGCCGAGCATCGGCGGTGGAGAACAGCATGTCCAACAGCTTCCTGAATCCGGTAACGACCCAGACCTGGGCCAATGGTCGACACATCGTCCGTTGCGTCAAAGTCATCCAGGAAACCTGGGATGTGCGCACCTTCTGCTTCATGGCCGACCAACCGATTCTGTTCTTCTTCAAACCCGGACAATTCGTCACCCTGGAGCTGGAAATCGAAGGTGTGCCGATCATGCGCTCCTACACCATTTCCAGTTCGCCTTCCGTGCCTTACAGCTTTTCGGTGACGATCAAGCGCGTGCCGGGCGGCAAGGTGTCGAACTGGTTGCACGACACGCTGCACGAAGGCCAGGAGCTGGCGGTGCACGGTCCGGTCGGCTTGTTCAACGCGATGGATTTCACCGCGCCCAAGGTTTTGTATCTGAGCGGTGGGGTCGGCATTACACCGGTCATGTCGATGGCGCGCTGGTTCTATGACACCAACGGCAACGTTGACATGGTGTTTATCCACAGCGCCCGCTCACCGAAAGACATCATTTATCACCGCGAGCTTGAACACATGGCGTCGCGGATCGACAACTTCAGTCTGCACCTGATTTGCGAGAAGCATGGCCTGGGCGAACCGTGGGCCGGTTATCGCGGCTACCTGAACCAGAAAATGCTTGAGCTGATGACGCCTGATTACCTTGAGCGCGAAGTTTTCTGCTGCGGCCCGACGCCGTACATGAACGCGGTCAAGCGCATGCTCGAAGCGGCCGGTTTTGACATGTCGCGCTATCACGAAGAATCGTTCGGCGCGACACCGCCGGAAGCCCGCGCCGATGCGGTGGAGCAAGCCGAAATCGCTGCCGATGCACCGGAACTCGACGTGGCGGATCTGCATCAGGTGGAATTCGTCTCATCGGGCAAAAGCATTCACGTGGCCCCGGGCGAGACCGTTCACGCCGCTGCGGCCAAGGTTGGCTTGCTGATTCCCAAGGCCTGCGGCATGGGCATTTGCGGGACGTGCAAGGTGTTGAAGCTGGGCGGCGAAGTCGAGATGGACCACAACGGCGGGATCACCGAAGAGGACGAAGCGGAAGGGTTCATTTTGTCGTGCTGCAGCGTGCCGAAGGGCGATGTGCGGATTGAATTCTGACCTTGCTGACTTGATCACTTCCGTGAACGCGCTTGTGTGTAGCAGCTGGCGAAGCCTGCGTTCGGCGGCGCAGCCGTCGTAAATCCATTAAACGCGGTGTACCTGACACACCGCGTTGTTTGATCTTACGACGGCTGCGCCGCCGAACGCAGGCTGCGCCAGCTGCTACAGAGTGCGCTGCGGAGGTTTACCGAGCCATCACTTCGCGGATGTCTGAAGCCAACTCGCGCACGCGCTCTTCTTCGGTGTCCCATGAGCACATGAAGCGTGCGCCGCCGTTGCCGATGAAGGTGTAGAAGCGCCAGCCTTTGGCAGTCAGCGCGGCGATGGCCGGTTCCGAGAGTTGCAGGAATACGCCGTTGGCCTGCACCGGGAACATCAGTTCCACGTCCGGAATATCGCTCACCAGTTCGGCCAGCAACTGCGCGCAGTGGTTGGCATGGCGGGCGTATTTGAGCCAGGCGTCGTTTTCCAGAATCCCGACCCAGGGTGCCGAGAGGAAGCGCATCTTCGAGGCCAGTTGCCCTGCCTGTTTGCAGCGGTAATCAAAGTCTTCGGCCAGTTTGTGGTTGAAGAACAGGATCGCCTCACCCACGGCCATGCCGTTCTTGGTGCCGCCAAAGCACAGCACGTCTACGCCCGCTTTCCAGGTCAAATCAGCCGGCGTACAGCCGAGGTACGCGCAGGCGTTTGAGAAACGCGCGCCGTCCATGTGCAGGTTCAGGCCGAGCTCTTTGCAGGTGACGCTGATCGCGCGGATTTCTTCCGGGGTATAGACGCTGCCGACTTCGGTGGCCTGAGTCAGGGTAACAACGCGCGGTTTCGGGTAGTGGATATCCTGACGCTTGAGGGCCACTTCGCGGATCGACTCAGGGGTCAGCTTGCCGTTTTCGGTGCGGGCCACGAGCAGTTTCGAGCCGTTGGAGAAAAACTCCGGCGCGCCGCATTCGTCGGTTTCAACGTGGGCGGTTTCCGAGCAGATCACGCTGTGGTAACTCTGGCACAGCGACGACAACGCCAGCGAGTTGGCTGCCGTGCCGTTGAAGGCGAAAAATACTTCGCAGTCGGTTTCGAACAGTTTGCGGAATTCATCGGACGCGCGTGCGGTCCATTCATCGTCGCCATAGGCGCGCTGGTGGCCGTGATTGGCCTGCTCCATGGCAGCCCAGGCTTCAGGGCAAATGCCAGAGTAGTTATCGCTGGCGAATTGTTGGCTCTTGTCGGTCATGGCCGGCTTCCGTGATCGAGGCTCTTATGGTGAAGAGCGTCGTGGTCAATGATGGTGCGCACTTTACCGAAGATCGTCCGGGGAGCACACGGGATGTTGCTGTCAGAAAAATACACGGGTGACGGGCAATTATGCACATGACTCAGCGGGACGGGGCGCTGGATCTGCTCAAGTGGCTGGCGTTGCTGAGTATGGTGCTCGATCACCTGCGATATGTCGGTTATTCCGTCGATATCCTGTATGTCCCGGGCCGGCTGGCCTTTCCCTGGTTTTGCCTGGCGATGGCGGCGAATCTGGCGCGGCCTCGCGCAGTCACTGCAGATGGGCAATGGCGCTATTTGCTGTGGTTGCTGCTGTTCAGCGCCATCAGCGAAATTCCTTACCGGATGTTTATTCCTGATCCCGACACGCTGAACGTGATGCCGACGCTGGCGCTTGGCTTGCTGGTGGCGCGGGGCTGGCAGCATCACGCGTTGCAATCGCGACTGCTGGCGCTGGGTGCCTTGATCGTTGCAGCGCTTTTTTCCGAGCGCCTGATGTTCGGGTTTTTCGGGGTGCTGCTACCGCTGGCGACGCTGTTGGTGATCAGACGGTCCTGGTTTTTCAGTCTGCTCCCCGGGGTGGTGTGCCTGGCTGCGAATCAGTGGGAGGTGTTGTATCACTCCGCACGGTTTGGCAATGCGCCCGCCATTCTGGGCCTCGTCACCTGCCTGTTTGCGCCTTTGATGGGAATGTTCTTGTTGCGCCACGCCAAAGCCCTGCGCCCGCCACCCATGCGGCGCTGGGCGTATGCGCTGTATCCCGTGCATTTTCTGCTGCTACTCGCAGTGCGACAGGCCATCGCATAACCCTGTGGGAGCGAGCCTGCTCGCGATGGCGGCGGGTCAGCCGACATCAATGTCGAATATGAAGCCGCTATCGCGAGCAGGCTCGCTCCCACGGGGAATTTGCGCCGGTTCAAAGACTGTGCCCGGCCTGCCATTCGCCGCCATGTCGTAAACGCACCTTTGCGTGGCGTCCGTAGGCATTTGGCCTGTCTGCGCCGGTCATACCATCGAATCCAAAGGGCACTGCCGAAAGGTACGTGCCTCACCGAGACGAATGGCGCACCGCCGCCGCTGGGAGAGACGCGATGTTCAGCAAGCAAGACCAGATCCAGGGTTATGACGATGCACTGCTGGCGGCGATGAATGCCGAGGAGCAACGCCAGGAAGATCACATCGAGCTGATCGCGTCCGAGAACTACACCAGCAAACGCGTCATGGAAGCGCAGGGCAGCGGCCTCACCAACAAGTACGCCGAAGGTTATCCGGGCAAGCGCTACTACGGCGGCTGCGAGCACGTCGACAAAGTTGAAGCCCTGGCCATCGAGCGCGCCAAGCAACTGTTTGGTGCCGATTACGCCAACGTCCAGCCGCACTCCGGCAGCCAGGCCAACGCAGCGGTTTACCTCGCCTTGCTCAACGCCGGTGACACCGTGCTCGGCATGAGCCTGGCCCACGGCGGTCACCTGACCCACGGCGCCAAAGTCAGCTTTTCCGGCAAGCTCTACAACGCCGTGCAGTACGGCATCGACACCAGCACCGGCCTGATCGACTACGACGAAGTCGAACGCCTGGCGGTCGAGCACAAACCGAAAATGATCATCGCCGGGTTCTCGGCTTATTCGAAGACCCTGGACTTCCCGCGCTTCCGCCAGATCGCTGACAAAGTAGGCGCGTATTTCTTCGTTGATATGGCCCACGTGGCCGGTCTGGTGGCGGCGGGTTTGTATCCGAACCCGCTGCCGTACGCCGACGTGGTCACCACCACCACGCACAAAACCCTGCGCGGTCCACGTGGCGGTCTGATCCTGGCCAAGGCCAACGAAGAACTGGAAAAGAAATTCAACTCCGCGGTATTCCCCGGCGGTCAGGGCGGCCCGTTGATGCACGTTATCGCCGGCAAAGCGGTGTGCTTCAAAGAAGCGCTGGAACCCGGTTTCAAGGCCTACCAACAACAAGTGATCGACAACGCCCAGGCCATGGCCGGCGTATTTATCAAACGCGGCTACGATGTAGTGTCCGGCGGCACGGATAACCATCTGTTTCTAGTCAGCCTGATCCGTCAGGGCCTCACCGGTAAAGAAGCGGACGCAGCCCTTGGTCGTGCGCACATCACCGTCAACAAGAACGCTGTGCCGAATGATCCACAGTCACCGTTCGTGACCTCCGGCCTGCGCATCGGCACCCCGGCGGTGACCACGCGCGGCTTCAAGGTGACCCAGTGCGTGACGCTGGCCGGATGGATTTGCGACATCCTCGACAACCTCGGCGATGCCGACGTCGAAGCCGATGTTGCCCGGCAAGTGACGGCCCTGTGCGCAGACTTCCCGGTTTATCGCTGAGCGCGGTTTTGGAGTAATGACTATGCAACGCTATTCCGGCTTCGGCCTCTTCAAACACTCGCTCAGCCACCACGAAAACTGGCAGAAAATGTGGCGCACGCCGACCCCGAAAAAGGTCTACGACGTGGTCATCGTCGGCGGTGGCGGGCATGGTCTCGCCACGGCTTACTACCTGGCCAAAGAACACGGCATCACCAATGTGGCTGTGGTCGAGAAAGGCTGGCTGGGCGGCGGTAACACCGCGCGCAACACCACCATCGTGCGCTCCAACTACCTGTGGGACGAGTCGGCGCATTTGTACGAACACGCGATGAAATTGTGGGAAGGCCTCTCGCAGGACCTGAACTACAACGTGATGTTCTCTCAGCGTGGCGTTTACAACCTGTGCCACACCCTGCAGGACATCCGTGATTCCGAGCGTCGGGTCAGCGCCAACCGTCTCAATGGCGTCGACGGCGAACTGCTCGATGCCAAACAAGTAGCCGACGAAATCCCGTACCTCGACTGCTCGAAGAACACCCGCTACCCGGTGATGGGCGCCACCGTCCAGCGTCGTGGCGGCGTGGCCCGTCACGATGCCGTGGCGTGGGGCTTTGCGCGTGCCGCCGACGCCCTCGGCGTGGACCTGATCCAGCAGACCGAAGTGATCGGTTTCCGCAAGGAAAACGGTGTGTGCATCGGCGTTGAAACCAACAAGGGCTTCATCGGCGCCAAGCGCGTCGGTGTAGTAACTGCCGGTAACTCCGGGCACATGGCCAAACTCGCCGGTTTCCGCCTGCCGATCGAATCCCACCCGCTGCAAGCGCTGGTGTCCGAGCCGATCAAACCGATTATCGACAGCGTGATCATGTCCAACGCCGTGCACGGTTACATCAGCCAGTCTGACAAGGGCGACCTGGTGATCGGCGCCGGCATCGACGGCTATAACGGCTATGGCCAGCGCGGTTCATACCCGGTGATCGAGCACACCATTCAAGCCATCGTCGAGATGTTCCCGGTGTTGTCCCGCGTGCGCATGAACCGTCAATGGGGCGGCATCGTCGACACCACGCCCGATGCTTGCCCGATCATCTCGAAAACCCCGGTCCCGAACATGTTCTTCAACTGCGGTTGGGGCACCGGTGGCTTCAAGGCAACACCCGGCTCGGGCAACGTGTTTGCCGCAAGTCTGGCCAAGGGTGAAATGCACCCGTTGGCCGCACCTTTCTCCATCGACCGTTTCCACAACGGTGCGTTGATCGATGAACACGGCGCTGCTGCGGTCGCCCACTAACAGGAGAAATCCCTATGTTGCATATCTTCTGTCCTCACTGCGGCGAACTGCGCTCCGAAGAGGAATTTCACGCGTCGGGCCAGGCGCACATCCCGCGCCCGCTGGACCCGGCCAGCTGCACCGACGAGGAGTGGGGCGACTACATGTTCTTCCGCGATAACCCGCGCGGTCTGCACCACGAGTTGTGGGATCACGTCGCCGGCTGCCGTCAGTACTTCAACGCGACGCGCGACACCGTGACTTACGAGATTCTCGAAACCTACAAGATCGGCACCAAGCCACAATTCACCGACAAGACCGACAGCCCGAAAGCGGCCGCCACGGCTCTGGGAGAGAAGGTATGAGCCAGATCAATCGCCTGTCCAACGGCGGACGGATCGACCGCAACAAAGTGCTGAGCTTCACCTTCAATGGCCAGACCTACAAAGGCTTCGAGGGCGATACCCTGGCTGCCGCGCTGATTGCCAACGGTGTCGACATCATCGGCCGCAGCTTCAAGTATTCGCGTCCACGCGGGATTTTTGCCGCCGGCACCGAAGAGCCGAACGCAGTCCTGCAGATCGGCGCGACTGAAGCCACGCAGATCCCTAACGTGCGCGCCACTCAGCAAGCGCTTTACCAAGGGCTGGTCGCCACGAGCACCAACGGCTGGCCGAGCGTGAACAACGACATGATGGGGATTCTCGGCAAGGTCGGCGGCAAGCTGATGCCGCCGGGCTTCTACTACAAAACCTTCATGTACCCGCAATCGTTCTGGATGACGTACGAGAAATACATCCGCAAGGCTGCAGGCCTGGGCCGCTCGCCGACCGAGAACGATCCGGACACTTACGACTACATGAACCAGCACTGCGACGTGCTGATCGTCGGTGCCGGCCCTGCAGGTCTGGCCGCTGCACTGGCCGCTGCGCGCAGCGGTGCCCGAGTGATCCTTGCCGATGAGCAGGAAGAATTCGGCGGCAGCCTGCTCGATTCGCGTGAAAGCCTCGACGGCAAACCGGCCGCAGAATGGGTCGCCACGGTCATCGACGAACTGAAAAACACGCCCGACGTGCTGCTGCTGTCGCGTGCCACCGTCAACGGTTACCACGACCATAACTTCCTGACCATTCACGAGCGCCTTACCGATCACCTCGGCGATCGCGCACCGATCGGCCAGGTGCGCCAGCGCGTTCACCGCGTTCGCGCCAAGCGCGTGGTGCTTGCCACCGGCGCTCACGAGCGTCCGCTGGTGTACGGCAACAACGACGTGCCGGGCAACATGCTCGCCGGTGCTGTCTCGACGTACGTACGCCGTTACGGCGTGGCGCCGGGCAAAAAACTGCTGTTGTCGACCAACAACGATCACGCCTACCGCGTGGCGCTGGACTGGCTCGACGCCAGCCTGCAAGTGGTGGCGATCGCCGATGCGCGCAGCAATCCGCGCGGTGCACTGGTTGAAGAAGCGCGCGCCAAAGGCATCCGCATCCTCACGGGCAGCGCCGTCATTGAAGCCCGCGGGACCAAACGCGTGACCGCAGCCCGTGTCGCCGCGATCGACGTCAAAGCGCACGCCGTGACCAGCCCGGGTGAATGGCTCGATTGCGACCTGGTTGCCAGCTCCGGCGGTTACAGCCCGATTGTTCACTTGGCCTCGCACCTGGGTGGCAAGCCGATCTGGCGTGAAGACATCCTCGGTTTTGTACCGGGCGAAGCACCGCAGAAACGCGTGTGCGTGGGTGGCATCAACGGCGTTTATGGCCTTGGCGATTCGCTGGCGGACGGTTTTGAAGGCGGCGCTCGCGCGGCCAGCGAAGCCGGTTTCAGTGTGGTTGAAGGCACGTTGCCAAAGGCCCTGAGCCGTCTCGAAGAACCGACGCTGGCGCTGTTCCAGGTGCCGCACGAGAAGAACTCTGCACGCGCGCCGAAGCAATTCGTCGACTTCCAGAACGATGTCACCGCCGGCGGCATCGAGCTGGCGACCCGTGAAGGTTTCGAGTCGGTCGAGCACGTCAAACGCTACACCGCGCTGGGCTTCGGTACCGATCAGGGCAAGCTCGGCAACGTCAACGGGCTGGCCATCGCCGCCCGTTCGTTGAACGTGACCATCCCGCAGATGGGCACCACCATGTTTCGTCCGAACTACACGCCGGTAACCTTCGGCGCGGTGGCAGGACGTCACTGCGGGCACATCTTTGAGCCCGTGCGTCACACCGCGCTGCATCACTGGCACGTGAAAAACGGTGCCGAATTCGAAGACGTCGGTCAGTGGAAGCGTCCGTGGTACTTCCCGAAAAACGGTGAAGACCTGCACGCCGCCGTCAAACGCGAATGCAAAGCCGTGCGCGACAGCGTCGGCCTGCTGGACGCGTCGACCCTCGGCAAGATCGACATTCAAGGCCCGGATTCGCGCGAGTTTCTCAACCGCATCTACACCAACGCCTGGACCAAGCTCGATGTGGGCAAGGCGCGCTATGGTCTGATGTGCAAAGAGGACGGCATGGTCTTCGACGACGGTGTAACTGCCTGTCTCGCCGACAATCATTTCGTCATGACCACCACCACCGGCGGCGCTGCACGCGTGTTGCAGTGGCTGGAAATCTATCATCAGACCGAATGGCCGGACCTCAAGGTGTACTTCACCTCTGTGACCGATCACTGGGCGACCATGACCCTGTCCGGGCCTAACAGTCGCAAGCTGCTCAGCGCCGTGACCGACATTGACCTGAGCAACGAAGCGTTCCCGTTCATGACCTGGAAAGAAGGTCTGGTGGGCGGTGTACCGGCGCGGGTGTTCCGCATTTCGTTCACCGGTGAGCTGTCGTACGAAGTCAACGTGCAGGCCGACTACGCGATGGGCGTGCTGGAGAAAATCGTCGAGGCTGGCAAGCCGTACAACCTGACGCCGTACGGTACCGAGACCATGCACGTGCTGCGGGCCGAGAAGGGTTTCATCATTGTCGGTCAGGATACTGACGGCTCGATGACCCCGGACGACCTGAACATGGGCTGGTGCGTCGGTCGCACCAAACCGTTTTCGTGGATCGGTCAGCGTGGGATGAATCGCGAAGATTGCCTGAAGGATCAGCGTAAGCAACTGGTTGGCCTGAAGCCGATCGATCCGGCGAAGTGGCTGCCGGAAGGCGCGCAACTGGTGTTCAAAACCCAGCAGGCGATACCGATGACGATGGTCGGCCACGTCACCTCGAGCTACCTGCACAACTCGCTGGGTTATTCGTTTGCGATGGGGGTGGTGAAGGGCGGGTTGAAGCGCATCGGTGAGCGCGTGTTTGCGCCGCTGGCGGATGGCAGCGTGATTGAGGCGGAGATTGTTTCTTCGGTGTTCTTCGATCCGAAGGGTGATCGCCAGAATGTTTGATGGCCTCGAGAACGGTGGATGGGCGGCTATTCGCGAGCAGGCTCGCTCCCACATTTGAACGCGTTTCCCTGTGGGAGCGAGCCTGCTCGCGAAAGCGGAGGCTCAGCCACTACAGGTTCCAGCAGAATTCAGGAAAGGTGCTTTATGACCGCAGCCAACGTGTACCAACAACGCCCGACCACCGGCGCAAAAGCCGAATCATCTCTGCACCATGCCGACCTCGCCAGCCTGGTCGGTAAGGGTCGCAAAAGCGCCGGTGTAATCGTGCGTGAGAAAAAACTCCTTGGTCACCTGACTATCCGGGGCGATGGCCACGATGCCGCGTTCGCCGCAGGAGTGCACGAGGCGCTGGGCATCGAATTGCCCGCCGCGCTGACCGTGATTGTGAAAGGCGAAACCAGCCTGCAATGGATGGGCCCCGATGAATGGCTGCTGATCGTGCCGACCGGCGAAGAATTCGCCACCGAGCAGAAACTGCGTGAAGCGTTGGGCGATCTGCACATCGCGATCACCAACGTCAGCGGCGGCCAGCAGATCCTGGAGCTGAGCGGCCCGAATGTGCGCCAGGTGTTGATGAAATCCACCAGCTACGACGTGCACCCCAACAGTTTTCCCGTGGGTAAAGCCGTCGGCACGGTGTTCGCCAAGTCGCAACTGGTGATCCGCCACACGTCTGAAGACACTTGGGAATTATTGATTCGTCGCAGCTTCTCGGATTACTGGTGGTTGTGGTTGCAGGATGCGTCGGCTGAGTACGGCCTTAGCGTCCAGGCCTGATCACTACCCGCCATGGAGGCGGTCAACTGTGGGAGCGAGCCTGCTCGCGAAGGACTCGAGGACGACGCGTTAAATCAGGAAATACGCGTCATCGTTGACGTCCATCGCGAGCAGGCTCGCTCTCACAGGAGAACGCATTGTCTACCGATCTCCCAGGAGTCACCGCACTATGAGCCGCGCCCCAGACACATGGATTTTGACCGCCGATTGCCCAAGCGTCCTCGGCACCGTGGACGCGGTCACGCGCTTTCTGTTCGAGCAGGGCTGCTACGTCACCGAGCACCACTCGTTCGATGACCGGCTCTCCGGCCGCTTCTTCATTCGCGTGGAATTTCGCCAACCGGATGGCTTCGACGAACAATCCTTCCGCGCAGGTCTTGCTGAACGCGGCGAAGCATTCGGCATGCTCTTCGAACTGACCGAACCCAACTACCGCCCGAAAGTGGTGATCATGGTCTCCAAGGCCGATCACTGCCTCAACGATTTGCTCTACCGCCAGCGCATCGGCCAATTGTCGATGGACGTCGCCGCCGTGGTCTCCAATCACGCGGATCTCAAACCATTGGCCGACTGGCACCAGATTCCTTATCACCACTTCCCGCTGGACCCGAACGACAAGCCGTCGCAGGAGCGTCAGGTCTGGCAGGTTATTGAAGAGTCCGGCGCCGAATTGGTGATCCTCGCGCGCTACATGCAGGTTTTGTCGCCAGAGCTGTGCCGCAAACTCGACGGTAAGGCAATCAATATTCACCACTCGCTGCTGCCCGGTTTCAAGGGCGCCAAGCCTTATCACCAGGCTTACAACAAGGGCGTGAAGCTGGTCGGCGCGACGGCGCATTACATCAACAACGACCTCGACGAAGGGCCGATCATCGCCCAGGGCGTCGAGGTGGTGGACCACAGTCATTACCCGGAGGATTTGATCGCCAAGGGGAGGGACATCGAAGGGCTGACATTGGCCCGGGCTGTTGGTTATCACATTGAAAGAAGGGTGTTTCTGAACGCCAACAGAACGGTTGTTCTTTAAAACGCCATCGCCAGCAGGCTGGCTCCCACAGGGTTTTGTGTCTGCCCACAAATCCCGTGTTCACTCGAATCCCTGTAGGAGCTGGCTTGCCAGCGATGAGGCCCTGACAGACAACACAAATCACACAGGCAACACCCAGAGCAATCAACGCGCCGCCGCTCCAGGGCGACGCGACCGCTACATAAAAACAACAGCGAGGTGAAAGCATGTCTGGCAATCGTGGTGTGGTGTATCTCGGCGCTGGCAAGGTCGAAGTACAGAATATCGACTATCCGAAAATGCAGGATCCGCGCGGCAGGAAGATCGAACACGCCGTCATCCTGCGCGTAGTTTCCACCAACATCTGTGGTTCCGATCAGCATATGGTGCGCGGCCGGACTACCGCTCAGACCGGTCTGGTGCTGGGTCACGAAATCACTGGCGAAGTGATCGAGAAGGGCAGCGACGTCGAGAATCTGCAAATCGGCGATCTGGTCTCCGTACCGTTCAACGTGGCGTGCGGCCGCTGCCGCTCCTGCAAGGAAATGCACACCGGCGTCTGCCTCAGCGTCAACCCCGCACGTCCGGGCGGAGCGTACGGTTACGTCGATATGGGCGACTGGACCGGCGGCCAGGCTGAATACGCCTTGGTGCCGTATGCCGACTTCAACCTGCTGAAACTGCCGGACCGCGATCGCGCGATGGAAAAAATCCGCGACCTGACCTGCCTCTCCGACATCCTGCCAACCGGTTACCACGGCGCGGTGACCGCGGGCGTTGGCCCGGGCAGCACGGTGTACATCGCCGGTGCCGGTCCGGTTGGTCTGGCGGCTGCCGCTTCCGCGCGATTGCTGGGCGCGGCAGTGGTAATCATCGGTGACGTCAACACCGTGCGCCTGGCTCACGCCAAAGCGCAGGGTTTCGAAATCGCCGACCTGTCGCTCGATACCCCGCTGCACGAACAGATCGCCGCATTGCTGGGCGAACCAGAGGTGGATTGCGCCGTCGACGCCGTCGGCTTCGAAGCGCGCGGCCACGGTCATGACGGCGTGAAACACGAGGCTCCGGCCACGGTGCTCAATTCGTTGATGGGTGTGGTTCGTGTGGCCGGCAAAATCGGTATCCCGGGCCTGTATGTGACCGAAGATCCGGGCGCCGTAGACGCCGCTGCGAAAATGGGCAGTCTGAGCATTCGCTTCGGCCTGGGTTGGGCGAAATCCCACAGCTTCCACACCGGGCAGACGCCAGTGATGAAGTACAACCGCCAGCTGATGCAGGCGATCATGTGGGACCGTATCAACATCGCCGAAGTGGTGGGCGTTCAGGTGATCAGCCTGGATCAGGCACCGCAGGGCTATGGCGAGTTCGATGCGGGCGTGCCGAAGAAGTTTGTGATTGATCCGCACAAGATGTTCAGTGCGGCCTGAGACTTCGTGCAATGCTGAACGGCGGCCCTCGGGTCGCCGTTTTTGTTTTGATCACGGCGACAATCGGCGGTCGTTCTGAGGAACATGCCGGGCCATACCCGGTCCAAACCGCAGTTTTGCCGCCCCTAGCCGGGCGGTTTCATGGCTAAAAGAGGATGTCTGAATGAAGATTACACGCGGTTTTGCACTGGCCTCGCTGATGACTCTGGTGGCCAGCCCGGTCTTTGCTCAGTTCAACCTGAACGATGTCGCCGGGGTGGTAGCCGGTATGCAGGGCGGCGACAAGGCTGCGGCTGTGGCGCCAACCCCGGAGACGGCAGGTCTGCTGAGTGCGCTGAGTGCGTTGAAGGTCTCGCCAGAGCAGGCCGTCGGCGGCACCAGTGCGATGTTGGGGCTGGCGAAAAACCAGCTCAGCAGTACCGATTATTCCGAACTGGCCAAGAGCGTACCGGGCATCGACAAACTGTCGGGCGGCAGCGGTAATCTGGCGGCGTTGAGCGGCTTGCTCGGTTCGTCCGCCAAGACTGCCGGGCTGGAAAATGCCTTGGGCACCGTCAAGGACACTAATGACCTGAACAACGCTTTCAGCGCGTTGGGCATGGACAGCGGCATGATCGGCCAGTTTGCCCCGGTGCTTTTGCAGTACCTCGGTCAGCAGGGCGTCGGCGGCTCGCTGCTGCAGAGCCTCGGCGGCATCTGGGGCGCCGGCACCGGCAGTTGATTCAACAGCGTTCGGCGCGCAAGGCGTCGATACGCTGATCTTTCTCGATCCAGAGCTGGTTGACCCAGTTCTGGACCTTCCCGCGAAACAACGGGTCGTTTTCGTAATCGCCCTGCCACAGCGCCGGGTCGAGTTCACGGGTTTTGATGTCGATGATCACCCTCGGCACGACGCCGCAGATCAGGTTCCAGAATCCCGGAATCTTCTGCTGCGGATAGACCACGGTCACATCGAGAATGGCGTCCAGCTGTTCACCCATTGCCGCCAGTACAAACGCCACGCCGCCCGCTTTGGGCTTCAGCAAATGGGTGAAGGGCGATTGCTGCTGGTTGCTTTTGATCGCGGTGAAGCGGGTGCCTTCGAGGTAATTCACCACCGTCACCGGTTGACGCTTGAACAGCTCGCACGCGGCTTTGGTGATCTGCAGATCCTTGCCCGCCAGCTCGGGGTTTTTCGCCAGAAAAGCCTTGGTGTAGCGCTTCATGAACGGGTAATCCAGCGCCCACCAGGCCAGTCCCAGGAACGGTACCCAGATCAGTTCTTTCTTGAGGAAGAACTTGAAGAACGGCGTGCGCCGGTTGAGTGCCTGGATCAGCGCCGGGATATCGACCCACGATTGATGGTTGCTGATGACCAGATACGAGGTGTCACGGCGCAGATCATCGCCGCCGCGGATGTCCCATTGCGTGGGGATGAACAGGCGGAAGATCAGTTTGTCGACCTCGGCCCAGGTCTCGGCAATCCACATCACCGCCTTCGAGGCGTCGTCGCGATAGCGACCGGGCAACACCAGTTTAAGCAGGGCGAACACCAACAGCGGCCCGATCAGGAGCAGGGTGTTGAGCAACAGCAGCAAGGTAACGAAACAGCCGGTGAGCAGGCGGCGCATAGGTAACTCTTGAAAGCTTGTAGACGCGCCATGATAAGCAGCTTGGGGCGGGAGGCCAAATCGTTGGTGACGAATGTTTCACGTTTGTCGCGGTATATTTCGACGCCACTCAGATCACATTGCTCCGGTGACTGGTCCGGCCTCATCGCGGGCAAGCCACGCTTCCACAGTTTTTTGTATCGCCCACAGAATTACGGTACGACACGAAACGTGGGGAGCGTGGCTTGCCCGCGAAGCGAACTCAGAAACGAACGAATTCCCCGCTGACGGTCTAAAATCCCGCTGCTCACTTTCCCAGGACACCGATCACGTGAAATCCCTCCTCGCACTGCTTACCCTCGTGGCTCTGCCGGCGCTGGCCGCCGAGCCGACCCTGTACGGTCGCTACGAATACATCGCCCTGCCGGAAATCGGCGGTGAAGTGCTCAAAGCCAAAATGGACACGGGTGCGCTGACCGCATCGCTTTCCGCCAAGGACATCGAAACCTTCACCCGCGACGGCGATGAATGGGTGCGTTTCCGCCTCGCCACCAAAGGCGCGAGCAACAAGGTTTACGAACACAAAGTCGCGCGGATCAGCAAGATCAAGGCCCGCTCCGAGGAAGACGAGGACGACAAGGAAGGCGCCGAGCCCACCAAGCGTCCGGTTGTCGATCTGGAACTGTGCCTGGGCAAGGTGAAACGCACGGTCGAGGTTAACCTCACCGACCGCAGCAGCTTCAATTACCCCTTGCTGATCGGCGCCAAGGCTCTGCGCGAATTCGACGCCGCCGTGAACCCGGCGCGTCGCTACACGGCAGACAAACCCGACTGCTGATTGACGGCGTATCAGCCTTGAGGCACCGTTCGCCCACCTTACTGTCGGGCTCGGACGCCATGCCTCATATCCTGATTGTCGAAGACGAAGCCGCGATTGCCGACACCCTGATTTTCGCCTTGCAGGGCGAGGGCTTCACCACCACGTGGCTGAGCCTTGGCGCGGCGGCGCTGGACCATCAGCGCCAGACCCCGGCCGACCTGATCATTCTCGACATTGGCCTGCCGGACATCAGCGGCTTCGAAACCTGCAAGCAGCTGCGGCGTTTCAGCGAAGTGCCGGTGATATTCCTCAGCGCCCGTGACGCCGAAATCGACCGTGTGGTGGGCCTGGAAATCGGCGCCGATGATTACGTGGTCAAGCCGTTCAGCCCGCGTGAAGTGGCGGCGCGGGTTCGGGCCATTCTCAAACGCATGGCGCCGCGCGCTGTAGCCGACATTGGGATAGCGTTGTTTCGCATCGACAGCGAACGGGTGCAGATCAGCTATCGTGGTCAATTGCTGACCCTCACTCGCCACGAATTTCGTCTGCTGCAGTGCTTGCTCGAACAACCCGAACGCGTCTTCAGCCGCGAGCAACTGCTTGATGCACTGGGCGTCGCCGCCGATGCCGGGTACGAACGCAGCATCGACAGTCACATAAAAAGCGTGCGCGCCAAACTGCGCCTGGTGAACGCGGACGCCGAGCCGATCCAGACCCATCGCGGCCTCGGTTACAGCTACAGTCCGGTCCACAGCTGATGGCGTTGGGCATCCGGATTTTTCTGGTCTATGTGCTGTTTATCGGCCTGACCGGGTACTTCGTGCTCAACACCGTCATGGAAGAAATACGCCCGGGCGTGCGCCAGTCCACCGAAGAAACCCTGGTCGATACCGCCAACCTGATGGCCGAAATCCTGCGTGACGATTTCAAGGCCGGTACGCTCAATCAGAATCGCTGGCCGCAGTTGCTCAAAGCCTACGGTGAACGCCAGCCACGCGCGACTATCTGGGGCTTGCCGAAAAACCAGGTCAATCACCGGATCTACGTCACTGACGCCAAAGGCATTGTGGTGCTCGATTCCAGCGGCGTCGCGGTGGGGCAGGATTACTCGCGCTGGAACGACGTACTGCTGACCTTGCGCGGCGAGTACGGCGCCCGCTCCAGCCGCAGTGACCCCGAGGATGCCAGCTCCTCGGTGATGCACGTCGGGGCGCCGATTCGTGATAACGGGAAAATCATCGGCGTGGTCACCGTGGCCAAACCCAACAGTTCCTTGCAGCCCTATGTCGATCGCACCGAACGGCGCTTGCTGGCTTACGGCGCCGGCCTGATTGGCCTTGGCCTGCTGTTCGGCGCGCTGTTGTCGTGGTGGTTGAGCGCAGCGCTGCGACGGCTGACCGGTTATGCGCAAGCGGTGAGCGAAGGGCGCAAAGTCGAGGTGCCGCACTATCGCGGCGGTGAGCTGGAGCAACTGGCAACAGCAGTCGAGCAGATGCGCACGCAGCTGGAAGGCAAGGCCTATGTCGAGCGTTACGTGCACACGCTGACCCATGAACTGAAAAGCCCGCTGGCAGCGATTCGCGGTGCGGCGGAATTGCTGCACAGTGAAATGCCGCTGGCGCAACGGCAGCGATTCGTCAGCAACATCGACAGCGAAAGCCGGCGGATGCAGCAGTTGATCGAACGTCTGCTGAATCTGGCTCAAGTAGAACAACGGCAGGGACTGGAGGAACGGACTGCGGTGCCACTGGCAGCGTTGGTCAGCGAATTGATGGCCGCTCAGACGGCGCGAATCGAGGGTAAGCGATTGCGTGTCGAGCAAACCATCGCAGCGGATCTGAACATCATCGGTGAGCCTTTCCTGCTGCGTCAGGCACTGGGCAATGTGCTGGAAAACGCGCTGGATTTCACCCCCGCTTACGGCGTGCTGCGCTTCAGTGCCGAGCGGACGGGAGCGCAGATAGAAGTCAGATTGTTCAACGAGACAGACGCGATCCCCGATTACGCCTTGCCACGTTTGACCGAGCGTTTCTATTCATTGCCGCGCCCGGACAGCGGGCGCAAGAGCACGGGGCTGGGGCTTAATTTCGTTGAAGAGGTGGTGAAGCTGCATGGCGGCGATTTGCGCATCGCCAACGTCGAGGGCGGGGTGGAGGTTACGTTGCGACTCGTAGGACGTAGCTGACAGGCACAAGACTTTCAGCAATAGGATCCTTCCTGATTTCCGGCAGCCAATTGTTGCGCTCTCAGCTCATCCCTAAACTTCGAGGCGACAAGGAGACCGCACAGTGAGTGCGATTTGCGCCAACCGCGAGTTATCAGGGAACAGTGAGCATGAACAAATCAGTCGCCGCTTCATTTCTGTTGATAGTGACCACCGGGCTGACCGGCTGCGCCACCAACCCCAACGTGCTGCAAATGCACAAAGTGACGGCCGAGGCCCTGGGCCTGGCCTCAACGGATGAAATGACCATGGGCCCTGTCAAAAAAGGCACGCCGGACTTTCTGGGTGGCACGGAGCTGACCTTTGAAGCCACCACGGCGAAAGGGCACAAATTTAATTGCTCGACTTACATGACACCCGGCATTCTGCTGGAGCCGCCGAAGTACTCACGGCTGACTTGCACGAAATAGGACTGGGAGGATTCACCAAGGGGGTGGAGCAGTCTCCACATAATCTCCACATTCCCCACACATAACGCCCACACGTCCATCCGAGACTCTCCCCATCCAAACAGGGAGAGTCCCATGAACCGAAATCTGACCTTGAAACTCGGCGCCATCGCGCTGTTGATTCTGCTGTTACTGATCCCGCTGTTAATGATCAACGGGTTGATCAACGACCGCCAGCAACTGCGCGATGGTGTGCTCGAAGACATTGCCCGCAGCTCCAGCTACAGCCAGCAACTCAGCGGACCACTGATGGTGGTGCCGTATCGCAAGGTGTTGCGCACCTGGAAGCTCAACGAAAAAACCAACCAGCGTTATCAGGAGGTTGGCGAGGAGCGCGGACGTCTATATTTCCTGCCGGAGCGTTTCGAACTCGATGGCCAGGTCCAGACCGAACTGCGCAAACGGGGCATTTACGAAGCGCGTCTGTTCCACGCCGACAACCGCATCAGCGGGCACTTTTCGGTCCCGGCTCAACTGGGCATCAAGGAGGACTTTGCCGATTACCAGTTCGATCAGCCATTCCTCGCGGTGGGCATCAGCGACATACGCGGCATCGAAAATGCGCTGAAACTGGAACTCAACGATCAGCGACTGGACTTCCTCCCTGGCAGCCAGGTGGGCTGGTTGGGTGAAGGTGTGCACGTGACGTTGCCGGCGCTGAACGCGGCGCAGGTCACAGAGCTGACCTTCGGTTTTGACCTGCGTCTGCAGGGCACTGGCCAGCTGCAAGTGCTGCCGGTGGGCAAAACCAGCAAAGTCTCGCTGGCCGCCAACTGGCCGCACCCCAGCTTCATCGGCAACTACCTGCCGGTCCAGCGTGAGATCACCGATCAAAGCTTCACCGCCGAATGGCAGACCACGTTTTTCTCTACCAACCTGCAAGAAGCCCTGGTGCGCTGCGTGTCTACCAACACCTGTGATGCGTTCAACGCTCGCAGCTTCGGCGTGAGCTTCATCGACCCGGTTGATCAGTATCTGAAAAGCGACCGCGCGATCAAATATGCGCTGCTGTTCATCGTCCTCACCTTCGCCGGCTTTTTCCTCTTCGAAGTGCTGAAAAGTCTGGCGGTGCACCCGGTGCAATACGCACTGGTCGGGGTGGCCCTGGCGTTTTTCTACCTCTTGTTGTTGTCACTCTCCGAACACCTCGGGTTCGCCTTGGCGTATCTAATGTCGGCAAGTGGTTGCGTGTTGTTGATTGGTTTTTACGTCTGCCATGTTTTGCGCAGCGTACGTCACGGTCTATGTTTTTCGGCGGGACTGGCAGCGCTGTATGGCTTGCTCTACGGCTTGTTGAGTGCCGAAGATTACGCGTTGCTGATGGGCTCGTTGCTGCTGTTCGGCCTGCTGGGCGTGTTCATGGTGCTGACGCGCAAACTGGACTGGTACGGGATCGGACAGAAGCCGGCCAAACCACTGGAGTTCGACATTGGGGTGGTGGAATGAGCCGCTCGCTGGGGTTGCGCGAGGATCAGCGGGCAGGGCGCGTGCTGGCGAGACGAATAGCCAAATTGTTCCTGATACCCGACAGCCTGAGCACGGCTCGACTAACCTGCAGTGACTGCGCACTGAGAGATCAGGTATGGAAACCGGCCACGAACTGCATCGACACACTCCGACATTGGCAATCTGCGATCCCCGAGGGTTAGCCGTTGCCTCTGTTGCCTATTATCGCAAAACAAGTGCCGAGTTGCCTGCAACGCGCAGGACCCGGGAAACGTTTGACGTGGTCGGACGATCCGTGGCGAATTGGGATGCTCGTTTGGGGGCGGGGATGCAGCCGCTCGCTTCGCAGGCAGTAATTCCCGGTTTGTCCGGCACGCCCCTGGTGACGCTCAGTGTGGATGCGGGCTGGCGACTGGCCTTGCAGGATGAAGCAGGGCAGGTCCGACAGCGCTGGGACGCAGCCGGGAACACGACGTGTGTGGAATACGATCTGATGGGCAGGCCACTGAGCGTTGAGCAAGCCAATGCCGATGCTGCCCCGCAGACTGTTGAACGCCTGTACTACGCACCCGCTGCATCCGATGCAAATCTGTTGAACCGCTGCGGTCGACTGATTCGCCATGCTGACACTGCCGGCGTGCGGGAAATGAAGGGTTACAGCCTGCAGGGGCAACCGATCAACGAGTCACGGCGTTTTCTGGCTGAGCTGGATCAGCCGGATTGGCCGATCGACGAACAGCACCAAGATGCCTTGCTTGAGCAGGAGCCAGCCGCGACCTATCTGACTCATTGGCGTTACGACGCCACAAATATGTTGCTTGAGCAAACGGATGCTGCAAGCCACATCCGCAGACACGCCTACACTGTTGCAGGGCAGTCGCGCAGCACCTCGCTGACGGTGGCGGGCAAGTCAGAGCAAACGCTGGTCAGTGAAATTGCTTACAACGCCTTTGGCCAGGTTGAACGCGAAATAGCGGGCAACGGTGTCATCAGTTCCAGTGTTTACGATCCCGCGAATGGCCGGTTTAGGCAGTTGTTGGCCGTCCGGGGTGAGCATCAAGTGCAAGGCTTGCATTACGACCACGACCCGGTGGGCAACATTGTCTGTATGGCGGATGCGTCGCAACCTGTTCGCTGGTTTGCCAATCAGCGAATCGACCCCGTCAACCGCTATCACTATGACTCGATGTATCAAATGATCAGCGCCACGGGCCGCGAAGTGGCAACGGCGGCCCACAGTTCGGTGCTGCCGGAACTGATCTCGCCGCCCGCTCCTTCACAACTGCGCAACTACCGCCAGAGTTGGTCTTACGACGCGGGCGGTAATCTGCTGGAGCAGCGTCACAGCGCTAAGCCCACCCACTTCATGGACATCGATACGCGCAGCAATTGAGGCCTGAAACGGGTGGAAGGCAAAGCCCCGGATTTTGACGCGGGTTTTGATGACAACGGCAATCTGCGGTCTCTTGCGCCTGGCCAGCCGATGGTGTGGACAGCGCGCAATCAACTGGATGCCGTCACTCTGCTAGCGCGCAGTGCGGGCGACAACGACAGCGAGCGTTACGTTTATGACGCTCCGGGTATGCGCTTGCGCAAAGTTAGGCGTGCGCATGCCGCCAGTGTGATTCGCACGGCCGAAGTGCGCTATTTGCCGGGGTTGGAAATACGTACTGAGGGTGTGAGCGGTACTGCTGTAATCCTGCAGGTGATTAGTCTGCAAGCGGGACGCAGCAGCGTGCGACTCCTGCACTGGGAGCGCGGACAGCCGGATGAAATCGAAGAAGACCAGCTACGTTTCAGTCTGGACGACCACTTGGGCAGCAGCACGCTGGAACTGGATCGACAAGGCAAGGTAATCAGCTATGAAGGATATTACCCCTATGGCGGAACCGCTTGGTGGATGGGCCGTTCGCAGGTTGAGGCCAGTTACAAGTTTGTGCGTTATTCGGGTAAAGAGCGCGATGCTACTGGTTTGTATTACTACGGGTTCAGGTATTACGCGCCTTGGGTGCAGCGATGGATTAATCCGGATCCGGCTGGGATAGCAGATGGGCTTAACCTGTTTTGCATGGTGAAGAACAATCCGATTGCGCTGAGTGACACGTTAGGTTTGTACAGTGGTCGAGATGATGATATCGAGAAACAGACCTTGGAAAACTTCGAAATCGCTGTGCGAGGTCGCGTTGACGCCGAAGTCGAGCATCTGGAGGCATTGGATCAAGCGTTTGAATTGGCTTTGGATATATTGGAATCAGCATCACGGTCGTTGGAACATGGAGGCGAAGCCGATGACAGTCTCGAAAATGCTTCAAAAGGTGTTTCAGGGTTCTCTAGTCTCTGTTACCAAACTACTTAGCGACTTTAAAACGCTGATTGATGCTGCGAAATTGCATGCAAAAGGGGGCGCGTTGAGTGATCAGATTGTCTTCGTTAACTCCAACGCTGCAAGACGCGGAGTCATAGCTCGAACCGTAACCGGAGATGAACATAAACGAATTTTTTTCACTCCGATTTTTTTTGAGCGTAACCCCTTACAGAGGGCGAGAACTATTATTCATGAGCTTTCCCATTTGGAACTTGGCACTGAAGATTTTTTTATTATTTGAACCCTCCCGGTCAATCAGGTTTTCTGTCGGGAAAATTCAATGTAGAGAACTTCAACAGGGAAGTGACTGAAATCACCGCCAGGATACCGGGAGAACAACTCATCCAACAAATTGCCGACAGGATTGCTGCGGGTGCACTTGACGACAATACGATGGTGTCATTATTCGGTACCCGCATTCGCTTCATTGTTGAGCACGGCATCATCAAAGGTGGGCGATACAGGGAAAAAATGATGTACAGAAACGCCGATACGATTGCATTGGCTGCAGTTTTCACCGGGCAACGCGCTTTACATAAAACGGCAGCTCCGAAGTTATCCAACAGCACTGTGTAAGAGCCCGGGTTCCTTGAGGATTTCAAACCTTCGGCATCGTAGCCAGCATCGAAGCCCGCTGGCTCACCTCGAAATACCACGCCGCCAACAGCGGATTCACCGCGCGCCATTGCAGATCCGGATGGCGCAGGTCCAGGTAACCCAGCGCACAGGCCACACTGATCGCCGCCACATCGAAATGGCTGGTCAGCTCGGCGATCGCGTCTTTTTCCAGCAATGCCAGACTCCGGCGAATCTTGTCGCGTTGGCCATCGAGCCATTCGTCCCAGTGTTTCTCCGGGGCGCGCAGGGCGACTTCGTAACGAATCAGCACCGCAGCGTCCATGATCCCGTCAGCCAGGGAAGCCAGGGTCAGGCGGCGCCAGCGCGCAGAACCTTCGCGCGGGATCAGTGGGTTACCGACGTGTTGATGATCAAGGTATTCGAGGATGACGCGGCTGTCGTGAATGACGTTGCCATCGGCCAGACGCAGCGCCGGGATTTTGCCCAGCGGGTTGTCTTCGAGGAGTGCGGTATCGGGGCTGACCGGTGTCAGCACACTGGCCTGTAACGCCACACGGTCCTGCTGGCCGGTTTCATGCAGGAGGACCATGACTTTGCGGACGTAGGGCGACAGGGGATTGTGGAACAGGGTCATGCTGGCGGTGGACATGGCGGCGTCTCTGACGATGGCAGTGTCGAGAGCATAGCGCGTTGACCGGGGAGGCATGATGTCGAAAGCATCCCGGCCGCATGCGGGCCAAGTCCAATCCTGGGAACCGTCGCGATGCGAACCCTGTAGGAGCTGTCGAGTGAAACGAGGCTGCGATCTTTTGATCTTGTTTTTACCCCTTGAAGACAAGATCGAGATCAAAAGATCGCAGCCTCGTGTCACTCGACAGCTCCTACAAGGGAGGGGTATGGCGACGTATTTATTATCAGCGGCGTTGCAAAAGGCCCCGCAGGCCGAGCACGGCGGGGATGCCCAGGCCCAGCCAGCTTAGGGAGTCCCACGCGCCATCGCCCAGCAACGCGGCGAACAACCCCGCAGCACTGAGCACACCAATCACCAACGGCACGGCGAATACCTTCCAGAAGCTCGACTGCCGCGGCTTCATGCGTTCGCCTCGGCGTGTTCCAGCACCGGTTTAGCCGCCTTGCGCCGCACCACCCACAGGTAAACCCCGCTGCCGAGCACGATGATGGTCAGCACGTCCATTGCCGCCCAGAGGATCTTCATCGGCATGCCGCCGTAATCGCCGAAGTGCAGCGGTTGCGACATGCCCATGGCGTCCATGTACCACGGCCGTTCGGCCACGGCGGTGACCTGCAAGGTGCTAGCGTCGATCAGCACCGGCGTCAGCAGATGCGAGGTCAAATGGGTACTGCCTTTCATGAACACCGCGTAATGGTGCTCACTGGAGAAGCGAGTGCCCGGGAAGGCGATAAAGTCCGCTTGCATGCCCGGCGCGACCTCTTTGGCGATGTCCAGCAAACGTGTCGCCGACGCCAGTTGGGTCAGTGGCGGCGCATCGCGGTAGGGCGCGACCATCGCGCTGAGGCTGTCATTGCGCCACGCCGCGATCAGCAGGTCGGTGCAGGCACTGATTACGCCGGTCACCCCGACTACCAGCGCCCAGGTCAGTGTGACCACGCCGATCAGGTTGTGCAGGTCGAGCCAGCGCAGCCGGGTGGATTTGTTCTGTCGCACGGTGGCGAATTTCAGGCGGCGCATGAACGGCAAATACAAAACCGTGCCTGACACAATCGCCACCACAAACAAAAGGCCCATGAACGCCAGCAGCAGCTTGCCCGGCAGGCCGGCGAACATGTCCACATGCAGCCGCAGCATCAGCATCATGAAACCGCCGTTGGCCGACGGCATTTCCAGCGCCTCGCCAGTGCGAGCGTCAAGCATGAAGGTGTGGGATTCGTTGGGATGAGTGCCAGCCGTCGGGGCCATGATCGCGATCGCACCGTTGGGTTCGTCGTCTTCGAAGCCAAAATACTGCATGACTTCGCCAGGACGATGTTTTTCCGCCGCCTGCACCAATTGCTGCAGATTCAAATGCGGGGTATTAGCCGGCATTTCCTTCAGCTCGGCGGCATCCCCCAGCAAGTGATCGATCTCGTGATGGAAGATCAACGGCAGGCCGGTAAGCGCCAGCATCAGCAGGAACACGGTGCAGATCAGGCTGGTCCAGGTGTGGACGAAGGACCAGCGGCGGATGGTTTTGCTTTTCATGTTCGGGCCTTCAGAAATGCCGAAGCCGCCCGGTCAGGACGGCTTGGTCATGCTGTGTTTCAGGTCAACCTGTTACCACTTGTAGGTAGCACTGGCGACTACACTGCGCTGGTCGCCGTAATAGCAGTAAAAGCCGTCACAGGTGGAGATGTAATCCTTGTTGAGCAGGTTGGTGGCGTTCAGTGCAACAGAGGCGCCTTTCAAGCTGTTGTCCAGACGACCGAGGTCGTAATGCACGGCCGCGTCATACACTGTGTAGGAGTTGGCCTTGCCCAGCCAGGTGTTGCCCTGATCGCCATAGGTATTGCCGGTATAACGCGCGCCGGCGCCGATGCCGAAGCCGTCGAGCACACCGTTGTGCCAGGTGTAGTCAGCCCACAGAGACGCCTGCTGATTAGGCATCAGTTGCAGGCGGTTGCCTTTGAAAGTGCCTTTCTGCACTTCGGATTTTGCCAGGGTGTAAGCGGCAATGACCTTGAGGTTTTCCGTCACGTCGGAAACGGCTTCCAGCTCCAGACCTTTGACTTTCACTTCACCCGTCTGACTGGTGATCGGCACGTCGGCCACGATAGTGGTAGCGGACACGTTTTTCTGCGTCAGGTCATAAATCGCCGCAGTCAGCAGGGTGTTGCTGCCGGGCGGTTGGTACTTGAGGCCCAACTCCCACTGCTGGCCCTCTGTCGGTTTGAACGATTGAGTTGCTGTGGCGTTGGCGTTGGCGGTCGGCTGGAACGACTCGGCGTAAGACAGGTACGGCACGATGCCGTTGTCGAAAACGTAGCTGATTGCGGCATTGCCGCTGAATTTCTTGTCGCGCTCGGTGTTCGTCGCGCCGTCTTGATTGAAGAACTTGGTGCCGCTGTGAACCCAGTCTTCGCGTCCGCCCAAGGTCAGACGCCAATTATCGAGCGCCATCTGGTCCTGGATGTACAGGCCGGTCTGATAGGTCTTCTGGTCGTAGTCATAGAAGGCATCGGAGCGCGGCGGACGGGTGATCGGCAAGCCGTAGATCGGATTGTTGACGTTGATGCTCGGCGCCGTGCCGAAGATCGACAGGTAATTGGTATTGCTACGCTGGTGGTCGAGTCCGATCAACAGGGTGTGCTGGATGTCACCGGTTGCAAAGTCGCCCTGAAAGTTGTTATCCACAGCGAACTGGCTGATGTCCTCTTCCACATTGGTGGTGCCACGGCCGGTGTTGCCTTGATCGTCGACAACTAAGCCAAATTCCGGAGAGTAACTGTTAACCGTGATCGCCTGAAAGGACGTGTCCGACTTGGTATAGCGAAGATTCTGCCGGAACTGCCAGACATCGTTCAGGCGATGTTCAAAGGCGTAGCCGAGCGCGTAGTAGGTCCGGTCGTAATATTCGTAGTTTGGATCGCCCAGGTTCTTATGGTGCGACACCTTGCCAAACGGCATGTCGATCTTGGTGCCTTGAATCGGGTAAAACTGACTGGTGATGCCGGTATCGTCGCGGGTGAATTGCGTCAGCAAGGTGAGTTTGGTGTCGTCGTCGATATTCCAGGTCAGGCTAGGCGCGATGTTGTAGCGCTTGTTGTCGACGTGGTCGATCTGCGTTCCGCTGTCGCGTATTACACCGCTCATGCCGTATAGAAAACGACCTTCGTCATCGATCTTGCCGGTGCTGGCGAAGTTGATCTGGCGGTGATTGTCGCTGCCGTATTGCACCTGGATTTCACTGCTCGATTCAGCGCTGGGACGACGACTGACCATGTCCAGCAAACCACCCGGCGGCGTCTGACCATAGACCGAAGAAGCCGGGCCGCGCAGCAGGGCCAGACGATCGAGGTTCCAGGTTTCCTGTTTCGGGTTGGCGTACACGCCTTTCGGCAACGGCAGGCCGTCGAGGAATTGAGTCGGTTCGAAACCGCGCACGCGCAACCAGTCGGCGCGGGTGTCACTGCCGTAGCTGCTGGCCGTGATGCCCGGCATGTAGCGCACGGCGTCATCGAGGTTTTGCACGCCGCGATCTTCCATTTGCTGACGGGTCGCAACGGAGATCGAACGCGGTGCTTCTACCAATGCGGTATCAGTCTTGGTGCCTGCGGCGGTACGAGTCGCTACATAACCTTCTACTGGCCCCCACGCGCTTTCAGTATTTTCCACGCCGATCACCGCCGTCTCCGGCAGCGCCATCACGCCCTCCGGCACGGCCACCAGCGTGTAGGTGCCCGCGCTGCTTTGCTCCAGCTGTAAACCCGTGCCACGCAACGCGGCGCGCAGGGCGGCGGTGGCGTCGAACTGGCCGTTGACCGGCGCTGAAGTCTTGCCCGCCGCCAGCGAAGGGCTCAGCGACAACGCAATGCCGGCCTGGCTGGCGATCTGGTTCAGCGTGCTGGCCAGTGGCGCTGCGGGCAGGTTGTAGGCGCGCACGCTGGACGCTTGTTCGGCGGCCATCAGCGCACTGCTGGCCAGCGGGGCGCTAAGGGCAATGGCGACAGCCAGCAGACTGGGGCGCAACAAGGTGTCTAGCGAACGGGACATACAGCGGCTCCTGAAAGGGAATATTTCTCAATTGCCTTGGTGCCGAACGAAAACCGAAAAGTGATAGGGCTGGATGAAAATAATTGTGATTCATCAAGTCAGTGTTGCAACGGATGTGGGATGAAACCGGTTTTCATGGGGCGGCTGATGACCCCATCGCGAGCAGGCTCGCTCCCACATTTGACCGCGGTCCCTGTGGGAGCGAGCCTGCTCGCGAAGGCGATTTGTCCATCGAGACGAATTTCAGGGCTTGGCTTCAGCCTTCGCCACCACCGTCACCCACCACGGTGTTTGCTTTTCAATCTGCACCGGCAGCGTCGGCAGTAACGCACTCAATGCCAGATCAGTGTCGTGCAGCGGAAAACTGCCGGTGATCCGCAAGTCGGCAACCTCCGGCGCAACACCCAGATGCCCGCGACGATAGCGACCGAGTTCGTGCACCAGATCGTCCAGTCGCGTGTTGTCCACCACCAGCATGCCGCGGGTCCAGGCATCGGCGCCAAGGTTGAGCGCGACGATAGGGCCGAGGCCATTGCTGCGCATCAGCACCTGCTGACCTTCGCGCAAAATTTGCTCTTGCGGGCTCGACTGCGGATGAGCGGCGACGGCGGATTTCAACACGCTCAGGCGCGTGCCTTCTTCCTCGCGCTTGACCAGGAAGCGCGTACCCAACGCACGCATGCTGCCTTCGCGGGTTTCGACAATGAATGGCCGCGCATCGCCGTGGCCGGTCTCGACGAGAATTTCACCTTCCTGCAAAACAATCAGGCGCTGCTTCTGATCGAATCGCACGTCCACTGCGCTGTGCGTGTTGAGGTTGATCAGCGTGCCGTCGCTCAGGCGCAAGGTACGTTGTTCGCCGGTCGCAGTGCGCTGATCGGCCAGCCAGTAGTCGATCGGCAGATAACGATCGCCGGCAAACAACGCCAGCCCGATCACCGCCACCACGCTTGCCAGACCGCTGCCCAGCTTGCGAACTCGCCGGCGAATACTTTCGCGCGATTGCAACAGCGCGGCACGGGCTGGCCCGCTGGCCACGCTGAAACGTTGATCGAGCATGCCCAACTGACGCCAGGCGCGGGCGTGTTCTTCGTGGGCCGCGTGCCATTTGGCGAACTCCTCGCGCTCCACCGGGTTGCCGGAATCGAGCGACAGCTGCCAGGCAATCGCCGCGTCCAGCACCTGTGCCGAAACCGGCTTGGAACTGGCGGAGTTCAAAGCGGCTCACCGTAGAGCGCGATGTAGCACTGGCGAATGCCTTGCGCCAGGTACTGACGCACGCGCGGCACCGACACGCCCAGACGCTGCGCGATCTCGGCATGCCCCAGGCCATCGAGACGGTTATAAAGGAAGGCTGCCCGCGCTTTGCTCGACAATTTGCCAAGCAAGCGGTCGATGTTTTTCAAGTCTTCAAGAATCAGTTGCTGTTCTTCAACGGACGGTTGTTCGCCTGCAGGAATCAGCATGAGTTCGGTGAGGTAAGCCTGTTCCAGTGCGGCGCGACGGAAATAGTCAAACAACAAACCTTTGGCAATCGCCACCAGAAACGCCCGCGGCTCGCGTGGCTCCTTCAATTCATCGCGTCCCAGCAAGCGCACGAAAGTGTCCTGACTCAGGTCTTCGGCCCGTTGCGGACACGCCACGTTGCGCCGCAGCCACGTCAACAGCCAGCCGCGATGGTCCCGGTATAACGCACCGACGAGCTCACTGTGGGGGCTTTGGACTGACGACACGCAGCATCACCGATTGGGAAATGTTAACTAACGAGAATTGTTCGCGATTGTCGCAGAGGCGCGGGAGGTAAGCAATTGGCCACTGGTCGGGTCGGGATTGTGCAGTTAGACCGCTTTATCGTTCATCGCGGGCAAGCCTTGCTCCCACGGGTTTTGCGTCGCACACAAAACGGGAGAACAAAAACAAGCCTGTGGGAGCAAGGCTTGCCCGCGATTGGCCAGCACAATCACCGCAGTACTAAAAAGACGGCGCTCGCTGTCGGCGTTTCCATTGACTCACCCGCTGCTGCAGATTCAACGGGCTATGAATCTGTTGTTGACGTGCGCGGCTGAACAGGATCAGCGCCAGTTCCGCCGTGGCGAGCGCATCGGCGCTGGCATTGTGGCGCTCGAACACCTCCAGCTTGAACCACTCGATCCATTCGTCCAGGCCCGCCTCGCGAATGTTTGCTTGCGGACACAGCAGCGGCGCAAGGTCCGCCACGTCCAGAAACGGATGATGCAGTTTGTAGCCCAGATGATCCTTCAATGCGCGCCCGAGCATGTGCCGATCGAAAGGAGCATGAAACGCCAGCAGCGGACTGTCGCCGACAAATTCCATGAACTCCAGCAAGGCGTGCGCCGGGTCGCTGCCGGCGGCAATTGCGCTCGGCCCCAAGCCATGAATCAGCACGCTGGGGCCGAGTTTGAGCTCGTCACATTGCAGGGTGCGCTCGAATTGCTGGCTGAAGTCGATCGCGCCGTCCTCGATCACCACTGCACCGATCGACAGCACCCGGTCCTTGTTCAGATTCAGCCCGGTGGTTTCCAGATCGAGCACCACCCAGCGTTGTTCACGCAGGCTGCATTCGCTCAACTCGACCACGGTTGGCAAGCGTTTCAGCCGCTGTTGCTGCTCATTGGAAATCGCCACGCTGGCCGGGCGCAACCATGAAAATAGACTCATAGCTGATACCGCAGGGCCAGGCTGCTTTGCAGGCGTTGTGCCTGGCGCAGGGATTCGCGCAGGATGCGTCGGTCCAGATGGTTGAGGCTGTCCGGATCGACCCTGTTCGAGTAAGGCAGATTCTCGCGGGTCTGTAGCTGATGTTGCTGCATGCGGGTTTGCTGAATGAAGTGATAGGCCTCTTCGTACGCCGCGCCGTCCAGCCGCTCGATGACCTCTTTGGCGACCAACTGGCGGAAACGCTCCAAGGTGTTATTCGCCTCGATGCCATGGGCCAACGCCAGCAGACGCGCGCCGTCGACAAAGGGCGTCAGGCCCTGAATTTTAAGGTCCAGCGTGGCCTTTTCGCCGTTTTTGCGCGCCAGCACAAACTCGCGGAAACGTCCTACCGGCGGACGGTTGCGCAGCGCGTTTTCGGCGAGCATGCGCTGGAACAGGCGATTGTCGCTGACCTGATCAAGAATCCCTTTGCGCAGCTGTTCGCAACCTTGCTCGTTGCCCCAGACCACGCGCAGGTCGAAATAAATACTCGAACCCAACAGATTCTCCGGCGTCGCTTCGCGAATGAACGCCGCGAAGCGCCGCGCCCACTCGGCCCGGGACAAACACAGCTCGGGGTTGCCGGCCATGATGTTGCCCTTGCACAGGGTGAAACCGCACAACGCCAGGCTCTGATTGATCTGCTGGGCGATCGGCAGCAGCTTGCCGCGAATCTCGGCAGCGTGCGCCGCATCCCGTGCTTCGAACAAAATGCCGTTGTCCTGATCGGTGTGCAGCGTTTGCTCGCGGCGACCTTCGCTGCCGAAACACAGCCAGCTGAACGGCACGCCGGGGTCGCCTTTCTCGGCCAAGGTCAGCTCGATCACCCGGCACACCGTGTGATCGTTGAGCAAGGTAATAATGTGGGTGATCTGCGTCGACGACGCGCCATGGGCGAGCATGCGCTCCACCAACTGGCCGATTTCACCGCGCAGCGCCACGAGGTTATCCACGCGCTGAGCGCTTCGGATGGTCCGCGCCAAGTGAACCAGATCGACCCGTTGCAGGGAAAACAGATCACGCTCGGACACCACGCCGCACAAGCGTTGATCCTTGACCAGACAGACGTGGGCAATATGCCGCTCGGTCATGGCAATCGCCGCGTCGAAGGCGCTGTGGTCCGGCGACAGAAAAAACGGCGCAGGGGTCATGTGCCCTTCGATGCGCTCGTTGAAGTCGCTGGTGCCGCCCGCCACCACCTGGCGCAGGTCGCGCAGGGTGAAGATGCCCAGCGGGGCTTTGTCTTCATCGACGATCACGATGCTGCCGACCTGCTGCTCGTGCATCAGGGTCACGGCTTCCCGCAACGGTGTCGCGGGACTGCACATCACCGGATGGCGCATGGCCAATTCGCCCAGTCGGGTGTTGAGCGAGTATTGCGTGCCGAGGGTTTCCACGGCTTTCTGCTGAACTTGCTGGTTGACCTGATCGAGCAAACTGCTCACACCGCGCAGGGCAAAGTCGCGAAACGCGTTGGACAGGGCGAACAGTTTGATGAACGCCAGCTTGTTCAGCTGCAGGCAAAAGGTATCTTCGGCGGCGAGGTGCTCGGTCCGCGTGGCACGCTCGCCAAGCAATGCCGCCAGAGGAAAACATTCGCCCGTGGTGATTTCGAACGTGGTCTCGGTGCCACCCTTGGCCGTGTGTGGACGTTCACCCACCACGCGGCCTTGCTTGACGATGTAGAAGTGTTCGACCGGGCCATCGGCAGGCTTGATGATGCTCTCGTCTGGCGCGTAAAAACGCAGCTGACATTGTTCCACCAGGTACGCCAGGTGCGCGTGTTCCATCTGATTGAAGGGCGGGAAGCGCTGAAGAAATTGCAACGTGCCCTGGATGTTCTGCAACACCGCGGTTTTCCCTGCCTGTGTGAAGGCGTCCGCTTTACTCATAACCGTTACCGCATTTTTTTTGGAATTGTTGTTGTCGGATGACTGAGCCATGGTCGACCCCTGCGCGCAGGGTGCCCATTGGACGTAAGTCTAGGTAGGCAGCGGAGCTTAAGAAGTTTCGGAAAATCCTTACGTAACTATGGGAAGAACCTATGCTTTTATCTATTGGAAATAAATCCGACGAAGTGCACATTAGCGGTCCACTTAGCGCTGTCTCACCACTGTGCTGGGGATTGATCTGGAAACGTAGAGAAAGCCATGTCCGACCACGATATTTTGACTGACGACGAGCGCGAGGCGCTGAGCGCAGTCATGCTCGAGCCTGATTTACCGCCGCAACGGGTGCTGATCGTTGACGACGATAAAGACGCGCGCGAGCTGTTGTCGGAGATTCTGGGGCTGGATGGAATTCGTTGCCTGACGGCGGCGAGTGGCGAAACGGCGCTGAAGATGCTCAGCGAGAAGCCGTCGATTGGCCTGGTGATTACCGATCTTCGCATGGGCCATATCGATGGGCTGGACCTGATCCGCCAGGTTCGCGAGTCGGATCGCGCGGCGCTGCCGTTTATCATCGTCTCCGGTGACGCCGATGTGCAGGACGCGATTGCGGCGATGCATTTGAGCGTGGTGGACTTTCTGCTAAAACCGATTGATACCGTCAAATTGCTCGGGTTGGTGAAGCATGAGCTGGGGATGGAGCCTTAGCGCAACCCAAAGCTGTAGGAGCCGGCTTGCTGGCGATCCTGACACAGCAGATCTACAGGTCAAACGCGTGATCGTTCATCGCCAGCAAGCCGGCTCCTACGGGAGCGTGATATAGGGAGCTTACCCACAAAAAAGCCCTGATCTTTCGATCAGGGCTTTTTCATTTGTGGCATCAACGCTCAATCACAGGCCATTGGCAGCCTTGAATTCACGACGACGGCGGTGCAACACCGGCTCGGTATAGCCATTGGGCTGCTTGGTACCTTCCACCACCAGTTCGACCGCTGCCTGGAAGGCAATGTTACTGTCGAAATTCGGTGCCAGTGGGCGGTACAGCGCGTCGTTGGCGTTCTGACGGTCAACCACTGGCGCCATGCGCTTGAGGCTTTCCATCACTTGCTCTTCGGTGACGATGCCATGACGCAGCCAGTTGGCGATGTGCTGGCTGGAAATACGCAGCGTGGCACGGTCTTCCATCAGGCCGACATCGTTGATGTCCGGCACTTTCGAACAGCCCACGCCCTGGTCGATCCAGCGCACCACATAACCGAGAATGCCCTGGGCGTTGTTGTCCAGTTCGTTCTTGATCTGTTCTGCAGTCCAACTCGGGTTCACGGCCAGCGGGATGGTCAGGATGTCGTCGACCGACGCGCGCTCGCGTTTGGCCAGTTCAGCCTGACGGGCGAACACATCGACCTTGTGGTAGTGCAGCGCATGCAGTGCAGCCGCAGTCGGCGAGGGCACCCACGCGGTGTTCGCACCGGCCATCGGGTGCGCGATCTTTTGTTCCAGCATCGCCGCCATCAGGTCGGGCATCGCCCACATGCCTTTACCGATCTGCGCGCGACCTTGCAGGCCGGTGCTCAAACCGATATCGACGTTCCAGTTTTCATAAGCGCCGATCCACTTTTCAGCCTTCATGTCAGCCTTGCGCACCACCGGGCCGGCTTCCATCGAGGTGTGGATTTCATCGCCGGTACGGTCGAGGAAACCGGTGTTGATGAACACCACGCGCTCGCTCGCCGCCTTGATGCACGCCTTGAGGTTGACCGTGGTGCGGCGCTCCTCGTCCATGATCCCGACTTTCAACGTATTGCGCGGCAGCTCAAGCACGTCTTCGACGCGTCCGAACAGCTCGTTGGCGAACGCGACTTCTTCCGGGCCGTGCATCTTCGGCTTGACGATGTACACCGAGCCGGTGCGGCTGTTCTTGCGCGAGCTGTTGCCGTTGAGGCTGTGAATCGCTGCAAGGCTGGTGACCAGACCGTCGAGAATGCCTTCCGGCACTTCGTTGCCTTGGCTGTCGAGGATCGCATCGATGGTCATCAGGTGACCGACGTTGCGCACGAACAGCAGCGAACGACCGTGCAGGCTCAGTTCCTTGCCGTCGACGTCGGTGTAGGTCCGGTCCGCGTTCATGGTGCGGGTAAATGTCTTGTCGCCCTTGGAAACTTCTTCCGCCAGGTCGCCTTTCATCAGGCCGAGCCAGTTGCGGTAGATCACCACTTTGTCGTCGGCATCGACGGCAGCGACGGAGTCTTCGCAGTCCATGATGGTCGTCAGTGCGGCTTCCATCAGGATGTCTTTGATGCCGGCCGGGTCGGTCTGGCCAACCGGAGTGCTGGCATCGACCTGGACCTCGAAGTGCAGGCCGTTGTTCTTCAGCAGGATTGCGGTCGGTGCGCTGGCATCGCCGTGGAAACCGATCAGTTGAGCATCGTCGCGCAAGCCGGAATTGCTGCCGCCCTTGAGGGCAACCACCAGTTTTCCGTCAATGATCTTGTAACCGGTGGAGTCGACGTGCGAACCGGCGGCCAATGGTGCGGCCTCATTGAGGAAGGCGCGGGCGAAGGCAATGACCTTGTCGCCGCGGACCTTGTTGTAGCCCTTGCCTTTTTCCGCGCCACCGGCTTCGCTGATGGCGTCGGTGCCGTAGAGCGCGTCGTACAACGAACCCCAGCGAGCGTTCGAGGCATTGAGCGCGAAGCGGGCATTCATGACCGGCACCACAAGCTGCGGGCCGGCCATGCGCGCGATTTCGTCATCGACGTTTTGCGTCGTCGCCTGGAAATCCGCCACTTCCGGCAGCAGGTAACCGATGTCCTGGAGGAAAGCTTTATAGGCCACCGCATCATGCGCTTGACCCGCACGAGTCTGGTGCCAGGCATCGATGCGAGCCTGGAAATCATCGCGTTTGGCGAGTAGGGCTTTGTTCTTCGGCGCCAGGTCATGAATGACCTTGTCGGCGCCGTCCCAGAACTTGTCGGCGGTGAGACCGGTACCGGGAATGGCTTCGTTGTTCACGAAGTCGAACAGGACTTTGGCGACCTGAAGGCCACCGACTTGAACGTGTTCAGTCATTGCTTGCCTCACTCTGCTCAGCTATTTCGCTTTTCAGCTCTTCAAATTGACAATGAAGCCTCTGGCTATTTAAACCACAAACCCCTTCTACCAGTACATGCCATTTCGGGCGGCTGGGTGGTAACCGATCAACGGCTTGGAGGCCTTGCTGACAGGGCTTTCAGGGTTGCGATTGCGCCTGCGGCAGACATCGATCCAAGGTTATGTAGTGCGCGCTGCGGCATACTACATGATGAATTGCGCTTGTGAAAATCAGACTAAATACGTCGTTGTGCGACGCCATGACGCATTGCGGTCACGACGGGGAACGGGATGTTCTCAAAAAACTATTGGATTGTTCCAGTTAAATATCAAAAGTTGTACACGATTTGTGCTTTTCAATTGAATCGTTAGTGCGCCGTTCGCGGGCAAGCCTTGCTCCCACCCGGATCGCGCAGGCTTGTGGGAGCATGGCTTGCCCGCGAGGGCATCAGTCGACTCACCACAGATTAGCCCCTTGCCTATACTTCCTTTTCGATAACAAAAGAGGGCTGCGCCATGGACCACCTCGTACTGACAGTATTTGCACCGGACAAGGCCGGGCAGGTCGAGCGCATCGCCCAGTGCATCGCCGAGCATGGCGGCAACTGGCTGGAGAGCCGCATGTCGCGCATGGCCGGGCAGTTTGCCGGGATTCTTCGGGTGGGCGTGCCGGCCGAGGCCTACGATGAATTGGTCGACGCTCTGCAAGCGTTGTCGACCCATGGTATTCGCGTGCTGATCGCCGAAAGCGGCATCGAGCAATCCTGCACCTGGAAACCGATCGCCATGGAGCTGGTGGGCAATGATCGTCCGGGCATCGTGCGGGACATCACGCGTTTATTAAGTGAACAGGGCGTCAACCTTGAACGGCTGGTGACAGAAGTCCGTCCGGCGCCGATGAGCAGCGAGCCTTTGTTCCACGCCGAAGCCATTCTGGCTGTGCCGCTGACCTTGTCCCTGGATGTTTTGCAGTCGCGTCTGGAGACGCTGGCAGACGATCTTATGGTCGAATTGGTGCTGCGCAGTGAACCTTGATCAGTTATCCAAGTTAAACGTGCACCTGCCTGTGGATAACCTGTAGAGACTGCCCGCCAGCCCACGCCGGCCGGGCGTCTTCAGCCTCTGATCAAAAAACCAGCAGTTTCAACAAGTTGTGCACAAACGGCGGGGATCACGCTGTGGATAACCTTGGGAAGGATGCACACAGGCCACGATGGACGTGGCCTGCAGAGGTTTGTACGTTTTCTGATCAGCTGCGGCGGCGCAGACTTATCCACGCATCGACGCTGTAGATCGCCAAACCTGCCCAGATAAACATGAACGCAACCAGCGTGCTCGACGACATATGCTCATTGAAGAGCAGTACTGCCTGCAGCAGCACCAGCGTCGGCGCGATGTATTGGAGAAATCCCAATGTCGTGTAGGGCAAATGCCGTGCAGCGGCGTTGAAACACACCAGCGGTATCAGCGTCACCGGTCCGGCGGCGACCAGCCACCAAGCCTCGGAGGTGCTCCAGAATTCAGCTTGAGCACTGTTTGCCCCGGGATTGAACAACAACCAGGCAACGGCGATCGGCACCAGCATCCAGGTTTCCACCACCAGACCGGGCAGGGCCTTGACCGGCGCCTGCTTGCGAATCAACCCGTAGAAACCGAACGTTAACGCCAGCACCAGCGACACCCACGGCAGACTACCCACCTGCCACACTTGCTGCGCCACACCGGCCGCCGCCAGACCCACGGCGATCCACTGCATGCGCCGCAGCCGCTCACCCAGAATCAGCATGCCGAGCAACACGTTTATCAGCGGATTGATGTAGTAACCAAGACTGGCTTCGAGCATCCGGTCGTTATTTACCGACCAGACGTAAGTCAGCCAGTTGGCCGCGATCAGTGTGCCGCTCAACGCCAGGATCGCCAGCCGTTTGGGGTTGTCGCGCAATTCGCGCCACCAGCCCGGGTGCTTCCAGACCATCAGCAGCAACGCCCCGAACAACGCCGACCAGAGCACCCGGTGGATGATGATTTCCACGGAGGGGACATTGGCGATGGCTTTGAAGTAGAGCGGGAAAAGTCCCCAGATGATGTAGGCACTCAGGCCCAGGATGTACCCGCGACGCGGGTTGGCGGCTTGCATGCGGAATCCTTGCATAGGCAGCTAACAAAGAGGGGATTGTAAGGAGATTTGTCTGTGAATGTCCTGCCTGATTAGGTCGGGCAGTTGTGAACACAATATCTGTGGGAGCGAGCCTGCTCGCGAAAGCGGTATGTCAGTCGACGTCTCTGTTGAATGAAAGTCCGTCTTCGCGAGCAGGCTCGCTCCCATTAGGGATTGAGTGTGTCAAAACAATTTCAGGGGTTCTTCATTCAGCGCGGACAACTGCTCGCGCAACGCCAGTACCTGATCGCCCCAATAACGCTCGGTGCCGAACCACGGAAAGCTGTGCGGGAACGCCGGGTCGTCCCAGCGGCGGGCGAGCCAGGCGCTGTAGTGCATCAGGCGCAAGGCGCGCAGCGGCTCGATCAGTGCCAGTTCGCGCGGATCGAAATCATGAAACTCGTTGTAGCCGTCCATCAATTCCGACAACTGCCCCAGGCATTCCTGACGATCACCGGCGAGCATCATCCAGATGTCTTGCACCGCAGGGCCCATCCGGCAGTCGTCAAGGTCGACGATGTGGAACATCTCATCGCGGCACATCATGTTGCCGGGATGGCAATCACCGTGCATGCGGATGTTCTGGTGCGGCGTTGCCTTGTAGACCTCTTCCACACGCTTGAGCAGGTCGCGGGCGACTGACTCGTAGGCTGGCAGCAGGCTCTTGGGGATGAAGTTGCCTTCAAGCAACGTGGTCAGTGAGTCGTGGCCGAAGTTCTTCACGCCCAGCGCTTCACGGTGTTCGAACGGCTTCGTCGAGCCCATCGCGTGAAAGCGGCCGAGCAATTGGCCGAGGCGATACAGCTGATCGAGGTTGCCCGGCTCCGGCGCCCGGCCGCCGCGCCGTGGGAACAGGGTGAAACGGAAACCGTTGTGTTCGTGCAGG
Source organism: Pseudomonas sp. Ant30-3 (assembly GCF_000690905.1). Taxonomy (GTDB): domain Bacteria; phylum Pseudomonadota; class Gammaproteobacteria; order Pseudomonadales; family Pseudomonadaceae; genus Aquipseudomonas. Next base: position 15,136 of record NZ_JMCL01000002.1, on the reverse strand, counting down.
CTGGCGCCATTGTGGATCATCGGTGCCACCACGGGTACGTCGCACTCGGCGAGCTCGAAGGTGAATTGATGCTCTTCGAGAATCGCTTCGTTGGTCCAGCGCTGCGGGCGATAGAACTTGGCGATCAGCGGCTCGGAGTCTTCGATGCCGACCTGGTAGACGCGGTTCTCGTAGCTGTTGAGCGCCAGAATGCGCGCGTCGCTGAGAAAGCCGATGCTTTCGACGGCATCGAGCACGAGGTCGGGGGTAAGCGTTGCAAACGGGTGGGCCATGCTGACTCCTGCGCGCAGCAGGCTGCCGCGTCCGGCCAAGCATGGTAGCGCAGACGGGGAGGGTTTAGGGGTTGCACTTGAGGTAAGTGTTGTTCGTGGCGACGCGTTCGCGGGCAAGTCGGGATGCCGCACCACACGCTCCCACAGGGTATTGCGGTGCGCACGTTATTGCGACACACCGCAGCCTCCTGTGGGAGCGTGTGGTGCGGCATCCCGACTTGCCCGCGATGAGGCCCTGTCAGGCGCCGACAACCCCACCATCTTCACGCGTGATCGCCATCACCGAAGACCGCGGCTTGCCATTGGGCAAATGGTCGGGGAACGTCGAACCACCGTTCTCCCCCGGATGCTGAATCCCTACAAACAACGTCTTCTGGTCCGGCGAGAACGCAATCCCCGTCACCTCACAACCTACCGGCCCTACCATGAACCGGCGGATCTCGCCCGTCACCGGATCGGCGCAGAGCATCTGGTTGTTGCCCATGCCCGCATAATCGCCGGTGTTGCTCGAGTCGCCATCCGTCTGGATCCACAAGCGTCCGGCCTTGTCGAAACTCAGGCCGTCGGGGCTGTTGAACATGTTCTGCGTGGTGATGTTCGAAGAGCCAGCTTTCGGCGTTCCGGCGTGCACGCCGGGGTTACCGGCGACCACGAACAGGTCCCAGGCAAAGCTTTTCGAGGCGTGATCGTCGCGATCCGTGCGCCAGCGCAAAATCTGTCCGTAGACGTTTTTCTCGCGCGGGTTGGGCCCACCTACCGGCTGACCTTCCTCGCCGCGTTTGACGTTATTGGTCAGCGTGCAATACACCTGGCCATCCTGAGGGCTGACGACAATCCATTCCGGACGGTCCATGCGCGTCGCTTTCACCACACTGGCGGCCAGACGTGCGTGGATCAGCACTTGCGCCTGATCAGCGAAACCGCTGCTGGCGTCGATGCCGTTTTTGCCGTGGGTCAGTTCGATCCATTCACCGTGGCCCTTCGGATGATCGGCATTGCTGTCCCCGGCGTCGAAACGTGCGACGTATAACGTGCCGTGGTCCAGCAAATCGCGATTGGCCTTGGGATTTTTGTGATTGATCTTGTCGCGGCTGACGAACTTGTAAATGAATTCGCCACGCTCATCGTCGCCCATGTACACCACGGCGTGGCCGTCGGCGGTTTCGGTCAGGGCGGCGTTTTCATGTTTGAAGCGGCCCAGGGCCGTGCGTTTGACAGGCGTCGATTGCGGATCGAACGGGTCGATCTCGACGATCCAGCCGTGACGGTTGAGCTCGTTGGGATTCTTCGCCAGATCAAAGCGCTCGTCGTGCTGATGCCAGTTGATCTCTTTGCTCGCGGCGACCACGCCGTAGCGTTTCTGCGCGGCATCGAATTTTTGCTCGGCGTTATTGCTGCCAAAACAATCCGTGAAGTTTTCTTCACAGGTCAGGTAGGTGCCCCACGGCGTCATGCCGTTGGCACAGTTCTGAAAGGTGCCCAACACGGTTTTGCCGTCGGGATCGGCGCTGGTTTTCATCAGCGCATGACCGGCGGCCGGGCCGCTCAACTGGATCGGCGCATTGCCGTGAATCCGCCGGTTGTAACGCGAGCCCTGTACAAAATGCCACTGACCGTTCTGGCGCTGAACTTCGATCACCGACACACCTTCACAGGCCAGCGCCTTGTGCACATCGTCCGCCGACTGCGGCATGCCGCCGTGGGGATAGAGGTAGCGATAGTTGGTGTATTCGTTGTTGATCGCCATCAGCGCCCGGTCTTTTTCACCGGGGAATTCGAACAGGCTCATGCCGTCATTGTTATCGCCGAACTGCAGTTCCTGCTGGGCCGCGGTGCCGTTGCCAGCCGGGTCGAAGGCTGGCCCGTCCTTTTGCAGCGGCTGGCCCCAGCTGATCAGCACCGAGGATTTGTAGCCCGGCGGCAGGGTGATGGCGTCGCTAGTGGCGGCGGGGATGCTGGCAAAGCCCAACAGTTTGCTCGCGCCTGCGCTGACACTGTCGGCCAGGACGCTGCGGCTCAGCAGGTTGCCACCGAGGAACATCGCGGCGCCGCACAGGGCGCCTGCGCTAATGAAGCCACGGCGACTGAGGCCGATCATGTTTTCGAGATCGGTGGACTGGTTTTCTTCTAATAGGCTCACATCAGGCTCCCTGCGGTTTTGCAGTCACCATAAAGAGCAACGATGAAGTTTTTGTTGCAGTTGCAGCACACCTCCCTTGTAGCAGCTGGCGGAGCCTGCGTCCGGCTGCGCAGCAGTCGTAATCTCATATCAATTTTTAATCGCGATCGCGACGTGAGTTTTTTACGACAGCTGCGCCGCCGGACGCAGGCTCCGCCAGCTGCTACAAAGGCAGCGGTGTATGGTTTACAGCGGTGTGCCAAGCAAAACGTTGGACGGTGCGAATTGCACGCGCACCGGTTTATCCGCTGCCAGATCGAGCGAGCGCAAGAGCAGCGGCTCGGCCAGTGCGCACAGCGTCTGGCCGTTGGGCAAGCCAATGCGCACTTCGCTGGGGCCGTCCTCGGCGTCGAGGATTTCTTCGATAATGCCGGTCAGGTCGTTGTATCCCGGCGTTGCCGAATCTTCGAGCGCCAGCAGCTCCAGCCATCCGGCTTTGATCAACGCCACCACCTCGGTGCCAATTTCCAGCTCAAGACGCAGCGTGCTGTCGTGGGTGATTTGCGCATCCAGTGTCAGGCCCGCCGCCAGCTCAAGCCGGATCAGGTCGTTGCGGCCCTGACTGCCAATCGCGATCACCTTGCCGTGCAATTGATTGCGCGCACTGGTCCTTAGCATCAGGCGTCCGAGCAGATCGAGATCGCTGGCGTCCTCTGCCGCTTCCAGCACCTGCGCCTGCAGGGTTTGCAGTTTTTGATACAGGCGCAGCACCCGCTCACCTTCGCTGGACAGTCTGGCACCACCGCCGCCCTTGCCACCGACGCTGCGTTCCACCAACGGTTTCTGCGCGAGGTTGTTCAACTCGTCGATGGCGTCCCACGCAGCTTTGTAACTCAGGCCGGCGCTTTTTGCCGCACGGGTGATCGAGCCTTCCTCGGCGATGTGCTGCAGCAACGCAATGCGTTGCGGGCGACGGACAATGTGCTGGGACAACAACGTGGGCAGGGACATGGCGAGAGGCTTTGGACTATGACGATGTCGGGGACGTTGGCTGCTTGGAACGCGGGAGTCAAGTCGCGCAGCGGACTTGTGGCAGCAAGCCCGATCCCACGGGTTATGTCGCTAAGATGAAAGGGTATACCAGATGGAAGGGTATACCTGATGGAGGTGTATACCTGATGGAAGGGTTCATCTGTGGCGAGGGGATTTATCCCCGTTGGGCTGCGAAGCGGCCCCAAACATTGTTAACGCGTACCCTGCAAGCAGGTCTTACGACGGCTTCGCCGCCGAACGGGGATAAATCCCCTCGCCACAGATATATTTTCCGGCGTGAATTAGAGGGTGTCGCCAGGTTTTGGTGTGCGCGCCAGGCAGTACACATCGACCCGCGCCGCGCCGGCATCCATCAACAATCGGGCCAAGGCATGGGCCGTGGCGCCGGTGGTGAGCACGTCGTCCACCAGCGCCAGATGAAGACCTGCGACCCGTGCATCGGGCGCCAGGGCGAAGGCATTGCGCAGGTTCTTTTTGCGCGCCTCGGCATTCAGATCCTGCTGGGCGCTGGTGTCCTGAACTCTCAACAATATTTTGTCATCGCAAGAGATGTCGAGCCCCTCACTCAGCCATCGCGCGAGCATGGCCGCTTGATTAAAACCACGCTTGCGCAGACGTTTCGCGGCCATAGGCACTGGAAGCATTGCGTCGGGCCGGTCCATATCCTCTCCGAAACGGTGGCGCAGAAACTGAGCAAGAAGGTTACCAAGCAGTCGTCCATACGGCCAACGCGCGCTGTGTTTGAAACGGGTGATCAGGCTGTCCAGCGGAAAACTGTAGGTCCATGGCACCGCGACCTGTTCGAATGCCGGCGGTTGTTTGAGGCACTGACCACACGTTAGCCCCGCCGACGGCAGTGGCAATGCGCACGTCCGGCAATGTTCACCCAGCCACGGCAGATCGGTTTCACAAGCCATGCAGATCGGCGTGGCGTCATCCGCCACTTCGCCGCACAGCGAACAGTGTTGTTTGTTTTTTAACCAGATGTAAACCGGTCCTTCGTAGCGTGGTTGACAGCGCATCACTCTTCCTTAAATATGCCGAACATCCGTGTCGCGTCTGTGGGTATTCCTTACCCCAGTCGCCAGCCAAGCATAAAACAAAGGAAACACCCATGAGCGCCAGCACCACTGCAACTCTGCGTCATGATTGGTCTTTGGCCGAAGTCAAAGCACTCTTCGTGCAGCCGTTCAACGACCTGTTGTTCCAGGCGCAGACGGTGCACCGCGCGCATTTCGACGCCAATCGCGTTCAGGTTTCAACGCTGCTTTCGATCAAAACCGGCGCCTGTCCGGAAGATTGCAAATATTGTCCGCAGTCCGGTCACTACAACACCGGGCTGGAGAAAGAGAAGTTGATGGAAGTGCAGAAGGTCCTCGAAGAGGCCGCGCGCGCCAAAGCCATCGGCTCCACCCGCTTCTGCATGGGCGCGGCGTGGAAACACCCGTCGGCCAAAGACATGCCGTACGTACTGGAAATGGTCAAAGGCGTGAAAGCCATGGGCCTGGAGACCTGCATGACCCTCGGTCGCCTGGATCAGGATCAGACCGAAGCGCTGGCCGACGCCGGCCTCGATTACTACAACCATAACCTCGACACCTCGCCGGAATTTTACGGCAGCATCATCACCACGCGCACTTACGGCGAGCGCCTGCAAACCCTGGCGTACGTGCGTGAATCGGGCATGAAGATCTGCTCCGGTGGCATTCTCGGCATGGGCGAGTCGCTGGACGACCGCGCCAACCTGCTGATCCAGTTGGCCAACCTGCCGGAGCATCCGGAATCGGTGCCGATCAACATGCTGGTGAAAGTCGCCGGCACGCCGCTGGAAAATGCCGATGACATCGACCCGTTCGACTTCATCCGCATGCTCGCGGTCGCGCGCATCCTGATGCCGCAGTCTCACGTGCGCCTGTCCGCTGGCCGTGAAGCGATGAACGAGCAAATGCAGGCGTTGGCGTTTTTCGCCGGTGCGAACTCGATTTTCTACGGCGACAAGTTGCTGACCACCGCCAACCCGCAGGCCGACAAGGACATGCAACTGTTCTCGCGCCTGGGCATCCTGCCGGAAGCGCGTGAAGAGCATGCGGATGAAGTGCATCAGGCGGCGATCGAGCAGGCGTTGGTGGAGCAGAAAAGCAGCGAGCAGTTTTATAACGCGGCTGTTTGACCGTTTCACCTTTCCCACTGATTGGAATGCAAAACCACTGTAGGAGTGAGCCTGCTCGCGATAGCTGTATGACATCCAATAACGATCTCGGCTGACACAATGCCATCGCGAGCAGGCTCACTCCCACAGGGGACATGTATCATTTGAAAGTCGAGGCCTGCATGTCTTTCGATCTCGCCGCACGCCTTGCCGCCCGTCGTGCCGACAATCTCTACCGTCACCGCCCATTGCTCGACAGCCCGCAAGGCCCGCAAGTGGTGGTCGATGGTCAGCCGTTGCTGGCGTTCTGCAACAACGATTACCTCGGTCTGGCCAATCACCCGCAAGTGATCGAAGCCTGGCGGGCCGGTGCGTCCCGATGGGGCGTCGGCGGCGGGGCATCGCATCTGGTAATCGGTCACAGCACGCCGCATCATGAACTCGAAGAAGCCCTCGCCGACCTTACCGGCCGCCCACGTGCCTTGCTGTTTACCACCGGCTACATGGCCAATCTTGGCGCAGTCACCGCGCTGGTGGGACAGGGCGATACGGTCCTCGAAGACCGGCTCAATCACGCATCATTGCTGGACGCCGGGCTGCTCTCCGGCGCGCGCTTCAATCGTTATCTGCACAACGACGCGGCGAGTCTGGCCAAGCGCCTCGAGAAAGCCACCGGCAATACCCTGGTGGTCACCGACGGCGTGTTTAGCATGGACGGCGACATCGCCGATCTCCCGGCGCTGGTGCGCGAAACCAAGGCCAAAGGCGCGTTGTTGATGGTTGACGATGCCCACGGTTTTGGACCGCTGGGCGCCACGGGTGCCGGCATCGTCGAACATTTCGGTTTGAGTCAGGACGATGTGCCGGTACTGGTCGGCACGCTGGGCAAAGCGTTTGGTACGGCCGGCGCATTTGTCGTTGGCAGCGACGAGCTGATCGAAAGCCTGATCCAGTTCGCCCGCCCATACATTTACACCACCAGCCAGCCGCCGGCCCTGGCCTGCGCAACGCTGAAAAGCCTGGAATTGCTGCGCAGTGAACACTGGCGCCGTGAGCACCTGCAGAGCTTGATCCGCCAATTCCGCCGGGGTGCCGAGCAGATAGGTCTGGAGCTGATGGACAGCTCCACGCCAATCCAGCCGATCATGGTTGGCGATGCCGGGCGCGCGGTTCGCCTGTCGCACATGCTCCGTGAACGCGGCCTGATGGTGACCGCGATTCGCCCGCCGACCGTGCCTGCGGGCAGTGCGCGTTTGCGAGTGACGTTGACCGCGGCGCACAGCGAAGCACAGGTGCAGCTATTGTTAGAGGGCCTCGCCGACTGTTTTCAACAACTGCGCCCGGAGCCAAACCATGCGTGATCGGCTGATTCTGCTACCCGGTTGGGGTCTCGGCATTTCTCCGCTGGAGCCATTGTCTGCGGCTCTGCAGGGACTGGATGAGCGCTTGCGCGTCGAGATCGAGCCGTTGCCTGAGCTGGCATCCAGCGACCTGGAAGAATGGCTCGACGAACTTGATGCGACCCTGCCCCAGGACACCTGGTTGGGCGGCTGGTCCTTTGGCGGCATGCTCGCGTCCGAACTGGCGGCGCGGCGCGGCGACCGCTGCTGCGGCGTGCTGACGCTCGCGAGCAATCCCTGTTTTATCGCCCATGAACAGTGGCCGAGTGCGATGTCGGGAGAAACCTTCGACGCGTTTCTGGCCGGGTGCAAAACCGATTCGCGGCTGACCTTGAAACGCTTTGCACTGCTTTGCACGCAGGGCGCTGAAGACCCGCGCGGGTTGTCGCGGTTGTTGCTCGGCGGCGCGCCGCACACGACCGACGCCGTCCTAATGAGCGGCCTCGAAGTGCTCGCGCAACTGGATACCCGTCAGGCGCTGCAAGCCTTTCGCGGACCGCAACTGCACCTCTTCGCCGGGCTCGACGGCCTTGTGCCCGCTGAGGCCGCGAGTGAATTGCTGGCGTTGTTGCCGGATGTCGAAATTGGTCTGATTGAACAGGCCAGCCACGCGTTTCTTCTGGAAGACCCCCACGGTGTGGCGGGGGCGATTCAGGCCTTTTTGCATGAGTTTGGTGATGACTGATTTATCCCTTCACGGCTTGCCCGGCGGGTTGCCGGACAAGCGCGACGTAGCCGCTTCCTTCTCCCGCGCGGCAGCCAGCTATGACAGCGTGGCCGAGCTTCAGCGTGCAGTCGGCGGTGAATTACTGAACAGGTTGCCGGAGGCTTTCGTACCGGCGCGCTGGCTGGATCTGGGTTGCGGCACTGGCTATTTCAGTCGCGTGTTGGCCGAACGGTTCGCCGGCAGCCAGGGTATTGCGCTGGACATTGCCGAGGGCATGCTCAATCACGCGCGGCCATTGGGCGGGGCGCGCGATTTCATTGTTGGCGATGCAGAACGGTTACCGCTGCAGGCCTCGACCTGCGATTTGATCTTTTCAAGCCTGGCGGTGCAGTGGTGCGCGGATTTCGCTTCGGTGCTCAGTGAAGCGAATCGGGTACTGAAACCGGGTGGAGTCTTCGCGTTTGCTAGTCTGTGCGTAGGCACCCTGGCGGAGCTGCGCGACAGTTGGCGTCAGGTCGATGGCAGAGTGCACGTCAATCGCTTTCGGGAGTTCGGGGTTTACCAACAGCTTTGCGCCGACAGCGGTTTGCGAATCGCGCGACTGGAGACCCGTCCCCATGTGCTGCATTACCCTGATGTGCGCAGTCTCACCCACGAGCTCAAGGCGTTGGGTGCGCACAACCTGAACCCCGGTCGACCGGGCGGTTTGACCGGCCGCGCGCGGATTCTCGGCCTGGTTGAGGCTTATGAGCGGTTTCGTCAGGCCAAAGGTCTGCCGGCGACTTATCAAGTGGTGTACGCCGTTTTGGAGAAACCCCAATGAGCGCAGCCTATTTCATCACCGGTACGGACACCGATGTTGGCAAGACGACCGTTGCGGCGGGGTTGCTGCACGCTGCGCGCTCAGCGGGCCTGAGTACCGCAGCGGGCAAACCGGTGGCCTCCGGTTGCTCGGTCACGCCCAAGGGTTTACGCAATGCCGATGCCCTGGCGCTGCTGGCGGAGTGCTCAATGCCGCTGACTTATAAGCAAGTGAATCCGCTGGCGTTCGAGCCGGCCATCGCGCCTCACCTGGCCGCTCGAGAAGCCGGTGTGGCGCTTACAGTGCAGTCTCTGCTCACGCCGATGCGGCAGATTCTAGACATGCAGGCGGATTTCACCTTGATTGAAGGCGCCGGTGGCTGGCGCGTGCCGCTGGCGGATCAGGACAATCTGTCCGACCTGGCGATGGCGCTGAATCTGCCAGTGATTCTGGTGGTTGGTGTGCGCCTCGGCTGCATCAGCCATGCACTGTTGACGGCCGAAGCGATTGCCCGAGACGGCCTGCAGCTGGCCGGTTGGGTGGCGAATATCATCGATCCAAAAACCTCGCGGCTGGAAGAAAACCTCGCCACCCTCGCCGAACGACTCCCCGCGCCGTGCCTTGGGCGGGTCCCGAAACTCAAGTTGGTAACGGCTGAGGCGGTGGCTGAACATCTGCAACTGGATCTGCTGGACTAGGCTTTCACTATGACAGGGCACTTTGCCATTAGTGTTTTTGTCGGGCGTTTTACTGTCAGGTCTGCTTCAATGAGTTCTTGTTGATCCTTCAAAGGACGTGTTCTCCCATGGAAATCTCAGGAAACACCGCTTTTTATGCCGGTCTGAGCACTGTTCAGACTGGGCAGAACCGTGTCGATCAGGCTGGAGTTCAGATCGCCAACAATACGATCGAGCGTTCGGTCACCAGTCAGTCCTCCGAATCGCAAGTCGACCGTCTGCGCTCGGTTGACCGCGCTCAGCAGTCAGACCTCTCCAGCAGCATGGTCGAGATGGCGCAAGGCAGGTTTCAGCTTGAAGCCGGGGTTAAAGTGGCCAAGGCTTCCGACGAAATGCTCGGTACGCTGATTGATACATTTGCCTGACGCCTCGCTGCAATCCGCTACCCGACGCCGCGCCTTGTCGCGGCGTTTTTCTGCGTAAGTCCTTCTCGCTCAACTAATCTTTTCTTCAATACGCTTCGCTGATGGCGAGGGCTTGCGCATGCGCGCGTCCGGCCAACCGAGGGCGTGAATGACAAACGGCAAAAGATCGACGCTTGACAAGGTTTAGGCGTAAACGTATGTTTCAAACAACTGTTTGACCGTCACAACAAATCCATACGGTCGTTCATCCCCGGTTACATCAGCAGAGGTTTATCGCTATGCCTGACTACAAGGCCCCCTTGCGTGATATTCGCTTCGTTCGTGACGAACTGCTCGGCTACGAAGCGCATTATCAGAGCCTTCCGGCTTGTGCAGACGCAACTCCTGACATGGTTGACGCCATTCTCGAAGAAGGCGCCAAGTTTTGTGAGCAGGTATTGGCTCCGCTGAACCGCGTGGGTGACACCGAAGGTTGCACCTGGAGCGAGTCCGGCGTTAAAACGCCGACCGGTTTCAAAGAAGCCTACAAGCAATTCGTTGAAGGCGGCTGGCCGAGCCTGGCGCACGACATCGAGCACGGCGGCCAAGGCCTGCCGGAGTCGCTGGGTCTGGCGGTCAGCGAGATGGTCGGTGAAGCCAACTGGTCGTGGGGCATGTACCCGGGCCTGTCGCATGGCGCGATGAACACCATTTCCGAGCACGGTACGCCTGAGCAGCAAGAGGCTTACCTGACCAAGCTGGTATCTGGTGAATGGACCGGCACCATGTGCCTGACCGAGCCGCACTGCGGCACCGACCTGGGCATGCTGCGCACCAAGGCTGAACCTCAGGCCGACGGTTCCTATAAAGTATCCGGCACCAAGATCTTCATCTCGGCCGGTGAACACGACATGGCCGATAACATCGTCCACATCGTCCTGGCCCGCCTGCCGGACGCACCGGCTGGCACCAAAGGCATCTCGCTGTTCATCGTGCCGAAGTTCATGCCGAACGCTGACGGTTCGATCGGTGCCCGCAACGCGGTCACCTGCGGTTCCCTGGAACACAAGATGGGCATCCACGGTAACGCCACCTGCGTGATGAACTTCGACGCGGCCACCGGCTATCTGATCGGCCCGGCGAACAAAGGCTTGAACTGCATGTTCACCTTTATGAACACCGCACGTCTGGGTACTGCGCTGCAAGGTCTGGCACACGCCGAGATCGGATTCCAGGGTGGTCTGAAATACGCTCGCGACCGTCTGCAGATGCGCTCGCTGACTGGCCCGAAAGCGCCTGAAAAAGCCGCTGACCCGATCATCGTGCACCCTGATGTGCGTCGTATGCTGTTGACCATGAAGGCTTTCGCCGAAGGTAACCGCGCGATGGTTTACTTCACGGCCAAGCAAGTCGATATCGTCAAATACGGTGTGGACGAAGAAGAGAAGAAAAAAGCTGACGCACTGCTGGCGTTCATGACGCCGATTGCCAAAGCCTTCATGACCGAAGTCGGTTTCGAATCTGCCAACCACGGCGTGCAGATCTACGGCGGTCACGGCTTCATCGCCGAGTGGGGCATGGAGCAGAACGTTCGCGACAGCCGCATTTCGATGCTGTACGAAGGCACCACCGGTATCCAGGCACTCGACCTGCTGGGCCGCAAAGTGCTGATGACTCAAGGCGAGGCACTGAAAGGCTTCACCAAGATCGTCCACAAGTTCTGCCAGACCAACGAAGGTAACGAAGCGGTTCAAGAGTTCGTCGCACCGCTGGCTGCGCTGAACAAAGAGTGGGGCGAGCTGACCATGAAGGTCGGTATGGCTGCCATGAAAGATCGCGAAGAAGTCGGCGCGGCGTCGGTGGACTATCTGATGTACTCCGGTTACGCCTGCCTGGCCTATTTCTGGGCTGACATGGCGCGCCTGGCGGCAGAAAAACTGGCGGCCGGCACCTCGGAAGAAGCGTTCTACACCGCCAAGTTGCAGACTGCGCGCTTCTACTTCCAGCGCATCCTGCCGCGTACACGCACTCACGTTGCAACCATGCTGTCGGGCGCCGGTAACCTGATGGATATGAAGGAAGAGGACTTCGCGCTGGGTTACTAAGACCCGCGCAGGTGCTTCATCGAGCCGCTGCTTCCTCGGGAGCAGCGGCTTTTTTGTGCGCGACATAAATGGCTAAACATTCCAGCCAAAAAACCTTAAGAAGAACGCAAACGCTGCCGTTAAAGAGGATGGCGATGTGACATGTGTCACACCCTATGTGATTTACTGATGGCAGGCACAGTGCCATCTCTTTTTGCCGGGTTGGAGTTTTACCCTTTGTCACGTCCTTCCGCTGTACGTATCAGTCATTTTCTGCCGTCCCTTCTGCTCTTGGTTGCGGGACTCGCGGCGGCCTACGTCAAGGATCTGAACGTCTTCCTCACCTCGCTGTTCAACGTCTTGCCCACGTTGGTCCTGCTGCTCGGCGGCGCTTACTGCGCGGTATACCGACGCCAGCGCGAACTGTTTCTGATGGTCACGGTGTACATCGCGTACTTCCTGCTTGATACCCAAACCGATTACTACCGCGACAACGGCAAAGTTCGCGCAGACGCTGCGGTGGTGTTTCACCTGTGTTGCCTGCTGTTACCGCTGTTGTTCGGGGTGTTTGCCGCGTGGCAGGAACGCACCCATTTGTTTCAGGACATGGTGGCGCGTTTCGCAGTGTTGCTGGCGGTGGGCAGTGTCGCGCTGGGGCTGGAACAGAGCTACCCGCAAGCGCTGCTGTTGTGGCTGTCGGAAATCCGCTGGCCCGCGTTGCACGGAACCTGGATGAGCCTGATCCAGCTCGCCTACCCGGTATTTATCGGCGCATTTGTGCTGCTGGGTTGGCAATACTGGCGCAACCCCAGACCCTTGCACGCCGCGCAACTGGTCGGCTTGCTCGGACTGTTCTGGGCGCTACCGAAGACGTTCATCCTGCCGTTCACGCTCAATATCATGTGCAGTCAGGTCATGTTGATGATTGCTGCAGCGGTCGCTCATGAGGCGTATCAGATGGCGTTTCGCGATGAGCTCACCGGTCTGCCCGGCCGGCGCGCACTGAATGAACGCATGCAACGTCTGGGGCGCAATTACGTTTTGGCGATGGGCGATGTCGACCACTTCAAGAAATTCAACGACACCCACGGCCATGATGTGGGTGATCAAGTGCTGCGTCTGGTTGCCAGCAAACTGTCGAAAATCGGCGGTGGCGGTAGGGCGTATCGCTACGGCGGAGAGGAATTTGCCCTTGTGTTTGCCGGCAAGACGCTCGAAGAGTGTATGCCGCATCTCGAAGTCATCCGCGAATCCATCGCGACCTACAACATCCATCTACGTAATCAGGACCGCCCTCAGGATGATCAGCAAGGGCGACAGCGCCGTGCCGGTTCGGCGGCCTCGAGTGTCTCGGTCACCGTCAGCATCGGCGTCGCTGAGCGTGTCGAGCAACGCAACCCGGAAAAAGTGCTGAAGTCAGCGGACGAAGCGCTCTATGCAGCCAAAGGCGCCGGTCGCAACTGTGTGGTGGCGTACGGACGAAATCGCCGTGGCGCGGTGCGCATGGACGCTGCTGCAGGTTGAGTGATGATGGCGCATTCAGCGTCTGGACTGTGATTGTGAGGCGTAGTCGCCGGCAGTAGGTTTGAGGGATCTGCTGCCGGAGAAATGACCATGCCCGAGTACAAAGCTCCCCTGCGCGACATGCGCTTCCTGATCGACCACGTCTTCGATTTTCACAGCAACTATGCTGCGCTGGGCGCGACAGACGCCAGCCCGGACATGGTCAACGCGATCCTTGAAGAAGGCGCAAAGTTCTGTGAGAACGTTCTCGCGCCGCTCAATCGCAACGGTGACGAAGAGGGCTGCCATTTCGACAATGGCGTGGTCACAACGCCTACAGGCTTCAAGCAAGCTTTCGCACAATATGTAGAAGGCGGCTGGCATGGTCTGGCGGCTGATCCGGCATTTGGCGGCCAGGGTTTGCCCAGCTCGCTGGGCCTGGTCATCAGTGAAATGGTCGGCTCCAGCAACACATCCTGGGGCATGTATCCCGGCCTGACGCACGGCGCCATGTCGGCCATTCACGCCCATGGCACTGACGAGCAGAAACAGACGTATTTGAGCAAACTCACTGCGGGCGAATGGACGGGCACCATGTGCCTGACCGAAGCCCATTGCGGAACCGACCTGGGCATCATAAAAACCCGCGCCGTGCCTGCGGCGGACGGCAGTTACGCGATCTCCGGCAGCAAGATTTTCATCTCCGCCGGCGAGCACGACATGAGTGGCAACATCATTCATCTGGTGTTGGCGAAACTTCCGGAGGCTCCAGCAGGAACCAAGGGTATTTCGCTGTTTATCGTGCCCAAATTTCTGCCGGACAACGCGGGTGAAGCGGGCGAGCGCAATGGTGTGTCTTGCGGATCGATCGAGCACAAGATGGGCATCAAGGCGTCGGCCACTTGCGTCCTGAATTTCGATGAGGCGAAGGGATTTCTGATCGGCGAGGCGAACAAAGGCCTCAACTGCATGTTCACCATGATGAACCACGCGCGCCTCGGCACCGGCATGCAGGGATTGTGTCTGGGCGAAGCGAGCTTTCAAGGGGCGATCAAGTATGCCAACGACCGGCTGCAAATGCGCTCGCTGACCGGGCCGAAAGCACCGGAAAAAGCTGCCGACCCGATCATCGTCCACCCGGACGTGCGCCGGATGCTGCTGACCATGAAAGCCTTCAACGAAGGCAATCGCGCGCTGACCTACTTCACCGCGCAATTGCTGGACGTCGCGCATCTGAGCGCGGATCAAGCCGCGCGCCAGGATGCCGAAGACTTGCTGGCGTTCCTCACGCCCATCTGCAAAGCCTTCATGACCGACACCGGGCTGGAAGTGACCAACCTCGGCATGCAGGTGTTTGGTGGTCACGGGTACATTCGTGAGTGGGGCATGGAGCAGTTGGTCCGCGACTGCCGGATCGCCCCGATTTACGAAGGCACTAACGGTATTCAGGCGCTGGACCTGCTCGGGCGCAAGGTGCTCGGCAGTCAGGGCAAACTGCTGCGCGGTTTTACCAAAATCGTCCACAAGTTCTGCGCCGCCAATGCCGGGCACCCTGAACTGGGCGATTATGTCGCGCAGCTCAACGAGCTAAATCAGCAGTGGGGCGAACTGACGACCAAGGTCGGCATGGCCGCCATGAAGAATGCCGATGAAGTTGGCGCTGCGTCAGTGGATTACCTAATGTACAGCGGTTACATCATTCTCGGTTATCTGTGGTTGCGTATGGCGCTGGTAGCGCAGGCGCAAGTTGATGAGGGCAGTGGCGACGCCGATTATTGCCGGGCCAAACTGGCGACCAGCGAGTTCTACTTCAAGCGACTGCTACCGCGCACGGCCGCTCATCGCGCGGCGATCGAGGCGGGGAGTGACTGTTTGATGGCACTGCCGGCGGAATTGTTTGCGCTCTGAACCAACGTCTGTGGCGAGGGAGCTTGCTCCCGCTTGAGTGCGTAGCGCTCACCGATTGGCGGCTGCTACGCATCCGAGCGGGAGCAAGCTCCCTCGCC
>NZ_JMCL01000001.1 GCF_000690905.1 Pseudomonas sp. Ant30-3 | reverse complement strand
TGTTGAGTTGGCGTGTTTATCGCCGTCGGTAGCCATCCTGTGCTGCAGGGAATTTTGTGGCGAGGGGATTTATCCCCGTGGGTTGCGAAGCGGCCCTATTCACACGTTTTGCGACTGCTGCGCAGTCGAACGGGGATAAATCCCCTCGCCACAGTAAGTGTTCCATTACGGATTTTGTGTTTGATCAAAGTGACTGCCTCTCCTCGCCACGCCGCCCCACCGGGCGGTACTCTTGCGAGGATTTTCCCTACGACTATTTGTGAATCGCCGAATGCAGACAATGAACGTGTACCTACAGCGCATTCTGGAGTTGATGAAGCGCTACCCAGGCGTCATTGCGCTCGGCGGATTCATCTCCGGGGTCGGCAGTTTCATGCTGGTCGATCGCCAGCAAGGGCTGGCGTCCTGGATCGCCGTCATCATGCTGATCAGCTGGATCTGGCTGATGCTGGAAAACAGCATGACCCGGCTGTTCGCGAAAATTTTCAAACGCGAAATCCCTCAGCCTTTACTGCGTTACGGCACGCAAATGATCCACCAGGAAAGCCTGTTTTTCGTCCTGCCGTTCTTCTTCATCACCACCACCTGGAACAGCGGACAGTTGTTCTTCACCGGCATGCTCTGCCTCGCGGCACTGATTTCCATCATCGACCCGATTTACTACAAATGGCTCGCGCCGAGGCGTTGGGCGTTTTTGGCGTTGCACACGCTGACCCTGTTTGCCGCCCTGCTCACCGCCCTGCCCGTCATCCTGCACCTGACCACTTCCCAGAGTTTCAAACTGGCACTGGGCATTTCCGTGCTGCTGTCGTTTCCCAGCCTGGCGTCGATCTTTCCGATTCGCACGGTGCGTAACGCCGTGGCGATTCTCTGCATCACGGTGGGCATTGGCGGCGTCGGTTGGGTCTTGCGTTCGTGGGTGCCGCCAGCGACGTTGTGGATGACTGATGTTGCGATCAGCACCCAAATGCAGGACCGCACGCCCGGCAAGAGTCTGGACGAGGTCAGCGCCGAACAGATTAGCGGTGACGGCCTGTACGCCTACACCGCGATCAACGCCCCGCGTGGCCTCGACGAGCGGATTTATCACGTCTGGCAATTCAACGGCAAAGAGGTCGACCGCATTGCGCTGGATATCCGCGGCGGGCGCAAGGAGGGCTATCGCGCCTGGACCCACAAGCGCAATTTCCCCGGCAACCCGGCAGGCAAGTGGCAGGTTCGGGTGTTGACCGAAGATGGCCAACTGATCGGCGTGCTGCGCTTCAAGATCAAGGACAGCACACCGGTCAAAGAAAAGTCGGCCGGTTCGTGATATTACCTAACCCTGCGCAACAGCCACGCAAGCACGGAGCGTATGATCAGCAGCCCAATGGCCGGCGATGCCCGACTGGACACAACCAACACTCCCGCGCAATTGCGGATTACGGGTGACTGGACGCTCGCCCATTACGCGGCTCTGAAAATCCTGAGCGAAAAGCTCCACGGCCAATACACCGACAGCACCCACATCGACCTCAATGGCCTCGGCGCGCTCGATACCGCCGGCGCATCGCTGTTGGTGGAGTTGCTCGGTTCCGAGCGCCTTGGTAAATCCGCCGAGCACCCGGACTGCACGTTGTCGGCCGCCGACCGTGCGTTGTTGCAAACGGTGTATTGCTCGATGACCGATTTCTGCGCGCCGATCAAAGAGCCGGAAATCAACGTTGGCATTCAACTGCTGACGCGCATTGGCCGCGCAGTCGATGCCGTCTGGCAAGACACCTTGCAACTGCTCGGTTTCGTCGGCCTGATCATGGAAACCATCGCTCGCGGCTTGTTTCGTCCAAAACGCTGGCGCCTGACGCCGATGGTCGCGCACATTGAGCAGACCGGCCTCGACGCCGCACCCATCGTCGCCCTCCTCACTTTTCTGGTGGGTGCTGTGGTGGCGTTTCTCGGTGCGACGGTGCTGGCCGGTTTCGGTGCGACGATCTTCACCGTGGACCTGGTAGCGTTTTCCTTCCTGCGCGAGTTCGCCGTGCTGCTCACCGCCATCCTCATGGCCGGGCGTACTGCCAGTGCGTTCACCGCGCAGATCGGCTCGATGAAAGCCAATGAAGAAATCGACGCCATCCGCACCCTCGGCCTCGATCCGATGGAGCTGCTGGTAGTGCCGCGTGTGTTGGCGTTGCTGGTGGCGCTGCCGATGCTGACCTTTCTGGCGATGCTCTCGGGGATCATTGGCGGTGGCGTGGTGTGCGCGGTGTCGCTGGATATCTCGCCGGCGATGTTCCTCTCGCTGCTGCAATCGGACATCGGCGTTCAGCATTTTCTGGTGGGCATGGTCAAAGCACCGATTTTTGCTTTTCTGATCGCCGCGATCGGTTGCCTGGAAGGCTTTAAAGTCAGCGGCAGCGCCGAGTCTGTTGGCGCACACACCACGTCGAGTGTGGTGCAGTCTATTTTTGTGGTGATCATCCTGGACGCCATTGCCGCGCTGTTTTTCATGGAGATGGGCTGGTGAGTCGTCAATCCCGAGCGCCCTGCGAGGCGGTGATCGAAGTGCGTGGGCTGTGCAACCGTTTCGGCAGCCAGAGCGTGCACGAGCACCTTGACCTGGACTTGTACAAAGGCGAGATCCTTGCGGTGGTTGGCGGGTCCGGCAGCGGCAAATCGGTATTGCTGCGCAGCATCGTCGGCTTGCGCCAGCCGAGCGAAGGCGTGGTCAAGGTCTTGGGCAAAAACCTGCCGACGCTCTCCGAGCACGAACGCTCACTGGTCGAACGGCGTTTTGGCGTGCTGTTCCAGAAAGGCGCGCTGTTTTCTTCGCTGACGGTGACCGAGAACGTCGCCCTGCCCTTGATCGAGCACGCCGGCCTTAGCCGCGAGGATGCCGAGCATCTGGCTGCGGTGAAACTGGCCCTCGCGGGTTTGCCCCTGTCGGCGGCCGATAAATACCCGGCGTCGCTGTCCGGCGGCATGATCAAGCGCGCGGCGCTGGCCCGGGCCTTGGCGCTAGACCCGGATATTCTGTTTCTTGATGAACCTACCGCTGGCCTCGATCCGATTGGCGCGGCGGCGTTCGATCAACTGATCCTGACCCTGCGTGATGCGTTGGGCCTGAGTGTGTTTCTGGTCACTCACGACCTCGACACGCTTTACACCATCACCGACCGTGTGGCGGTGCTGGCGCAGAAAAAAGTGCTGGTGGCGGACGCCATCGATGTGGTCTCGGAAACCGACGATCCGTGGATTCACGAATACTTCCATGGCCCTCGCGGCCGCGCGGCGCTTACCGCCGCCCAACAGCTCAACGAGGTCTGACATGGAAACCCGAGCCCATCATGTGTTGATTGGTCTGTTCACCGTGATCGTGGTGGCTGGCGCCCTGCTCTTCGGTCTGTGGCTGGCCAAGTCCAGCGTCGACACCCAGTTCAAGGATTACGAAGTCGTCTTTAACGAAGCGGTCAGCGGTCTGTCCCAGGGCAGCGCTGTGCAGTACAGCGGGATCAAGGTGGGCGATGTGGTGACCTTGCGCCTGGACCCGAAAGACCCGCGCCGGGTGCTGGCGCGAATCCGCCTTGGCGGCGACACACCGATCAAACAGGACACCCAGGCAAAACTGGCGCTGACCGGGATAACCGGCACGTCGATCATCCAGCTCAGCGGTGGCACGCCGCAGAGCCCGGCGCTGGAAGGCAAAGACGGCAACCTGCCGACCATCATTGCGTCGCCCTCGCCCATCGCCCGTTTGCTCAATGAGAGCAATGATTTGATAGGGGGCGTGAGCAGCTTGATGAACAACGCCAACCTGATGTTCTCCGAGCAAAACATCGAGCGCATCAGCAAGACCCTCGAACACCTGGAGCAAACCACCGGGACTATCGCCGAACAACGCGGCGACATCCGCCAGGCCATGCAGCAACTGGGCGCCGTCGGCAAACAGGCGTCGGCCACGCTCGAGCAGACGGCGGCGTTGATGCGTAACGCCAACGGTTTGCTCAATGATCAGGGCAAGCAAATGTTCGGCAGTGCCGAGCAGGCGATGAAATCGCTGGAGCACAGCAGCGCGACGATCAACACGCTGCTGACGACCAACAAGGATTCAATCAATAGCGGCATGCAAGGTCTCAACGGCTTGGGCCCGGCCATTCGCGAGCTGCGCGAGACGCTGTCGTCGTTGCGGGCGATTTCCCAGCGACTGGAAACCAACCCCGGCGGTTACCTGCTGGGCAATGACAAGAACAAGGAATTCACGCCATGAAATTGCGCCTCGCTGCCCTCCTCGCTGCTGTTGCGCTGAGCGGAGCCTGCTCGATCCTGCCCGAGTCGCCGCCATCGGATGTCTATCGCTTACCGTCCGCGCATAGCCCTGCGGTTAACAACGGCATGGCGCAGCGCTGGTCGTTGCGGTTGAACAAACTGCAGGCGAGCGAAGCGTTGAACAGCGCGCACATCGCCGTGATACCGCAAGGTGATCTGATCAGCAGCTACGCCGCCTCGCGCTGGAGCGATCCGGCACCGGTGCTGCTGCGCAATCGTCTGCTCGATGGTTTTCAGCGTGATGGTCGGGTGTCATTGTTGAGCACTGATGACAGCAATTTTCAGGCGGACCTGGAGCTGGGTGGCAATTTGCAGGCGTTCCAGACCGAATATCAGGGCAGCACCGCGAGTGTCGTGGTACGCCTGGATGCCTTGCTGGTGCGCAGTTACGACCAGCGCATTCTGGCCAGTCGCCGCTTTGAGGTGAGGCAGCCGCTGAGCGATGTAAAAGTACCTGCGGTGGTGGCCGGGTTTGGTCAGGCCAGCGACCGCTTGACCGCGCAGGTGGTGAGCTGGGCCGTAGAGCAGGGCCAGAAAATCGCCCCGCCCGTCAGGAATACCGCGGAGCCCCTGTAGCAGCTGGCGAAGCCTGCGTCCGGCTGCGAAGCAGTCGCAAAACATACCTTACAGATTCCGTATAACGGCTGACGGCTGCTTCGCCGCCGGACGCAGGCTTCGCCAGCTGCTACAAGGTTTCGGTCAGCCAAAGAACCAGTAGCAAACCCCGATAGCCCCAATCACTCCGGCCAACTCCGCCAGCAACGCACACCCTACGGCATGCCGCGCCCGCTGGATGCCCACCGCGCCGAAATACACCGCCAACACATAAAAGGTCGTTTCGGTACTGCCCTGCACCGTCGCCGCCACCAGTGCCGGGAAGCTGTCCACACCGGACGTCTGCATGGTTTCGATCAGCATCGCCCGGGCAGCGCTGCCGGAGAACGGTTTGACCATGGCCGTCGGTAGCGCATCGACGAAACGGGTGTCCCAGCCGGCCCATTCCACCAAATGCCGAATTCCGTCCAGGCCGAAGTCCAGAGCGCCGGACGCGCGCAACACGCCAACCGCACACAGCATCGCCACCAGATACGGCAGCAGATTTTTCGCCACGTCGAAGCCTTCTTTCGCGCCTTCGACGAACGCTTCGTAGACCTTCACTTTGCGTAATGCGCCGACGATCAGAAACATCATGATCAGACCGAACAGCGTCAGGTTGCCGAGGATCGAGGACAAGCCCGCCAGCGCGGTCGCCGAGAGCGTCGCCAGCAAGGCCATGAACGCACCGAGTGCGAGGGCCCCGGGTATCAGGTACGCAAGCACCACCGGGTCCCACAGCCGCAGGCGTTGCATGAACGCCACCGACAGCAGGCCGACCAGCGTCGAGCAACTGGTGGCGAGCAGGATCGGCAGGAACACCAGCGTCGGATCCGGCGCGCCTTGCTGGGCGCGATACATGAAGATCGTGACCGGCAACAGTGTCAGGGAGGACGCGTTGAGCACCAGAAACAGGATCTGCGCGTTGCTGGCGATGGTGGGGCTGGGGTTGAGCTCCTGCAGCGCTTTCATTGCCTTGAGGCCGATCGGCGTGGCTGCGTTGTCCAGGCCCAGACCGTTGGCTGCGAAGTTGAGCGTGATCAGACCGATGGCCGGGTGTCCGGCCGGCACTTCCGGCATCAGCCGCAAGAACAGCGGCCCCAGCGCCTTGGCCAGCCATTCGACAATCCCGGCCTTTTCGGCAATGCGCAGGAAGCCCAGCCACAGGGTCAAGGTGCCAAACAGCAGGACCATCACTTCGACCGACAACTTGGCCATGGCAAAGATGCTCTCTACCATCGCCGCGAAGATCCCGGCATTGCCGCCGATCAGCCACTGCGCCAGCGCCGATACGGCTGCCACGATGAAGAAGCCAAGCCACAGGCCATTGAGCATCAGTTGAATCCCCCAAAGAATGCGGCGAATGATAGCGGGGTAGCCAGAAACGACAAACCCCGGATTTCTCCGGGGTTTGCATATTCGACTCGTTCCCTTGTAGGAGTGAGCCTGCTCGCGATGAGGCAGCACATGCAACATCTCTGTTGTCTAGTGTACCGCTATCGCGAGCAGGCTCACTCCTACAAGGGGTGGTGTTAATTGCGGGAAATCTCACCCGCCGGCATTGGGTCCTTGCTGCGCCAGTGCGGCAGGGAATTCCAGTAGCGCTCGCCCTTCGCGTCGTCGTACATGCCTTCCCAGCGAGAGATGACCAGCACGGCCAGTGCGTTGCCGATCACGTTCAAGGCGGTACGGGCCATGTCCATGATGCGGTCGACACCGGCGATAAACGCCAGACCTTCCAGCGGAATGCCGACGCTGCCCAGCGTGGCCAGCAACACCACGAAGGACACGCCCGGAACACCGGCGATGCCTTTGGAGGTGACCATTAGCGTCAGCACCAGCAGCAATTGCTGACTGATCGACAAATCGATGCCATACAACTGCGCAATGAAGATGGCTGCAATGCTCTGATACAGCGTCGAGCCATCGAGGTTGAATGAGTAACCGGTCGGCACCACAAAGCTGCAGATCGCTTTCGGCGCGCCGTACGCTTCCATTTTCTCGATCACGCGCGGCAGCACGGTTTCGGAACTGGCGGTGGAGTAAGCCAGTACCAGCTCATCCTTGAAGATGCGCATCAGCTTGAGCACCGAGAACCCGAACAGGCGCGCTATCAGGCCCAGCACCACGAAGGCGAAGAAGATAATCGCGACATAAACCAGGATTACCAATTTGGCCAGCGGCAAAAGCGAGGCGAAACCGAAGTTGGCCACGGTCACGGCGATCAGTGCGAAAACGCCGATCGGGGCGTAGTTCATGATCATGTGGGTGACTTTGAACATGCTTTCCGACACGCCCTGGAACATCGTCACCAGCGGGTCGCGCAATTCCGGTTTGAGGCTCGAGAGACCGAGGCCGAACAACACCGAAAAGAAGATGATCGGCAGCATTTCGCCACGGGCAACGGCGGCGAAGATGTTCGAAGGGATCAGGTTGAGGATGGTTTCGATGAACGCGTGTTCATGTTGAACCTCGGCGGCCGTCGCCTGGTACTTGGAAATATCCACGGTACCGAGGGTGCTCATGTCGATGCCGGCACCGGGGTGGAACACGTTGGCCAGAACCAGGCCGACAACGATGGCGATCGTAGTGACGACTTCGAAGTAGAGGATGGTCTTAAGGCCAATGCTGCCGAGCTTCTTCGCATCACCAACGCCGGCAATACCAACGATCAAAGACGAGATCACGATTGGAATCACGATCATCTTGATCAGACGGATAAAGATATCGCCTGCCGGTTGCAGGACGTTGCTGATCCACCAGGCTTTCTCGGCACTGAAGTGGTTAAGCAACGCACCGATTGCAATCCCCAACACCAGACCGATCAGGATCTGCCAGGCGAGGCTGATTTTTGCCTTCTTCATATCTTTACCCTTACTTGCGTTTGACTCAGGCAGATGCTGGAACTGGAACGCCCGCGGCGAAAAAATTCAGTGCATCTGCCCCCGTATAAGGTGCCCCCGGTTCGCGTTTTGACGGCGTTCTGGCAGGCGAAAAAAGGCGCAACTATTCCGATGCAAGGAAGCGACGTCTAATGCCGTAAACGACTACCCTATGCCGAATCGGCATGAGCTTTTTTGTTACAAAGTCGCGTCCCAAGCGGTTCGGTTACGACATTTCGGCAAACTTCTGTGCCGTGAACCGGCCATATACGGGACTATCGGGTGATATTCAGCTGGCGCGGAAGCGGAGTATTTCGAGACTTTTCAGCTGACACTCAGAAAAAATCACGTTGAAAAACAGCGACTTTTTCTAGATATACGGTCGTAAAAAGGCATCGAAAGAAATGTTCAAGAGGAAAAAACGAGATGAAGCGAGCAGCGCTGCCGAATGGCTCGCTGGGGATATAGCGATTCGGGCATAAGCCCTTCGCAAGTTCGTCGGGCGTATGCCCGGCGAACTCGCGACGCAGCTATTACCTGACCCGGCCCTTGCGCAGGCACTCCCTGTGCCCGTAGGTCACTCCGCCCCTGACACAGGCAGAACATCCCGACCCCTTGGTCATGCGCCAACCTTCTTCAGGTGGCGCATTTTGAAAGAAGCCATGGGGCTTCTCTCAAGTCTTGAATCTTGAAATCAATACCAGTTCGGATCTTTTTTCAGCTGTTCCATCAGAAGCGTCTGCATGCCCTCATCGGGTTTGCCGAGGAACCGATAGTCCGCATGTCGCGTTGGCGACTTGTCGGCCGGCAGTCCTGCAGGCACCTCGACCAGCATTGCGTACGCATCCTTTTTGTCGAAGCTAACGGCTACGATCAAGCGTTTGTTCAGGCAAGTGCTTTGTGTTTCACACAGCGGCCCGACCAAATACTTGTCGCCATCTTCTTCGACTGCATTCATTTGTTGAGCATCCCCGGTCAGGTTCATCACCCACTCCGGCAGCCGCTCTTCATCTTCCACCACGTCTGTCCATGTTTCGCGGTATTGCGGGTCGGCAGTCAACAACTCGTTGACCCGCGCCTGGCCGTCATTGGCCGCCGATGCCATGGCACTGCCGCCCAAAAGCAGGGCGGCTGCCAGCATTTTCAGTGAAACGTTCATCTTCAACCTCGACCGCGACGGCCAAAGAAGAACGAAACAACAAACATCACCAGGAATACGACAAAGAGAATCTTGGCGATACCCGTGGCGGTGCCCGCGATACCACCAAAGCCCAACACTGCAGCGATGATGGCAATGATCAAGAAAGTGATTGCCCAACTCAACATGGTGATTCTCCTTACGTTTCTATTTTGAGGTAATGCTTGTGGTGCTTTTCCCGGCGCCTGCAGCACGCCAAGTGTGTTGATTTAAAAAACCCAGCGTTCCTGATGCGGCATGTCGTCTGCAGATTGAGCCTGATCGACGTCCATCATCCGCATCGAAGTGCTCTCGGCAGCGGTAACGCTGGCGGCGCTGAAGTGGGTTTGCATCGGATGTTGGATCGACACACGTGGCGCTTCTTGCTGCTGGCTCTGCTCCCAGTGCTGGTACTGCTGGACGGCGATCAAAGTGATCAGCAGCGCCAGAACAGCAAACAGACCTTGCTGGATATGCAGTGGCGAGATACGCAATTGGGCGGCACGTTGGCGAGTCATCCTGAAGCTCCTCCCACATCGGGTGAATTTGGTAGAAGGCATCGCTAGGAATGCCTTGGATAACCAGACCATTGCAGCCTGCATGCCAGTTTTTTGTCGATTGTAAAACCTATATAAATCAGTAAGTTGCGAGTGAATAAAAATATCTCTAGGACGCATCCTGCACGATGGTCCTTTTCCTGTCGTGCGTAATGCACGATAAATTTGCAGGAGATTTCATTATTTTTGAATTGCTGACGGTCAGTGGATGTCAGAAAGGGGCTTCAGAGGTTGGCTTTGGGCCGCTTATCCGATAAAAAAACAACAAAATCAGTCGATTAGCCGTAGGGTGCGGAGAGAGCTACCCCGTAGTGGACGAAATCGACCAGAATCAACCATGCAACTTGCCCGATTTTTCCGGGACTAACCAAGATCATTCATTAAGGAGCGTAGGAAAGATGGAATCAGCCACTGAGAATCAAGGCCGCATTCTGCTGGTGGACGATGAGTCCGCCATCCTGCGTACTTTTCGCTATTGCCTCGAAGACGAGGGCTACAGCGTCGCCACTGCCAACAGTGCGACTCAGGCTGAAGCGCTGCTGCAACGTCAGGTGTTCGATCTTTGCTTCCTCGATTTGCGCCTGGGTGAAGACAATGGCCTTGATGTGCTGGCGCAAATGCGGATTCAAGCGCCCTGGATGCGGGTGGTCATAGTCACAGCGCACTCGGCGGTCGATACCGCGGTGGATGCGATTCAGGCGGGAGCCGCCGATTATCTGGTCAAGCCTTGCAGTCCGGATCAGTTGCGTCTGGCCACCGCCAAGCAACTGGAAGTGCGGCAATTGTCGGCGCGTCTGGAAGCTCTTGAAGGCGAAATACGCAAACCCAAAGATGGCCTTGATTCCCACAGCCCAGCCATGAAAGTAGTGCTGGAGACGGCGCGACAGGTGGCCGGCACCGACGCCAACATCCTGATTCTCGGTGAGTCGGGCACTGGTAAGGGGGAGTTGTCCCAGGCCATTCACGGCTGGAGCAAGCGTGCGAAGAAGTCCTGCGTAACGATCAACTGCCCATCCCTCACCACCGAATTGATGGAAAGCGAGCTGTTCGGTCACACTCGCGGCGCATTCACCGGCGCCAGCGAGAGCACTCTGGGGCGAGTCAATCAGGCGGACGGCGGTACGCTGTTTCTTGACGAAATCGGCGATTTTCCCCTCGCGTTGCAGCCAAAGTTGCTGCGTTTCATCCAGGACAAGGAATATGAGCGGATCGGCGACCCGGTCACCCGACGGGCTGATGTGCGGATCCTTGCCGCGACCAACCTCAATCTGGAAGACATGGTCCGCGATGGCCGCTTCCGTGAGGATTTGCTCTATCGCCTGAACGTCATCACGTTGCACCTGCCGCCGTTGCGCGAGCGTCGCGAGGACATCCTTAACCTGGCGGACCGTTTTCTCGCCCGCTTCGTCAAGGAATACGCGCGCCCGGCGCGCGGCTTCAGCGAGGAGGCGCGTGAAGCGCTGCTCGGTTACCGCTGGCCCGGCAATATCCGTGAGCTGCGCAACGTGGTGGAGCGGGCGAGCATCATCTGCCCACAGGAAAAGGTCGAGGTCACGCACTTGGGTATGGCCGAAACCCCGGTCAACAATGCGCCACGCATCGGCGCGGCATTGAGCCTGGATGAGTTGGAAAAGGCTCACATCGGCGCAGTCCTGGCGACGGCGGATACCCTCGACCAGGCCGCGAAAACCCTCGGGATTGACGCTTCAACGCTTTACCGCAAACGCAAGCAATACAACCTGTGAGCCTGCTCCGATGAAACTGGCGATGAAGTTGCGAACACGGCTCTTCCTGAGTATTTCCGCCCTGATCACTGTTGCATTACTGGGTCTGTTGCTTGGGCTGGTTAGCGTGATGCAGATGAGCGCCACGCAGGAAATGCTGATTCGCAACAACTTCGTGACCCTGGATCTGGGGCTCAAGTTGCGCCAGTCCCTGGGTGATCAGCTAATACTCATGTTGGGCGAAAAACCGGATCCTGCGGCGTTTGAGGCGTCTAAACGTCACTACTTTCAGCTGCTCGATCAGGGCATCGCCCATGAGCAAGGTCGCACCGACAGGCAATATGGTTTCGTCCAGGCCAAAGATGATTACCAGAGTTTCCTGAGGGCGCTCGACCAGTCTCGCGATCCGGCTCATGCATTCAGCGGCAATGAAGAACTCACGGCGAAATTCAATATTCTGCGTAACGGCCTGATCATCGAGCACAAGCAAGCGCTGGATAACATCGATGCTACCCAGCGCGAGGCCCGTGATCGCGCACTGCTGATTGCCGGAACACTAGGCCTGGTCGGGCTGGCTGTACTGATCATCGGCTTCATCACTGCCCATGCGATCGCGCGGCGTTTTGGTGCGCCCATCGAGGCACTGGTCCAAGCGGCGGACGATATCGGCCAAGGCAACTTTGAGGTGACCCTGCCTGTGTCTTCCGCAGAGGAAATGAATCAGCTGGCCCAACGCTTCGGGATCATGGCCGAAGCATTGCGTCAGCATCAGGCGACCAATGTTGACGAATTGCTCGCTGGGCAACAGCGGCTGCAAGCGGTGCTCGACAGCATCGACGATGGTTTATTGATGATCGATCGCGATGGCCATCTCGAACACCTCAACCCGGTGGCTCAGCGCCAGTTGGGCTGGGACACCGATCGTCTGGGCCAGGGACTGGGTTCGGCGCTTGAACGTCCCGAACTGGATGCGCAGCTGCATCTGGTACTGCGCGGCGGCACCCTGGAGCGGGCGCCGGAAGATCTCAGTATTGAAGTGGACGGCGAATCGCGCTTGCTGACTTACAGCCTGACCCCGGTCAGCCACACGCAAGGCCATATTCTCGGCGCCGTGATGGTGTTGCACGACGTGACCGAGCAGCGTGCTTTCGAGCGAGTACGCAGCGAATTTGTCCTGCGCGCGTCCCATGAATTACGTACTCCGGTGACCGGTATGCACATGGCATTCGGCCTGTTCCGCGAGCGTGCGCATTTCCCGGCTGATTCACGGGAAGCCGATCTGCTCGATACTGTCAACGAAGAAATGCAGCGCCTGATGCAGCTGATCAATGATTTGCTGAATTTCTCCCGCTATCAGAACGGCTTGCAAAAACTCACCCTGGCGCCGTGTTCCATCGACGAGTTACTGGAGCAAGCACGCTTGCGATTTGCCGAGGTTGCCAGCGAGCGGGGCATTGAGCTGGTGGTGGAAGTGCAGGGGCCCTTGCCGTGGTTACAGGCTGATCAACCGCAACTGGACCGAGTACTCGACAACCTGATCGACAACGCGCTGCGCCATACCGGCACGCAAGGGCAGATTCGCTTGCAGGCCCGGCGTCATGGGGAGCGGGTGATCATCAGCGTCGAAGACAATGGCGAGGGCATTGCGTACGGCCAGCAGGGGCGCATCTTTGAGCCGTTCGTGCAGGTGGGCCGTAAAAAAGGCGGGGCCGGACTTGGCCTGGCACTGTGCAAGGAAATCGTTCAGCTGCACGGCGGGCGGATGGGTGTCTATTCGCGGCCGGGGCAGGGGACGCAGTTCTACATGGCCTTGGCGGTATGAGGCCGTTTACGCTTCGTCATCGATTCGCCGCCCGGCCAGACGCCGACCTCGGGTAATCAGTTCGATGAACTGCACGGCACTTAGCGCATGGGCAAATAACCAGCCCTGGCCGAACTTCACCCCCTCGCTGGTGAGAAAGGCAGCTTGCGCTTCATGCTCGATGCCTTCGGCAATCACCTTGAGCTGCAGCGCCTGAGCCATGTGAATGATGTGTGGCGCCACGCCACTGCTGGCGGCGTCATGCCCCAGCGCATCGATGAAAGCCTTGTCGATTTTCAGACAATCCACCGGCAGCGTCTGCAGGTAGGCGAGGCTGCAATAACCGGTGCCAAAATCATCGATCAGTACCTGATGCCCGACATCGCGCAAGGCTTGCAGGTTTTCCCGGGCCACCACCACATCGACCAGGCCTCGCTCGGTGACTTCGAAAGCGATCTGCCGCGCGGCAACCCGATGCAGTGTCAGCAGGCGCGCCATCACCTGGCCGATGCGCGGCACCATGACGTCACACGCGGCCAGGTTGACCGAAATGTACAGTTGGGGATTGGCCCGCAACAAATGCCCCAGCTGTTCAAGCAGGCGCTGCAAGACGAAATCGGTCATCTGCCGGATCTGCCCGGTGTTCTCCGCCATCGGGATGAACAGGTCCGGGCTGGTCAGCGTGCCGTCCGGTCGGCGCCAGCGCAGCAGGGCTTCAGCGCCGACGCAGTTGCGGCTGTCGAGGTCGAAGATCGGTTGATAGAGCACTTGCAATTCACCGCGGCGTATCGCGCCTGCCAGCTCGGCGTCCAGGGACTGTCGCTGCCGCACCAGCAAAAACACCAGAAAACCCATCAAGCCGCCCAACGCCAGGCTGCCGGGAAGCAGCCACCACCAGACGGTGGGCACATGAGTGCCGGTGCGTGGAGTGATCAGCACCAGTTGGTACTCAGGATTGTTGGTGGGCATGCGGTAAATCAGGCGAGTCTCGGTCACTTGCAGCGCATCGCGATTGTTCGGCGGCCACGATGCAGTAGGCGGCCATCGCTGGGCGGTACCTAACACCGGAATTGCCCGCGAGCCATGGTCGAGCACTACCAGCAGACTGCTTCCCGGGGACAGGTCGACCATATCGGTCAGGTGTCCGCGAGAGGTCGCCACGCGGAAGTTGCCACGCCCGAGCATCAGCGCCGCGCGGTTTTCATCGGGTTCGGTGGTGGTGTTCAGCCAATAGCTGTAGGTCGGCCCCTGGATGTCCGGCGCGCGAATCAGTGACAAACCTTCTTGGCGCGGGCGGTTGGAACAGATGCGCGAGGCATCCATGTAAGCGGCTTCATAGACGAAACGGTAATTGAAGGTGACCTGCTGCAGTGTCGCGATCATCTCGTCATCGCAACCTCGCAGCGGCTGCGCTTCGAGGTCATCCAGGCTCTCGCGTAGCTGACCGAACAATTGCTCGAGTCGGGCCAGAAAGCGCTCGCCCTGGGCGTTCATTTCCTGACTTTCACTCAGCTCGACCTGGCGCATGGCAACAAAAAGACTGAGCGCCATCAGTAACGTTGCACTCAAGGCAGCAGCCAGCATCGCCAAAAACCACGGGCGATAGAACCAGCTACGTAATGTCTCTCGAGCAACAGTCATCTAGGGAATCCGAAGATTTACCAATGAGTTATAGCTGCTGATTGAGAAAACGCCCTGACCGTCGGGCGGTCGTCATTATTTTGTCTGGTTCAGAACTGTCAACAGCGCCGCAGTTTGTGCGTCGGGCATGCCGTCGAAGCGGGCAGGGCGGAAGTGCATTTGAAACGCGGACAACACATGACGGGTGGCGACATCCAGTTCGCCGGTTTGTGGCGTCACATAGCCCAGACGGGACAGTTGCCCCTGGAACCAGCTGATGCTCGGCAGCCCGGTGTTGAACTGTTGTTGCTGTCGCGCCACAGCTTGCTCGTTCGGCCATACACCAAGACCTTCGGCGGCCAAACGCTTCCACGGGAACAGCGGGCCTGGATCGAGCTTGCGCAGGGGCGCGATGTCGCTGTGGCCGATGATGTTGCGGGGATTGATGGCGTAACGTTTGCTGATGTCCTTGAGCAGAACGATCAACGATTGAATTTGCGCTTCGCTGTAGGGGTACCAGAGGCGGCTGCCGTCAGGATTGTCGGTGAAGCCGGGGTTGACGATCTCGATACCGATCGAGCTGGAGTTCAGCCAGGTCCGGCCCTGCCACTCGCTTTCGCCGGCATGCCATGCGCGCAGGCTTTCATCCATCAACTTGTAGATTGTGCCGTTGTTGTCGTCACCGATCAGGTAATGGCTACTGACTTCGCCATGGGTCAACAACTTCAGCGAGCGTTCCAATGAGGCGGAGGTGTAATGCACCACCACGAACTGAATGCGACTGTCGTAATTGACGGAAGCGTGACTGGTGTCGATTTTCGGGCCGCTGGCACAACCGGCCAGCAGGATCAGCGACGTGATGAGAGCAAGAAATTTCATGGCAGGAGGCAGCACGCGAGAGACAGTAATGCAACAGTGTAACGTACCGCTTCGCCGGAGGACGGGCGGCAGGTCGATTTAAATAAAATGGAACACTTTCTCGTCAGCCCGATTCCACCCGGTTGCGCCCCGCGTGCTTGGCGCGGTATAGCGCCTGATCGGCTCGTTTCAGTACGACATCACTGTGTTCTCCAGCCCTGAACGCGGTCAGACCCATGGAAAGGGTGATGGTGACTGGCTCGCCTTTGAAGTGGAATGGGCAGGCTTCAATCGAGACGCGCAGATGTTCGAGAAGCTTGAGGCCGGTGGCTGGAACGGTAGCCGGCAATAACAGGACAAACTCTTCGCCGCCGAAACGAGCGATGAAGTCCGTACCACGCAGGCGTTTGCGCAACACGCTGGCAATAATCTTCAGCACCTTGTCGCCGGCCAGATGGCCGTAATTGTCGTTGATGCGTTTGAAGTGGTCGAGGTCGAGTATGGCCAGCAGAAGGGTGTTGCCGTGTTGCTGCCATTCACTGATTTCCTGCTCGAGCCGCTCGCCCCAGGCGGCGCGGTTTGGCAGCCCGGTCAGCGGGTCGATCAAGGCTTTCTGGCGCTGTTCTTCCAGATGCTCGCGGTAACCCATGGCTTCCTGCTCCATATGGGCCACGCGCTCGGCGAGCCCTTGCAGGCGCACGGCCACTTCCTGCTCGCGCTCATCGCGCTGCTGGCGGTGCTGATCCATCGTGCCGAGCAAACCTTCCAGATGATTTTCCAGCACATGCTTGAGGTCTTCCAGATCGGCAGCTTCCTGCATGCTGCTGTGCAATCCGTCGACCTGTTCGCGAATTTGCGTGTCCATCTCGCGGGCGGCAGAGCGGCTGTCCGCATGCCCGTCGCTGGCGGCACGCAGGTTGCTCTGGAAAGCTTCCAGGCGTTCGTTGAGCTGTTGCAGGTACGCTTCGAATTCATGCTGGCCGCTGTCGGTAATGGCCAGCATCAGGGTGGCTAGATCATCGAGTATCGGCAGCAGCTCGTACCAGTTCAGCCCGTTCTGCAAACGTTCGCGCATGGCCTCCGCTTGCGGCCGATGCCGCTCCGGCAATGACAGGTCGTCGAGCAGGCCCAGCAACGTATCTTCAATATGCTTGGCGACCGAGCTGTAGGACGGCTCGGGCGAATCCGGCAGCGCGTAGAGAATGTCGTGTTCCGCTTGTTCCGGATCGATGGCCGCCAGCGCCTGGGCCATGGCTGGTGGCAGAGGCAAACGGTCGAGAAACAACGCCACCGCCAATTCGTCAGGATTGTCGCTCGGCCGGACGCGCGGGGGCGGGGCGATATCCGGTTGTTCTGCCAAGGCTATGTCGGGCTGGCGCTGCGCAGGTGCAATCGTTGCCGGTTGCAGCGCTTCGACTGCGGGGGCTGGCTCGACGATTTCTGCGGGCGCAAGGGCCTCGGGTGCCGCGGGTCTGGCAATGGTCGCGGCTGCAACCGGCGGCGTCAGGGATTCATCAGTAGATTCCCGGATTGCCGGCGATGGCTCTGGAGTCCGGGCGACAATCGCTTCAACAGGCACAGGTCTGGACGGCAAGGTGTCTGCGACGGTGGTCTGCTGGGCGGTTTCATCCGTTTCGCGACTGCCGAACAAGCGTTGCAGCAATCCCGGACGGTCAGGCTCTGCGGGGGACTCCGCCCGACTCAGGGCCTTACCTTGCAGCCCGCTCAGTTCGCTGAGCAACAGCGGAATTTCGCGGGCGTGGCTGACGCGCTCGTCCAGCTGCTTGGCGAAACTCTTCAAAGGCCGGCTGACTTCGCGGGGCAGCGGCAATGCCTGCAACTGCGTTACCAGCGCAGACAGCGCAGCACTGGTCTGGCTGACGCGGGTTTCACGGCGTTGTTCGGAGTCGAGGACGGCTTTTTCCAGGCGAGGGAGCAGAGCGGCCAGGCCGGCGTCCATGTCATCGGTGCGAATAACGTCGCGCATTTCCTTCATGCATTGATCAACCGCGCGGTCCGTTCCTTCCGCGGCGAGGGTGCTGCGCACGAGCCCGCGGCGCAACAAGTCGAGCCGGGCCTCCCAGCGCCGCTCAAGCTTTTCCTGTTGTTCGATGCTTTTGAGGTATTTTTCTTTCCAGCGCTGTGCTTCGTCGCTCATTCAATGGATCCGCGATGGGCAGGACTCAACGCGGGCAATGCATCGGCCGTGAGCGAACCCGGCAGACGAATCTCTACCGCGACCGGCAGGTGATCGGAAATGGGGTGGGCCAGCACCTGGACCTTTTCAAGGGTCAGTGTCGGGCTCAATAAAATATGATCCAGGCAACGCTGCGGACGCCAGCTCGGAAAGGTGGCTTCCAGTTGCGGCGCGATCAGGCCGAGATCACGCAACGGCGAATTTTGCAGCAGGTCACTGGCGTGGGTGTTCATGTCGCCCATCAACACCTGATGCTTGTAACCACCAATCAGCTCGCGGATATAAGCCAGCTGTATGCTGCGAGTACGTGCGCCAAGTGCGAGGTGCATCATGACCACCACCAGCGCTTCCGGGCCTTCGCCAAATCGCACCAGAATGGCCCCGCGACCTTTCGGCCCCGGCAGCGGATGATCTTCAATCGCCCACGGCCGCAGGCGGCTCAAGACCCCATTGCTGTGCTGGCCAAGCCGGCCGAGATTGCGATTGAGTTGTTGATACCAGTAAGGGAAGGCGCCCAGTTGGGCCAGGTGCTCGACCTGATTGACGTAGCCTGAGCGCAGGCTGCCACCATCGGCCTCCTGCAAGGCGACCAGATCGAAGTCGCCGAGCAGATTGCCGATCTTTTGCAGATTGTCGGCACGCCCGATGTGCGGCAACAGATGCTGCCAGCCTCGGGTCAGGTAATGCCGATAGCGCTCGGTACTGATGCCAACCTGGATGTTGAAGCTGAGCAAACGCAGACGGCCGTCTGCGGGCAGGCCCGTCGATTGCAGATGATGCTCGTTGACCCGCGGATCATGCAGGCCAACGACGCGTTCATTTTTCCAGCGACGCATGGCAGTCGCCGCGCTTAGTTGGTAGCAGCCTTGGTTGCCGCTCGTTCCTGATCGACGAGTTTGTCGGCCAGTTGCAGGGCTTGCTCGGCGCCGCCGGCGGAACCGATGTCAAAGCGGTATTTGCCGTTAACGACCATGGTAGGTACGCCAGTCACTTGATATTTCTTGGCCAGTTCGCGAGCCTGAACCACCTGGCCCTTGATGGCGAAGGAGTTGAACGTTGCCAGGAATTTATCCTTGTCTACGCCCTGCGTGGCCAGGAATTCGGCCATTTCTTCCGGATCAGTCAGTTTCTTCTTTTCTTCCTGAATAGCCTTGAAGACCGCAGCGTGAACCTTGTGCTCAGCGCCCATCGATTCCAGGGTGAGGAACATTTGGCCGTGGGCATCCCACGGGCCGCCGAACATGGCAGGAATACGTTTGAAGTTAACGTCGGAAGGCAGCTTTTCAACCCACGGGTTGATCACAGGCTCGAATTTGTAGCAATGCGGGCAGCCGTACCAGAACAGTTCCACGACTTCGATCTTGCCGGGCACTGCTACCTGAACCGGATTGGCCAGCTCAACATACGGTGCGGCGGGTGCTTCGGCAGCCTGGGCAGTCACGCCGAACAGGCTGGCAGCGACGAGTGCGGCGCTGATGATCAGATTACGCATGCTTTACTCCTGGACAAATGGGGTCGCCTCGCGCGACCTGTTTTAAGACAGGTCATGGCGGGCTTGAGTTCTGTAGTGTAACGGCAGCGGCCACAAAAAAGGGCAGCCTGAGCCACCCTTTTTATACTTGCTGCGACGGATTAATCGAGCGTTAACATTGCAGGAGATGTACATCCCGCTTGACGCTCAGTCGCCAGTCTTAGTGCAGGCCCTGAATGTAGCTGGACACTGCGGCGATATCTTCGTCGCTCAGCTTTTTCGCAATGCTCTGCATCGGTTTGGTATCGCCGTCGTTATTGCGGCCGCCTTCTTCCTTGCGGAAATCGGTCAGTTGCTTGGCGATGTATTGAGCATGCTGGCCACCCAGGTGCGGGAAGCCTGCTGGTGCGTTGCCCTTGCCGTCTGGCGAGTGGCAACCGGTGCAGGAGGGCAGGCCCTTGGCCAGGTCACCGCCGCGGAACAAAGCTTCACCGCGAGCCACCAGTTTCGGGTCGGCGGCGCCCACGCTGCCTTTCTGGCTGGCGAAGTAGGCAGACATATCAGCCAGGTCCTGATCGCTCAGGTTGGTCAGCAGGCCGGTCATTTCAAGTACCACGCGTTTGCCGGACTTGATGTCATGCAACTGCTTGTTCAGATAACGCTCGCCCTGGCCTGCCAGTTTCGGAAAGTTAGGCGCCATGCTGTTGCCATCCGGGCCATGACAGGCGCCACATACTGCGGCTTTCGCCTGACCAGCAGTTGCATCACCTGCAGCATGGGCTACGCCCGAGATCCCCACGGTCAACAGCAGACTCACGATCAATTTGTTCATCAGCTAATCCAACTACGGCTAAGGGTTAAAGAGTTATGGGCCGGGATCACTCGCTCATCCACTGGATGATGGCTTGGTAATCCTCGGCACTGCAGTCCATGCACAAACCACGCGGCGGCATCGCCTTGAAACCCTGGGTCACGTGTTGCACCAGCGTCTCCATACCTTTCGCCAACCTCGGCGTCCAGGCTGCCTGATCGCCCTTTCTGGGCGCCAAGGGTAGTTGGCCGGAATGACAGGCCCCACAAACACGGTTGTACACAGCTTCCGGATCCTGTGTAGCCTGAGCGCTATAAAGCGGCATCAAGACACCGGCAGCTAGCAGCCATTTCGTCATAAAACGACCTTTTCAGGGTTGAGAGCGTTCTGCGTTCTAATGCGCAATCAAGGTCAATCGCTCTCGTGAACTTCATCCTACGCTGGGACAAAGCGCACACAAAATCTGCGGCATTATATACTGGCGTCACTGAAACGGAAACGACACCGCTTGCCGCGTCCATTCCCGGCGCCGCCCACATCGGAAATCCCATGCAACTCAAGAATCCCATCCTCGGCCTGTGCCAACAGTCCACCTTCATGCTCAGTGCCGCCAAAGTCGATCAGTGCCCCGACGACGAAGGCTTTGAAGTGGCCTTTGCCGGCCGTTCCAACGCCGGCAAGTCCAGCGCGTTGAACACCCTGACGCATGCCAGCCTGGCGCGGACCTCGAAAACCCCGGGTCGCACGCAACTCTTGAACTTCTTCAAGCTAGACGATGATCGTCGTCTGGTCGACCTGCCGGGTTACGGTTACGCAAAGGTGCCCATCCCGTTGAAGCTGCACTGGCAGCGTCACCTGGAAGCTTATCTGGGTGGTCGCGAGAGTCTGAAAGGGCTGATCCTGATGATGGACATCCGTCATCCAATGACCGATTTCGATCTGTTGATGCTGGATTGGGCGGTTGCCAGCGGCATGCCGATGCACATTCTGCTGACCAAAGCAGACAAGCTGACCTACGGTGCGGCGAAGAACGTCCTGCTCAAAGTCCAGGCAGACATTCGCAAAGGTTGGGGCGATGCGATCAGCATTCAGCTTTTCTCGGCACCAAAACGACTGGGCCTGGAAGACGCTTACACTGTACTGGCAGGCTGGATGGAGCTGGCAGATAAAGGCGCGGAACCTGTCGCGCAGTAAATCACAGGCAAAAAAAACCCCGGACTTCTTATGGGGAGAGGAAGTTCCGGGGTCCAAGCTCCGGACCGTTAGGGCGGGGTCCGGATATCTGCCAACACTTAACACAACATAGGAGCATTGAACGGCTTCACCAGCCGTCCAGTAACTCTGAGTGAGCGTTCACAGATTTAGTTCCGGAACCTCAGAAACCTTATGAAATAAGCCCGATCGATTTCTGCACTATGCGCGTTGGGTACGGGCGAAGGTTGCTGCTGGTGTGCTGATGTATAAATCTTGCACCTGATTGTGGCGAGGGGATTTATCCCCGCTGGATTGCGCAGCGATCCCCAGAATGGGACTGCTCCGCAGTCCAGCGGGGATAAATCCCCTCACCACAGGTCCCTTCTCGAGTTCTGCGCAAGAGACAGAAATCTACAAAAGCGCGATCAGTGCGCTTCGTCCCAGTTATTCCCCACGCCCACTTCGACCAGCAGTGGCACATCAAGCTTCGCGGCCTGGCTCATGTGCAAGCGAATCTCCTCGCTAACCTTGTCAACCAGGTCTTCCCGCACCTCGAGCACTAATTCATCGTGCACCTGCAGGATGACTTTGGCGTCCAGATCGGACAGGGTCAGCCAGTTATCCACAGCCACCATGGCTTTCTTGATGATGTCCGCTGCGGTGCCCTGCATCGGCGCGTTGATCGCGGTGCGTTCGGCACCTTTGCGCAAGGCCGGGTTCTTCGCATTGATGTCCGGCAGGTACAGGCGGCGGCCGAAGATGGTTTCAACGAAGCCCTGCTCGGCAGCTTGCGCCCGGGTGCGTTCCATATACTCCAGCACGCCGGGATAACGGGTGAAGTAGCGGTCGATATACGCCTGGGACTGCTTGCGATCCACGCCGATCTGCTTGGCCAGACCAAATGCGCTCATGCCGTAGATCAAACCGAAGTTGATCGCCTTGGCACTCCGGCGCTGATCAGTGCTGACATCTGCCAGCTCAACCCCGAACACTTCCGCCGCTGTGGCCCTGTGCACATCGAGGTCGTTACGAAAGGCGTGCAGCAAACCCTCGTCCTTGGCCAGGTGCGCCATGATCCGCAGTTCGATCTGCGAGTAGTCGGCGGCCAACAGTTTGTAGCCTTTTGGTGCGACGAACGCCTGACGAATCCGTCGGCCTTCGGCGGTACGGATAGGAATGTTCTGCAGGTTGGGATCAATCGACGACAAGCGCCCGGTGGCGGCGACGGCCTGTTGATAAGTTGTATGGATACGGCCGGTGCGAGAATTGATCTGTTCAGGCAGGCGATCGGTATAGGTGCTCTTGAGTTTGCTCAGCGAACGATATTGCATGAGCACTTTAGGTAGCGGGTAGTCCTGCTCGGCCAGTTCGGCCAACACCGCTTCGGCCGTGGAAGCCTGGCCCTTGGCGGTTTTGCTGAGCACTGGCAAACCGAGCTTTTCGTAGAGGATTACGCCCAACTGCTTCGGGGATCCGAGGTTGAACTCCTCACCGGCAATGGCGAAGGCTTCACGCTCCAGCGCCACCAGTTTCTCGCCCAATTCGACGCTCTGGATACCCAGCAGATTGGCGTCGACGAAGGCACCCTGGCGCTCGATCCGCGCCAGCACCGGCATCAATGGCATTTCGATTTCGTTCAGCACTTTGCCCAGACTTGGCGTCGCCGCCAGTTTTTCCTGCAAGGCCAGGTGCAAGCGGAACGTGACATCGGCATCCTCAGCCGCGTACGGACCGGCCAGCTCCAGCGAGATCTGGTCGAAACTCAGCTGTTTGACACCTTTGCCGGCAATGTCCTGGATATCGGTTTTGCTTTGCCCCAGGTACTTCAGCGCCAAACTGTCCATGTCGTGACGGGTGGCGGTCGAATCAAGCACGTAGGACTCAAGCATCGTGTCGAAGGCAATGCCCTGAACGAGAATCCCGTTGGCCTGATCACCACCGATTGCGCAGTTGGCAAGGATGTTGGTTTCGAACTTGGCATGCTGGCCGACTTTCAGCTTCTGCGGGTTTTCCAGCAGCGGCTTGAGGGCCCGCAGCACGTTGTCACGGTCCAGCTGATCCGGCACGCCCATGTAGGAATGAGTCAGCGGGATGTAGGCCGCTTCGTTGGCTGCGACGGAAAACGCCAGCCCCACCAATTGCGCGTGCTGCGCATCGATACCGTTGGTTTCGGTCACGAGGGCGATCAGCGGCGCCTTCTCGAGCTTGTCCAGCCAGACGTCGAAGCGCGCCTGATCGAGGATGGTTTCGTATTGGGCTTCGACCGCATCCGCCGGCTGCTCCTCGGCGACTTCGACAATCTCCTGGCCGGAACGCTTGGCGTCGCGCTGGTTTTCGTCGGACCAACTCTTGAATTCCAGCAGGGCGTAAAGCTCGGCGAGTTTGTCGTGATCGGGCTGGCCCATCTGCAGGTCGTCGAGGCCGATATCCAGCGGCACGTCGATTTTGATCGTTGCCAGTTGGTAAGAGAGAAAGGCCATCTCGCGGTGCTCTTCGAGCTTGGCCGGCAAGGTTTTTGCGCCGCGGATCGGCAGCGTCGGCACGATGTCGAGCTGCGCGTAAAGCTCTTTCAGGCCACCGTTGACGCCCACCAGCAAGCCGGATGCAGTCTTCGGCCCGATGCCTGGCACGCCCGGGATGTTGTCGGAAGAATCGCCCATCAGTGCCAGATAATCGATGATCTGCTCGGGAGCGACGCCGAATTTCTCTTTCACGCCCTCTACGTTCAGCGCGCTACCGGTCATGGTATTGACCAAGGTAATGTGCCCGTCGACCAGTTGTGCCATGTCCTTGTCGCCGGTGGAGATCACCACCGGTCGGTCGGCCGCCGCGCTGCTGCGGGCCAGGGTGCCGATCACGTCATCGGCCTCGACGCCATCGACACACAGCAGCGGGAAGCCCAGGGCTTTCACGCTCTGGTGCAGCGGTTCGATCTGTACACGCATGTCGTCGGGCATGCTCGGCCGGTTGGCCTTGTATTGGGCGTACATGTCATCGCGAAACGTCCCACCCTTGGCGTCGAACACCACGGCGAACGGGCTGTCCGGGTACTGCTTGCGCAGACTCTTGAGCATGTTCAACACGCCCTTGACCGCACCGGTCGGCAGTCCTCTGGACGTGGTCAGCGGTGGCAGCGCATGGAAGGCGCGATAGAGGTAAGAAGAACCGTCCACCAGGACGAGGGGGGCTTGGCTCATGAGCACGATCAACCTTTTCGGCGGGTCCGGCGCTAGAATAGCGGGACCATTGACGACAAAGGGACAAGGTTATCATGCGCACACTAAATCGCTTGCTGCTGGCTGGCTTGTTTGCAATCGCACCGCTGGCTGTCATGGCTGCCGATGATGCGCCGACATCCGAACCTGACGTCACGATCCGCACGGAAG
Organism: Pseudomonas sp. Ant30-3; assembly: GCF_000690905.1. Taxonomy (GTDB): domain Bacteria; phylum Pseudomonadota; class Gammaproteobacteria; order Pseudomonadales; family Pseudomonadaceae; genus Aquipseudomonas. The sequence goes on along the minus strand of NZ_JMCL01000001.1, from coordinate 51,619 downwards.
GGGACAAGGTTATTCAGGAGTACCGCCAAAACGGATTCCTGTATGCGATCAAGGTCACGCCGAAGGGCGCACCACCGTATTTTCTGGTGCGAGCAGACGGTAGCGATGCGAATTTCATCCGCTCGGATCAGCCGGATATGCTGATACCGTCGTGGAAGATTTTCGAGTGGAAGTAGTTTCTTAATTTCAACCGGCGTTGGCTCAAGCAGCGGCGCCCGTACTGGCAGTTAAAAAATGTCTGTGTTCACCCCGCTGGCTCGGCCCGAGCTGGAAACCTTTCTCGCCCCTTACGGGCTCGGCCGCCTGCTTGATTTCCAGGGGATTGCCGCCGGTAGCGAAAACACCAATTTCTTTATCAGCCTGGAGCAGGGCGAATTCGTTCTGACGCTGGTGGAGCGTGGTCCGGTCCAGGAAATGCCGTTCTTCATCGAGCTGCTCGACGTGCTGCATGGCGCCGACCTGCCGGTGCCTTACGCGTTGCGCACCATCGATGGCGTCGCCTTGCGTGAGCTCGCCGGCAAGCCTGCCCTGTTGCAGCCGCGCCTGGCTGGTAAACACATCAAACAGGCCAATGCGCAGCATTGCGCTCAGGTCGGCGAGTTGCTGGGGCACCTGCACCTGGCGACGCGCGACAACATGATCAAGCGCAAAACCGATCGCGGGCTGGACTGGATGCAGGAAGAGGGCACTCAACTGCTGTCGCATCTGAATGACGAGCAGCAAGGTCTGTTGCAGCGAGCGCTGGAAGAAATCGCACAGCAGAAAGCGAAAATCCTGGCATTGCCACGCGCCAATATCCACGCCGACCTGTTCCGTGATAACGCGATGTTTGAAGGCACGCACCTGACCGGTCTGATCGATTTCTACAATGCCTGCTCAGGGCCGATGTTGTACGACGTGGCCATTGCGTTGAACGACTGGTGCTCGGACGACGACGGCGTCATCGACGGGCCGCGGGCGAGGGCGTTGCTGGGAGCGTATGCGGCACTGCGTCCGTTCACCGCGGCCGAGGCCGAGTTGTGGCCGACCATGCTGCGCGTGGCGTGTGTGCGGTTTTGGCTGTCGCGCCTGATTGCAGCGGAGTCGTTTGCCGGCCAGGACGTGTTGATTCATGACCCGATGGAGTTTCAGCGGCGCCTGGCGCAACGGCAGAAGGTCAGCACACCGCTGCCTTTCGCCCTTTAAAAGCATCGCGGGCAAGCCACGCTCCCACAGGTTTTGTGCCGTTCACACTATTGGCGAACGACACAAACCCTGTGGGAGCGTGGCTTGCCCGCGATTGGAGTCGACACAACTTACTGCACTACAACGACTCCAGGCACCCCGCCAGCTCATTCCCCAACTTCTCCAGCACCTGCTCATACCCCTGAGCAGTCGCTGGCGTGTATCCGCCTAACGCATCCAGTTCTGCCAGTTTCACCGGCAACCCCGCCACCAGCGTTTCCGCCAGGCGTGGGCGTAGCGGCGGCTCGCTGAACACGCACGTCTTGCCCACTTCCTGCAATCGTGTGCGCATCGCCGCTACGTGCTGGGCGCCGGGCTGGACCTCTGCGGCGACGCTGAATACACCGGCGTGCTTGAGGCCGTAAGCCTCTTCGAAATAGTCGAACGCTTCATGGAAAACGAAATAAGGTTTGCCCGCGATCCCCGCCAGACGCGCCTTCAAACGCAGGTCCAGCGCATCCAGACGTTCATCGAATGCTTTCAGGTTGCTTTGATACCGCGCTGCGTTGGCGGGATCGGCGGCACTCAAGTCAGCGGTCATTTTTGCCGCGATTACCCGCGCGTTGAGTGGCGACAACCACAAATGCGCGTCGAGGGTGCCGGGACGATGATCATGGTCATGGTCGTCCGCTTCGTCGGAATGGGAGTGGCTATCTTCGGCGAAACGGCGAAGTTTCATGCCTGGAAGGTCCTGTACTGCAACACTCGGCAACGTGCGGCCGTTGAGCACGCGGGGCATGAAGCCTTCCATGTCCGGACCGATCCAGTAAAGCAGATCGACCGACTGCACCTTCCGTACGTCGGAAGGGCGCAGCGCATAGTTATGCGGCGATGCGCCCGGCGGCAGCAGCACTTCCGGGATCGACACACCGTCCTGCACCGCTGCAGCAATCAGCTGCAGCGGCTTGATGCTGGTCAGGACCTTGACGTCGGCCTGGGCCGAGCCAAGCAGTAAAAAACTTGCGAAAAAAGCGACAAACACGGAAAAAAGTCGGGACACGATGACCACTCGAAGAGGCGAGAACGGGTAACATAATAACGTCTCTCACAAAACTCGTCGCCGCCCATGCCAAAAACTCCGATAGCCAGCCGTCCCCACGACCACTCTCATTGCGTTCACAGCGCTCTGTCGGAGGCCGATGCCTTGTGCGCCCGTCAAGGCCTGCGCCTGACCGCGCTGCGTCGGCGGGTGCTGGAACTGGTCTGGCAAAGTCACAAGCCGTTGGGCGCCTACGACATCCTTGCCGTGCTCAGTGAGCAGGACGGTCGCCGCGCCGCACCGCCGACTGTTTACCGTGCGCTGGATTTCCTCCTGGAAAACGGCCTGGTGCACCGTATCTCCTCGCTGAATGCCTTTGTTGGCTGCAACCACCCGGAGCACGCGCATCAGGGCCAGTTCCTGATCTGCCGCGAATGCCACGCCGCCATCGAGTTGGAACAGAAATCCATCAGCGACGCGATTGTCAGCAGCGCTCTGGATGTTGGCTTCATCGTGGAAAGCCAGACGGTTGAAGTGGTCGGTCTCTGCTCGGGCTGCCAGGGGGCTTGATGAGCGACGCTCTGATTCGTCTCGAGCACGTAACCGTTACGTTTGCCGGACAAAACGTATTGGATAATATTCAGCTGAGCGTTGAGCCGGGGCAAATTGTCACCTTGATCGGCCCTAACGGCGCCGGCAAGACCACGCTGGTGCGCGCCGTACTCGGCTTGTTGAAGCCCGACAACGGCAGCGTCTGGCGCAAGCCGAAATTGCGCGTCGGTTACATGCCGCAAAAACTTCACGTCGATCCGACGTTGCCGCTGTCGGTGCTGCGCTTCCTGCGATTGGTGCCGGGAGTCGACCGCGCCCGCGTTTTGGCCGCACTGAAGGAAGTCGGCGCCGAGCACGTGATCGACAGTCCCGTGCAAAGTGTTTCCGGTGGTGAAATGCAGCGGGTGCTACTGGCGCGGGCGCTGTTGCGTGAGCCGGAATTGCTGGTGCTCGACGAGCCCGTGCAAGGTGTCGATGTCGCCGGTCAGGCCGAGCTCTACAGCCTGATTACCCGGTTGCGCGACCGTCACGGCTGTGGCGTGTTGATGGTCTCCCACGACTTGCATCTGGTGATGAGCACCACCGACCAGGTGGTTTGCCTCAATCGCCACGTTTGCTGCTCCGGACACCCTGAGCAAGTCAGCGGCGACCCGGCTTTCGTCGAGTTGTTCGGCAAAAACGCACAAAGCCTGGCGATTTATCACCACCATCACGATCATGCCCACGATCTGCATGGCTCGGTTGTCAATACGGCCCCAGCGACCCAACCCCACGTTCACGGAGATGGCTGCAAGCATGGCTGATTTTCTGCTTTACGCCCTGCTTGCAGGCCTGGCTCTGGCGCTGGTCGCGGGGCCGTTGGGATCATTCGTGGTCTGGCGGCGCATGGCCTATTTTGGCGACACCCTTTCCCATGCAGCATTGCTCGGCGTGGCCTTGGGCTTTCTGCTGGACGTCAGCCCGGCGGTGGCGGTGACCGTCGGCTGTCTGCTGCTGGCGGTGCTGCTGGTGACGTTGCAACAGCGCCAGCCGCTGGCGTCCGACACGCTTTTGGGAATTCTCGCACCCAGCACGCTCTCTTTGGGCCTGGTGGTACTAAGCTTCATGCACGAGGTGCGGATCGACCTGATGGCTTATCTGTTCGGCGATTTGCTGGCGATCAGTCCGACCGACCTGGCGTGGATTCTCGGCGGCAGCGCGGCGGTTTTGGGGCTTTTGGTGGCGCTTTGGCGCCCGTTGCTGGCAATTACTGTCCATGAAGAGCTGGCCAGAGTGGAGGGCTTGCCGGTACCGGCGTTGCGCTTGACGTTGATGCTGTTGATTGCCGTGGTTATCGCCGTAGCGATGAAAATCGTTGGTGTGCTGCTGATTACCTCGCTGCTGATCATCCCGGCCGCTGCGGCACAACGTCACGCCCGCTCGCCCGAGCAGATGGCCCTGGGCGCGAGCCTGCTGGGCATGCTCGCGGTGTGTGGCGGGCTGGCCTTATCCTGGTTCAAGGACACCCCGGCGGGGCCATCGATTGTGGTTGCAGCCGCCGGGTTGTTTTTGCTGAGTTTTGTTCTGCCCCGTCGAGGGGTGTAGACTTGCTCGTTTTTTGCGCAAATAGAGAGTCGCAGGAATGAAGCCGTTCGCCTCCCGTTATCTGCTCCTTGTCGCATTTTCTCTGCTACTGGGTGCCTGCCAAAGCACGCCACCGGCGGCTACTGAAGCCCCCGACGCGCGGGCCACGGCCATCGCGCAGCTGGAGCAAAGCCTAGCCAGCAGCGAGCTAGCCACCGCCGAAGGGCAGTTGGCTGCTTTGCAGGCCGCATCACCTAATGATCAATCCCTTGAGCAATACCAGCGGCAATTGGCTGAAGCCTATCTGCGCCGCAGCCAGATCGTTCTGCAGAAAGGTGACGTCAACGCGGCCGCCACAGCACTGAGCCGCGCCCGGGTGTTGATGCCCAAGGCTCCAGCGCTGACTGGCGGAGTCAACGGTGCCATTGCTGAAGCGCGCAAAGCCGAGCTGGAAAAAGCTGAGGCTGCACTTCAGGCAGCCGAAGCCAAGCCGCCGGCGAAAGTGATCGATCCGACAGCAGAAAGCACCACGGTGGCGTTGAATCTTACTGACATGGCCAAGCTTCGCCGGCAGTTGGACGCGATTGCGGCCGACGTGGTGAATTACCAGTGCGATGTGAGTATTCAGGCGCCGCGCAACCAGGATTTCCCTTGGTTGACGACATTGCTGAACAAGCGTGTGAAGAGGCTGGATTCAGCGTTCGAGCTGAACCTGGAGAAGCAGTTGTTGCGTAATATCCCGGCGCAGATGGTATTGAGTCCGCGTAAACCGTAAGAGCGTCGTCGGAACGCCGCCCGGAGCAAGCTCGCTCCCACATTTGACCTCCGGCTTACACAATTGTGTGAGCCACTGAGATGAATTGTGGGAGCGAGCCTGCTCGCGAAAGCGTCCTTGCTATCGCAGCACGACCTTAAGCCGGAACAGCCTTGGCTTTAGGTTCGCGATCCCAGACCCGATGCTGTGCAATCGCAGCGAAGAACGGCTTGATCAGGCTCGCATCCGTGCCCACGACCAGTCCCGCATCGACTTCCAGTTTCAGCACATCCAGCAACTGCTTGGCTTCGCCATGCAGGGCGATCGCCTTCAGGTGCTTGTACGCTTCGAGCACGTAGTGCAACGCGACGCCATCACCGCTCAACGCCTTGATCGACGCCGCGCCGCCCGGAACGAATACCGCATCGAACGCAATGGACGGCATGCCTTCCATCGACGCATCAACTGGCAGCGCTTTGCCGTCCGCTGTCGTCACCGGCGCCGAGGTCGGGCCGAGCAATTTGGCATGCGCGCCTTCAGCTTTCAGCGCAGCCTTCATTGCATCGATCGCCGCGCCATCGACGCCGTTAGCCGCCAGAATCGCAACTTTACGAGTCTTGATGTCGCCCGGCAGCAGGTTGGCCTGGCTTAACGCTGGCGAGCGGTCCAGAGAGGTTTTCGGCACGTCGACAGTGCCGGCTTTCGGTGCTGGCAGGCCAAGGTTCTTGGCAACGCGAGCCGCCAGTTCCAGGTCAATGTTGGCGAGAATCTCGTTCACTTCACGGGCACGAATGTACTCACGCTCGACTTTGCCCAGCTCGAAGCTGTACGCCGCGATGATGTGCTCTTGCTCGTGCTTGCTCATGCTGTGGAAGAACAGCCGCGCTTGCGAGAAGTGGTCACTGAACGATTCGCTGCGTTGACGAATCTTGTTCGCATCGATGCGCTCTGGATACGACTCGAAACCGCCATCCTGTGCAGCAGGCGGAGTCTCTTTCGGCCAGCCGCCATCGATGGAGTTCGGTTCGTAAGAAGCGCGTCCCTTGTCGATCGTGGTGCGATGCAACGCATCCCGCTGGCCGTTGTGGAACGGTGCAACTGGACGGTTGATCGGGATTTCATGGAAGTTCGGCCCACCGAGTCGGCTGATCTGCGTATCGGTGTAGGAAAACAATCGACCTTGCAGCAGCGGATCATTGGAGAAATCGATCCCCGGCACGATATGGCCAGGACAAAACGCGACCTGCTCCACTTCGGCAAAGAAATTGTCCGGGTTACGGTTGAGCACCATTTTGCCCAGTGGCGTGATCGGAACGATTTCCTCGGGAATGATTTTGGTCGGGTCGAGAATGTCGAAATCGAAGGAATGTTCGTTTTCTTCCTCGACGATCTGAACGCCGAGTTCCCATTCCGGGTAGTCGCCCATCTCGATCGCTTCCCACAGGTCGCGACGGTGGTAATCGGTGTCTTTACCCGCCAGTTTCTGGGCTTCATCCCAGACCAGCGAGCAGGTGCCGGCAGACGGGCGCCAGTGGAATTTGACGAAGCGCGATTTGCCTTCGGCGTTGATCAGACGGAACGTGTGCACACCGAAACCCTGCATGCTGCGCAGGCTTTTCGGGATCGCCCGGTCGGACATCGCCCAGATAACCATGTGCGCCGATTCCGGCACCAGCGAGACAAAATCCCAGAAGGTATCGTGGGCCGAGCCGCCGGTAGGAATTTCGTTATGCGGTTCAGGTTTTACCGCGTGCACGAAGTCAGGAAACTTGATCGCGTCCTGAATGAAGAAGACCGGCATGTTGTTGCCGACCAGATCGAAGTTGCCTTCGTCGGTGAAAAACTTCACGGCAAAACCGCGTACGTCGCGCACGGTATCGCCCGAACCGCGTGGGCCTTGCACCGTGGAAAAGCGTGTGAACACCGGGGTTTTTTTCCCAGGGTCTTGCAGGAAACCGGCCTTGGTCAGTGCGGAATGATTTTCGTAGGTCTGAAAGTAACCATGAGCGCCGGTACCGCGGGCATGCACGATGCGCTCTGGAATGCGTTCATGGTCAAAGTGCGTGATTTTTTCACGCATGATGAAGTCTTCCAGCAGCGATGGGCCGCGAGCGCCGACTTTCAAGGTGTTCTGGTTATCCGCGATCTTTACGCCCTGGTTAGTGCGCAGGGCCTGATCGGTAGCATCGGAGCGAAATTGTTCCAGGCTTTCCAGCTTGGCATTGGTGTTGCTGCGGTCCAGGGTGTCGGTCCCGGCCAGCGCGCTTGTTGGGGCGGCAGGTTTTTTCGTACTCATCAGTCGTAAACTCCTCGTTGCGATTCCCGTCGTAGCCAGGATGCTTGTCCATTCCCCGGTCACGGCACCGGGGGCGGTGTGAGTTGCTTTATTAGTGACTGATGACCTTTTGCGGCGTTCCTTTTTTCTTACCTTTGATCGCGTTATTGCCAAATCGCAGGATCAATGCGAAATAAATGCTAAGAACCTCTATACGGACAGGCTAAAATGCGCGCCCGGCTAACCGCTGATCCTTTTCCAACGCGCCCCACAAGGTTCGCTACGTGATCGAGTTTCAAAACGTCCATAAAACCTACCGCGTCGCCGGTAGGGACATTCCCGCCCTGCATCCGACCAGTCTGTCGATTGAGAACGGTCAGGTTTTCGGCCTGATTGGTCATTCCGGTGCGGGAAAAAGTACCCTGCTGCGTCTGATCAATCGCCTGGAAAACTCCAGCGGCGGCAAGATCTTCGTCGACGGCGAAGAAGTTACCGCGCTGGATGCCAACAGCCTGCGGCGCTTCCGTCAGCAGGTCGGGATGATCTTCCAGCATTTTAATCTGCTGGCCTCCAAGACCGTCGCCGACAACGTTGCGTTGCCGTTGACCCTGGCCGGTGAACTGTCCCGTAGCGAGATCGACCAGCGCGTCGCAGAACTGTTAGCGCGAGTCGGCCTGTCTGACCACGCCAAAAAGTATCCGGCGCAATTGTCCGGCGGCCAGAAGCAGCGCGTCGGCATTGCCCGCGCGTTGGCGACCAAACCGAAAATTCTGTTGTGCGATGAAGCCACCAGCGCGCTGGACCCGCAGACCACTGCGTCGGTCCTGCAACTGCTGGCCGAGATCAATCGCGAGTTGAAGCTGACCATCGTGCTGATCACCCATGAGATGGACGTGATCCGCCGCGTGTGCGACCAGGTGGCTGTAATGGACGCGGGCGTGATTGTTGAGCAAGGCTCCGTCGCCGACGTGTTTCTGCACCCGAAACACCCGACGACCAAGCGCTTCGTGCAGGAAGATGAGCAGATCGATGAAAGCGAACAACGCGATGACTTCGCTCATGTCCCGGGCCGCATCGTGCGTCTGACGTTCCAGGGCGAAGCGACCTACGCGCCGTTGCTCGGCACCGTCGCTCGCGAAACGGGCGTGGATTACAGCATTCTTGCCGGTCGCATCGACCGCATCAAAGACGTGCCTTACGGCCAACTGACCCTGGCGATTACCGGCGGCGACATGGAGGCGGCGTTTGCGCGCTTCACCGCAGCCGACGTTCACATGGAGGTACTGCGCTGATGGAAGGTTTGCTGCATTACTTCGACAATGTCGACTGGGCGGATATCTGGATTGCGACCAGCGATACCATGATCATGCTCAGCAGCTCCCTGTTCTTCACCGTCCTTATTGGTCTGCCGTTGGGTGTCCTGCTGTTCCTGTGCAGTCCGCGCCAATTGCTTGAGCAAAAAGGCGTCTACTCTGTGCTGTCGTTCGTGATCAACGCGATTCGTTCACTGCCCTTTATTATTCTGCTGATCGTGATGATTCCAACGACCATCCTCATTACGGGGACTTCGTTGGGGGTTGCTGGCGCTATTCCACCGCTGGTGGTGGGCGCTTCGACGTTTTTCGCCCGACTGGTGGAAACCGCGTTGCGTGAGGTTGATCGCGGCATTATCGAGGCGACTCAGGCCATGGGCGCATCGACTCGGCAGATCGTCATGAAAGCCCTGTTGCCCGAAGCGCGTCCCGGCATCATCGCGGCTATCACCGTGACCGCTATCGCCTTGGTAGGCTATACCGCCATGGCCGGTGTAGTCGGCGCCGGCGGTTTGGGTGATCTGGCTATTCGCTATGGTTATCAGCGTTTCCAGGACGACGTGATGGTTGTCACCGTTGTGCTGCTGATCGTGTTGGTACAGATTTTACAAACCATCGGCGACAAGCTGGTTGTGCACTTCTCTCGTAAATGACAAATGAGCCGGCCATTCGCTGGCAGGCGCCAAACGGGCGCCCACATGGAGTTAGCTGAATGAAAAAATTACTCGTCGCATTGGCTGCCGTTACAGCGTTTTCCGCCCACGCCGAGACGCTGACCGTCGCGGCCACCCCGGTCCCGCACGCGGAAATCCTCGAATTCGTCAAACCGGCTCTGGCCAAAGAAGGCGTGGACCTGCAGGTTAAAGTCTTCACCGATTACATTCAGCCAAACGTGCAAGTGGCCGAAAAACGCCTCGACGCCAACTTCTTCCAGCACCAGCCGTACCTCGATGAGTTCAATAAGGCCAAGGGCACCAATCTGGTCTCGGTTGCCGGTGTGCACCTGGAGCCACTGGGCGCTTACTCGAGCAAGTACAAAGCGCTGACCGAATTGCCTGGCGGCGCCCACGTGGTGATCCCGAACGACGCCACCAACGGCGGCCGCGCACTCTTGCTGCTGGCGCGGGCTGGCTTGATCAAACTGAAGAACTCGAACGATATCCTGTCGACCGTCAAGGACATCACCGAGAACTCCAAGGACCTGAAATTCCGAGAACTGGAAGCGGCGACCATCCCGCGCGTGCTGACCCAGGTTGACCTGGCGCTGATCAACACCAACTACGCGCTGGAAGCCAAGCTTGATCCGGCCAAGGATGCATTGGTCATCGAAGGCAGCGATTCGCCTTACGTGAACATCCTCGTTGCGCGCCCGGAAGAAAAAGACAGCGAAGACATGAAGAAACTGATCGCCGCGCTGCACAGCCCGGAAGTCAAAGCGTTCATTATCGAGAAGTACAAAGGCGCGGTCGTGCCGGCGTTCTGATTTGAAGCAGTAATGAAAAATGGGGCGCATTGAATGCGCCCCATTTTTTTATGCCTGAAATACCGAGTCTGTAGGAGCCAGCTTGCTGGCGATGGCGTCGGTGAAATCGCTATCGCCAGCAAGCCGGCTTCTACAAATGTGTGCCGTTACTCTCGCTTCAGCATCACCGGCAACTGCACCACCAGTTTCACGTTATTCAACGGCGCCCGAATAAACCCGCGCTGTGTGCCGTCAGGGCCGATCACAGCCAGGTTGCCGCTGTGATCCACCGTGTAATTGGGCTTGCTGGTGTCCGCCGGGATAAACGGGATGCTCACCGCGTTGGCGAACTTTTGCAGGTCTTCGATCGAGGTCGGCGTCAGGCCAATAAACTGCGGATCGAAGTAACCGAGGTACTGCTTGAGTTGCTTGGGCGTGTCGCGGTTCGGGTCGACGCTGACCAGAACGATCTGCAACTTGTCCCTGACGTCTGCTGGCAGTTCGCTTTTGATCTGACGCAGCTGCGCGAGGGTGGTCGGGCAGATGTCGGGGCAGAAGGTGTAGCCGAAGAACAGCAAACTCCACTTGTCTTTCAACTCGTTGACCTGCACCGCTTTGCCGTCCTGATCGGTCATCTTCACGTCAGGCAGATTGCGGCTTTGCGGCAACAGGATAATCCCGGCGTCGATCAGCGCCGTCGGATCGCCCTGACCTTTGCCGGACAGTACTTTGTTGATGGTCAGGCCGAGAATCAGTGCGACCAGGGCGACGAGAATGAAGACGGTTTTCTGGGTTCGAGTCATAGGTTCAACAGTAAGTAGTGATCTACGAGCAGCGCGATAAACAGCAGGAACAAGTAGTAAATAGAGTACTTGAAGGTGTTGATCGCCGCGTGCGGCCGAGTGCCACGGTACAGCACGATGGCCCATTGCAGAAACCGCGCGCCGAGTGCCAGTGCGCAGACGAGATACAGCATGCCGCTCATGTGGATCACAAACGGCAGCAGGCTCACGGCCAGCAGCACGAAGGTGTAAAGCAGAATGTGCACTTTGGTGTAGTGCTCGCCATGGGTGACCGGCAGCATGGGAATGTCGGCCTTGGCGTATTCCTCTTTGCGGTGGATGGCCAGCGCCCAGAAGTGCGGCGGGGTCCAGGCAAAAATAATCAGCACCAGCAACAGCGGCTCGGCGCTGATATGGCCGGTGGCAGCCGTCCAGCCGAGCAGCGGCGGGGCGGCACCGGCGAGGCCGCCGATAACGATATTCTGTGGCGTCGCACGCTTGAGGAAACCGGTGTACACCACCGCGTAACCGAGCAGCGAGGCAAGGGTCAGCCAGGCCGTCAGTGGATTAGTGAAGGTCAGCAGCAGCGCTTGCCCCAGCAGTGCCAACACCAGCGCAAAGGTCAGCGCGGCTGCGGGCGAGATCCGGCCTTCAGCCAAGGGACGTTTATGCGTGCGCGCCATCACCGCATCGATGCGCCGGTCGACCACATGATTGACCGCCGCCGCACCGCCAGCGCACAGCGCAATGCCGAGATTGCCGAACACCAGCACCGTCCATGGCACTCCGGCGCGGGTCGCCAAAAACATGCCGACCAGCGAGGTGATCAGCATCAGCACCACGACTTTCGGCTTGGTCAGCTCCAGGTAATCACGCCAGATCGCCTGGCTGTGACGTTCGCCAATCAGAGTCGCCATGGCATTTCTCCTTTTATTGTTATGGGCCCGTGCGAGTGTTTGCGCGGGCTGAATCGCCATCGAGCAAAGCGTTGTTGCTTGACTCGAACCAGGCTGGTTCGCGCGTGATAATTGACCAGCACCATCGTCAGCAACAGCGCGGCGCCACCGGCGTTATGCGCAACGGCCACCGGCAGCGGCAGATGAAACAGCACGTTGCTGATGCCGAGCATGATTTGCGCAGCGAGGGCAATCAGCACCAGTTTGGCCAGACGGCTCATGCCGACCACTTTCAGCTGCCACGCCAGACCGAGCAGCACCAATGTCACCAGCAGTGCGCCGATACGGTGAGTCACATGAATCGCCGTGCGCGCATCGCTGTCCAGTTGCCCGCCGAGGTAGTTGGGACCGATGTGTTGCGTCAGGTGAAAACCATTGGCGAAGTCAGCCGGTGGCAGCCATTCGCCGTGGCAGGTCGGGAAATCAATGCAGGCCACCGCCGCATAGTTGGAACTGACCCAGCCGCCGAGGGCAATCTGCCCGATCACCAGCAGCAGAGCGGCCGTCGCCCAGTGCTGCAAGCGTCGGGGCACGGTAAGCGCCGGCAGCACCGCGGACAATCGCAAGGTCAGCAAAAACAGCAGGCTCAAGGTCGCAAAACCGCCAAGCAAATGCCCGGTGACCACTTGCGGCCATAGCTTGAGCGTCACCGTCCACATACCAAATGCCGCTTGAGCGATTACCACCGCCAGCAAAAACAACGGCAACTTCACCGGTTGGCCGGGATCACGCCGATGCATCCAGGCGCGTCCGGCCAGCACTGCAATGAGCAGGCCGAGTGTGCCGGCGAAGTAGCGGTGGATCATCTCGTTCCAGCCCTTGTGAGCTTGGACCGGAGCGTCCGGAAAATGCAATTCGGCATGGGCCAGTTGGGCTTCGCTTTTAGGCACGCTGATAAAGCCGTAACACCCGGGCCAGTCCGGACAGCCAAGGCCGGCGTGGGTCAGGCGGGTATACGCGCCGAGCAACACCACAATCAGTGCCAGCAGCGTGGCAAACAGCGCGAGGCGAAATCCAGGTTTGGCCATGACGATGCCCTTATCCGATGTTCGACAGTTTCAACAGGTGGCGCAGGTCGTTAAGCAGGTCTTTGCCTTTCACCGTGGGTTCGTAGCGCAGCACCAGATTGCCGTGAGGGTCGACGATCCACAGCTGCGGTCCGGCCTGCTCGCCGGTGGCCTTGCTGAAGGTGGTGAGGTCCAGTGGATAACGTTGCAGCTGCGGATACTCGCGGGTCAGTTTGGCGTCGTAATCGGTGCTCAGCGGTTGCGCCGCCGCCAAAGCGTGACTGGCGCGCCCGGCTTCACGGCCAAGGCCGATCTGGATCTGCCGGGCCATATAAACCAGCTGCTGACAGTCCACCGAACAGCCTTTCGGTGCGGTCACCAACAACTGCCAGCGCTGTTCCTGTGCCTGCACCCCGAGGTCGGCGCGGGTCTGGCCATTGCCGATCAGTTCGCCGTGATAGCTGCGGCCCTCCGGCACCCAGAACTGCAACTTGTACATGCCGGTGGCAAGGATCATCGGACCGACGACGCCGAGCAGAATCAGCAACAACTGCAGGCGTCCCTTGCGCCGGTTCAACGGCGTTTTCGCCTCAGACATGCTGGGTGGATTCATGGCCGCTCCCATGGTGTTTCTCCTTTGCGTTGTGCCAGCCGAGATAGAGATAGAGGCCGAGCAGGGCGATCGCCATGGCGAACCATTGCACGGCATAAGCGAGGTGTTTTTTCGGGCCCATGGCCACGACCGGCCAATCGGCCTGATACGTGACGGCGCCGGATTCAGCGCGTAATTCGTGGGCAAAACCTTCACGTTCGAGCGTCGCCCATAGCCGGGCCGGCTCGATGGCGGTGACCAGTTGCGGCCAGGTGGCGCTGTTCGGGTCGGCATGCAGCTGGAACGTCGCCCCGGGCGGTACGTAAACCCAGGCGTCGAGACTCACGGCGAGTTCTGGCGTGGTGAATTGCGGCGGTGTGCGCCGATCCGGCCAGGGCAGCCAGCCACGATTGACCAGTATCCAGAGCCCGGTCGCCTGATCCTGAAACGGTTGCAGCAATTCCACGCCGACCTTGCCGCCCCGCTGGCGGTTGTCCAGCAGCAAACTGTGCGCTGCATCGAACTGGCCGTGCAAACGCACACGGCGAAAGGCTGGATCTTCAAGCCCCGGCAGCGCATTGCTCGCCATCGGTTCGGCTGTCCGGCGTTCGGCATAGGTGTGCAGCAGCGCGGTTTTTTCCGCGCCCCGGCTCAGTTGCCAGCAACCGAGCACAATCATCAACGGCAGCAGCACTGCAACCACCAGGGTTGGCACGAGACCCGGCCGAAAGCGCTTCATGACGTCGCCAGAAAGTCGTTGGTCGCGATAGCTATACTCAAGTGCATCGCCTTTCCCCCGGGAGTCCTGCCATGCTCAAAACAGTCATCGGTCTGATGCTGATTGCCACGGTCGTCAGCCTGTTCAGCGGCCTGTTTTTTCTGGTCAAGGACGACAGCAGCTCGAACCGCCTCGTCATTGCCTTGAGTGTTCGTGTGGCCCTGGCCGCCATTACCGTCGGCTTGATCGCCTGGGGTTTCTTCAGCGGCCAGCTGATCTCCCAGGTTCCCTGGTAGCTGCAAGCTGCAAGCTGCAAGCTATAAGCCTCAAGCGTCGTGCGCCTTAAACTTGAGGCTTGCAGCTTCAAGCTTGCCGCTGCCCCTAAAGCACATAAACAAAGAAGAACAAGCCGATCCACACCACGTCCACGAAGTGCCAATACCAACTTGCCGCCTCGAAGCCAAACTGGTGCTCGTTGTCAAAGTGCCCGCGCAGAATGCGCATCAGCATCACGAACAGAATGATGGTGCCGATGGTCACGTGGGCGCCGTGAAAGCCGGTGAGCATGAAGAATGTTGCGCCGTAAATGCCGGAACCCAGGGTCAGGCCCAGCTCTTTATAGGCATGGACATACTCTTCGACCTGAAAGACGAGGAACGCGCAGCCCAGCAAAACAGTGATGGCCAGCCACAGTTTCAATGCGCCGCGATGGCCTTTCTTCAAGGCATGGTGGGCGAAGGTGATGGTCACGCTGGAACTGACCAGCAACACCGTGTTGAGCAACGGCAAGCCCCACGGGCTGATCACGCCTGTGGGCGCGGGGAACAGTTTTGGGTCCGGGTTGTTCAGCAGTGGCCAGGTAAATTCGAATGCTGGCCAGAGCATGTGCGCCACGCCTTTGGGGCCTTCGCCACCGAGCGCCGGGCCGGCCAGGACGCGTACATAAAACAGCGCGCCGAAGAAGGCGAAGAAGAACATCACCTCCGAGAAAATGAACCAGCCCATACCCCAGCGGAACGAACGGTCCATCTGCGGGCTGTACAAGCCCTGACGGCTTTCCTTGATCACCGTACCGAACCAGCCAAACAACATGTACGCCACCAGCAAGCTGCCGACGAAAAAGATCAGCGGGCCATTGGATTCCGGTCGTGCTGCCTTCAGATCATTGAACCAGGTCGCCAGGCCAAATACCGTTATGAACAATCCGAACGTGGCGATGATCGGCCATTTACTCTGGGCCGGAACGTAATAATGCTCATGAGTTGCCATTTATTGTTCTCCTTATCGGGCACGCTCAGCCGCCAGTGTTGACTGCCACCGGTGGATGTCGGGCGGTGATATCGAACAGCGTGTAGGACAGCGTGAGGTGCTTCACTTCCTTGGGCATGTCGCGATCAACGATGAACCGCACGGGCATCTCGATCCGCTCACCGGGTTGCAACACTTGCTGGGTAAAGCAAAAACATTCGGTCTTGTGGAAATACGCCGCCGCGTTGCTCGGCGCGATACTCGGCACGGCCTGGGCGCTCATCGGCTTGTCGGTCGGGTTGTGAGCGATGAAGACCATCTCGTTGACTGCACCGGGGTTGGCGGTCAGCTCATCGCTCTTGGGGTAGAAATTCCACGTCATGTCGGCGGAGTTGGTCGACAGAAACTGCACGCGCACCTGGCGCGAGGTATCGACCGTTTGTTCGCCCTGGTACTGCCCCCCCGTCTTGCCGTTGATGCCGAACGCCTTGCACATCACGTCGTAGATCGGCACTAGGGCAAAACCGAAAATGAACATGGCCACCACCACCAGCAACAGGCGGGTGATCAGTTTTTTCATCGAGATTGAGTCAGCCATGATTCCAAACCCCTGTGCATAACCCTGTAGGAGCTGGCTTGCCAGCGATAGCGGAGTATCTGGCACACCGCATCGAGTTCATCGCGAGCAAGCTCACTCCCACAAAGGCATGGCGTTTCATTTCACTTCCGGCGGCGTTGTAAACGTGTGATACGGCGCCGGCGACGGCACGCTCCATTCCAGACCTTCAGCGCCATCCCACGGTTTGGCAGGTGCCGGCTCGCCGCCGCGGATGGTCTTGATCACGATAAACAGGAAGAAGATCTGCGTGGCGCCAAACAGGAAGGCGCCGATCGAGGAGACCATGTTGAAGTCGGCGAATTGCAGGTTGTAGTCCGGAATCCGCCGCGGCATGCCGGCCAGGCCGACAAAGTGCATTGGGAAGAACGCCATGTTCATGCCGACGAAAGACAACCAGAAATGCAGCTTGCCGAGCGTTTCGTCATACATGTGGCCGGTCCATTTCGGCAGCCAGTAATAGGCCGACGCGAAAATCCCGAATATTGCGCCGGGCACCAATACGTAGTGGAAGTGCGCCACCACAAAGTACGTGTCCTGGTACTGGAAATCCGCCGGGGCGATGGCCAGCATCAGGCCGGAGAAGCCGCCGATGGAGAACAGAATCACGAACGCCACTGCAAACAGCATCGGTGTCTCGAAGGTCAGCGAGCCTTGCCACATGGTGCTGGCCCAGTTGAACACTTTGACCCCGGTGGGCACCGCAATCAGCATGGTCGCGTACATGAAGAACAATTCGCCCACCAATGGAATGCCGACCACGAACATGTGGTGCGCCCAAACGATGAACGAAAGGAACGCGATGGCGGCCGTGGCATAGACCATTGAGGTGTAGCCGAACAACGGCTTGCGCGAAAAGGCCGGGATGATCGAGCTCACCGCCCCGAAGGCCGGCAGGATCATGATGTACACCTCGGGGTGGCCGAAGAACCAGAACACATGCTGGAACAGCACCGGGTCACCACCCCCGGCGGCACTGAAGAAACTGGTGCCGAAGTGGATGTCCATCAGCATCATCGTCACGCACCCGGCCAGCACCGGCATCACTGCAATCAGAAGGAATGCGGTGATCAGCCAGGTCCAGACGAACAGCGGCATTTTCATCAGCGTCATGCCGGGGGCGCGCAGGTTGAGAATGGTCGCGACCACATTGATCGCGCCCATGATCGAACTGATCCCCATCAAGTGGATGGCGAAGATGAAGAACGTCACGCTTTCCGGGGCGTAGGTCGTCGATAGCGGCGCGTAGAACGTCCAGCCGAAATTCGGCCCGCCACCGGCGGTAAACAAGGTCGAGATCAACATCCCGAATGCCGCCGGCAACAGCCAGAAACTGAAGTTGTTCATGCGCGGCAGGGCCATGTCAGGCGCGCCGATCATCAACGGGATCATCCAGTTGGCCAGCCCGACAAACGCCGGCATCACCGCACCGAACACCATGATCAGGCCGTGCATGGTGGTCATCTGGTTGAAGAATTCCGGCTGGACGATTTGCAGTCCGGGCTGGAACAGTTCGGCGCGGATTACCATGGCAAACGAACCGCCGAGCAGGAACATGGTGAACGCGAACCACAAATACAGCGTCCCGATGTCCTTGTGGTTGGTGGTCAGCACCCAGCGCATCAGGCCTTTGGCTGGGCCGTGGGCGTGGCCGGCATGACCGTGGTCATCGATGACGGCGCTCATGGCTTGTCTCCTGTAAACAGATGGGCTGGGCAGGTCGGGGCGCAGTGCCCCGGCCGGTTCCTGAAGTGCGCAATAGACCGGGTCATTTGCTTTCCGCCTGTTTCAGTTCCAGCACTTCTTTGGGCGTGACCATGTCACCCTTGTTGTTGCCCCAGGCGTTGCGTTCGTAGGTCACGACTGCAGCGATATCGACTTCCGAGAGCTGCTTGCCGAACGCCGCCATCGACGTGCCGGGCTTGCCGTGGAAGACAATATCCAGGTGATCCTTGATCGGGCCGGTGGCAATTTTCGAGCCTTTGAGTGCCGGGAACATTGGCGGCAGGCCTTGGCCTTCAGCCTGGTGACAGGCCACGCAAGTGGTGTGATAGACCTTGTCGCCGCGCTCCTTGAGCTCTTCGAGGGTCCATTCCTTGCTGGTCAGCTCTTTGAGTTGAGCGGCTTCGGCCTTGCGCTCGCCGAGCCAGTTTTCGTAATCGGCCTGTTCCTTGACCTCGACCACGATCGGCATGAAACCGTGATCCTTGCCGCACAGTTCGGCGCATTGGCCGCGGTAGATGCCGGGTTTGTCGACACGGGTCCAGGCTTCATTGACGAACCCGGGAATAGCATCGCGTTTGACCGCGAAGGCCGGGACCCACCAGGAGTGGATCACGTCGGCGGAGGTGACCAGGAAGCGCACCTTGGCGCCGATCGGTAGCACCAGCGGCTTGTCGACTTCGAGCAAATAGTGCTCGCCTTTGGGTTCCTTGTTGTGGATCTGGTCGGCGGGAGTGGTCATGTTGCTAAAAAATTCGACGTCCTGACCCAGGTATTTGTAGTGCCACTTCCACTGATAGCCCGTGACCTGGATGTCGATATCCGGCTCGCTGCTGTCATACATCTGGATCAGGGTCGCTGTCGCTGGCACCGCCATGACCACCAGAATCAACACGGGCACGATGGTCCAGAGCACTTCTACGGTGGTGTTTTCATGAAATTTTGCGGCCACCTGCCCGGTCGAGCGACGGTGGAGAATCATCGACCAGAACATGGCGCCGAAGACGATCATGCCGATCACCACACAGATCCAGAAAATGATCATGTGCAGGTCAAATACTGCGTGACTGATTTCAGTCGCTCCCGGCGCCATATTCACAGTCCATGCGGCGTGCGCAGGGCTGAAAATCGACCACAACAGGAGGCCCATCCAGACATGTGGATGTCGCATCATTGCGGGTTCCCCTTATCGTTCTTGTTATCCCGCCGGCTTTCACCTGCGGCAAGGGAGCGGCTGCATCAGACTACGAACTTGATTGCCGGGCCTTGCTGCGTGTGCAGTCGGGCGTCATCAGCTAACTCCATTCCAACCCGAGTATAGACAGCGACCGGCACCTCGCAATGTGCTCGCGCAAATGATCTGAAACGTCTGTGACTTGCGCTCAAGGTCACGAATGGAGAAGGATGCAGACGAGTGGCGGTAAATGGATATAACGGAGATGTCTCAAGGATGAAACAATTATGACAAATGCGTCTTAGCATTCTTCGTAAGCCAGCTAAGTTATGTTTTTCCTATTTCATTGCCATTGTTTCCTGGAGTTTTCATGAACACCGCCGCATTGCGCGAGCAGATCCAAAAAGCCCAACAACATGAAGCCGAGACCGGCCTGCTGACCCGTCAGCTGGAAAGCAAACTGCCTCATCTCCACCCCTCGATCCAATTACCGGAAGCTGATGCCAATGGCGTGCTGACGCGTTTTGTCGCCGCTTACATCGATGAAGTGCCTGATCTGCTGGATGCAGCCAATGAAGTGGCAAAGGAAGCGGGTATCGAATCGCAGATCAAACCGGTGCTGAAAATTGCCGAGCAATATTTCCTTCAGCCGCCGACGATCATGGCCGGTCACGTCGGCCTCGACAGCCTGCTGGATGAAGCGTACCTGGCGCATCGCTTTGTTGAAGAGGTAAACGATCTGTACATCAAGCATTTTGACCAGCCGTTGATCCCATTGGACATGACGGTGGCCAACCTTATTGCTCACCAGTTGATCGGCGAAGAATTCGCCAACCAGCTCGATGAGGCCGTGCATCACGCAATAGACCAAATGCTCGACGACGAGAGCTTTGCGCTGGAGTCGGTGGAAGCCTACCGCGAGAAACTCAGCAGTCCCGACACCGGCGCCGCGTGGAAACGCTGGCCGTGCATGTCGCGGCGACTGGGGTTGAGTCTGGAGCTGGATCAGCCGGCTGCCTGACATTCAGGACCACCGATACCCCTGTGGGAGCGGGCTTGCTCGCGAATGCGGTCGATCATTCAACGTTGATGTCGACTGACACTTCGCTTTCGCGAGCAAGCCCGCTCCCACCATCCATTTGTTTTTATGCCGCTGAACCGACGCCGGTGGTGGTGCGCAAACGCCCCTCCAGCCTGCGCTTCAACCCGCGTGCCTCAATCAATAGCGTCGAGCCATTCGCCGCGTTGGCCCGTCCCCAGTCCTCCAGCAATTCCAGACACGAATGGTCGATGTAGCTCAGGTTATTGAGCGGCACATGGACGGTCGCGCCCGCAGGAATTGTCCCTAACACTTGCGTCAACGCTGGCACTTTCAGAAAGGTTGCAGCACCCATCAGGCGCAGCTCCATCTCGCCTTCCTGGGGCAAATCGATCAGGCTGATCTTCAGTCGCGAGGCTTTCCAGGCGAGTTTAGCCAAGGTCAAACCAAAGCCGATCAACACGCCGGTCAGCAAGTCGGTGAAGATGATCGCCAGTGCCGTTGCGGCGTAAGTGAACATCGGCATACGCCCATAACGACCCAGGCCCCGGAAGACTTTCAGATCGACCAGTTTGAACCCGGTGTACACCAGAACGCCCGCCAGGCTCGCCACCGGGATGCTTTGCAGCACGCTCGACAGCAGCAACACGAAAGCCAGCAGCCAGAGGCCGTGGAAGATCGTTGACATGCGCGTGGTGGCGCCGGCTTGCACGTTGGCCGAGCTGCGCACGATCACGCCGGTCATCGGCAGTGCGCCAAGCAGACCGCAGAGCATGTTGCCGACACCTTGTGCGGACAACTCCCGATCAAAATCCGAGCGCGGGCCGCTGTGCATGCGGTCTACGGCGGCCGCCGACAGTAAAGTCTCGGCGCTGGCGATAAACGCCACGGCGAACGCGGCAATCAACAGGGTAGGGTCAGCCAGATTGAGCAGATCCGCCGGCTTCAACCAATCGATAGCTTCTGCAAGATTCGCCGGCACTTCCACACGTTTGACCTGCAATGCCAGAACCAGGCTGGCGACTGTCGCCAGACCGACACCGAGCAAAGCGCCGGGCACAAAGCGCAGAGAGTGCGGGCGCAGTTTTTCCCAAAGGTACATCACGGCGATGGTCGACAAGCCGAGCAGACCGGCCTGCCAGCCAAATGACGGCAATGCCTGCGCCACGGCCGCCGGGAATGCCGTCAGGTTATCCAGCCCCGATGGCTTGGGCACTGCGTCGAGCATCACGTGTACTTGCGACAGCACGATCAGCACGCCGATCCCGGCGAGCATGCCGTAAACCACCGCAGGTGCCGTCACGCGAAACCAGCAGCCCAGTTTCAGGCGCCCGGCGACCAGTTGCAGGAAACCCGCCAGCAGCAGAATCGGCCCGAGCATGTCGATGCCATGCTGTCGTACCAGTTCGAACACCAGCACCGCAAGGCCCGCCGCAGGTCCACTGACCTGCAGCGGCGAGCCGGCGATCCAGCCCACCACCAGACCACCGATGATGCCGGTGATCAGGCCTTTTGCCGGCGGCAGGCCCGAGGCAATGGCGATGCCCATGCACAGGGGCAGGGCGACCAGGAAAACAACCACCGAAGCCAGTAGCTCCCTTGGCAAGACAGCTTTGAGTTGCGCAGCACGCATGATGATTCTCCCGAAGTTTTCTTCAGGCATGGCAAAGCCGTGCTGCTCAATCGGCAGCCACGGCTTTACCACACTGGGTGTTTAGGAGGATTTAGAAGCGCGCTTTGGGCGTCGCCACCGGAATCGGGTGGCTGCCATCGAGCGGCAGGAAACAACCCTGATCCGCGTCGTAAGCTTTGATTTCGCTGGTTTCAATGCTGTAGACCCAACCATGGATGAACAGCTGACCGTTGGCCATGCGCGATGCTACCGAGGGATGCGTGCGCAAATGTTGCAACTGAGCGATGACATTCTCTTCGGTGAGAATCTTCATGCTTTCGCCTTCATTGGCGCAATTGCAGTTTTCCGAGACCATGGTTTTGGCCACTTCGGCGTGGCGCAGCCAGGCTTTGACCGTCGGCATTTTTTCCAGGCTTTGCGGGTTGAGTACCGCACGCATGGCGCCACAATCGGAATGTCCGCAAATGATGATGTGCTGCACGCCGAGCGCGAGTACCGCGTACTCGATCGCGGTCGACACGCCACCGTTCATCTGTCCGTAAGGCGGCACTACGTTGCCAACGTTGCGGGTGACAAACAGGTCGCCAGGGGCACTTTGGGTGATCAGTTCAGGCACGATGCGCGAATCAGCGCAGGCAATGAACATTGCTCGCGGGCTCTGGGCCGTGGCGAGTTTCTTGAAAAGCTCTTCCTGCTGCGGGAAGACTTCGTGATGAAAATGCAAAAAGCCGTCAACGATATGCTTCAGCGCTGCATCGGCGGTCTCCGCCTCTGGTTGGGCTGAAGCCGACGCAGCCAGCGGCTGTTTATCCTTGTCACTCATGAATTCATCCTCTTGATCGGAATCAGGGAAGGGTCCCGTTTTTTCCGGTTGGAAGCCAGTGGCTGTTTAAAAAACGAGCGGGTCATAACCGTCGACCCGTCAGTCACTCGATGAACACGGTAGCTGTCGAAACTTAACTCAAACTGAATAAACCGCTCTAGAACGTGTGTTCCAGGTCACAAAAAACGTGACCAGCGTAGTGTCCAAGCGCTATTACACCTGCTCGACAACAGGTCTATTGTCCTTAAATCAGTGACATCTGGCGACCCGGGGGACAAAAGGAATCGCAGTCCAGATTGTAGCCGTCACGGCGATTGATCCCCAGTCGCTTGATGGCTTTGGCGAAACGTTGCGCCAACAGATCTGCAAACGGCCCCTCACCGCGCATGCGAGTGCCGAATCGACTGTCATAGAGCTCGCCGCCGCGGCTTTGGCGGATCAGGCTCAGCACGTGAGCCGCGCGTTGCGGGTAATGCGCCGCCAGCCATTCTTCGAACAGCGGAGCTACTTCCAGGGGCAAGCGCAGCATCATGTAGGCGGCACTCTGCGCACCGGCGGCGTAGGCTTGTGCCAGCAAACTTTCGAGTTCGCTGTCATTGATCATCGGAATCATCGGTGAACACAACACCCCGACCGGAACACCCGCCTCACGCATCACGCGAATCGCCCGCAATCGCGCCTTGGGTGCTGCCGCGCGAGGTTCGAGAATCCGTTTCAATTCATCGTCCAGCGTGGTCAGGCTGATCATCACGGCCACCAGGCGTTGCTCGGCCATTTCGGCCAGCAGGTCGAGGTCACGAAGAATCAGCGAGCCTTTGGTGACAATGGTTACCGGGTGACGGTAACGCAGCAGTACTTCGAGTGTTTTGCGCGTAATCCGGTGTTCACGTTCGATCGGCTGATAAGGATCTGTGTTAGTGCCCAAGGCGATGGGTGCGCATTGATAGCCGCGCCGGGAAAGCTGTTCTTCCAGGACATCGGCGGCGTTGGTCTTGGCGATCAGTTTCGTTTCGAAATCCAGCCCCGGTGACATGTCCCAATAGGCATGACTGGGCCGGGCATAGCAGTAGATACAGCCGTGCTCGCAGCCTCGATAAGGATTGATCGAGCGATCGAACGGCAGGTCTGGCGAGCTGTTGCGGGTGATGATGGTTTTCGCCGTTTCGATGCGCACCTCGGTCCCTTGCGTCGCCGGGACTTCCTGATACCAGCCGTCATCCTCGGCCACGGTGCGATTGGGGGCGAAACGGTTGTGCGGATTGGTCGCTGTGCCGCGTCCGCGGGGTGGCAATGGCGGGATCATGGGCAGAATTCTCGAGCTGTATGTGCATACAGTATCCGAGGATCACCAGATCGGCGAGTACCATTCGGCGCCTGCTGCCAGTACTTCAATCTGGTTCAACTTGAAGCAATGCCGGGAAACATATAACGAATAGCACTTGCTGATTAAGGCTTAGTAGTATCCGGTCGGTACTACTTAACATTAATTACTAGTTTAAATGGAATTTAATCATGTCGTTTTTTAATCAGCGCGGTATCTTTCTGCAGTTGTTGGCTCCAACTATTACCAACCCGCGGGAGGCACGAGTATCCATGCAACTGGGCCGTAAGGAATCAGGCTGGGATGCGGAGGCCGGCGCAGTGACGGATGTACTGGTGGACTCGGTCTACGTCGATGCGGTTTCCAATGATGGCGGGCGTTCTTTCAGTATCAAATCGGTCAGTAGCGATGTTGATGGAGACGGCGATATCGACAATGACGACAAGGCAAAACTGCTGGCACTGGCAAAAGCGTATTCCAGCATTGTGAATCCGTGATTCATAAGTACACCTGAATGGATCATCATTCAGGTGTACTTGGTTAATGCCAAAGTAAGGCGCGGCATTTACACGCGTTCAATTAATCAAGGCGTGGGAAAACATCCTGGTCAATCGGACGTTCAAGGAACACTTCAAGCGAAGTTAGCAGAGAGCGCGCATCACCCGGTGTAAAGACGGCCTCTCGAAAGGCCTTACCCGTTGCCACATGGAATACACCGTCTCGTTGAAACCGTTTGAAGGCTTCAGTTGCCAATACCCCTGACCACTTATAGGCATAAACCGATGCCTCGTAACCCGTCACCATGTAGTCGAAGCTGTTGGCGAACCGGCAATAGCTCGGCAGTTGCAGGTGCGGGATTTCTTTTTGAATGTCGTCAAACACCTGCTGCACGCTGCGGCCATCGCCGTGGCAGCGATGCAATTCAAAGTCGAAGAGCGCGCTCATCAACAGCTCTGCGGTTTGCCAACTGGTCTGAGCTTGAGTAGCAACCAGTGCCCGTTCCACCCGCTGATCGCCTAAACGCGCTCCGGTCTGATACTCGGCCGCGATCCATAGCAAAAACTCTTTCGACTGACACCAGAGTTCAAACATCTGCCCAGTGAATTCGGCGCCGTCCCGGGCGAATTCGGAGATTCCCGATAGGGTGAAATGGGGAGTGCGCGTCAGCACATGCTGCAGGCAATGGCCAAACTCATGGAAAAGCACGCGCAGATCCTGATGCACGAGTAGACAGGGCATGTCAGCCACGCCCTCAGTGAAGTTTCCATAAAGAACGGCTATGGGTAGCGCCACTTGCCCTTCAGCGTCGCGATGCCTGTTTCGTAGCGTGGCGGTCCACGCATAGTCCGTGGACCCTACTCGATGGAAAGGATCAAGATAGATATACCCAACCACGCGATCATGTTCGCTGATTTCGAACAGTCGAACATTTTCGTGCCATTGATTGAACGCTTTCTGCTCGACAATTTTGATCCCGAACATCCGCTCGCCGAACAGGCACAACCGTCGCAATGTTCCATCGAGCGGAAAGTACGATTTCAGGTTTTTCAGCGCACCGTCATGCGTGTGGCGGCGCAACTTTTCGGCAAGGAAAGCGCGATCCCACGGCTGAATATCGGCAATTTCATGCTCAATGGCGAAAGCCTTGAGTGCTTGAACATCGCTTTCGAGATCCGCTGTTACCAATGCGATTTGCTGGCGCAGGAAGGCGCTGACGTGCGCTTCGGACGCGGCCATTTTTGTTGCCAGACCCAGTTGCGCAAAGTTTGCGTACCCCAGCAGTCGGGCTTTACGTTGGCGCAGGTCCATTAACGATTCCAGCGCCGGACCGTTATCGTACTGGCCTGCGTGGGGACCTTGATCCGAGGCCCGGGTCGTGTAGGCGATGAAGTATTCCTCGCGAAGTGCTCGGTCCTCGGCGTGGGTCATCACGTGCTGGTAAGTGTTCTGGTCCAGCCGCATCAGCCATCCGGCGTGGCCAGCCTGTTGCGCATTGAGAGCAAGGCTCGCTTTCATGGCCAGGGACAAGCCGTTGAGTGGCGCTTCGTCATCGAAGCGTTTATCCCAGGCTTGCGTGGCAATATCCAGTTTCGCGATGAACAGGCCCTCGAACGCACCGATAGCATCATTGGTGCGCGCCAGTACTTGCTGTTGTTCGTTATTCAGATCGATGCCGGACATTTGAAACTTGCGCAGGATCTTGCGTAGCACAGCCTGACGAGGCTCATCGAAATTGAGCGCAATCGGACTATTTGCCAGCCGTTGATAAGTCTCGAACAACGCCCTGTTGTTCATCTTTTCGGATGTGTATCGCATAGCGGCGTTGCGACTCCAGTTGCTCGCCGTCTGCCAGGCTTCGTCGTCGACGTTAACCCCGTCGAGTGTGTCGATCACGGCCATGGTCTCGGCCAGACGTGCATCCGTTTCGTCGACGGCAATCACCAGATCGTCCCAGGTTGGAAAAATGCTTTGGCTGGCGATGATGTCGGCGAGGGCCTGACGATTGTCCGCAATGATTGCTTCGATGGCCGGCACAAGATGCTCGGCGCGGATGGAAGTCCAGGGCGGCAGTGTCCATTTCTGTAAAAGCGGATTGGTGAGGGTCATGCTGTCTTCCTTGAATGAGGGCTGATCGGTCAGCCTATTCAGGAAGTGCAGGGGAAGGGCGGTACATAGTTACCACCTCTCGCGCTGTTCAGGCGAGAGAGGTGGCAGATTTTACTCTGGTTTTTTCTTCAACTTTGGATTGGGGAAGAACTGCACAGCCTGCACTTTTGTATCCGGCGCTTTCAACGCTGACGTATTGACCCGGGTGCCCAATTCCTTCGGCACCGACAGACCTTGTTCATTCAGCGTGTCGGCATACCCGCAGGCCACACACTCACGGTGCGGAACGTCATCTTCGCTCCACATCCGCAACTTGTCCGGCTCGCTGCACGCCGGGCATACGGCCCCGGCGATGAAGCGTTTTTTTGTGATCACTGGCCCCTCACTCATGCTGCGGCGTCCTCACTCAGGCCGCTATGACGCAAGAGTGCGTCAATCGATGGCGCACGGCCACGGAAGTCGACGAACAGCACCATCGGCTCTTGGGAGCCCCCGCGCGCGAGGATCGCTTCACGGAATGCGCGGCCGGTTTCGGCATTGAGCACGCCGTCCTCTTCAAATTTTGAAAAGGCGTCGGCCGACAGCACTTCAGCCCATTTATAGCTGTAGTAACCCGCTGCGTAACCCCCGGCGAAGATGTGCGCGAAGCTGTTCGGGAAACGGTTGTAGGCTGGCGGACGCATCACCGAGACTTCGTCGCGCACGCCTTCGAGCACTTGCAGGGGGCTACGGCCATCGCCGCGGGTGGCGTGCAGTTCGAAGTCGAACAGCGAGAATTCCAGTTGGCGCACCATCATCAGGCCGGACTGGAAGTTTTTTGCCGCGAGCATTTTTTCCAACAGATCCTGCGGCAGCGGCTCGCCGGTTTCGTAATGGCCGGAAATCAGTGCCAGGCCTTCAGGCTCCCAGCACCAGTTTTCCATGAACTGGCTCGGCAGCTCGACCGCATCCCAAGCCACACCGTTGATGCCGGACACGCCGGCGTGATCGACGCGAGTCAGCAAGTGGTGCAGGCCGTGCCCGAATTCGTGGAACAGGGTAGTGACTTCATCGTGGGTCAGCAGCGCAGGTTTGCCGCTGTCGGCCGGGGTGAAGTTGCACACCAGATTGGCCACCGGGCTTTGCAGCACGCCGTCAGCGGTACGGCGACGGTCACGGGCGCCGTCCATCCAGGCACCGCCGCGTTTGTTGGCGCGGGCGTAGAGATCGAAGAAGAAACGGCCGACGTGCTGGCCATTTTCCTTGATTTCGAACAGGCGAACGTCCGGGTGCCAGGTGTCGAAGCCTTTCTGTTCAGCGATTTCGATGCCGTACAGGCGCTGGACGATGGCGAACAGGCCGCTCAGCACTTTATCGATCGGGAAGTAGGCGCGAAGGGCTTCCTGGGCAACGCTGTAGCGCTGTTCGCGCAACTTCTCCCCATAGAAACCGCTGTCCCAGCTTTGCAGGTCCGGGCAGCCTTGTTCGGCCGCGTAGGCTTTCAGTTGCGCCAGGTCCTGTGCAGCGAATGGCTTGCTGCGCTTGGCCAGATCACGCAGGAAGGTCAGCACCTGATCGCTGGATTCAGCCATTTTGGTGGCCAGGCTCAGCTCTGAAAAACTGGCGAAACCCAGCAGTTTTGCCAGCTCCTGACGCAGGTCGAGGATCTCTTCCATGATTGGGCCGTTGTCATTCTGACCGGCGTTCGGGCCTTGGTCCGAGGCGCGGGTGCAGTAGGCCGCGTACACTTCTTCACGCAGGGCGCGGTCCTGGGCATAGGTCATCACCGCGTAGTAGCTCGGAAATTCCAGGGTAATGAGGAAGCCGTCGAGGCCTTTGGCCTGTGCCGCCGCAGCCATCTGCGCTTTGGCCGAATCGGTCAGGCCGGCGAGGACGGTTTCATCGGCAACGTGTTTGGTCCAGGCTTGCGTGGCGTCAAGCAGCTGATTGGAGAAGCGGCTGCCCAGCTCGGACAATTTGCTTTGGACCTCGGCGTAGCGCTGCTGCTCGGCAGGCGGAAGATCGATACCCGACAAACGGAAGTCGCGCAGCGAGTGCTCCAGAATAGTTTTTTGCGCCACGTCGAAACTGGCGGCTTCCGGGCTGTTTGCCAAGGCTTCGAAGGCCTGGAACAGCTCGCGGTTCTGGCCCATCTCGGTCGAGTAGGCGCTCAGGGCCGGCAGGCACGACTCGTAAGCTTCGCGCAATTCGGCGCTGTTGCACACGGCATTCAAGTGACTGACCGGGCTCCAGGCCGCGCCCAGTCGATCATTGAGTTCGTCCATCGCCAGCACCAGGCCGGCCCAGGTCGGTTGTTTGCCCTGGGTTTTGAGGATTTCGATAATGGCGGCGCGGTTGTCAGCCAGGATCTGTTCAATCGCCGGTTGCACGTGTTCGGCCCGGATCGCCGAGAACGGCGGCAGGTCGTAGGACTGCAAAAGAGGGTTGTTCACGCTCACGTTTGGCACCTTGGCTGGAAGAAACATGCGCCCATCTTAATTACAATCGACGCTCACCGCAGCTATCAGCAAAAGAGAGAGAGCCTATCGTGACCCTTCGCAAGTATCAGAATCACACGCCGCTACTGGGCAAAGGCGCTTTTGTCGACAGCTCGGCGGTGGTAATCGGCGACGTCGAAATCGGCGAAGACAGCTCAGTATGGCCGCTCACAGTGATCCGTGGCGACATGCACCGTATCCGCATTGGCGCCCGCACCAGCGTGCAGGATGGCTGCGTGCTGCATATCACTCACGCCGGTCCGTTCAACCCCGATGGCTTTGCCTGTCTGATCGGTGATGACGTGACCATCGCTCACAAGGTCATGCTGCACGGTTGCAGCGTCGGCAGCCGGGTGTTGATCGGCATGGGCAGCATCGTCATGGACGGTGCAGTGATCGCCGACGATGTGATCATCGGTGCCGGCAGCCTGGTGCCGCCGGGCAAGCGTCTGGACAGCGGATTTCTCTATGTCGGCAGTCCGGTCAAACTGATCCGCCCGCTGACCGACAAGGAAAAAGCCTTTTTCACCTACAGCGCGGCGAATTACGTGAAGTTAAAGGATCTGCATCTGGCCGAAGGCTACGACAAAGATTGAATCATCCCGCCACAGGCCAGGAATTTTCATGCATTACCAAACGATTTTGTTCGACCTCGATGGCACGCTGACCGACCCGCGTGAGGGCATCACCCGTTCGATCCAGTTTGCCTTGAGCAAGCTGGGGATCGATGAGCCGGACCTGACCCGACTTGAGCACTTCATCGGCCCGCCGTTATTGCAGGCGTTCATGCAGTTCTATGACTTCGATGAAGCGAAGGCCTGGCAAGCGGTGAACTTCTACCGCGAGCGCTTCAAAGTCACCGGACTGTATGAAAACCGTGTGTTCGATGGCGTCACGCCACTGCTGGAAACCCTCGGCGGTCAAGGGCGACAGCTGTATATCGCCACGTCCAAGCCGTGGGTATTTGCCAGGGAAATCGCCCGACACTTCGACTTCGCCAAACATTTCAAGGTGATCTACGGCAGCGAACTGGATGGTACCCGCACCAACAAAGTCGAGCTGATAGCGCATCTGATGGCTGAAGAAAACCTCGACCCGGCCAATACGCTGATGGTCGGCGATCGCAAACACGACCTGATCGGCGCCCGTAGCAACGGGCTGCATGCCGCTGCGGTGGGTTACGGGTTTGGCAGCCGGGAAGAGCTGTGCGCGGAACTGCCGACGTATCATTTCGAGACGCTGGATGAGATGCATCGGGCGTTTTTACGGAGTTAACGAATTCACCTTCGGCGGCGCGGTCTTTGGTTTGCGATTTGGTGGTAGGGCGCCATTGCGGGCAAGTCGGAGTGCCGCTCCACCTGCTCCCACAGGTCGCATAGCAGGCGATGTTGTGAACGATGATATCTGTGGGAGCAAGGCTTGCCCGCGCGATCGCTGGATCACCTCAAATCTTCGCCTCTGCCAACACCTTCAGTGCTGCTTTGCGCTCCACAACCGGCAACTCCGCGAGCTTCTCAGCTGCCGCATAAAACCTCACCCAGTCCCCGCCTGCCTGCCGAAACAACGCAGCAAATGCCGGTACCCATTGATCGTACAAACCAAACGGCAGCAACCGGGCATTGTTCATCGGTGCGTAGATCCAGGCGTCATAACGTTTGTCTCCCGCCCATCGGCTGTCGCGCAACTGCCGGTACTCGGTACGCAGTCGTTCAAATTCAGCGCCTTTACGCGCGCGCATTTCTTCCACAGTCAGAGGCTGGGCATACAACCGTTCCAGCCGCGAGCGGGTGTCCAGAACCAGCTGAATAAACTGTTCCCGCTGCTGGGCCCGGGCGTTGTCTTCAGGCGGCAGCTCACGAATCGCCCGCCACTGCCGCGTACCTTCCTGCTCGACAAACGTGGCGAAAGACTCGTTGAACTCGGTGTCGTCCTTCACATAAAGGCGCTGGTGCGCCAGTTCATGAAAGATCAACGTCGCCAGCCTTTCGTCTCCCCAGCCCATCATCGAACTCATGATCGGATCATTGAACCACCCGAGCGTCGAATAAGCCTCGACGCCGCCAACCGACACGTCCATACCTTGCAACTGCATGACTGCCGCCGCGCCTCGTGCCGCGCCTTGGTTGTAGTAACCGCGATAAGCGACGCAGCCGGCGATGGGAAAACAATGGTTTTGTGGTGCCAGGGAAAATTCCGGCGTGGCGAAGACATTCCAGACTACGTAACGCCGATCGATGTCGGCATACAGTCTGTAACTCTGGTTGTCCGGCAGATGCAGATGCTGGCTGGCAAATGTCCGGGCTTTTTGCGATTGGGCGAGATGGTTGCGCAGCTTCTCATCGCGCGAAGGATCGGCGATCACTTGTGCGACCGGCACGCGAGCGTTCAGCAACCGCAGCTGGCCACTGACCAATTGGCCGTAATAGCTGACGCTGGTGCACCCACTGAGCAACAAAAACATCACGCCCGGAAACAAAATGCGCAAAACGCGATCAAGTAACCCAAGGCTTGGAAGCGGCCTGATCAAAATAAAATCATCCCTGGAAAGTCTGCTCGCAAGACTATCCCGCCTGACTGGAGCTCCGCTATGCGTAAGATGATGCTGACGAGCGGCTTATTAATGCTGACTGGCTGCGCTGGTTTTGGTTTGCCTGAACAAGACCCGGCCCAAGCCTGGATCGACCTGCACCCGCAGCAGGAAGACACCGCGCTGCAGGCTATGGAGGTCGACGATAAGGCCTCCACCGACAAACGCTATTTCGAAGTACAGCCCGGCAGCCATGAGTTGACGGTGCGCTATCAATTCCCGGTGCAGCCGACCAACATTGGTCCTGACGCCCAGCCTCTGTGGCGCGATTGCCAATTGAACGTGAAATTCAACGATTTCAACGCGGGGCAGAAGTACCAACTGCAAGCGGGAAACATCGGCTTTCGGCCGTGGGCAAAGCTCTATGATCAACAGCGAAAAGTGATTGGCGAAGGCACGCCGGCAGGCTGCCAACGTACCTGAACAGCGCTATGCTGAATGATCAGACATCGGGACATTTATCATGCGCAGGTTGACGTTGTTGCTCGCTGCCAGTGTGATGGCCGGCTGCACAAGCCCACTACCGGCGGTTAATCCGCAGATGGCGTGGGTCGATTTCTCAACGCCTTTTCCGAACGATAAACTGCTGATGGCCGAGCGCCTGGACAATCAGCGGACGCAGGACGGGCGTTACTTTCAGGTCACACCCGGCAGTCATGAGCTGATTGTTCGCTTCGATTTTGAAGTACCCGGTGGCGGTGGCATGAGCACGATGAGCAGCCCCAGGGAACGGTTGTGTTACCTGACCATCAACTACGATCATTTCGAAGCGGGCCAGCGCTATGTGCTGGAAGGACGGTCGATTTCGTTTACCCCGAGTGCTCGGCTGTACAACTCCAAGCGGGAGATCGTGGCAGAAGATCGGCAGGCCTACTGCATCATCTGAAGCCGATCCTCAATCTTCGTTTTTTTGATAGATGATGCGTTTGGTGCCGTTTTCGCAGCTGCCAACGACCATGGCTACATCGTGCTTCTCACCCTCTTCCTTCGACACGATTTCCAACGTGTAAGAGGGCACTGCTTTAGCCTGAATATCGACTTCAATCTCTTTCCTGAGCTCTTCACAGTCTTTGGGTGCCGCGAAAGCCGACGTTGCCAGCGCACTGCAGAGAACCGCCAGGGCAAAACGTTTCATGGTTGAAGCTCCTTGATGCAGCACGCACGGAAGTGCGCTTCAGCTGCTGTCATTTATTGGACCACAGCGACGCCAACGGGGTTTTGTTTCAGGACAAAAAAATCGCAGCCTGTCGAAGGCTGCGATCGCGCGTTGCAACTAAGCGATTTAGCTGATCAGCGTTGCATCCAGGCTGATCTTCGCGTTCAACACTTTAGAAACCGGGCAGCCTTCTTTGGCCTTGTTGCTCAGCTCTTCAAATTGCGCCTGGCTTGCACCAGGGATCCTGGCTTTCAGGATCAGCTTCACCGCAGTAATTGCGAAGCCACCTTCGACCTGGTCCAGCGTCACTTCAGCGTCGGTGTCGATGCTGTCAGCCTTGAGGCCGGCGTCGCCCAGGATCATCGAAAATGCCATCGAGAAACAGCCTGCGTGCGCAGCGCCGATCAGCTCTTCAGGGTTTGTACCCTTGCCACCTTCGAAACGCGCCTTGAAGCCGTAGGGCGCTTCTCTGAGGACGCCGGTTTCGGTTGAAATGGAACCGATGCCGGTTTTCAGGTCACCTTCCCAATGCGCCGATGCTTTCTTGGTAATAGCCATGTCTGCCTCCTCGAGTTCAGGCGCGAAGCGTCGCACCCTGATGATTTTCGGTTGCTAGGGTTCTGAGGATAGACGGCGGTGCAAAGTTCACCCGATCTGATTAGTCCTACCATTTTCGTAGGAAATTTTGCCCTGGCTATTGAATCTCGGGTATATGCCCTCATTGCATAGAGCACGCTTATGGATTCGGCAGGTTTTCGCTTACAAGAAAAAACCTGCGTCCTCAAATTGGAGAAGCAGGCTTATGAAACATCTGTCCGATATCAAATTCTCAGCGCTTGATCTGGTGCCCGTACGCGAAAATGGCAGCCCGGCGGAGTCCTTGCGCAACTCGCTTGACCTGGCACAGCGTGTCGAAAAGTTCGGCTACAACCGCTTCTGGGTAGCCGAGCACCACAACATGGACGGGATCGCCAGTTCGGCGACTTCGGTGTTGCTCGGTTACCTGGCCGGCGGCACCTCAACCATTCGTGTCGGCTCGGGCGGCGTGATGCTGCCCAACCACGCGCCGTTGGTGATCGCCGAGCAGTTCGGCACTCTCGAAAGCCTGTACCCGGGTCGAATCGACCTGGGCCTGGGTCGCGCGCCCGGTTCCGATCAGATGACGGCCCGCGCCCTGCGCCGTGAACGTTCAGGCAGCGCTGACGATTTTCCGGAAGACGTTGCGGAGTTGATGCGTTACCTCGGCCCGCGAACTCCGGACCAGCGCGTCATCGCCATGCCGGGTACCAACACCAATGTGCCAGTCTGGTTGCTGGGCTCGAGCCTGTTCAGTGCACAACTCGCCGGTCAGCGCGGTTTGCCCTATGCGTTCGCTTCACATTTTGCGCCGCGTTTCATGCATGAAGCCGTTCGCGTCTACCGCAATCACTTCAAGCCTTCAGCGGTGCTGGATAAGCCTTACGTCATGCTCGGCGTCCCGCTGGTGGCGGCCGACACCGATGAGCAGGCGGATTACCTGGCGACGTCGGCCTATCAGCGAATTCTCGCGCTCATGCGCGGGCAAAGCCTGGTGCAGCGTCCGCCGGTAAAAACCATGGACGGTCTGTGGTTGCCGCACGAGAAGGAAGCGGTGGGCGATTTCCTTGGCCTGGCGATGGTGGGCAGCCCGGAGAAAATTCGCGCGAAGCTGGACGTTCTTATCGAGCAGACCCAAGCTGACGAGCTGATTTTCACCAGCGATCTATACGAGCATGCTGATCGCGTGCGCTCGTATGAGCTGTTGGCGCAGGTGATGAAGGGCTGAATCGCAGGCATAAAAAAGCCGACGTGATGCGTCGGCTTTTTTAGACAATCGTGAAATCAGCCTCTCTTGTAGACGATTTCCTTGGTGCCCTTCTCACAGGTGCCGACGACCTTCCCATCAGCAGCGGTGCCTTTGTCAACGATGTCCAGCGAGTAGTTCGATGCGCCTTTGGCATCAATTTTCGCGGCAATCTCGGCCTTTAACTTTTCGCACGGTATGCCGTCAGCCAACGCCGTTCCGGCAAGGCTCAACAAACCTAACGCTAAAACAAAATTCTTCATCAGTCGCATTCCCTGGTCGGATCATTAGGGACATCCGACGATCCGCCGGATGTATTCATGTAGCGCTTTGCCATTCCCTATGGCATTCGGCCAGCGCGCAAGTTCAGAAGACTAGCTCAAACTCAGCTGCTGGCAATACGGAAGCCGACCTTGAGTGTGACCTGAAAATGAGCAGCTTTGCCATTCTCGATGTGCCCACGGGTCTCCGTCACTTCAAACCATTCCATATTTTTGATGGACTTGTTGGCTTCCGCCAGCGCGTTGTTGATTGCTTCTTCGATGCTGTTCACGGACGAGCCGACGAGCTCGATTTTCTTGTAGGTGTGGTGATCGGTCATAGCGTTCTCCTCGGGGTTTGAGTACAGCCTAGCAGTGATTTTTCCTATTCCTTCAGTGGGTAAATCCTTCATGGAAGTTCAGATTTACTGCACTTTCTCGAATCACCGCAGTCCCAACCAACACACGCCACTCATCACCAATGCAGGAGAGCCACCATGGCCAACACTTCTTTACGTAAAGCCTCATTGCAAAGCATGGAAGCCGAGATCGAGAGTCTGCTGAAGTCTTTGGAAAACCTGAAGGACGACGCTTCCGACGAGTCGCGTAAAACCCTCAAAGTCTTGAAGACCAACGCCGAGAACGCGCTGAAGCATTCGCGCCATCTGCTCAGCGATGCGTACGAAGAAGTTAAAGTCAAAACCCGTGAAACCGGGATTGCGACGCGCGATTACGCTCAGGAGCACCCTTGGACTACAGCCGGCGTAGCAGTCGGCGCAGTCGGTTTGCTGGCGGCCTACTTGCTGTGCAAGCGCGGTAACTGATCTGATTGGCGCAGCTCATTTTTTAACCACTGCGCCAATTGCCGAGCGCGCCCGTCTGCGGCGCGCTTGGGCAGCCACAACGCCAGTTGCGCCGGGGTTTCACTGAAACCCCAAGGCGCAACCAGGCGGCCGGCTTTCAAGTCCTCGGCCACTAACGGCTCAGGCGCTATCGCTACACCAAGCCCCGCCACCGCTGCTTCCAGCAAATAATACAAATGCTCAAAACCCTGGCCGTACTTCAACGCATTGGCGTCGAGGTTGCTTTGCCGTGCCCAGCTTGGCCACGCCTGCGGGCGCGAAGTGGTGTGCAATAACGGTTCTTCCAGCAGCGCGCTCGGTGGCGCTTGTTTCAGCGATTCATAGGCGGCATAACGCGGGCTCATAACCGGGCCAATGCGTTCGCTGGTCAGTTCGTAGACTTGCATATCCGCCGGCCAGGGCGGCTCGGCGAACACCAGTAATGCATCCAGGCCAGGGCGGCGTGGGTCGAGATCGCCTTCGCCGGCGGACAGGTGCAGGCGCAGGTCCGGCAAATCCGCGTTCAATCGTCCCAGCCGCGGAATGAACCAGCGGGCCAGCAGACTACCCGAGCAACCAAGGACGAACGGTGCATCAGCAGTGCTCTGGGTAAGTTCGGCACACACCGTCCGCAGTCGCTCGAAGGCCTCAGTGCTGACATCACGCAGGCGAGCGCCTGCATCTGTGAGTTTAAGGCCGCGTCCTTCCTTGATGAAAAGACTCACGCCAAGATGTTCTTCAAGGACCTTTATTTGTCGGCTAACCGCACCATGAGTAACGTGCAGCTGTTCAGCGGCCTGACTGACGCTGTTCAAGCGAGCAGTGGCTTCAAAGGCGCGGAGGGCGTTCAGCGGAGGAAGGTCGTGGCTCATGATATCTGTGAGTTTTCCTGACAGGTTGTGGCGATCTTATCGGTTTTCAGCGCAGGGCGTCAGCGGTAGAGTTAGATCATTGTTCTCTCACGCATTCAACTGGAGCGACTCATGACCCAGACCAATCTGCGCAGCGGCCCCGACGTTAATGGCCTGTTTGGCGATTTCGGCGGCCGCTACGTTGCCGAAACCTTGATGCCGTTGATCCTTGAACTGGCTCGCGAATACGAGGCGGCCAAGGAAGATCCGGCGTTCAAAGAGGAATTGGCCTACTTCCAGCGTGATTATGTCGGACGTCCAAGCCCTCTGTATTTTGCCGAACGTCTGACCGAGTTCTGCGGCGGCGCGAAGATTTATCTCAAGCGTGAAGAGCTCAATCACACCGGCGCGCACAAGATCAATAACTGCATTGGCCAGATTTTGCTGGCGCGGCGCATGGGCAAAAAACGCATCATTGCCGAGACCGGTGCCGGCATGCACGGTGTGGCAACCGCCACCGTGGCCGCACGTTTTGGTCTGGATTGCGTGATCTACATGGGCACTACGGACATCGAGCGCCAACAGGCCAACGTGTTCCGTATGAAGCTGCTGGGCGCTGAAGTGATTCCTGTTGTTGCCGGCACCGGCACGCTGAAAGATGCGATGAACGAAGCGTTGCGCGATTGGGTCACCAACGTCGACAGCACGTTCTACCTGATCGGTACCGTCGCTGGCCCGCATCCGTATCCAGCCATGGTCCGCGACTTCCAGGCGGTAATCGGCAAAGAGACCCGTGACCAGCTGCAAGCTCAGGAAGGTCGGCTGCCGGACAGCCTGGTCGCCTGCATCGGTGGCGGCTCGAACGCCATGGGCTTGTTTCACCCGTTCCTCGACGACAACAGTGTCGAGATCATCGGTGTCGAAGCAGCGGGCCACGGTATTGAAACCGGCAAACACGCCGCCAGCCTGAACGGCGGCGTACCGGGTGTGCTGCACGGCAACCGCACGTTCCTGCTGCAGGACGACGATGGCCAGATCATCGACGCTCATTCGATTTCCGCTGGCCTCGATTACCCGGGCATTGGACCCGAACACGCCTGGTTGCATGACATCGGTCGCGTTCAATACACCTCGGTGACCGACGACGAAGCCCTCGATGCGTTTCACAAATGCTGCCGCCTCGAAGGGATTATTCCTGCACTGGAAAGCGCCCATGCCTTGGCCGAAGTGTTCAAGCGGGCACCGAATCTGCCGAAGGAACACTTGATGGTGGTCAACCTGTCCGGCCGCGGCGACAAAGACATGCAAACCGTCATGCACCACATGGAGCAGGCTCAACAAGAGCGCTCCCAGCAGGAGAAACACTGATGAGCCGCCTGCAAACACGTTTTGCCGAACTCAAAGAACAGAATCGCGCTGCCCTGGTGACCTTCGTCACCGCAGGCGACCCCGGTTATGACACTTCTCTGGCGATCCTCAACGGCTTGCCCGGCGCTGGCGCTGATGTGATCGAGCTGGGCATGCCCTTCACCGACCCAATGGCTGACGGCCCGGCAATCCAGCTGGCTAACATTCGTGCATTGGCCGCCAAGCAAAACCTGACGAAAACCCTGCAAATGGTTCGTGAGTTTCGTGAAGGTAATAGCGAAACGCCGTTGGTGCTAATGGGGTACTTCAACCCGATTCACATGTATGGCGTAGCGCGTTTTATTGCTGACGCCAAAGAGTCCGGGGTTGATGGCCTGATCGTGGTTGACCTGCCACCAGAGCATAACGGCGAGTTGTGCGAGCCAGCACAAGCCGCCGGGCTGGACTTTATCCGCCTGACCACGCCGACCACCGATGATGTGCGTCTGCCGACCGTATTGAATGGCAGCTCCGGTTTTGTCTATTACGTGTCGGTCGCCGGTGTGACCGGTGCGGGCGCTGCGACCTTGGAGCACGTGGAAGAAGCAGTGGCGCGTTTGCGTCGCCACACTGATCTGCCGATCAGCATCGGTTTTGGCATTCGTACTCCAGAGCAAGCCGCATCGATCGCGCGTCTGGCCGATGGCGTCGTGGTGGGTTCGGCATTGATCGACCACATCGCGACGGCCGATACTCCGGAGCAGGCTATTGATGGGGTATTGAGTCTATGTGCGGCATTGGCTGAGGGTGTGCGTAACGCCCGTGGAAATGCGGCGGCGTAATACAGAAAAAAAAAGATCGTCCAAACGGACGATCTTTTTTCAGGGCAACTCCAGCCCACCTGCCGCCTTGTGCAATTTCCGCAAATGCTCGCCAACCTGTTTCAGGTTGGCTTCATTGGCGGCCATTTCCGCCGCACGGCTAGGCTCCAGCAACGCCCTCACTTCCTTGTCCAGATCCCCGGTTAGCGCTTGCAGCTGCTTCTGGCGCAGGCTGCTTTCCGATTCCAGACGCTGCCATTCGCTCGGTTGCGGTAATCCATAACCGCCAGTACCCAGCAGCTCCGCAGGGCGGCTGAGGAAACCACTGTTGGCGAGAATCTGTTGCAGGGTCGCGTTGGCTTTGTCCATGCCGCCGTTTTTCAGCTCGCGGGCTCCCAGGTAACGCTGCTTGACCTCATCCTGTGCCAACACCATTTGCTGACGAAAACTGGCTTGCTCAAGCAGCAGCAACGCCGCGCTGGTGCGCAGGTCAGCCTGATCAATCCACGGTCGACGTTCTTCAGCCTTAAGGGCCAGCCAGTCTTCAACCTTGTCCTGTTTGATTGGCAGATGCTTTTTCAGCACCTCGAACATCGCTTGGTAACGATCCCGGAACGAATCGAAGCGATACCCCAGGCGGAGCGCCTCGCGAGGATCATCCAGCACGCTGGTGTCGGCCAGCCCGCGGCCTTTGAGCACTTCCAGCAAACCGTTGGGCATGATGCTGTCGAGGCCAACCAACTGCGAATTATTGGAACCGCTGCGTAACAATTTCAGACCTTCAACCGCACAGTTATTGGACAGGAAGAAATAATTGCCATCGTAGCTCCAGTGCATCTCTGCGGCGTGTTCCACAACGTCTTCTACTTCGCGACGCGATAAATTCAGCGGAATAGACGCCAGGCTGCGCAGCTCTGTCTTGGTGTATTCATCAATGACTTGAGCCAGCGGCAAGACGAACAGGCGCGAAGGGTATTTGCCCACCAGCCCGTCCCAACTCGACAGCTGCACATCGCCCACGAATGCGCGATAAGACAGCACCAGGTGCTGGTCAAGATCCAGTCGACAGTCCGGACCGCGTGGCCGACCCGGGGCGCAGATCACCAGACGCAACATGCTGTGGCCCCAGCGGCTGACCCAATTCTGGTTGGCTTCGGCGAGCAGGTAATCGACGGCGTACACCCGCTCCGGATCGACTTGCCCCAACGGCAGCTTGGCGAAATCGTTGCCGGCATTGAGAAAGGCGAAGGATTTACCGCAAGTGGCTTTGTCGGCAGGCGCCCAACCGAAATGATCTTTGTAGTAGCGGTACAGCGCCGGACGACGGCAGGCATAGCTCGGGTCGAGCAGGAAATACTCCATGTTGACCGCGACAAATTCTTTCGGGCTGCTGATCTCGTAGATGTCCGGGCTGCGAGCAACCTGGCGGTTGTGCTGCTCGCGTTCCCCGCGACGGCCGACGTATTGCGGCCAGCCGGCCAGATCGAGCAGGCGCGGATCGTCACTCAGGGTGAAGCGTCGATCGGACTGGCCACGGCACTGATCAGGAATGCCAATGAGGCCAGAACTGTTGCTGCGCTGTGTGCAGCGCAGGATCAACGTCCGATCCGCATCAGGCCATAGCCGCGAGCGATCATAAATGTGGGTGAGTTCGTGCAAGACTGTGGCCAGCATTTCGCGGCGCACGGTGCCATGAGGTCGATTGGTTTTTTGGGTGGCAGCGCTGCCATCCGTGAGGCTGTCGAGCAGATTGCGAT
Organism: Pseudomonas sp. Ant30-3; assembly: GCF_000690905.1. Lineage (GTDB taxonomy): Bacteria > Pseudomonadota > Gammaproteobacteria > Pseudomonadales > Pseudomonadaceae > Aquipseudomonas. The sequence goes on along the minus strand of NZ_JMCL01000001.1, from coordinate 11,339 downwards.
TGAGATCGAGCTCGGATACCAGCGATGCCTGACCGTAGGCATTGCTTGGCATCTTGTCGGTCCAGCCAACATCAATGCGTCGGTCGAGTTGTTCGATGAAGCGCGGCGGCAACGCCAGCATGGCTTCATCGAGCAGCGTCTGGCTCGCCTGCTGCTGCGCGGGGGTCAGACCTTCGGTCTTGAGCTTTAATTGCAAGCCAGCCTGGGCCGTGTTGCCAAGCAGCAACATGAACCCGGCCAGCAGCCAGGCGAACGACGGTTTCACAGTGCGAGGATGGCTTCGGCGAGCACCTGATCACTGGCATCACGCGCTTCCGGTACCCGGGTACGCAACGTGCTGAAGGCCGCTTCGAGGTGCGCGCCGCGAATATCGCCCTCGCTGGCGACAAAGCTGGCCGCGTCATCATGGGCTTCGCGAATGATTTTCGAGTCGCGGATGGAAGTCGTTGTATCAGAGGTGAAATCGATGGTGCGGCGGGTGGCATTGACCAGAATGTTACTGGTGGCAACCAGGGTCTGCGCCTGAGCCATATCGGCTATAAACAGCAAGCCAAGGACGGCAGCAATCAAGGGGTTACGCATGGATCGACTCCGCAAAAATTAGGATAACTATTGGACGAGAATTGCCTGCGCCAGTTCAAGGTCGCTGGCATGAAGTTTTGGCTCGGTTCTGCGCAGGTAATCAAGCGCTGATTCCAGGCGCGCGCCACGCAGTTCACCGTTGCTGGCGATGAATGCCGCCGCGTCATCCTGAGCGTCAATCAGCAGCTTACGATCGAATGGAGCCGAGGTCACCATGCTCGAGGCGTACCCCGTGACTACGATGCCTTGAGTAGACAGGTTGAACGCATCGAAAGCGTAAGCCGAACCTGTCCAGCAGGTCGTGAGAATCGGTATGAACAGGAGATTTTGGAGAAAACGCATGGGACTCGATGACAGGAAATGAGTCCCAAGGCTAGCGCAACGCCCGATCCAGAGCCAGTTCCGAAACATCGGGACACGCAGGGCATGTCCCGTCGGAACGGTGATTACAGTGTCAGGATAGCTTGGGCCAGTTGCGAGTCTGTGGCGTCCAGTTGCGGAGCCTGGACGCGGATGTGATCAAGCGCGCTTTCCAGCTTCACGCCGCGAATGGCACCTTCGGTGGCTACAAAACTTGCCGCATCGTCACGCGCTGCGCGGACGATTTTGTCATCGCGAAACGAGGATGTTATGTCGGAGGTTGCGTCCGAAGTGGCCTTCAGTGCGCCGACGATGGAGTCAGTGGTCACAATGAAGCTGGAGGCGTTGGAATTGGCAGCCACGGCAAGCAGGGCTGCAGCGCTGAGCAGGCGAAGACGGGACATGGTGTAACTCCTGTGATTGATCTGATTAGAAGTGATGCTGTTGGATCAGACGTCAGTGACACGTCGTTCGCTACTTCTAACTGCATTTTAGGCCTGCACGTCAGAATTCGCACAGCCTGTAATTCATTGAAGCTCTATGGTCGAGGTCGTCGTTTATAACTGTACTGGTTGATGTGCGATTATGAATAACTGTACTTATCGAGGATTTGAACATCCACAAACGACAAAGCCCGTCGCGGTTTCCCGCGACGGGCTTTGTTTTTTAAATTCGGTGCTGGCGGTGGACCCTGTGGGTCAGAGCCAGCGACGCTAATTTAGCGCCAGAACGGCTTGCTCAACTCTTCGTAGCGTTGTGCTTCGCTGATACCGGCGTCAGCCAGCAGACGCGAATCCAGACGAGCCAGTTGATGGCGGCTGGAGATGCGGCGCTGCCACAACATCAGGTTGGCGATAACGCGCAAAGGCATGGAAGCCTGGGTTTTTGCTGCGGTGTTTTCGAAGAACAGGTCGGAACTGAGTGTACGTTCCATGATTGACATCCTTCCGCTTGTGGCGGGATTAGGTAGTGGTTTAACTGATGCCAATGATCCTCTCGTTTGGCCAGTCTCTCTAGATACAGTTCACTTGTATTGTGAGAGACCAGTTAACTGTTAAAGGGTGGTGTACCGGTCTAAATTGAGGCAACTGTACCTGTGAGCACCGATATGGTGCGTTTTAGGGTTTTCAGACAGTGTTTATAGGAAAGCTATGTAGGAAAAGACCAGTACAGCAGTACAGTTTTTTACGCGGCGGCAGCTGGTGCTCGGAGACTGCATGCTCTCGACCATTTCCAGTCGCTATCTGTACCCGTTAAGAGGCAAGCATTCTTCCCGTTTCCTCCAGGTTAATGTGCCAGCTCAACGCATCCCGCAGGATATGCGGCGTATGCCCACCCAACGCACAGGCGGCAGTAAAGTAGTCATCAAGTGCCTGGCGGTAATCCGTGTGCACGCAGTTATCGATGATCACCCGAGCCCGCTCGCGTGGGGCCAGGCCCCGCAGGTCCGCCAAGCCTGTCTCGGTAACCAGAATGTCCACGTCATGTTCCGTGTGATCGACGTGACTCACCATCGGCACCACACTAGAGATGGCCCCGCCCTTGGCAATCGACTTGGTGACGAAAATCGCCAAATGCGCATTACGCGCAAAATCGCCCGATCCGCCAATCCCGTTCATCATTCGTGTGCCGCAGACATGCGTTGAATTGACGTTACCGTACAGGTCGAATTCCAGCGCCGTGTTAATGCCGATGATGCCCAGCCGCCGCACCACTTCAGGATGGTTGGAAATCTCCTGCGGGCGCAGAATCAGCTTGTCCTTGTAGCGCTCCAGATTGCCAAAGACATCGGCGTTGCGACGGCTCGACAAGGTGATCGAGCTGCCCGAGGCAAAACTCAGCTTGCCGGCATCGATCAGGTCGAACGTCGAATCCTGCAACACCTCGGAGTACATCGTCAGGTCTTCGAACGGTGAGTCGATCAAGCCACACATCACCGAATTGGCGATGGTGCCAATGCCGGCCTGCAACGGACCGAGCTTGTTGGTCATGCGTCCGGCAGCCACTTCTTGCTTGAAGAAGTCGATCAGGTGGTCGGCAATGGCCTGGGTCTCAACGTCCGGCGGCAACACGGTCGACGGTGAGTCAGGCTGATGGGTGATCACGATGGCGACAATCTTTTCCGGCGGAATCGGTATCGCGGTGCTGCCAATGCGATCATCGACCTTGACCAGCGGGATCGGCGTGCGCGTCGGACGGTAGGTGGGGATATAGATGTCGTGCAAGCCTTCAAGATTCGGGTTGTGCGCCAGGTTGATCTCGACAATCACCTGCTTGGCGAAAATGGCAAAGCTGGCCGAGTTGCCCACCGATGTCGTCGGCACGATATGGCCTTGCTCGGTGATTGCCACGGCTTCGATCACTGCGATGTCCGGAAGCTTGAGCTGCTGATTGCGCAGTTGCTCCACCGTTTCCGAAAGATGCTGATCAATAAACATCACCTCGCCGGCATTGATCGCCTTGCGCAATGTGCTATCGACCTGAAACGGCATACGTCGCGACAGCACGCCCGCTTCAGTGAGTTGCTTGTCGAGGTCGTTGCCCAGGCTGGCTCCGGTCATCAGGGTAATTTTAAGCGGGGAGATCTTGGCGCGTTCGGCCAATGCCTGAGGCACGGCTTTGGCCTCACCGGCGCGAGTGAAACCACTCATGCCGACGGTCATGCCGTCTTCAATCAGCGCGGCCGCATCGGCGGCACTCATCACTTTATCCAACAACGAAGACAGGCGAATACGATCACGGTACATGGAGGGTTTCTCGGGTGTCGAAAGCAAGGTCCGCAGTCTAGTGAATTTAGCGGGTGCGCGTCCCGCTACAAAAGTCGCATTCGAGGCGTCTATTTGGCGGGTTTCAGACAAAACATCGTTACCGGATCGGTAACAGACGCAAACAAAAACGCCCCAAAATGTCGGGGCGTTTGTTTAGCCGAACGGATTATTCGACAGCTTTGACCATGTCCTCGATGACTTTCTTGGCGTCGCCAAACACCATCATGGTCTTGTCCAGATAGAACAGCTCGTTATCCAGGCCGGCATAACCGCTGGCCATCGAGCGCTTGTTGACGATGATCGTCTTGGCCTTGAAGGCTTCGAGAATCGGCATGCCGGCGATTGGCGATTTCGGATCGTTCTTCGCCGCCGGGTTGACCACGTCGTTGGCGCCGAGAACCAAGACCACGTCGGCCTGACCGAACTCGGAGTTGATGTCTTCCATCTCGAACACCTGGTCATAAGGCACTTCCGCCTCGGCCAGCAAGACGTTCATGTGCCCAGGCATACGACCCGCAACCGGGTGGATCGCATACTTTACGGTCACACCACGATGGATCAGTTTTTCCGTCAGCTCTTTCAGTGCGTGCTGCGCGCGCGCTACCGCCAGACCGTAGCCTGGAACGATGATCACGGTGTCGGCGTTGGTCAGCAGGAACGTTGCATCATCGGCCGAACCGGATTTGACCGGACGAGCTTCCTTATCGCCTGCAGGACCTGCCTCGGCGGTGTTGCCGAAACCTCCCAGCAGTACATTAAAGAAGGAACGGTTCATCGCCTTGCACATGATGTAAGAGAGGATCGCACCCGACGAACCTACCAGCGAGCCGGCGATGATCAGCATCGAGTTGTTCAGCGAGAAGCCGATCCCCGCTGCCGCCCAACCGGAATAACTGTTGAGCATCGACACCACCACCGGCATGTCGGCGCCGCCGATAGGGATGATGATCAGCACACCCATCACGAACGCCAGAACCAGCATCAGCGCGAAGGCAGTCAGGTTGCCGGTCAACATGAAGGTGATACCCAGGGCCAGCGTTGCAAGGCCCAACAGCAAGTTCAGTTTGTGCTGACCGCTAAACTGTACCGGTGCGCCCTGGAACAGGCGGAACTTGTATTTGCCCGAGAGTTTGCCGAACGCGATCACCGAACCGGAGAACGTGATGGCACCGATGGCGGCGCCGAGGAACAACTCCAGACGGTTGCCGGCAGGGATCGCATCGCCCAGCTGTTTGACGATGCCCAGGGATTGCGGCTCAACCACTGCAGCGATCGCGATGAACACCGCTGCCAGCCCGATCATGCTATGCATGAAGGCAACCAGCTCCGGCATCTTGGTCATTTCAACGCGTTTGGCCATGATCGAACCGGCAGTGCCGCCGACCAGCAAGCCGACGATGACGTAACCGATGCCTACAGTCGCAAGCTCGGTGCCGAGCTTATAAATCAAACCAACGGTCGTGAGAATCGCCAGGCCCATGCCGAGCATGCCGAACAGGTTGCCGCGCCGCGATGTGGTCGGGTGCGAAAGGCCTTTGAGGGCCTGGATGAAGCAGATGGACGCGATCAAGTAGAGCGTCGTTACAAGATTCATGCTCATTACTTTGGCGCCTCTTCTTTTACTTTCGGGGCTTTTTTCTTGAACATCTCGAGCATCCTGCGGGTGACCAGGAAGCCACCAAATACGTTGACCGCCGCAAGCGCTACCGCCAGCGTGCCCATGGTTTTGCCCAGAGGCGTGACGGTCAACGCTGCTGCCAGCATGGCGCCGACGATCACGATCGCCGAGATCGCGTTGGTCACCGCCATCAATGGCGTGTGCAGTGCAGGTGTGACGTTCCAGACCACGTGATAACCGACATAAATCGCCAGCACGAAGATGATCAGGTTGTAGATACCGGGGGAGATAAGCTCTTCCATCGTCTGAATCCCTGCTTAGGCGTTTTTACGGATGACTTGGCCGTCGCGGCACATCAGGCACGCGGCGACGATGTCATCTTCGAGGTTCACTTCGAATTGGCCTTCTTTATTGAAGACCAGCTTGAGGAAGTCCAGCAGGTTGCGCGCATACAGTGCCGAAGCATCTGCCGCTACCGCGCCGGCGAGGTTGGTCGGGCCGCAAATGGTCACGCCATTTTCGACGACGACCTGGTCGGCCACGGTCAGCGGGCAGTTGCCGCCTTGCGCAGCAGCAAGATCGATGACCACAGAGCCCGGCTTCATCTGCGCCACGGTTTCGGCGCTCAACAAAGTCGGCGCCTTGCGCCCCGGAATCAGTGCGGTGGTAATGACGATGTCAGCCTGTTTGGCACGCTCGTGTACAGCCAGGGCCTGGCGTTGCATCCAGCTGGCCGGCATGGGCCGCGCATAACCGCCAACACCGACGGCGCATTCGCGCTCTTCATCGGTCTCGTACGGCACGTCGACGAATTTGGCGCCGAGGGATTCAATCTGCTCCTTAACCGCAGGCCGCACATCGGAAGCCTCGATTACTGCACCCAGCCGTTTGGCTGTGGCGATGGCCTGCAGACCGGCCACGCCGGCGCCCAGGATCAGCACGCGCGCCGCTTTGACGGTACCCGCAGCAGTCATCAGCATTGGCATGAAGCGGGGATAATGGTGCGCAGCGAGCAGGACAGCCTTGTAACCGGCGATGTTCGCTTGAGACGACAGCACATCCAGACTCTGCGCACGGGAAGTGCGCGGCGCGGCCTCCAGTGCGAAAGCGGTAATCCCGCACTCAGCCAGTTTGGAAATCGTTTCATTGCTGAACGGGTTGAGCATGCCAACCACCACGGTGCCGCTCTTTATCAGCGCCAGCTCGCTGTCACTGGGGGCGACCACCTTGAGAATCAGCTCGGCACCAAACGCATCGTTGGCGCTGCCAATCGTCGCGCCTGCCGCTTCATAGGCGCTGTCAACGACACTGGCATTTAAGCCGGCGCCGCTTTGAACGGTAATCCTATGACCTTGGCCGATCAGCTTCTTGATGGTTTCCGGGGTTGCAGCAACCCGCGTTTCACCCGTTTGGGTTTCGAGAGGAACACCAATGTGCACGTCAAATCTCCTGCGTGATCTTGTTGAGTAAACCCAGGCACTTCGGATGGTGCGCTGGGGCGGCCGATCAGCACGGTCCCGCCGAATCAGGGCGGGGCGCGGCATTTTGCAGGCGAATTTTGTGCCCTTCAAGGGATTATGACGGGTGACGGAAAATTAACTACAAGTCACCCTGTGACCGAATGTCGCAACTGCACAGCTCAATGCCTTGCAGGCCGCGCCCTGTAACGATTTTGGCTGAAATCCAACAATTTCCACATCGGCAGCTTGAATTCAGGATTATTGCGCTGTGATAGCCGCTGAAAGCCACGTTTTAAGGCGCTTGTGGGACGTTTGTGCCGCCTCTCGGTACAGTCTATGAATATGCGACAAATAGTTATATCTGTAGGGCTCTAAAATTACTGACTACGGGGTCAGCTAAAGCCGTAAGCCTTTATTCATGCAGGCTGTAGCTGTGCGCCTGGTTCACCAGCCAATCGCGAAAAGCCTTCAGCGACGCGGATTCGACTTTTCGCTCTGGAATCATCAGGTAGTAAGCCTTGATGCTGGCGAGCGCTTGAGAGTTGGCAATCACCAGACGCTTCTCCGCCAGCTCACGCTGAATCAGAAACGGCGGGATCAGCGCAATGCCCATGTCATGCATCGCCGCCTGGGCAAGCATGGAGAATAGCTCGTAGCGTGGACCTGTCATGTCTCGGGGGATATTGAGGTATTGCGAGTTGAACCACTGACGCCAGGCATAGGGGCGGGTGGTTTGCTGAAGCAGCGGCAGCTCGGCGATCTCAGCGGCACTCAGACTTGTCATCTCGGCAAGCAGGACGGGGCTGCACACGGGCATAGGATTTTCGCCCATCAGCCTGTGGGATTCGGTACCTGACCAGTCCGCATCGCCGAAGTAGATAGCGGCATCGAAGTCGGTGTCGGCGAACAGAAATGGCCGGGTGCGGTTAGTGAGGTTGACCGTCACCTCTGGATGCTTCTGCTGAAAATCCTTGAGTCGTGGCAGCAGCCATTGAGTGCCGAAGGTCGGCACCACCGCCAGTTCAATCACGTTGGCGCCCTGTTGGCCCATGACCGACAGCGTATCCCGCTCGACGGCATCCAGTTGGGTTGCAACCCTGCGGCTGTAGGAAAGCCCGGCTTCCGTCAACTTCACGCCACGTCGCGAACGTCGGAACAGCTCCACGCCCAGGAATTCTTCGAGGCTGGCAATCTGTCGGCAAATGGCTCCCTGCGTGAGGGAAAGCTCCAAGGCCGCCTTGGTAAAGCTTTCGTTGCGTGCCGCCGCCTCAAAGCTGATCAGCGCCGTAGTACTGGGTATCTTTCTGCGCATGTACTTCAACCTCACTAATACATCGCGAAAAGCCGGTTTCGCAACGTTACGGAGTGAGAAATTAGCACAACAGTATGCTAATTCCTCGTTTGCGCACACGCTAAACGGCGCCTAGGATCAGTCCACGTTATTTGACCCGATTCGAGAGGACGCACTCATGGGCGGCAAAGCTAGCTTCAACTGGATCGATCCCCTGCTACTGGATCAACAGCTCACCGAAGAAGAACGCATGATTCGCGACACGGCAGAGCAATTCGCTCAGCAGAAGCTTGCGCCGCGCGTGCTTGAAGCTTTCCGTCATGAAAAGACTGATCCGGCGATTTTTCGCGAGATGGGTGAAGTGGGCCTGTTGGGCGCAACTATCCCGGAGCAGTACGGCGGCAGCGGTCTGAATTATGTCAGCTACGGGCTCATTGCTCGTGAGGTGGAGCGCGTCGATTCGGGCTACCGCTCAATGATGAGCGTGCAATCCTCTCTGGTGATGGTGCCAATCAATGAGTTTGGTACCGAAGCCCAGAAGCAGAAATATCTGCCGAAACTGGCGACTGGCGAATGGATTGGCTGCTTCGGTCTGACAGAGCCTGACCACGGTTCCGACCCGGGTGCGATGATTACTCGTGCGCGCAAAGTGGAAGGCGGCTACAGCCTGACCGGCAGCAAGATGTGGATCACCAACAGCCCGATCGCTGACGTATTCGTGGTCTGGGGCAAGGACGACGCGGGCGACATCCGTGGTTTTGTTCTGGAAAAAGGCTGGAAAGGCCTGAGCGCACCGGCGATCCACGGCAAAGTGGGACTGCGCGCCTCCATTACCGGTGAAATCGTCATGGACAACGTTTTTGTACCGGAAGAAAACATCTTCCCTGATGTACGTGGCTTGAAAGGTCCGTTCACCTGCCTGAACTCGGCACGTTACGGCATATCCTGGGGTGCACTCGGCGCTGCCGAATTCTGCTGGCACACCGCTCGCCAGTACACGCTGGATCGCAAGCAGTTCGGTCGCCCGCTGGCCGCTACTCAACTGATCCAGAAGAAACTCGCTGACATGCAGACCGACATCACCTTGGCGTTGCAAGGCTGCCTGCGTCTGGGGCGCATGAAGGATGAAGGTACGGCAGCAGTCGAGATCACCTCGATGATGAAGCGCAACTCCTGTGGCAAGTCGCTCGATATCGCTCGCATGGCACGTGACATGTTGGGTGGTAATGGTATCTCTGATGAATTCGGCGTGGCCCGTCACCTGGTCAACCTGGAAGTGGTGAACACTTATGAGGGGACTCACGACGTGCATGCGCTGATCCTCGGCCGCGCGCAGACCGGCCTTCAGGCGTTCTATTAATAGGAGAACGTCATGGGCGCGCTTTCTCATTTGCGAGTACTGGATTTGTCGCGAGTACTCGCCGGCCCCTGGGCCGGGCAGATACTGGCGGACCTTGGCGCTGAGGTGATCAAGGTTGAGCGTCCGGGCAATGGCGATGACACGCGCGCCTGGGGGCCTCCTTTTCTGAAAGACGCCTATGGCGAGAACACCAGCGAGGCTGCCTATTACCTGTCAGCCAATCGCAACAAGCAATCGGTGACCATCGATTTCACGCGCCCGAAGGGTCAGGCGCTGGTGCGCGAACTGGCGGCCAAGTCGGACATCCTGATCGAGAACTTCAAAGTCGGCGGGCTGGCGGCTTATGGATTGGACTATGAGTCGTTGAAGGTGGCCAATCCGAATCTGATTTATTGCTCGATCACGGGTTTCGGTCAGACCGGTCCTTACGCCAAGCGCGCCGGATACGACTTCATGATTCAAGGATTGGGCGGCTTGATGAGCCTCACCGGTCAACCGGAAGGAGATGAGGGAGCGGGACCGGTGAAAGTCGGCGTGGCATTGACGGACATCCTGACCGGCCTTTATTCGACGGTAGCGATTCTTGCTGCGCTTGCGCATCGAGAACAGGTAGGTGGTGGTCAGCACATCGATATGGCATTGCTGGATGTTCAGGTGGCGTGCCTGGCTAATCAGGCGATGAACTACTTGACGACGGGGAGTGCGCCCAAGCGATTGGGCAATGCGCACCCGAATATCGTTCCCTATCAGGATTTTCCTACGGCAGATGGCGATTTCATCCTCACCGTGGGCAATGACGGCCAATTCCGTAAGTTCGCAGAGGTGGCGGGGCAGCCGCAGTGGGCAGATGACGTGCGCTTCGCCACCAACAAGTTGCGCGTAGCAAACCGGGCGGAGCTGATTCCGTTGATAAGGCAGGCAACGGTGTTCAAGACTACGGCTCAGTGGGTGACGCAATTGGAGCAGGCGGGTGTGCCGTGTGGGCCGATCAATGATCTGGCGCAGATGTTTGCAGATCCTCAGGTGAAGGCGCGTGGCTTGGCCATTGAGTTGCCTCACGTATTAGCTGGACTAGTGCCGCAGGTCGCTAGCCCTATTCGGCTGTCCGAAACGCCTGTGGAGTACCGCAACGCGCCGCCTTTGTTGGGTGAACACACAGCGGACGTTTTGCAGCGGGTATTGGGTATGGATGCCAGTGCGGTGTCGGCTCTGCAAGAGTCGGGTGTGCTGTGACTACCTCTTCTATATAGAAGGCCTGGTTTTACTCTCTATATAGGAGGCAGAACGGCTGTTTCGGGTCTTCCTGCAAGTTATTGATAGAAAAGCATAAATTAGGGGTTGACGGCAGATTCTGGAAGTCTATAATTCGCCCCACTTCCGGCGCAGTCGAAACGGAAAACTCCTTGGTAAACAATGAGTTAAGCGGTTTTCGACAGTGACTTGCTTCAGATCATCGAAGCCTGGAAGGAGTTGGAAGAGCGGTGTTGTTTGGCTCTTTTGACGATTCGATCTTCTCGGTCGAAAGCGCAGAAAAAGAGGTGTTGACAGCAGCGAGTAACGCTGTAGAATTCGCCTCCCGCTAACGAGAGATCGGAAGCGCAAGTGGTTGAAGTTGTTAAGGATTTCCAAGCGAAACTTTGAAAACTTCTTAAAATAACCGCTTGACAGAAACACGAAGCGCTGTAGAATGCGCGCCTCGGTTGAGACGAAAGATCTTAACCAACCGCTCTTTAACAACTGAATCAAGCAATTCGTGTGGGTGCTTGTGGAGTCAGACTGATAGTCAACAAGATTATCAGCATCACAAGTTACTCCGCGAGAAATCAAAGATGTAACCAACGATTGCTGAGCCAAGTTTAGGGTTTCTTAAAAACCCAAAGATGTTTGAACTGAAGAGTTT